>NZ_JAQUVZ010000006.1:0-115351 GCF_028693135.1 Methanosarcina sp.
ACGTCCACATTCCGGACCCTGACTTCAATTTAACAGGACAAAAATGCTATATTTGCTTCCAACATAATCATAAATTCAGAATGAGGGTCCGGAGTGCGAAATCAGAGGTACTTTCATGCCAAATAATCTCAAAAATGGATCGAAAGACTGTCAGGCACATGAATGTATCTCCTGTTATCTTTCAATCCATTCTCATACTTCTCGGGCTCCTGTCGCATCTCTGCCGCCGCTCTGTGAATAAATATAAGTGAATACAAATCTAATTTTTAGAGAGTACATTTTGTTCATTCGAGTGTCCTGGAAATACAGGAATAGACGAGTTTTCTTTTGATTACTGGAAAGAGTAAATGCAAAAAATATCCATTGGTCATCGGTTAAGGAATTTTCTTGCCCGCAAGCTATCGATTTTGTACCCGAAGACTGCCTCATATGTTGCCCTATTTACCGATAATCGACACCTTGCTCAACCCTCTAATCTGTTAATATTTTGAAAATCTATTGGGGGATGGACGCAATTTGTCATGATTCCTCACTTAACAATTTGTACTATTGATGTGTCGTATTTTATATTCAGGCATCTGTGTATAATATTTTAGTCTTTCTGTAAAAACTGCTTATATACCCCACAATAATACTTATCCAATTCTTTTGTACACATAAATGAATCCTCTTTATACAAAGCACATTCCGAGATGTATTCACATCTGGTGTCAAAGATATTCATTTTTTCAAAAACTGTGTCCAATAGTTTCATATGTCGATGTACTCTTTTAATATATTTATATCTGTCCCCCTGTATCCCCTCATAGTGCATCACATAAGACTGTTTTCAGGGAAAGCAGGATGTAGCCCCTAAAGTGGTATGTCTGAAATGTGAACAGAAAAATCTAAAAACAGCCTGAATGCTTGAAAATCGGAATTATAAGGCGGGTAGGATTATGCTGTTCTTATCTAGCCCGTGACTATATAACAAAAGATTTCATATAATTGGAAGATACGGAAGGCGAGGATTGATTATATCCTTCCTTTCTGTGCTAATAATACAAGTCCTCTTGAGTGCAGTGAAAAGGACCGCGGGCTCCCGACTCGCAATTCGGGTGGTAGAGCAAATAATGCTGTACGGGTCAGAAAGATCTAATTTCGTCCTCTTGAGCGCAGTTCAGTATTAACATCCAACATCCATAATTTAGTCCCCTGAGCAAAGTTCACTGCTAAAATCCATCAAGTAGTCTTCTTGAGCGCAGCGAAAAGGACCGCGTACTCCCGAGGCGCAATTCGGGCAGCGAAAAAGACCGCGTACTCCCGAGGCGCAATTCGGGCAGCGAAAAAGACCGCGTACTCCCGAGGCGCAATTCGGGCAGCGAAAAAGACCGCGTACTCCCGAGGCGCAATTCGGGCAGCGAAAAAGACCGCGGGCTCCCGAATCGCAATTCGGGCAGCGAAAAAGACCGCGGGCTCCCGAATCGCAATTCGGGCGTCAGAAGACAATCATATCCGATGCTCTGAGCCCGACCATGCATTCATCTCCAGTCCCTATTTTTAATGAGTCAAAGACATGGTTTGCGACTTCCACCTTCAGGACATCCTCGCTTTCTTTAAGTATCAGGGACATGATCCGGCTGGTGCCTTTGTTCACCACGTTCATTATTACGCCGTCGAACAGGTTTTTCCTCTCTTCCTGTCGGATAACATGCATATTCCTCCTGTCCACAAGTTCGACATTCTCAGGTCGAATGCCCCAGCTGACCCTGTCTCCTGCCTTGCGTTCTATGTAGGGAGCGGTAATTTCCGTCCCAAGAGACCACAGGAAGGTGCACTCGTCTCCTTCCCCATGGCCTCCGACCACGGCATTATCAAAGAGGTTCAGGAAACCCACAAGTTCAGCCACATAGCGAGTTTTCGGGTGGTAGAATACATCCTCAGGGGAACCGATCTGCTGCACCCTGCCGTCGTCAAAGACTGCCATCCGGTCTGCCATGGTAAAGGCTTCGACAGGATCATGGGTAATGAAGATCACAGGAATCCCGAGCCTTTTCTGGATCATCCGCAGTTCTTTTCTCAATTTCAGGCGGACTACGGTGTCCAGGGCTGAAAATGGCTCGTCCAGGAGCAGGACTTCGGGGTCCGGGGCAAGGGCACGGGCAAGTGCAACTTTCTGTTTCTGGCCGCCTGAAAGTTCGTCCGGGTATGCAAACTCAAGTTCTTCTATCCCCACAAGGCCCAACATCTCGTTCACCCGATCCGTTTTTTCCATGGAACTCAGGCCTTTTAACCCGAACTCGACATTCTGCCGTACGTTCATATGCGGGAAGAGGGCATTTTCCTGGAACATATACCCGATTTTCCGCTTCTGGGGGGGCAGGTTTATTTTTTTCCTGCTGTCAAAGTACACGGTGCCGTTTATCTTTATAGTCCCTGCGTCCGGCTTCTCAAGCCCTGCAATACAGCGGAGAGCTGTGGTTTTTCCTGAACCTGAACAGCCGAACAGGACCACAAAATCGGAATCTGCATCAAAGCTGCAGTGCATTGAAAAGCTGGGGTTTTTCCCCTTCTTTTTCCTGTTTTTCCTTCCGTAAAATTCCTTTTCAATGTCAACTTCAACAGTCATCCCTACTCTCCCCTTTCTTTTTATCGTTCTCCCAGTTTACTGGTGGCTGCAATCGTTATGAGGGAGATGACAACCAGGATAATCACAAGCAGGTTCGCAAGTTCATTATTTCCTGACTGGTATGCTCCGTAAATGGAAAGAGGCATGGTGCTGGTCTTTCCCGGGATATTTCCTGCGACCATCAGGGTTGCTCCGAACTCTCCGACAGCCCTTGCAAAACTCAGGACGCAACCTGCGATAATGCCTTTCTTTGCAAGGGGCAGGGTTATGAAAAGCGCAGTTTCGAACTCGCTTCTCCCCAGAATACAGGCAGCTTCCTCAACACTCCTGTCTACTGCCCCGATGGCTGAGGTGGTGGTCTTTACCATCAGGGGCAAAGATACTACAAAAGCTGCAATGGCTGCTGCCTGCCAGGTAAAGAGGATGCTGCTCCCCGTAATTTTGGTGAAGATGCTTCCTAATATTCCGTTTTTTCCCAGCAGGATAACAAGGATATACCCGGTTACCGTTGGGGGAAGAATCATGGGCAGGGTAATCATCGTGTCAGCTATCCATTTCCCGGGAAACTCCCTTTTTGCCAGTATATAAGCAATTATAATCCCAAACCCCGTAACAAAAAGGGTTGCAATGATGGAAATTTTGAGGGTAAGTAGAAGTGGGGTCGCGATTAGTTGAAAGGTTTCCATCAAATCCCTTCTATTTTATGCTGTTTTGATTCGGAGTTTCTTGATTCCGGGGAATATTATGCTGCGCTGAAGCCGTATTCTGCCAGGATCTCCTGTCCTCTGGTTCCGGTTACGAAATCCACGAATTCCTGTGCTTCCTCCTTATTTTTTGATGAATTTACCACTGCTATGGGGTAGGAAATCGATTCATTAACAGGGACCGTGTACGTTATTTCATACAGGTCTTTCCGGCCACTTTCGGCATCCGTCATGTATACGAAACCTGCATCGACTTCTCCTGTTTCCACATAAGTGAGTACCTGTTTAACATTTTCTGCAAGGATGATTTTGCCTGCAAGTTTGTCCCAGATCCCGGCTCTCTCCATTGCCTGCTTCGTATACTTACCCACAGGTGCGCTTTCCGGGTCCCCAATTGCGATCTTTTCCACGTTGTCTGCAGTCAGGTCTTCTAAAGACTTCGGGGATTCGGACCCATTCTTCTCAGGCACAACCATTACGAGGGTGTTGGTAGCAAAGTCCTTTCTCGAGCTGTTTTCGATCAGTTTTTCCTCGGAGAGGAGGTCCATATGGGCCTGGGAAGCCGAAGCGAACACATCAATAGGTGCTCCCCCTTCAATCTGCATCCTCAGGGTACCCGAACCTGCGAGGTTCAGTTCCACCTTTGTGTCCGGATGGGCAACTTCAAACTCTCTGGCAATGTCAGTAAAAGCCTCGGTCAGGCTTGCTGCAGCCGAAACAGTGATGGGGGTCGGCTGTTCGCCTGCTCCCGGGGACGCTGCAAGGAAGGCGACTATCCCAAGGCAAAGGACAGCTGCAAGGACTGGAAGTATCAGCTTTTTTGCTTTACTTTCACTCATTGCGCTCCTTCCATGAATTCTTTTTCTGCTCCCTGACCGGCATATGCTGCCGGTTCCACCTGTACAGGTGCGGTGAAAGTATCAGTAGCTTCAAGAATTGTGTTTGTGATCCTGTCCAGCAGTTCCAGGGCTCCCCTGTATCCGACGGTAAGGATGCGCTGTGCACCTACTCGGTCGTGGATTGGAAGGCCAACCCTTACAAGAGGAATATCACGGGCTTTGGCAATGTATCTCCCGTTTGAGTTTCCAATCAGAATTTCGGGGTTGCATTCGCTGACCGCGTCGTTGAGGCTGTCAAAGTCGATCCCGTCCAGAACCACAGGTTCCAGTTCCGGCCTGATCTCTTCGAAGATTTGCTTTATTCTCTTTCCAAAGTCCCGGCTTTTGCTTCCTGTTGCTACCAGCACGGGGTTCATTCCGAGTTCCAGCATGAAGGCCGTCAGGCTAAATACAGTGTCCGGGTCTCCGTAAACAGCCACTTTTACGCCGTAAAGGTACTTGTGCACGTCCACCATGGCATCGAGGAGCCTTCCCCTTTCTTTCTGGTATTCCTCAGGGATCGGACAGCCGATGGTGTTGACCAGTTCCGTAAAGAAACTGTCCGTGTTTGAAAGCCCTATTGGGATTGGGACGCTGTGCCCGGGCACGCCGTGGGATTCTTCCAGGTATGCCAGTGCCAGGTTCTTGCTGACTATGCCCAGGCCCAGGCTTGCCCGGCTGTTTGGCATATCTGCTATTTCGGAAAGTCTGGTGCCGCCAGGGGCAATTTTTGGAAGCTCGTTTCCCAGGGGGGCGTCAAAGGTTTCGGAAATGTCAGGCAGGAAGATGTAATCTCCGGCCGTAGCTTCCAGAATCTCCTTGAGTTCCCGCACATCAGCAGGGGAAAGGCTTTCAGTCGGGAGGAGGTTAAGTTTGCCATTTGTGGTTTCTTTTATATCAGGACTTTTTGCTTCCTGTAAAGTTTCCGCTACCTTCTCTTTTTCTATGATTTCCGTATATCCCATAATTTCCATATTTTCCATGTAATCCATGATCTCAATGTCTTCCGGAATTTTCGGTTTTTCCGAGTTTTCCGCAAATTTCCTGACAACCGCATCCAGGGCTTTTATGTACCCGCTTACATGGCTCTCCCCGTAGCTGGGGGTGGAAACGGAAATAATTATGATATCTTTTTCGGGGTCGTCTCCGATCCCTTCCTCTTCTTTGAATTCTCTGATTATTGCAGAGACATCGTCTCCTATTGTTTCGGCAAGGCAGGTGGTTGCAACGCCTATTACCTTCGGGTTATACCTGTTGATGACGTTTTTCAGTCCCTTTTTCAGGTTTTCCCTGCCTCCGTAGATCGCTCCTTTTTCGCTGAGGGAACTTGATGCGATGTCTACGGGTTCCCTGAAGTGGTGGGCAAGGTGCAGGCGCATATAGGTGCTGCAGCCCTGGGAGCCGTGGAAGAGAACCATGGTATTTTCAATTCCTTTAAAGGCAAGGGCACTTCCCATGGGCTGGCACATAACACATGGGTTCACGGTTGCATAGTTTCTTTTAGTCATCTCAATGCCTCCTCATACCTGGCTCTCAACTGCATCATCCTGATTCTGGCGCAAAAACTCCGGATCCATGTGCATTTCTTTATATTTTTTTGCGCAGGGTTTTTCGGAAATATTTTCTCCATTTTCTTTTACTGCTGTCCTTTCTGATTCCACACCTTCGGGTTTCAGGATCCTCTGCTTTACAGCTTTCCAGACAGGGCTGTTGATCGAGGCGTCCACTTCCCTGGTGAAATTTACAAAGCCGTCAAAGCCTTCGAACTCCACCACCCTATCATGGTTGAAGTCACAGAAAGCAACACCCAGTTTGTACGCGATAAACCTCTCCTTAACGCCTGCAACCATCAGGTCGGCTTTCTGTTTCACAAGCAAATCGGCAAGTTCAAGGGGGTTTGCATCGTCTACAATGACCGTTCCATTCCGGACTGAATAACTGATCTGCTCGTAGTCTTCCTTTTTCCCGGTCTGGGTCCCGATGATGACCACTTCCATTCCAAGTTCTGAAAAGCCTTTGATGAGCGTAAGAGCTTTGGCTGCCCCTCCCATGTAAATGGCTGCTTTTTTCCCTTCGACTCTCTCCCGGACCCGGGAAATTTCGGGCATTATCCGGTTTGTTTCGGTTTCCAGGATTTCTTCTGCCTGCTTTTTCATCTCTTCAGAACCAAAGTATTCTGCAGTCTTCCGAAGCGCAATGGAGATATCTTCGATTCCGAAGAAGCTCACGTTTAAGTATGGAATTCCGTACTCTTGCTGCATCCACTTTGCCAGGTAGTTCATGGACCCACTGCACTGGACGAGGTTGAGGTCGGCTTCCGCTGCCCTTGAAATTGTTTTGGCAGTTGAATCCCCGGTCATGGAAACTATGACTTCGATTCCCATCTGCTCAAAGAGGGGTTTTACAAGCCATACATCTCCTGCAACGTTGAAATCCCCGAGGATGTTAATCTTTGGCTTTCTGGCTTTCTGACTTACCTCGGGCTTCTTTTCTACAGTTTCTTCTTCCGGTCTTTTGATAAGCTGCTTTAAGGCATCACAAGCAGCCTTGTACCCGTCGGATTTGTTACCTTTGAAACCTTCGGACTTTATAGGGAGTACCGGGATATTGTGCTTCTGACTTGCTGTTTTGCATACGGAATCAAGGTCATCCCCAATAATTCCTACAATGCATGTGGAATACACGAAGACCACCGGAGGGCGGTAGATGCCTACCAGTTCGTCGATCGCGTTTGAGAGCTTTTTTTCTCCTCCGAAGACGATATCGATTTCTTTCATGTCCGTGCTGAAACTGCTGCGGTTTGTTTCAATCCCACTGGACTTTGCGCCTCTGATGTCCCAGGTATAGCCTGCACAGCCAATTGGGCCGTGGACCAGGTGAACGGCATCGGTTACTGGGTTTAAGACAACCCTGGCTCCCGAATAGACACAGGCCCGCTGGCTGATGGCTCCTGCCAGAGAATTGTTGTCGCAGGCAAGGGGGATTACCTGTCCCCTTTCCTGCTTTCTGATGATGTATGGTTGCCTTTCTTCGAGAGTATCCACTATCCCGGTTTTCTCTTTCATCTCTTTCACTCCCCTCTGCTTCTGCTTTTCAGATTTGCAGCGGCTGGTTTTCCAGTTTTTCTGATTTCCTCAGTTCTCTTCTGGAAATTAGTTTGAAATTAGTTATCTTGAAGTCAGACCCCTCACTGGATGGTTTCAAGCAGCCAGTCTGGCGCATCTCTGTCTTTCCTGTCAAGCAGGGTGTTTCCTATGCGCTCCACCAGTCGTGCAGCTCCGGCGTACCCCATGATAGGGAAGTAGTGCAGATTTGCCCGGTCCATGATCGGGAAGCCTACCCTTATCAGGGGCACATCCTCTGCCCTTGATATGAATTTCCCGTATGTGTTGCCGACAAGGAGGTCCACGGGCTTTCGCTTGATGATCTGGTGGAGCATGAAGAGGTCCCCACCCGAGATTATATCGGCGTCCGGGTATTCGGAACCTATGAGTCCTTCTACTTCTTTCTCAAACTCTGAGTTCTGGGTTCCGGTGAGGACAACACTCGGTTCCATGCCCATTTCCAGCACAAGGCTCGTAAGCCCTGAGAGTATGTCCGGATCCCCGTAAATGGCTACCTTCTTTCCATGGTAGTGG
Source organism: Methanosarcina sp. (assembly GCF_028693135.1). Taxonomy (GTDB): domain Archaea; phylum Halobacteriota; class Methanosarcinia; order Methanosarcinales; family Methanosarcinaceae; genus Methanosarcina. Next base: position 7,829 of record NZ_JAQUVZ010000006.1, read on the forward strand.
GGGTGGGCGTCAGTCATCATGTCAACAAGTCTTCCCCTTTCGTCTTCGATTTCGGGGGGAATCGCCACGTTGGCAAGTTTTGCCGCGTTCATGACGAAACGGTCAGTGTTTCTGATTCCTATGGGGGTGGGCCCTACTCTGGCAGGGATCTTGAAACGGCTTTCAAGGATCTTTGCTGCAGAACCTCCTGCCATCTTGCAGGCCGCAATGGTCCCCAGGGAGTTTGCGGAATCTTCGATGTCTCCGATCGGGGTCCCGCCTTTGGGGTACATGTTGTATTCTCCCGTAAGGGGGGCGTCAAAGACGTCCGTGGTATCCGGAAAGACGATACTTGAGATTCCCATGATTGAGAGAATGCGTTTCATTTCCCGGATATCGGCAGGTTCCACAAAGCCCGGAATGAGGTTGAGTTTCCCGTTTGGCTTGCTTTTGCTGGCAAAAGTGGTCACGAAGGCCTTTACCATGTTGTCATAACCGGTGATGTGGGATCCCACATAACTCGGGGTGGAGGCTGCACAGATCTTGATTGAGGGGTCTATAAGCTCTTCGGCCCTTATATCTTCTACAATGGATCCCACGTCATCACCTATGGTTTCTGCCACGCAGGTGGTGTGGATGGCAATTACTTCGGGTTTGTAGACTTCAGTCAGGTTTTCGAGGGCCTCCTTGAGATTTGCTGCACCTCCGAAGACGGCGGTTCCTTCGGAGAAACTGCTGGTCGTTGCAATTGCAGCTTCCCGGTAGTGCCTGCTCAGGCACATGCGCAGGTATGAGAGGCAGCCCTGTGAGCCGTGGCTGTGCGGCATGCAGTTGTGGACACCAAGGGCAGCATAGACTGCGCCTATTGGCTGGCAGATTTTTGCAGGGTTGATTGTGATGGCTGAGCGTTCAACTTCTTCATATGGGGTGTAGTCTAACATTTATCTCTCTCCTTACTCCTCTGCTCCTTCTCCTTTCCATGGCGGGCGTATGAACTTCCAGGTGGGGCTATGAAGTGCCATGTCGATGTCCCGTGCGAAATTCAGGACCCCGGAAAAGCCAGTGTAACGTCCGCTGTAGTCGTAGGAGTGAATCTGCCTTGAAGGGACCCCGAGCTTCTGAGCCCAGTACTTATCCTTGATCCCCGAACAGAAGATGTCAGGTTTAAGGGCTTTTACAAGGGCTTCGGTCTCGTGGTGGTTCAGGTCATCAATGACAATGGTCCCGTCTTCCATTTCGGGGAACATACCTTCATATTCCATGAGTCCGATTTTCTTTTTCAGCTCTTCAATCCTTTCCGGGCTGACTGCGGGGGTGATATTTTCGTCCCTTTCGTAGTGCACATCCTCCAGCATTGATCCAAGAGCACTTCCTTTGATCTGAGGGATGATCTGTCTGCCCTCGTAGTCGTCCCTGTGGGCAAACTGGTAGCCTGCAACAACTATTTTCATGCCGAGCTCTTCGAAGAGGTTTGTATAGTGGTGGCTCCTGGAACCTCCTGAATAGATGAAGGCGGTTTTTCCCTTGAGTTTCCTCCTGTACTTTTCGATTTCATCCATGTACTTCGCTTTTTCTTCAGCAATGATTTCTTCAGTCTTCCGGGTAATTTCCGGGTCTTCAAAGAACTCTGCCATTTTCCGGAGGGACTTTTCGGTTCCTTTTGTGCCGATGTAATTGACTTTCAGCCAGGGGACCCCGTATTTTTCTTCCATCATCCGGTTAGTGTAGTTGATTGAACGGTGGCAGAGCAGGATGCTGAGTTTTGCCTGGTGTGCCTGTGATATCTTGTGGAATGATCCGTCCCCGGTCAAACTTGAGACTATCCTGTACCCGATTTTTTCAAGGATCGGCTGGATTTCCCAGAGGTCTCCTCCGATGTTGTACTCCCCGAAGATGTTTATGTCAAAGGGAGTGGGGTTTTTGATATCCTCGGTCCCTATCAGGTGTTCCATCAGGGCATTGCTTGCAATGTGGTGGCCTGCCGACTGGCTGACTCCCCTGTACCCTTCACAGCGGGCGGGAACGATCTTTACCCCGTGCTCTTTCTCAGCTTCGCGGGCAACGGCTTCGATATCGTCTCCGATAAGCCCTACAGGACAGGTTGCGCAGATGGTGATGGCTCCGGGATTGAAGATTTTCACAACTTCATCAATGGCCTTCTTGAGCTTCTTCTCTCCACCAAAGACGATGTCGGTTTCCTTCATGTCCGTGCATACACAGTAGTTGCTGAAGTTATCCCCTCCTTCTTCGGCTTTTGCAAGGTTTCGCCTGGTTCCCCAGGTGAAGTAAGCACAGCCTATGGGGCCATGGACCAGGTGTACCATATCCTTGATGGGCCCGAAGACCACACCCTTGGTACCTGCAAAAGCACATCCGCGGTTTGTGAGGATGCCCGGGATTACCTTGTCGTCGGCTTCGATGTGCTGTTCGGTGGAACAGTCCCTGACAACGATGTGTTTTCTCCGGTTCCTGGCAGCTTTTTCCGGGAACGCCTTCAGCATGTCATCGACAATTTTTTGTTTGTCTTCAATTCCCGAACCAATTTCTGCTCCCATTTTATACCAGCTCCTTGTTAACGGTTGCATCTCCGCTTTCTCCGGTCCGGATACGGAGTGCTTCGCTGATGTTTGACACGAAAATTTTTCCGTCTCCTACATTCCCGGTCTGGTTTACCTCAATGATTTTCTGGACCACTTCGTTTACACTTGAGTCGTCTACCACGATGGTGAACATGCGTTTTGGAATGAAACGGATGCAGGTTTCAGCTTCCTTTTCCGGTTCGGGCAGGGGTGGGTTAAACTCAAAGCAGAGCCCTCTTTGTTTCCCGCGGCCCATGACCCTTCTTACGGTAAAAGAAGGAAAGCCGCATTCCAGCAGGGCATCCTTGGTTTTCTGGACCTTGTTCATCCTGATTATTGCCGTTATCTCTTTCATGGGGATTTCCTCCGAAAAGCCGGTTTAAAGTCCGGCTTTCCCAGTCCTTATGGTATAGGCTTCTTCTACGGGGTTTACGAAGATCCTTCCATCCCCATATTTTCCGGTTCTTGCAGAATCCATTATGGTCTGAATAACTTTGTCCTTATATTCGTCTTCGACTACCATCAGGAGCATGGTCTTTTGAAGTTCGTCGTAGTGGATGTCTGCGATATGAATTCCTTTCTGCTTCCCCCTTCCGAAGACTTCCATTTTTGTAAGGGAAATGCAGCCCTCTTTTTCCAGGCTCTCGATGACTTTTGACTCAATTCCCGGCCTGATGATTGCGCGTATCATTTGCATCGTTTTCATCTCCTATGCATCTTTAATTATATCGCTACAATTCCGAATTCCACCATCATGGATTCCAGCTCTTCCATGGGAATAGGAGTCGGAACAACGAATTTGGTGTTGTTCTGGACGTTGTTGGCAAGGGCAAGGTACTCCTTTGCCTGGTTACATTCAGAGTCGAAGTGAATTACGGTTTTTCTGTTGATCTCTGCCCTCTGGACAATGTTATCTCTGGGCACGAAGTGAATTAGATGGCTTCCCAGTTTCTTTGCGAAAGCATCAAGGAGTTCGCGCTCTCCATCTACATTTCTGCTGTTGCAGATGATGCCTCCAAGACGGGCTCCACCTTTGGCAAATTTGGCAATTCCTTTGCAGATGTTGTTTGCTGCATAGATGGCCATTAGTTCCCCACTGGCCACGATGTAGATTTCCTTGGCTTTTCCTTCACGGATAGGCATGGCAAAACCTCCGCATACGACGTCACCAAGCACGTCGTAGAATACATAATCAAGATCTTCAGTGTATGCTCCCAGATTCTCGAGCAGCCCTATGGCAGTGATAATCCCTCTGCCTGCACAGCCTACGCCTGGTTCGGGACCTCCGGATTCCACACATTTGATGTCCCCGAAGCCTGGCTGTACAACGATGTCAAGGTTGACCCCTTCGTCCCCTTCACTCCTGAGAGTGTCAAGTACAGTCTTCTGGTTCAGGCCGCCAAGCAGCATTCTGGTAGAGTCTGCTTTAGGGTCGCACCCTACAAGAAGAATTTTGTTTCCCATAGTTGAAAGGGCCGCAGTCAGATTTTGCGTGGTAGTGGATTTTCCAATACCGCCTTTTCCGTAGATTGCTATCTGTCTCATTGTGTCAAACTCCTTTTAATTAATTTACTAGGCAACCGGAAGCCGGTAACCTTTGTACTACTTGCTATTATTTAAATATATCTACCAATTTAAAACTATTTTTTATTCGTCTTCACTGCTTTTTTTTCCAGGGAAGGCTTACAATAAAACCTGTTCAGTAGATAATAAGAACAATAACTCCTTCGCAACCCGTCATTGGCGGAAACCGGCAACCTTTGTACTATTTAATATTATTTAATCTTTTCTATTACCTGAGTATCTTTTTCACTGCTTATGTTCTTACAAACATTTTTTTCAAAAATAAGGCGGGAAGTCCCCCTCCTCGGAGCGAAGCGGCAGGTGAGGGTAGTTCACTGATTGAATCTCTATTTCTGGCTTCAGGAAAGTATTTATAAACAATTCCTCAGTAAATTGCAGAGGCAAAAATAAACAACAGGAAGACCCTTTCATGATTCCAAAAGCCTCTTACGATGTCATCGTTGTGGGTGCAGGCCCTGCGGGTTCCACTGCTGCCCTTTATGCCGCAAGGAACGGAGCCACTGTACTTATTCTTGATAAAAAAAGGGAGATCGGAAGCCCTATTCAGTGTGCAGGTTTTCTCCCCGATGCCTCGGAAGTTCAGGCTCTGATGCCTGATGCCGAATTGCCGGAGACCCTGAAAAGCTATCCTGATTCCTGCGTGCTGCAGCATATCAAAACCCAGCGGATCATTCCCCCTAATTGCAATACAAAAGAATTTTCCGTGAGGGGTGCTGTCCTCGACCGCCGCCGCTATGACCAGTTCCTGGCTGAGCAGGCCGCCATGGCAGGAGCCGAACTGATGGTAAAAACGCGTGTGACAAAAGTGGAGGGCACAATTGTTGAGGCTTCAGGAATTTTTGGGAAACATACGATCAAAGCAAAAGCGATTATCGGAGCTGACGGCCCAAATTCCCTGGTTGCAAAATCAAAAGTTCTCGCCTGGAAACCGGAGTCAAAGGAAACTTCTGTTGCCATTGAATATCAGGTCAGGAACGTTGATATTGACCCTGATGCCCTTGAAATGTATTTCGGAAAAGATTATGTCCCCGGGGGTTATGCGTGGATTTTTCCCGAAGGCGAGGGGCGGGCAAATGTAGGAATTGGAATCCGAAGCGGTATGGCTGAAAAAGGGGTTTCTGCAAAAGAGTACCTGCACCGTTTCATGCGGGATCACCCTCTAGCCGCCCCTAAGCTGAAAAACGCCATCATTATGAATGTTATCGCAGGCATTATTCCTGTAAACGGAGCCCCTGCAAACACTGCAACTGAAGATTCCCTTATTGTGGGGGATGCCGCCGGGCATATCATCGCAACAAACGGGGGTGGAATCCCTCCTGCAATGATCGCAGGAAAAATAGCCGGGGAAACTGCAGCTGAATTTGCAGCCGGAAACTGCAGGCTTGAAGAATACGACAGGCGCTGGAGGGCTCAGTTCGGACCCGCGCTTGAAACTTCGGTACAGGCGAGACAGATAATGGACGGGATCATGAAATCTGATGCCCTCATGAACGCGGCTTTCAAGTTTATTTCCCCTGAACAGATGAAAGTCATGCAGTGCGGGAAACTTCCGGGGCCTGTAAAACTCGGGCTTCATGCACTGAACCGCGGGAAAAAATAAATGATGTTCTCGGCAGTTTGGTAAAATCTACCTGTCCCCATCCGGTTTCTGTTTTTTAACCTTCGGTCACATTTCCTTTCTTTTTTCTTCTTCCCTATCCTTTTATTCCTTCTTCTGTTCTCTCTTATACTTCCACTGGTCCTTCTTTCTTCTCTTCAACCGGATTTTCTGCTGTACTGATCTTTCTTAATTCAGTTTCAGCATCTTCTTTATTGTACCTTGCTTCCGGATAGCTGGGTCTTATTTCAAGTGCTTTGTCAAAAGAGGCAATGGCTTCTTCATACCGCTTCAGGACCACAAATTCGAGTCCTCTCAGGTTCCAGGCTCCTGCAAAATCAGGCTTTAACGTCAGAACCTTATCAAAAGACTCAATCTTCTTTTCCGGGTCTGTTTCACCCACAGCAATCCCATACCACTCTTCTACGGTTTTTCCTTCGATTTTCTTCTTGAAAAGTTTGTCCAGAAATCCCAATAGCATCACTTCCGATTGAATATACGCGGGGTTGGAAGAAATAGCTGGTGATGCCTATTGATGTCCTTGTTTTTAAAAACAGATGTGATCATGCTGAAAAGAGAATTTTCTCCTGCTGGTTTTTTGTGAAAATGAATAAATGTTTATTTTCCCTCCGCAGGTGAGTTTGATGGATTAGTGTTTCTTTACGTTCCTGTTTTTAATTCGGCTTCTCTCATCTTTTTCTCAAGATTTCTCCTGTTATTCTTTGCTTCCTTATACATTGGGCATATCGAAAGAGCCTGGTCGTAGCATTCCATGGCTTTTTCATACGCTCCCATATCGGCATAAGCATTCCCAAGCACAGTCCAGCCGCCTACGAACCCCGGTTTTAACTTTACGGTATTTCTTAAGTACTCTACCTTTTTTGCAGGGTCTTTTTCTTTTGCTCCCAGTTCAAGCCAGTCATGGGAGTTCTTGCCGTTAATCTTTTTCAGGAATATCCTTTCGAATACGCTGGAAAGTCCCAGAGCCTCACCTCATTTTTTTAATTTTATTTCATCACGTTCTCTTTCTTTATTTATTCAACCTATCTGGGCTGTACTTCCCGAATTGCAATTCGGGAGCCTGCGGTCCTTTTCGCTGCTCTCAAGAGGACTATATATAAAGATTGATAGAGCTTTTCTGTGTCTTCCTGTGTCTTTCCGTATTTTTTCCGTATTTTCCCGTGTCTCATCTCTTAGTCGAGATTAATCTTGCATTCCGCAGAACACAGATGTATATATTTATTTACCGATTTGTCCAATATTATTCTTAAAGGTGGGATGAAGATTTAAACCCACTTTCCGCAGATGTCCTGTCAATTTTCACAATTTTTCCTGCTATCGTTTTTTCTGAAAACTGCTGTGATTGCTCAAACATGTGTTTTTAAAATATCCCACAATTTTCGACCTTTTGCCTTCATTGAAAATTTCCATTACCCATTTCCCAAAGCTTCAGTTGAGATAATGACTGTAGATTTTCGAATAATTCTCCAAAAACGATAGCAATATAAATGTTATTTTTTTGAAGATCTCTGCGGAAAGTCGGTTTAAACTACTGCGGTATTGAGAAAATAGGCGGTATTGTCTGGTTTTTTTTCTGGGGGGCAGTTTGGCTTCAGCTCTGTGAAGAGCAGAAGAGGAAACCTGAAGATGCCAGAAGAACAAAAGTAGAAGGTAAAAATAAACATAAAAACAATAAAACCAAAAAAACCAAAAAAACAAAGTCAAAAAAAACAAAAAAAATTTAAAAAAGAAAGTTTGCCTGCTTATATTGAAAGCAGGGCACTTTCGTTGTACAGGCTCTCAAAGTCTGAACTTATTACCAGTTTAGTAATATTATCCAGAGTAGTTACGTTGTAGGCCACTCTACGTTCGCTTGAGTTTGCCTGGTAAGCTTTGATCTTTTCATTTAGTTCAGGCTCAGGGTCAAGGTAGATGGAGGTCTGCGTGTAACTTCCGTCATCCAGCTTTTTGAGATCTCTGTAGTATTGTTCGGCGGGAATATCGGAGGAGTTTGTTCTTTTGACAACTTCCTGGTAGATGCTTCCTTCCGGCTCTGCCTGGCTCAAAATCTGGTCGTATTCGGTAGTAGCTGTTGCATTTCCTTCAAGGATATCGATGACACCCGCTACATTCTGGATGGGACCTATAATTGAAGGGCTACCAACAGCGTTCCATATGTTGTAGGTGCCGTTTGTCCTGTCAAGGAGTTGATATCCTTCATATGGCATCACTCTTGTTTCCGCAGGCACGCTAATCTGCTGCTCAGGAATCTGGTGCAGCTCAAAGCCACTTTCATTGGCATAACTTGCACCATATCTCTTCGTAACATCAGCACCGTAAGAGAATGAGGTACTCATAGTTTGCCCGTTTCCAAAGATAGTTTCTAAGGGCGTTCCCTTTGTTTTTTGAAAGTCAACATACACCGCATTCGTTACTCCTTCAGGTGACATTTCTAATCCATTGATAATAGAGTTAAACTCATGCTGAACGTGTTTACCCGGTATCTGGGAAAAGAAAATCATTGACTCATTCCCAACTTCGGGAGCAGGGACATCATTATCTTTATCATTACCTGTGGCCGTGAAATATATCAAAAAGGCCGAGAGAAACATTGTTACGGCCAGGAAGATAGCCAGATACTTCTGGTTCTTTGTTGCTGAATTCTTTTGTTTCATAAATGAAACCTCATAACAGAATGCAAATTATTCTGAGTGTTAAAAACATACATCGTATCTAAATCTATTGTCTTGAAAAAGTTTTCGCATCCATTTTTTGACAAAAAAAGAGTTTCCGGGATAAATTCGGAATTTTAAGTCTCAATTTCTGTTTTTGAAAGCTTCTGCTCGATATTTGGTTCAGTCCAGAGTCAGGATCTTGAGCATGTTTGTACCACCGGGTTTTCCGGAAGCAGGGCCCTGGGTGAAAACTACGATGTCTCCGCTGTTTGCAAATCCCAGCTCTTTTGCTTTTTTTGTGGTTTCCAGTTCCCAGTTTTCAATTGTTTCTTTTACGATTACCGGGTAGACTCCGTAAGACAGGGCAAGGCGGCTGCCGGTATCAGGGAAACGGGTGAAAGCCAGGATCCAGGGCTCGGGCTTGAAGCGGGACAGCCGGCGCGGGGTCGCTCCGCTCCGGGTTGGGGTCAGCACGGCTGCCACCGGGAGCTTCTGCAGGGCTTCGTGCACCTGGAGGGCGATTACCTCGTCCACTGACATTTCCTGATCCGTGATGCCCTTGATCATTGTATCAAGCCCCCATTTCGTCCTGGAGCGCCAGTTTTCGGTGGTTTTTGCAATTTTTGCCATCATCTCCACGGTTTCTACCGGGTAGTTCCCAACTGCGGTTTCCTCCGAGAGCATGACCGCATCCGTCCCGTCCAGAATGGCGTTGGCAACGTCTGTGGCTTCAGCCCTTGTGGGCCTTATGTTGTCGGTCATGGAGATCAACATCTGGGTGGCTGTGATCACAGGGATGCTCAGGAGCTTTGCACTCCAGATTAGTTCTTTCTGGACCGAGGGGACTTCCTGGATAGGGATCTCGACTCCGAGGTCTCCTCTGGCAATCATCAGGGCGTCGGTTTCCTCCAGAATCTCTACAATATTCTGGACAGCCTGTCTCCGTTCGATTTTAGAGACAACATATACGGACTTTCCCCTGGCTGAAGCAAAATTTCGGACCTTACGAATATCTTCTGCATTTTCCACAAAAGAGATGCTAACAGCATCAACTTCCTCATTAAGGGCAAACTCAAGGATTTTTAAGTCATGTTCCGTTACAGGGTCCAGGAAAATCTTTGCCCCGGGAAGGTTCAGCCCTTTATGGGAATAGAGCTGGCCTCCTATCATAACTTCGCAAAGTACATCTTTTCCCGAGATTTCCAGGCAACGGAGCTGGATAAACCCATCACTCAAGTAGATGAGGCTTCCCGGAGATACGCTTTCCGGGAGCTGTTTGTAGCTGACCGGGATGCGATCCTCGCTTCCGGATGTTTCATCCACAGTAAGGGTTATCCGGTTCCCTTTATGGAGCATAAGCGACTCTTTTATGAGCTTGCCTATGCGAATTTTCGGGCCGGGCAGGTCGGCAAGGATGGCAATTGTCCTGTCAAGTTCTTCTGCAACTTTTCGGACCAGCTGGATTACTTTTCCGTGGCTCTCGAAGTCCCCATGGGAAAAGTTAATCCTTGCCACGTTCATGCCTGCAAGCACCAGCTCCCTGAGCACTTTCTCAGAAGAAGAAGCAGGCCCTATGGTGCAGACGATCTTTGTCTTATGGTCAGGGATTTGCATATTTTCACGGTCGTTGATATTCAATTTGATATTCAATGCCGTTTTTGGATTGTTACTTTTAGCAGCATCAGAACTTATGCTGCTTATTGCTATCTGTTTTATTGTTATCTGCTTTATTGCTATCTGCTTTATTGTTATCTGCTTTATTGTTATCTGCTTTATTGTTATCTGCTTTATTGTTATCTGCTTTATTGTTATCTGCTTTATTGTTATCTGTTTTATTGCTATCTGCTTATTTTCCCCTGTAGATCTTCAGGGCTTCCTCAACGCTTGCTTCTTCCACGGTTATGGCGTAGACAGCGTTGCACATGCGGACAGCTTCATCCAGGGATTTCTGGTGGATATTTCTGCCGGTTGCATTTCCCTGGGCTCCTGAGATGTGGATCTGGTCGTGAAGCTTTTTAAGGAAAGCTTCTGCTTCGTCGCTTGAGCCGCCAGCGCAAACGACTTTGGTGCGCCCTGCAGCTTTTACGGCTTCCTTGAAAACCTCTTCAGATTTTGCCCCTTCCTTTTTCGGATAGTTGACCTTTACAAAGTCAGTCCCGAGGCAGGCTCCTACTCCTGTTGCCCCTGCGATCAGGTGAGGGTCCTTTTCGTCTTTTACGGCAGTTCCGCGGGGGTAGATCCAGAGTACGGACAACATTCCATGCTGATGGGCATCATAAACTACCTGGGCGGCCTGCACAAGCATCTCGGCTTCAAATTCGCTGCCAAGATAGATCGTATACCCAACCCCAAGGATATTGAGCCCGCTGTTTTCCTTAAATTCGGCCACCTGGTCAATGTCATACCAGAGGTTGCTAAAAGGGTCAGCCTGGGAAGTTTCCACGAGATGGGTCTTGGAGTTTACCTTTACAAGATAGGGGATATCCCTGTAGTCCATGCCGTAGTGGGCAATTAGCCCGATTTGGGTTGCAAAAACCCCTATCTTGCTATGGGATGCAATCCTGAAAAGGTGTTCCGGGTCAGCATCGTCTTCAGGGATCCCCTCTCCAAAAAAGTCATCATTCAGGTGTTCTACTTTCTGGTCTCCGGCAAAAAGCATGAGCCTGCCGGTTCCTTTTGTAATCTCCATGTAGTTTTTCACGTATGTCTCACGCATTGCTTTCGGGACATCTAAAGGTACGATTACTTCTTCTTTGTTAATTGAAACCATGTGTATAAACCTCAGTCTGATCGAGTAGCAGTAGTTGGATGATGAGTGGTATGCCAGATGATTTAGTTAAAAGGTAGGTAGTAATACGAGAAATGATTTATCTAGTTTATTCTTCTCAACTATATTTAATAATTGTCTCAGTTGAACTGCTTGAACATTGCATCAGGATCTCCCTGCTTCAAACTTCCTGAAGCTTTCAAATCTCTTCCTGTTTTTACTAAAAAACTATTCGATCAAGAATTATTAAGCGTTTCGGAAATTTAAAACCGGATCAATTACAGGGTTCAAGCAATGAAAAGAGTAAAGCATAGAATTCCTGAATAATAAATAAGGAACTGAGAAATACAAGTGAGAAAGCAAATTTAAGCAAAAAAGTATGATTTTTTACGCCGCTTGCAGGGCTCGAACCTACGACATTCTGGTTAACAGCCAGACACTCTACCAACTGAGTTAAAGCGGCTTTCTGATGGGGAAGCTGTTCTATTTGTTTACCCTCAAATCTTCTTATACAGGAGATTCTTCGGATATAAAGTTTATGGGCCTGACCGGATTTGAACCGGTGACCGCTCGGTTATGAGCCGAGCGCTCTAACCTGACTGAGCTACAGGCCCGAATTGTTTCTACGGCACTTTAGTAGTTGTTAGTAAGGTTTTTATAATAAACTTTTTGCATGTGTTTCTCTTTCTAGTAAGGCTTTAATGATAAGCTTTTTGCATGTGTTTCTCTTTTCTAGAAAAAGGCTTAATATATGCAAAATTTTTACGCCGCTTGCAGGGCTCGAACCTACGACATTCTGGTTAACAGCCAGACACTCTACCAACTGAGTTAAAGCGGCTTATGGTATCGGGTGTGCTTTTTTGCCCACCTTTCGCGAACACTCCTACAGTGATTATATTATTTATATATTTCGCTTGAAGCCTTTCTCCCAAACTGTGGCCGGGGGGGACTTAGAAGTAATCTACAGATAGTAAGCCCACTCTATTTTCCGTTATGTCATTTTACCAATGCCTTTATTTGATTTCCTTTCAATCTATTTTCATTCATTTTAGCTCTTTATTTTATATTTTTGAATTTAATATTCATTTGCCCGTTATCTTTATTTGATTAACATTCATTTTACTATCTATTCAACTAATATCTTTATTTAATACTTCCCTTCTTTTTTCTCAAAGTTTATGCTATTCTTATATAGTATTTCCAGGGCTTCCCTTTTCCTTTTATTATAACATCTCCTCGCTTGTTTGCGAGATAAACCTTATATCCTATAATGAATAATATATTGATTGGCTTTTTACAACTTAAGGTAGCAAAGTAGGATGGGCATTGTTTTAAGCAATGCAAATTTATTTTCGCTTAAAATTCCTGTGTTTAAAGGCCTGTTCAGGGGATTTCAAGCATTATAAAAGCTGCTTCAAGCTTTATATAAATGTCAGCATCAGGGGTTTAAGGTCAGTTTCTCTCTGTACTGTTGGGTATCTTTTCAGGTTTTTTTTCTGTATAAAGACACTCTTCGGTTCCTATAGTGCTTCTGGTCTCTTAACCTGACAGTTAATAATGTAAACTAAGGGGGCTTATTCACGGATCATCTTAAAATATGTCCAAAATGCCACGCTGAGCTTAAATTGAGTGCAGATGGTGAGATGCAGTACTGTGTTATTTGCAAGTACTGGACAAAAACAGGCACTGCAAGGCTCGACTCAATCATGATATATACCTGAGGAGTTTGCATGGAAAATTTCAGTGTTCCTAATTTTTGCAGTGAATGCAAGATCTAGGTCAACTACCTGAGCGAAAGACTCAGGGTTTTCGAAACGCTATGTTATAATTTATAATGTTTCCCACTGCTGCAGGAGCCGCAGACGCATGAGTTATGAGGGCTGTTTCTCCGGGGTAGTGGCATAACTTATGTTCAGAACCCCTGTCTTCCCAAAGGGCTTCTTCTGTTACAAATCTGGATCTCTGTTACAAATCCGCATATCTCTGAAAACGCCCCGAACGCTATTGTGGAGCCCTAATTTAAAAAAAGTTTTTGGCACAAGAAATTTAGAATATTCAAATTCAGTTTTTTGAAAATGAGCCTGAAAAGGCGCTCAATTTTTTTCTATTTAAACAGTTAAAATGTTTTTTTTTCTCTGGATATGTGGAACCTAATTGTCATTCATTTCAAAGTTTCATGGTTCTGTTGCCTTCTTTCTCAACAGGGGTTGCGCTGGATAATGCAACTGGTTTTTGTCGGAAAAACCTTCTGGAGAAAATGCGTAAAAAATTAAATTCCGTCCAGATAATCGATAGAAAATCTCACGGTAAAAAAATGAAGAGAAATGGAATGTATAAAAAAGAAATGTTAAATTTTGCTGAAAAAATCCGGTTACTTTTTCACTGTCCGGCTTTGAGCAATTTGCAAACGTTTTCCACTTCGGCTCGAAAATCATCCTGGGAGATCCCGAAAAGGCCTGCAAGATACATGGCACCCCCGGCACCTGCGCCTTCCTTGATTGTACCTGTTTCGTACCTGTGAAGTCCTTTTAGGGATGATTTCCCAAAACCAGGGTCAGCAATATAGACTACCGGTACGCCCAGGGCTTTTGTGAGCTCGACAAAATGTGCGGATTTATCCTCTACTACGTAGCGGGTTGTTGCAATTGAGAGCTTTTCTGTGTTAAAACCCAGGTGTTTGATAATAGCGTAGACTGCTGCCATCTGAGTTCCGCCGGCGAGGACAACACTGATCTCTGTGCCCTGGAAACCTGCAACAAGGCCCACAACAGCAGGCATCATGGGGTCTCCCATACAGGCAATAGCTTTCATAGGGTCATCTTTCAGACACCCAAATGTCAGGCCTGAGGCTTTCATGCCTTCTTCAACAACCTGCTTTTTTAGCTCAAGGGGGTTTTCATCTGCGCTGCTGCTGACGTTCCCGTTATATCCGAGTGCTGTTAAAACTCCCATCGCTGTTGTTGTGCCTCCGGGGATACTTTCCCCGATTATTACATGGTCTGTCTGGTTTCTGAGCCTCTTGGCAAGGAATTTTCCCCGCTCGTAGATGCCCTGCACATCTCTTACTGCAATCGGCTCCCGGATATCCTCTCCGGGCTTTGCTTTAAGGTCAATGCACGGGACATCCGGAGTAACTATCATACCGGAATTAATGAAATGGTAGGGAGTGTCCGTAAGCTTCAGCGCCGAACGGGTCATGATCGCAGGAGTAGGGGTATCATAAGGAGGAGTCATGGGAAGCACCGGTACACTGATAATGTTTCCTGTTTCCATAAGTTCTGCATCCCCTGCAGGCGTATAATCCGTAAGTTCAGCCGTTTTCCCTGCTGCCGAGAGCTTTGGGATATGTGCTGTCTTTGTACTGGAAAGTACGCACAAAAACATCGGTTTTTTAGGCTTTTTCGTTACTTCCGGTTCTATCCAGGCCATATCATATCTCCTCTATGAAATTAAGTCGATAAGTCTGTAACAATTTTTAAAATGTTTGGATCGTTTTAAAGTTATTTTTTCCGGGATCGGGTTTCGTATAAATCAGCGAGTCTCGTACACAGCATTGATGTAAATTGATGTAAATTGAGGTAAATTTCCTCGAAGTCTAGTGAAGAATTCTTCTACTTAGTATTTAATATTTATCGGCACTCAATAATAATTTGATTATACCCAAATTAACTTTACTTTATTTTGTTCAAATTTCGTTATCTGTTGCTTTGTCGCTGTGAACTCTATAATAAAGATCAATTGAGTAAAGGCTTATGGGCATCCTTTATATACAAACGTGGTACTGTATCCGGGCTGTTAAAGTGGATGTTACTGTTTAAAGAGAGTCTTCCCGGGAAGGGTTGCCAACTGTTTTGAAAAAATGAATTGAGTGGCCTGAAAATAATTTTCCGCTGCATTTCTCCTTATTTCTTCAAGTCCGGATCTTCTATAAGTCTGGATCTTCTGTAAGTTTGGACTCTTTAAAGCAAATGGTATCAGGAGTAAATGCCAGGAATATGGGGTGCAGTTGCCCCATATTTTTCCGGCTGAACTTTTACGAAAAGGCTTTTAACGGGTTCAGTATGTTCTTGCAACGTAAACGCGGATTTCGGTTTCTTCTCCGCAGGAAGGGCATTTCTCTTTTCCTCTTCCTCGCGGGGTCAGGGGAATTCCCAGGATGCCTGCTCCTATACGTTCTTCCATTGCAAGTCCGCACTCTCTCTTGCCGCACCAGGGTATTGTTGCAACCCCTTTCTGGATCTTTTCCTTTACTTCTTCAAGTTCAGTGCAGTCAAAGATACGGCTTTCAAGTCCAGTTTTTGCTTTTTCGTAGAGGCTGTCATGGATTGCCTCAAACCTCGAAAGTACTCCGGCTTCAATTTCAGGTAGAGGGATCTGTTCCTTTTCCCCGGTATCTCTCCTGACCGCAACCACAACATTATTTTCCAGATCTCGGGGACCGATTTCAAGCCTGAGAGGTACGCCTTTCATTTCCCACTTGTAATACTTTGCCCCGGGGCGCAGGTCGCTTGCATCGATTTCAACTCTCATTCCTGCTTTCTTCAGGCGCTCCTGAACATCTTTGCAGGCCGCAAGCACTTCGGCTGCTCCCTTCTTGAAAATGATCGGGATAATAACTGCCTGAACAGGTGCGATTTCGGGAGGCAGGACAAGCCCTTTGTCGTCTCCGTGGATGGAGATTGTGGCTGCAATACACCTTTCTGAAATCCCGTAACAGGTCTGGTGGGCATAGCGTTGTTCGCCGTCGGGGGCTTCGTACTTGATATCGAAAGTCTTTGCGAAGTTGTCTCCAAGGTGGTGGGCAGTGCCTATCTGAAGGGTCTTTCCGTCAGGCATCACGGCATCAATAGCATCGGTGTAGTCGGCGCCCGGGAACTTATCCCAGTCAGGTCTCCTTGAGCGGAGCACAGGGACCCCCAGTCTGCGGTATATCTCGGTATAAAGCTCAACAGCTTCTTTTACCTGGGCTTCTGCATCTTCCCAGGTGGCGTGCACGGTATGGGCTTCTTTAAAAGAAGTAATCTCCCTGAGCCTTATCAGAGGGCGGGTATGCTTTGTCTCGTAGCGGAAAGTATTGACTATCTGATAGAGCTTGAGAGGGAAATCCGCATGAGACCTTATCCATATTTTGTACATTGGATAGATGGCAGTCTCACTTGTGGGGCGGAGAGCCAGAGGCACGTCAAGAAGGTCTTTTCCTCCGTGGGTAACCCAGTATACCTCATCCTCAAAGCCTTTGATGTGCTCGGCTTCTTTCATGAACTCGTTTTCGGGGATAAGCAGGGGGAAGAGAGCCTCCTGGTGCCCGCTGTTATCAAGAATTTCCCTTATAATGTTGTAAGTGTTCCTTCTGATGGCAAAACCGAAGGGGTACCAGACATAAAGTCCCTTTACAGGGTAGCGGACGTCCATTATTTCTGCCATCCACAGGAGTTCGTTATACCAATCGCTGAATTCCTCTTTTGGAGGGAGTGCTGCTTCTTTTTCGCTTTCTGCCATACCTTCACCGTATTATTGTGATCTCAGTTAATTTTTATTATAAACCATATTATGAAACGTGTTAGTCCAGATACAACGCGTTATTCGTTACCTTATAATGAGGTGTTGTTGCGTATAATGAGATGTTGTTATCTCTAATAATTGAACTTAGGGGACTGTGATTTCCGGGTGGTGTAAATGTCTGAATGGTCAGAAACATAGTCATTTTTTCATTCAGGCTGTCTACCCGGAAGGTCCTGCATATGGCTTTTCCGAAGTTTGCACCTTGTGCGGCATCTCTGCTACTTTATCTGGACAGGAAAATGCCTGCGTAGCCCTTGACGTGTTTGCCTTTATTGAAATAAAAGTAAATAACTATATGGGGGCTCTGCCCCCTGAATCATGTAAGGGCTGTTAAAAAATCGGAAAAAAGAATTAATCTCCTCCGGGGGGTTGGACATTGTCCGAAACATCATGTACAAGTTCGGATTTGTCAACATCGAAAACTATCATACCGGTGTTTAGCTCCTCAGCTTCTTCCTTTGAGAGTTTGGTAGCAACAGCCTTTTTCGAAATTATTGCGCTGTTTCCGAGCGGGTCTTCAATGATAACTGTGATTGTTCTCTTGCCTTCGATTACTTCATTGAGCATGCACAGGAGTTCCTGACTGCGGGCGATTTTCTCTTCATCTTCATCTTCCTGTACCCATCTGCTCGCAGTCATAAGGACATTCTGAACCCTTTGCAGCACACCTTCAATGTTCGTTATATACGAATCAGAAGCCGGGCCGGGTTCGACAGCGATCCCCATTTCCGGAATGCGGATTGTTCCTGAGGTTGAGCGGACGACTCTTGCATTCAGGTCTTCCAGGTTCTCAACTGACAGCTCATAGCGCACGGGCTCTTTACTGGAGAGGATCATAGTATCTGCAAAACGGAAGCTGCACTGGCAGTTTGCAGTTATGTACATGATCTCCCCTAAATAGGGAATATTATCTTTCTGCCACTTCATTACAAGGTCGTTCTGACACATAGGGCAGGTGGTCCTTGTCTCAAAGTTTTCATTCTTAAAATAATCCTGATTCAATATTTTCCACCAATAATCTTTGATCTGTCTATTTTAATGCCAGTAGGAGTTACAATCACAGTGTTTCCTTTGACACCTGCGATATCTCCATGGACATCGACAACAACATCTTTCAGCTCTTTTAAAACCCTGTCCCTTAGAAGGTCATCGCCCCTGATGTTTGAGATGTCAATCATAAGGATGTTCCCGTTGTAAATCTCCTGCTTGAGTGCAGATACCTGGTTGATGCTTGAAACTTCTGCAATTTTTACGTAAGTTTCTGCAGGCTCGGCCTCCATAACTTCTTCATATTTGCTGAGGTCAATTTCAGTATAATCTTCGGCACTGGTTGAACTTTTCACATTGCCGCCAAGGAGTTTGTCCATGAATTTTGCCATTTATGCACGCCTTTTGTATTTTTTTAAATTTAGATAGTATTGCCCTATATTGGGATCTATATTAATTAATTTTGCTATTATAAAGCCACACTGGTTACCAGCTTCTTTTCAGGAGTTTTTCCGTTTGCTGGGGAAGATTTTATCTCAAACAGGGTCCCTTTTATGAGTTATCTCATAGCTCAAAATTCCAGAGTTTGTCCCCTACATAGGTTATTGACTTTATGGCTTTTCCTGAATCTGCATCAACCATCTGTTGCCCTTCCATAAGGGCTTTCCCTATGGCAAGAGGTTTTCTGTGGGTCTCTTCAACTATAATTACGAGATCTCCTTCCTTTATTTCAGGGTCAGCTTCCAGGATCCCGGGGGCCATAATATCCGCTCCGTTTGAAACGAAACGAATAGCTCCTTTGTCTACAACAACAAGACGTTTCTGCAGCCCCATCTCAAGAGCTCCGCGGACTGTAGGGAAAAGAGTTCCCTCTATTTCAAACAGAAGAGGCCTGCCTTCCACAAGGATAAGGGAATATTCATCCAGAGTAACCTTTTCCAGAGTTTTGTTTTCCAGATCTGCCATCTCTTCCCCGAAGGCGGACTCAAGGTCTTTTAACATCTTGTTCTTTGCATTTTTCCTCAGCTGAACTCTTGCCTTTACTTTCAATCAATCACCTGATTTTAAAAGGGTACAGTTATTCATAGGATAGGGTTTCCGAGCCTTTTAAAGTTTATGTGGATCCTCAGGGGTTCCTGTTGCAGGATATTTGCTGCAGGATATTTAATATCATTTTATAGTTTTTATCCTGATCTTATGGCTTTTACTCGAAGCTTGCGGTTTTTATTCCAATTTGATAAATAGTATCATAAGAAGCACCAGGGAGCTTCCGAGAAACACCGTTTCATAGCCTAAAGGATCTATAAATAAACTTCCAAAAACCGGCACCAGCCCGAGACCTGCATAAATTCCTGTATTAAAGATCCCCATTGCAAATCCACTTGAGCTGATCCTGGATACGGCAGTAACAAGCCCTATAACTGCAGCCCCTCCTCCCGCGCCAATAAGGAAGAATGCCAGTAGAGGTGCTTTTGTAGAGAGCAGAACGCCTGCAGCTGCCAGGATTATTCCCGTCCTTACTATCTTCTTATAATCCGCACTTGATCTCCCTGCGGCCAGGGAACTCAGCATTGCAGCTATATATGAGGCGGAAATTGCAAGCCCAAGCTCTGGTTTTGTCAGGAAGTCAGCACTGTAGTCCGGATAGTTTGAAGTCAATAGGCCTGTGGCTCCGTAGAGGATAACTGAAATTCCCCAGATCTTCCAGAAGCCGTTTTCGGAAAAAGCTTTCCTAACTTTTTTAAGGTGTCCGGCAGGTTCAAAGATCATTAAGGCTCCAAGCTGCTCTCCGGAAGATCTTTTACTGTTTGAGGTGCCGGATTTTTCCTTTGTCCTGCCAGACTTGCCTGAAGATAGCAATTTCCAGGCTTCCGGAAGAATTAAAGCAAAGGAAAAAACTGCGAGAATAGTAAAGATGCTTATTGCAGTTTTGATTCCCAGTTCCGCAAGCATTCCTGAGAAAAAAACTCCTGACGCAAGTCCGGCATTTAACAGGAAATTAAATTCTCCCATACTTCGCCGGCTGTCTTTCCATTCTGAAATCATGGAATAAGCCGCAGGAAAAAAAGCCCCGCAGCCCAGGCCTTCTACGAACCTTGAGATGCCGAGAATCCACAGGTTGTCAGAAAATGAAATAAAAAGCCCCGAAATAACAGTAAGTGTGATTCCCAGGCCTGCTACCTTCAGGTTTCCTATTCTGTCTGCAAGAATTCCGAATGGGAGCATTGTGAGAAGAGCCCCTATAAAATATCCGGAATAAAGCAAACTTGAGACAGCAGGGCTTGCGTTGCCTTCTCCTGCAAGCTCAGGAAGGATGGGGATTGCTGCATTAGAAAGGCCCTGGATCGCAAAGACCGAAGAGTAGAGTATGAGTTTTTTCAGGTTCATGGTTTTTTTTTCTGTTCTGTGTTTTTGATCAATAATTTAATTTTCGGTAAGTCAAATTTAATTTTCGGTAAGTCGAATTTAATTTTCGGTAAGTCGACTTTCCACAATCTAATTTTTCCTGTAAGTTTAAGATATTTCTGCTTTCTTTGGGATCTATTTCCTTCTGGTTTTTATTCTGAATTTTTTCTTCTTTTATGTGGATACCCCTGAATGTGGATACTATCTTTTAGTTTTTTAATAGAAGGGTTACTGCCAGGATACAGCCAGTTGCAACAAATATCTGTTCAAAGCTCACGGTCCCTGCAAGGAGCCCTGCAGTGATCGGGAGCAAGGAAAGGCCTGCATATATGGTTGTGTTAAAAAGCCCCATTGTAAGACCTCTATCTGCATCCATTCTTGCAACAGCCAGGGCAAAACCTACCATTGCCATTCCTGACCCTCCCCCGAGGCTTGAAAAACCCAGAAAGGGGTGTTTGATAGCAAAAATAGCACCAAGAGCAGAGAAAAATAATCCTGTCCAGATGATTGTTTTTTCCTTGACTCTAAAACGCCCAACCAGAAGAGATGTGACCATGGCGCAGATATAGAGGCTCGCAATAGCGCTTCCAAGCTGGGCTTTTGTCAGGATTCCAAGACTATAGTCAGGATAGTAGGCTATAAGAACCCCGATAGATCCGTTGAGCAGAAAAGAACTCAGCCATATCCCTGAATTATGGCGGTTAAGGAGCCCTGCAACTTTCCTGAAAGAGTGTTTGAAATGGTCTTTGAGATAACCTGGACCTGGCAGTAAATCTGATTCTTTTCCTATCCTTTTCGGGTTAATGAGTTCTCTGTATCTGGGAAGAAGAGGGATAACCGAAAGCAAAGCTAAAAAAGTGAATATAAGGATGGCACCTTTCAGGTAGATCTCTGCCAGCAGGCCTGAGAATAAAGCTCCAGAAGCCAGTCCTGCATTGAAGAGAAAGGTGAATTCTCCCATACAACGTCCTGGATCTTTACACTTTGAGAGTGTAGAAAAGGCTGCAGGAAAAAAAGCTCCACAGGCAGAGCCTTCCATAAACCTTGAAATAATAAGGACCCACAGGTTTTCGGAGAAAAGAATAATTAGCCCTGAGATGGCTGTAAGGATAATGCCGATCCCTATGAACCTGAGGTTTCCGAACCTGTCAGCCAGAATCCCAAAGGGTAGCATTGTTGCAAGGGCTCCCAGAAAGTACCCTGAAAAGAGCAAGCTTGATGCCAATTCTCCAAATGTACTGTGATAACGGGCTGCAAGTTCTGGGAGGATGGGAATTACAGCATTGGAAAGCCCCATAATTGTAAAAACTGCAATATAAATTAAACGCCTCTCAGGGTTCATAGAACTTAAAACCCGCAATCTCGTATAAGTTTCTTATCTTGGTTACCCTCCTAGAATTGTTCTTCTTTTTTTTCTTTCAATATTTGCGGTTTCTTCTTTTTAACATCGATTAAATATATTCAAAATGCAGAAAGTACAAAATGCAGAAAGTACAAAAGGCAGAATGTTCTGGGTAATGTTCTGGTATGTTATTTTGTAACTCGTATGGGGTAATATGCAGCCTTTAATTTTATAGCTGCATTTTCCTGAAATAAAAGCAGGCTGGAATGGTTGTTTTTGTAACTTATGGCATTGTCTGGCTTGAATTGATTAGATTACTATCCTTCACTCTACGGCTCTCCGGTAATTTTACATGTTACAGCTTTGTTTTCACAGAGTCTGGCAATTTTCCACGAGCTTACTTTCTGTAGAGAACAGATGAATATTTGGCCCTCAACTTGTAAACGCAGGTTAATTGGTGTTGATTTTTATAAAAGAGAGGCATCTGATTACTAACTGATGAATAATGAAACAAAACAACCAATAGCCAGGAAGTGAATAAAATCAATTCACAAAAATTTACCCCTTTATTCTTAATGTTAATGGCCATTGAAGGAAGTGAATAAAATCAATTCACAAAAATTTACCCCTTTAGTCTTAATGTTGATGGCTATTGATATTGTTTTTGATGGGCTGAATCTCCGTGATTTTTTTATATTATATTAAACTCGAAAGAAATGCATAGCTATTTATATAATTACTTTGAATAGGGATAATGTGAGTAATGTGAGCGGGCAACTTTTTTCACATACCATACCCCCCACTCCCCATATGACCCCCCACTCCCCAGCTCGCTCACACTACTTCTAACTTACTTTAATATGTAGCTCTTTTTTTCTTGTTTTTTCTTTCCAGATTCAGTTATGCTTCTGTGAGTTTTTTAGCCAGGTCTAACTGCCTTTGTTTACCTTTTTGCCTTTGTTTACCTTTTTTGTTTACCTTTTCTATTATTTCACGAGGATTTTTTGCCGTCTGCTGAAATCTCAGATATGTAATGATAGGACACATTTACCTGGCACTTTCCCCTGCGACTCTCTATCCCTAAACCTTCAGCAGGCAATCCATGAGGTTTTAGTTAAGGGGGTTGACAATTTACTTAATCTCTAAATGTCTATTAATTTTTTAACTCATCTTATATTTTTATCTTAATTCTTTTTTTCTATTCAGAATATAATATGATTATCTACTATATTATCTTTTCTATTTTTATACTTATGTTAAATTTATTTTAAAGCTATATTATTGTTTATAATGATTATTCATCCTTTTATATGCATATTTAAACTCTTTTTATTTTAGAATATTTTTAATATGTTTTCCAGTCTTTAATATCTGAACTCCTCTGAATGTTTTTTATTCTTCTTTAAAAAAAGAGCATGAAATTCTATACAATATACCGTTTTAAAAGCCACTTGTTCCGAGAAGTGCAAGCCCTACCACTGCAAGTCTTGTTACAGCCCCCCCGCGGAATGCAACTGACATGGCTTTCTCAATTCCGCTTGATGCAGCATTAGCAGTGCGGATATTTGCCCTGACTGAGACGCTCATTCCTATGTAGCCGGCAGCAGCTGAACTTATGGCACCTGCCAGGAATCCGATAGCTATTTTCAGTCCATCATCTAGGAAAAAGATCATCAGGAACGCGAGAATGATCGAAACTAGTGCAATCGTTTTGTACTGGCGATTTAGATAAGCCCTAGCTCCTTCCTGAATTGCACCGGCAATTTCCTGCATTTTCTCATTGCCGGTATCTTCTCTCAGGACGTTTTTTGCGAAAAAAGCAGCGAAGACCAGACATATAACGCCTGCAATTGATCGGAAACATATAACGCCTGCAATTGATCGGAAACATATATGAGCAGGGACTGTTTAATCATCAGGGTTTTTCTATATCAGCAATAGTTGTCTAATCAAGATGAATCACCTGAATAATAGGATTGATTAACCATCAAAAGTCGTTTAAATTCAGGGTTGTCTAAAAACGCAAACCTATTAAAAAAGAAGGTAAAATCTCAATCTATGAGACCGGCGGCATATTCTCTCGAGTAGATTTATATGCATGCGTCTTCGGTTAAGTGAGAAAACATGATAAATTGCATCCATTTCCACAACAGTTTTCCAAAATTTTTATATAATCGGGAGTGGAGCAGGGCATAAATTATAGGTAAAGAGGACAAAATTTGAGGCAGACATCTGGTACAAAATCGATAGCGATCAGGTAAAAAATTCCTCAACCGATGACCAATGGATTTATATGATATTGTAACAACGTGTCTGTTTACAATGAAATATTTTTGTTGTTTAGGGGCTTTGGGATGAAATTCTCAGTTCTTCCTATCTTCAGCGAAAAATCAAGTTCAATTTAAATACAAAGAATTAGTTATTAGCACAAAAAATACTTCAGAGGATTACGATCTTAAAATGTTTTTTATGTGTTTTCCGGTAGGATGGTTGAAATTATGAATATGTTAATCTACCTTGCACCAATATGTGCCCTTATTGGTCTGATTTTTGCGGGTATATCCTACAAAAACGTCCAAAAAGAAGGCGAGGGTAATGATCTTATTAAAAAAATCACGGCGTTAATTCACAACGGAGCCATGGTCTATCTTAACAAGCAATATCGTGCAATTGCTGTTTTTGTCGTTTTCCTTGCAATTGTAATTGCGTTAATTCTGCCTAATGGAGTTCTCACTGCAGCATGTTTTGTTTTTGGTGCAGTGCTTTCCGCAACAGCTGGATATGCAGGGATGCTTACGGCTACTATTGCGAATGGGCGGACCACACATGCTGCCACAAGGGGCATTGGTCCTGCTTTCAAAGTTTCATTTGCATCTGGTACCGTTATGGGCATGAGTGTTGTAGGTCTCGGTCTTTTTGGGCTGTCTGTTTCATTTTTAGTTATTTCAAATATCTTTACAGATATCCCTCTGCTCACCACCGTGAACATTGTTGCGGGCTTTTCCCTCGGAGCTTCGTCTATCGCTCTCTTTGCTCGCGTAGGCGGCGGAATATTCACCAAAGCTGCTGATGTCGGTGCAGATCTCGTGGGCAAGGTCGAAGCCGGGATTCCCGAAGATGACCCGAGAAACCCTGCTGTAATCGCTGACAACGTCGGAGATAATGTTGGAGACATTGCCGGAATGGGGGCTGACCTCTATGAATCATATGTAGGTTCAATCCTTGCAACGATGCTTCTTGCAGCAGCAACAGCAGCAACTACTTTCCCTGGAATCCCGGTTCAGAATGTTGTTCTGGTTCCGCTGGTTATTTCAGCTGTTGGAATTCTTGCATCTATTATCGGCACCTTTTTTGTCCGCACAAACAAGACTGAGTCTTCAGCAATCCACATGGCATTTAATATGGGGTTGATTGTTGCAATCGTTCTTACTGTCATTGCTTCATACTTCGTTACAAGCCAGCTTCTTGGAGAGTACGGGCTGAACGTATTCTTTGCAACCGTTGCAGGGCTTGTTGCAGGTTTCCTCATCGGGCAGATCACGGAGCACTACACATCATATGATAAAAAGCCGACTCTCGGGGTTGCATATTCCTGCCAGACAGGTTCAGCTACAAACATCATCACAGGTTTTGCAAAAGGGATGGAATCAACTCTCTGGCCTGTAATTATCATCTGTGGTGCAATCTATATTTCGTTCCAGCTCACTGGCCTTTACGGTATAGCCATTGCAGCTGTCGGAATGCTTGCGACTCTCGGGATCTCACTCTCAGTTGATGCATACGGTCCAGTAGCTGACAACGCAGGAGGTATTGCAGAGATGTCCCACCAGAAGAAAGAGGTGCGCCAGATTACCGATACGCTTGATGCGGTAGGAAACACTACGGCCGCTATGGGAAAGGGTTTCGCAATCGGGTCAGCAGCTCTTACTGCACTTGCCCTCTTTGCTTCATATGGTATTGCAGTAGGTCTCGATGCTATCGATGTTATGAATCCGAATGTATTCATCGGGCTTACTATTGGTGCAATGCTTCCTTTCCTCTTCTCATCAATGACCATTCTGGCTGTCGGAAACGCTGCAGGTGAAGTGGTTGTTGAAGTGAGGAGGCAGTTTAAAGAGATTAAAGGTTTGATGGAAGGCAAAGCGGATCCGGATTACAGCAAATGTATTGCAATCTCAACACACTCTGCTCTTAAAGAGATGGTTGCACCCGGTGTGCTGGCCGTTGTTTCACCCCTTTTAGTCGGACTGGTACTCGGTCCCGGTGCACTTGGCGGACTCCTTGCAGGTTCCGTGGTTTCAGGTTTCATGCTTGCAATCACAATGTCTAATGCAGGAGGTTCGTGGGACAATGCAAAGAAATACATTGAACTCGGAAACTTCGGTGGAAAGGGTTCTGATGCCCACAAAGCAGGTGTAACCGGCGATACGGTAGGCGATCCTTTCAAGGATACAGCAGGTCCTGCAATCAACATCCTCATTAAGCTCATGAGCATCGTGGCTGTTGTATTTGCACCCCTGTTTCTGTGATTTCCTTAACTTTTTCCCTTTTTTTTCTTTTTTTTGGTTTACTCTGGTCTTTTTAACTTAGTTTACTCTGGGCTTCCTTTCCAGTGTTTCTTTTGCTTAATCTGTGGCAAGTTGTTTATTTCCTGTTTCTCGTGTTGCCCTTTTTTGAGTATCTGAAGAATGTGCCCTTTCTTCCAGTGTCTCAAGTTTTCCGGTTTGATGGCTCATGAGGTTTGATGATCTCATGAATCTATTATCCACAGTTTAAACTCTTTTATGTGCCAGGGAATAAATGTCCTCAGGAACAAAAACAGCATAGTATCAACTCTTCAATTCTTTCTATCCTATAGGATAGCTTCTTGTTTACACTATGATGAGTTATTCACATTCGATATTATTCACACACGATAGGATGTTCATACGCGATGAGTACTTATATCTTGAATAGTCAAAAAGGAATGCAGTTTCCTATTTGCAAATAATATAATAAAAACTTTTCTATCTTATTCAATGTTGTAGGTGAATTCTCTGCCTTTTATCAAAAATAATTTCCCTGGATGTAAATTCAGCTATTTCTTCAAATTTTAACAATAAGGATTTAAGAATAAGGCGGGAAGACCCTTTCCTCTACAGGCTTTAGCCTGGCAGATGGGGTAGTTTACTTTATTTTAAATATGAAAGAAAAAAGACCTTTTGTAAAGGAAAAAAAATCTGTCTTTTTGAAGCACCGGTTATTTGTCGGTAGGGGGGTTCAGTTAATTCCCCTTACCTGAAGCAGCTGGAATTCTATCTCATCAGGAACTGTCGCAAGGAATACAAAGGTGTTGTACCCCAGTTTCTGTACTTCTTTGATTGCATACGCCTGGGCCTCATTCAGGTCTCTGGAGTCACTTACGATACAGAATGACTTCCGATTTCCCGTGTTCACAAGGAAGTTAAAGGTCTGCCCATTGGTGTTGAGGAAGGTGACCAGGGCCTTAAGCTCATTCCATGTATTGCACATGTGGATGTTCCTTGATCCCATATTTTCCACATACCAGTCCCGGCTCACGTAAGAGTAAGAAGCATACTGTTCGTTCAATTCCTCATAGGATTTGATGATCTTATTGAGGTCTTTCCTCAGGTTTACCCATTTCCAGTTCTGTGTTGTGAAATAGCGGGCTGCCACTATCTCAAAGATTGATTGCTTATCTTCATTTTCGAGTTTCATTTTCTCACATCGCTATTTTTCTTGCTTTCCAGTGTGCTCAGAATATATCATCCTGAGCATAACTCCGGTTAAAGCGCAGGGCAAGTTCGGCTTTTTCCAGTTCTCTTCCAAGGTATGCAGCATGGTCCAGGCGTGAAACCAGCTCAAGTTCAAGCAGTGTGTCCATAACTTCCCTGGCATTCTCTCCTGCAACCGCAGCTTTCTCGTGCTCAGCTACAATCAATCCGCCGTTTCCGCTTATTCTGTCCGGCACAATCCGGACGCGAATGGGACCTGCCGGGTCTACACGCCAGTTTTTCGAAGCTCTGGCCATGATTACTTTTTCAGGGAAGGGGCCGTCAGGACGCCTTCGTTTTTCCTTTATGCAGAGAAGATCAATGCCAAGATCCTTTGGGGAGCTTTCCCTTATCCTGCAAAGCTGCATCATCTCAGAGGCTTTTTTCAGCTCTCTTATGGAGCCCCGGGCTTTGTCGCTGTATTCTGGGGTAAATAGGATGCTTGCCCCTGTTTCAGCTCCTATTCCGCAGAGTGTGGCATTTACTCCTATGGTGTCCACGTCCATGAGTTCCGTTACATTGCCAGCTCCGAAGAATAAAGGGACCTCAGGATATAGCCTGTGAAACTCATGGTAGCGTACAATAGATTCGGTTATATTATGGCCTACAGGGTCAAGGACAGGATCAGCTATGATTTTTTCAATCCCAAGCCTGCGGGCAGCTTCGATGTTTCTTACCAGGCTTTCCAGACTGTTTCCTTCATCGGGAATTACAACTGCTGCAACGCCTGCTCCCGCAACCTCCGGCCCTGCAGTTTCCATGTTCGTGCCATTAAGGCTCAGAACAAGGTCTGCTCCTGCTTTTATTCCTTCCTTTATCAGCTCAGGGTCAAGAGTATCAATACTTATCGGGGTGCATGTGAGGGCTTTTGCAAGGGATACTGTTTTTTTAACTTGTTCCGGAAGGGTGTTAAGTGTAGCTCCTAAGTCGATAATATCTGCTCCACGGGCGATAAAAGCTTCGATTCTTATCTCCAGGTCTGCAGGGTTCATTTCTGCTGCTCCTACAATCTCTCCCATGACCTTCATGCGGGAATCTCCTCCTAGCTTTACTCCGCTGAGGGTAAGGGGAGGGACGGCTTCCTCTTCGGCTTTCCTGACAAGCTCAAGAGCCATCTCTTTTCTCACATCTGCGAGAAGTTCACAGGCCGGAACTTTTTCGGAAAACTCCACCTCCTCTGCAAAAAGGAGCACGAAGCTGAGGTCATAGGCGTGTTTTGGGCCCAGCCGGATTCTGCAGCCCAGCTCTTCCGAAGCCTTTGAAAAGTCCCCTGCTACAAGCCCGGGAAGTAGAATCAGGTCGTACCTGTTTGAAAATTTTGCTTCTAAAAATGATTTAATGAGCTTTTTAGGGGTTATAAATGCGGCAATATCGATATCTGCTACCAGGACATCTGCTTTTTCTCCAGCTGCTTTCCTCACAGTATTTTCCGCAAGCCGCCCTGTTGCAATCAAAATTTCCATATTTTTTAAATAGAATCGCTAATAAAAAAGAGTATCTGTTCGATAACCACTTGAAAAAATGAGTGCTCGCTCAGGAAAAACCCGAACTTCCTGCCCTGAGGAAGCTTCCTGCTATAAATCTCTGATTGTTCTCCGGAAAAATCCGAAAAATAACCTGAGGAGAGCCCGGAAACCTGTGGATTCGGGCTTTTTCCTGAGCCTGGTTTAATTTATGAAATCAATAATTGATTCGTCCATCTTTTTTCTGAGAGGCCCTGCAGTCTCTCCTCTTTTGCCCGCATAGGGCATTCTTCCGAATTTCTTGTCCTGGAAAAGCTCAGCTTCGGCTCTGGACTCCAGGATTCCAGCTCCCGCCTGAGGGCCCAGGATCTGGGCAGATTGGACGCCTGTCATGATTGCCATTACCCGAACCTTGCCTTCATAATCGTCTCTGATCCTTGCGCCCCATATTACATTGGCACTCGGGGAAAGTTCATAGGTAAGCATAGAGGCAATTTCCTCGGCTTCCTTCAGGCTCAGGTCAGGTCCGCCTGTTACGTGGACGAGGCTTCCGGTTGCACCCTTGTAGTCAACATCAAGTAGGGGGTGGTTCAGGGCAGTCCGCACGACTTCCGTACTCTTGTCCTGGTTCTTGGATTCTCCAACAAGCATTACGGCAACTCCGCCGCAGCTCATGATGGTCCTGATATCGGCGTAGTCAAGGTTGATCAGAGAGGGCACTGTAATGGTTTCAGTTATTCCTTTTACGGTTTCGGCAATTAACTGGTCCATTACTGAGAAAGCCTGGTCAATCGGAAGGTTAGGTACGTAGTTCAGCAGCCTGTTGTTGTCCAGGACAATTACTGTGTCTGCTGCCCTGCGCAGTTCTTCAAGCCCTTCTTCGGCTTTGAAGATGCGGGCTCTTTCGACCCTGAAGGGGCTTGAAACCATCCCTACGACGATTGCTCCCTGTTCTTTTGCAACCTCAGCAACTACGGGAGCCACTCCTGTTCCCGTGCCTCCTCCAAGGCCTGCTGTGATGAAAACAAGGTCTACATTCTTTAAAACTTCTTCAAGAGTACCTCTGGCAAGTTCTGC
Source organism: Methanosarcina sp. (assembly GCF_028693135.1). Lineage (GTDB taxonomy): Archaea > Halobacteriota > Methanosarcinia > Methanosarcinales > Methanosarcinaceae > Methanosarcina. The sequence continues at coordinate 37,621 of NZ_JAQUVZ010000006.1, forward strand.
GGCTTTCTTTCCCGTTTCAGGATAGCCGCCTGCTCCCAGGCCTCTTGTGAGAGTTTTTCCTACAAGGATCTTCTTGTCAGCCCTTACATTGTCAAGGTGCTGCTTATCTGTATTGATGCATACGGTTTCTGCGCCTTCGATTCCTATGTTGTAGAGCCGGTTTACGGTATTGTTTCCTGCGCCCCCGCATCCTACAATCATAATTCTCGGCTGCCCGAAGTCTTCAAAGTCTTCTTCGGAGGAGGAAGTTTTTCGGTATTCCTTCTCTTTTTCGCTGAATCTCATTGCTTCCTGTACTATAGATTGCAATTTATCCCCTCGGCTGGATTTCGTTTATCATGTTATCTTTATTTTTTCTTTTGACTCCCCACCCTCATATCGGGGGGTAAATTTCTGATTATATTCAGGTTTAATTGGGGATAACCCGTAAAAATCTAATAAAAGATTTTCATCCGTTATCTTTAATAAGTTGACACTCTACTACATTTAAACATTTTGGACTTATTTAAACAGTATTCTTAAATTGTATATGAAGTTTAAATATGTCCCCCATAAATTTCATATATTTTACTTTTTTTGCCTTTACTCCTGAATTCTCAGGGTGAAGAGGCAGGAAACTTACATAATGTTTATATATCGAAACTTAATATTTTTTCATAAGTCTTGTTTGTCAGGAATGATGTCCTGATCATGCATGTCAGGGCAATTTTTATTTTCTTTCTTAACTGTTATTTTGCTGCCCATCTTCACTAAAATTGTTAGATATGTTGCCTCTGCGCTACATTTTTATTGAGAGTTCCTAACTGGGATACTTTCAATTTAATGAAACTGTTTATATTATTACCTTTAAGTAGAATTCTCATCTTAAAAACTTTTTCGGTATCATTCGAAGATTTTGAGGCTCTTGCTTATTTTTTCCAGTAGTAAGGGATAACTGCACATAAGTGTTTATAAAAATGTAAGTTAAATATCCTGAATTTTCTGAGTATCCCCTGAGATTATTTGTTCTGAATTTGCTTAATTATTTTATTCAGTTTGCAAATTCTGAATAATAGGTTTTCTTTTATACAGGGAAAAATAAGGAGATTTCAAATCTCTTCAAAATCGTATTATAAAAGCTTCGTACCACTTCGATTGAATTTTAATTAGTTTATTGTTCCTCTGGAATGCCGGGAAAGCTTTAAGACTGCAAAACCATTTTTACTTTGAGTTACTTTACCTCAACTCTTCACTAAACAGCACTCCGGAAGAGTCATTAATTGTTCATTAACTTTTTCAAATCTTCTTAACTAGTTCCCATTTCTTTAGGTTCAGGAGTCAGAAGCGTGTTAAAAGCATTAATTTTTGATATGGATGGTGTTCTTGTGGATTCCATGCCTTTCCATGCGGCAGCCTGGAAAAAGGCTTTTCTTGATGTGGGTATGGAAATCCGGGATGAGGATATCTATGCAATCGAAGGTTCAAACCCCAGGAACGGCCTCCCCCTACTGATCCGAAAAGCCAGAAAAGAGCCCGAGGATTTTGATTTTGAAACTATCACTGCAATCTACAGGCAGGAGTTCAAACGAATTTTTGAACTGAAGGCTTTTGATGGGATGAAAGAATGTCTCGAACTGCTTAAGGCACGTTTCCTGCTCTCGGTAGTCTCAGGTTCGGACCACCTCATAGTTAACGGAATCCTTGACCAGCTCTTTCCCGGAATATTTGATGCCGTGGTCACTGGAGATGACGTGCTTAATTCCAAACCCCATCCGGACCCTTTCCTGAAGGCAGTTGAACTTCTTAAGGTTGGGAAAAAAGAATGTGTTGTGATCGAGAACGCCGTTCTGGGCGTGGAATCTGCAAAACAGGCTGATCTTTATTGTATCGGGATTCCCACATATGTAGAGCCTTCAAAGCTTGACAGGGCAGATCTGGTGGTGGGGGACCACAAAAAGCTAATGGAACATCTTCTTAGCCTTGGGTAATCTCCTCAGTCCTGAATTTGCTCCAGGGTACAGGGAATAAACAAGTTCTTGTAAAAGTCTTATCTCACTACTAATTTTTATCGACAATGTTTCTTCTATTTATTCTAAACATTTTTTCTTAAAAAAAGGATTGTGGCCCCATGGGGTCACAGTAGCCTTACGGTTTCGAGGTTCGTGAGAGCACGTGTCTCGATCTTAAGTTTCTTGTAAATGGAGCTTGCCAGGTCCACGCAGGCTTTTTCATCTCCGTGTTCGGTGAACACTCTCTCTGGACGGGGCTGCATTCTTTTTATATAATCCATAAGCTGTCTCCTGTCCGAGTGGCCTGAGAAGCCGTCTACTACCTGCACTTCCATGTTCATTTTCAGGATTTCGTTGCTTCCGTTCTTTCCTGTCATGGGGATTTCCTTCCACCCCTTCTGGATCCTGCGCCCTACAGTTCCGTCAGCCTGGTAACCTACAAAGACAAGCGTATTGCGTGGGTCATCGGCAAAGGCCCTGAAATAGTCCATAACAGGTCCTCCGTTCATCATGCCCGAGGTTGAAATAACCACACAGGGATGTGGGTTCTGAATTATCTTCTGGCGTGCCTCATGGGAGTCAACCGGTTTGAAGCATTCAGAGAGGAAGGGGTTCTGGCCTTTCTGGAAGATCAGTTTCCTCAGATCATTGTTGAGGTATTCAGGATGAGTCGCATGGATTGCAGTAGCTTCCCAGATCATCCCGTCAAGGTAGATCGGGACATCAGGAATTATACCTTTCCTTATGGACTCTTCGAGCACGATCATAACTTCCTGGCTTCTGCCCACAGCAAAAGCAGGGATAAGTGCAATTCCTCCACGTTCAACTGTATTCTTAACTACCATCTGCAGGTGCTTTTCAGCGTCCTTAATTGCAGGCTGGAAGGCGTTAGAATTCCCATAAGTAGCTTCAGTAATGACTGTTTCAACTCTTGGGAACTTGTTGACAGCAGGGTCAAAAAGCCTGGTTTTCTCATATTTGTAGTCTCCCGTAAAGACTACATTATGGAGCCCATCTCCGATATGGAAGTGGGAAATTGCCGAGCCCAGGATATGGCCTGCATTGTGGAAAGTCAGTTTAATGTCAGGGGCGATGTCTGTTACTTCCTCATAGTCCAGAGGTATGGTGTGTTTGAGGGTCTTAGTTATCATCCCTGATTCGTAAGGGCTCTTCTTCCCTTCTTTAGCCGCCACGTCGATGTAGTCGAGCTGGAGCAGCACCATAAGGTCTCTTGTGGGGGGCGTACAGTAGACAGGCCCTTCGTACCCATACTTGAAAAGCAGGGGAACAAGTCCCTGATGGTCCAGGTGTGCATGGGTAACTATTACAGCATCTATATGGCTTAATGGAAAAACTTCAGGAACATAGAGGTAAGGCGTCATGTTTTCGTCAGAACCTACATTGACTCCGCAGTCAATCAGGATTCTGGATTCAGGAGTAGAAAGCAAAAAACAGCTTCGACCTACTTCTTTGCATCCCCCGAGGGCTGTAACCCTCACCCACTGGTCTTTTGAGGTACACTCCCTGTGAATTTTCCTCCCCACGGTTTTCAGGATTTCCTTTCTTTCTTTGAGGTTGTTTCTCATGAATTCCCGGATGTTTTTCACTGTACGGGACTTAATAGGAGGAGTCCGGACAACTTTGGGAATCCAGCCGATCTGCTTTGTAATCTCTCTCAGGGTTGCGCCATGTTTTCCTATTACAAGCCCGGGTTTTTCGGCTTCGATGATCACTTCTCCGGAATCGGGGTCAAAATAGTAGCTCGAGATGACGGATTCTTTTGGAACAACTTCTTCAATTATAGAAATAGAGTCTTCAGGAGTTGCAAGCACTCTGGGATCAGGACGCATAGCAATCCGTGTCCTGAGTTCTTTTGCCAGGTTGCGGATGATATTCCCGTCGTCTGCGAATTTACGGGGCTCTTCAGTGTACAGGACAAGCTGAGGGCCTTCGAATTCGACGTCGGTAATGGTAACTCCCGCGGGTAGATTTTTCTCAATTTTATTTTTGAGGTCTAATAGCACGTCTTCAATAGGCATTAAGAATCTTCCTTTTAGTCAAAAAATCAAAAAGTATCTGGATGTTAAAAAAATAATATTTGAAAAAGGTGTTAGTTTATATTTTGAAATAAAAAACCAACAGTTAAATTATTTAGTTTAATGAAGCCCTTCTGGATTTTACTTCTTCAGGATCCAGCCTTTTGAATGCCTCCTTTGTAATTACGACTACATCGATATTTTCTCCGGAAGCTGAGTCTCTTTTCGTTGCATTGTGAATTGCCCGAATCGCAAGATCGAGACCTTCTTTCACAGTCATATCCTCCCTGTACTGGTCTTCCAGTACTCCGTAAGCCATGGGAGAACCTGAACCTGTTGACGAGATCCTTGTCTCTTCAATACTCCCTCCCATTGCATCCAGTGAGTATATTCCAGGTCCGTTTTTGTCAACCCCTCCGATAAGGAGCTGGACCATCATGGGGTAGTAGCGGTTAGCATTCAAGAAGTTGGATAGTAAAGTGGTAACTCCTTTGATAGTCATGGATTCATTCCTGCGCATTTTGTAAAGTTGTGACTCTACACTTACCAATCGCACAAGCTGCTGAGCGTCCCCTACCGAACCGGCAGTGGTCATTCCTACCAGGTCATCGATCTGGTAGACTTTCTTTGCAGTTTTGCTTGCGATGAAATGCCCCATTGTGGCTCGCTGTTCACTTGCGAGCACGATTCCGTCAGTACAAACTACTCCTACGGTAGTTGTGCCTTTTAGATATTTGTCATTATCCATAAACATACCCTCATAATAAGTTAAAAATGAGAAATGTTGCTAAAAAAAATGTTTTATTTGAGGTGAGCATTTTTAGCTTAAATCGCAGGATTTAGCAATCCATTATCTCATTATTAATATCGTTATATATAAGTTTTCCTCCTTTTTTCTAAATGCGTTCGCATTTAAAACCGGAGAATTATTTTACAAAATAATTTTTCTGTTTTTCTATATACCGGATGTCCGAATTATTCTCTTTCCGGAAAATTCTGAATTTAGTGGGAAAGTCCCTCTACTTCTTCAGCGAGGGTCTTTACTCTCTGAACTATATGTTCAGATATATCCTTTTTACTCATAAGCTTCAATCTTTCGTTTATTGTTATTCTCTTCGTTCCTTTTACAAGGTTGTCGGCATGTGCAACGATTTTTTCTTCCAGACTCCGGGGAAAATAATCATCTTCGGGAAGTCCCAGCTCCTTTGCTTCTTCTTTTGAAATTCCGGCTCCGATATGTCGCTTTATTATTTCGGCAATTTCAGGTTCGACTCCTTTGTTTTTAGCCAGTTTTAATCCTTCAACCGCATGAGCAATCCCATGAGTCCGGCACCTTCCAAAGTCGTGCAAAAGAGCCCCTACTTCTACAAGCTCCGAATTTACGTTATTTCCGGCTGCTTTCGCCTTTTCTGCGATCTCGACTGCCAGTGAGGCGACCTCCTTGCAGTGTTCGATTACATTAGGGGCGCAGCCTGATTCTTCAAGCAGCCTTATTGCCTGGGTCCGGGTAGTCAAGGCCGATCCTTTATACAATATTCAAGGCATCAACGCGCTTTTTCAGGACTCCTACAAAAAGGGAGTTATCGTAATAGGCCAGGTCTTCTCCGCACATGGGGCAGAGAAATTCTGTTTCAGTTGCCTCGTCAAAAAGAAGGCGAACACAGCCCTGCGGGCACGTATAGAAAACATTGTTTTCTTCAAACTCCAGGCGAGTCTTCAGGTTCCTGAGCAGTTTTTTCTTTTCTCTCATAAGCTGATGCTCTATGCCGGAAAAGTCCAGGTGCCAGAGATATGTTAACCATCCGCTGTTTGAATCCCTCTCTCTTACAACGATTGCAAATTTATTCTCATAAAGTATGAAGAGAGTTCTTCTCACTGTATTCAGCAGAACTCCGGTTTTTCCCGCAATTTCTTCATCCGTGACCTCGCCTTCGGGCATATCTCCTATCATTTTAAGCCCGTCTTCCCCTACAAGGCTCATGAGATATCCTCTAATTACCTTGTCATTTAAATCGACCAAAGTGTTCACCTCGCAAATCCCTTATATAAATTGGACATACCAGTATTAAAGTTTACATTAAGCTTTTTCTCAAATAGATCTTTCATTTCTGGAAAAAGCTGCACTTTTGAAACCGAACCTCATGCTTTTCCGGCAGGGTTCAGAGGCTTTCTTTCTTCTTTCGTTCGGTTTGCAATAAAAGTCTTTATCCTTTCTGCCCCTCTTTCAAGAGATAGGATTGCCTCGTCTTTTGTTGAGGCGCATGCAAACAGGGAGGTAAGAGGCCAGTCAGGCTCAGTAACAGTTCCCATGGAAGGAATATCAGCGCTTTTTTCCCTGAGAATGACGTTCATGAGCTTTCTGTCTATAAAAAGTTCTCTATCTGAGTACAGAACCCCCCGTGCAGCAAAAGTTTTTGCTTCCGGTTTTTCCGGAAGTTCTCCTCCGAAGCATCCAATATGGGCTTCAAAAAGGTTAATTCCCGTTGACATCTCTATGGTATCCAGGCTGCCCTGGAACCTTGGGTTTACTTCCAGCACTACAGGCCCCTTTTCCGTGGCCAGGAAATCTACACCATTTGAGCCCAGGAGCCCGAGTTTGAGCACCAGTTCTTCAGCAAGGGCTTCCATTTCCTCTGCGTGCGCTGTCCTGAAAGGAGTTACGTTTCCGCAGTAGGCAAACGGCAGCCTCGAAAGCCAGGGCGTCCCTATCAATTGCTCATTTATAGCAACTGCCAGAGCTTGATTTTTTGTGGAAAGTAAAGAAACGCTTGAAGGAATTCCTTCCAGAAACTCCTGGATTACAACCTCCTTTTCTATAAATTCCGGGTCCAGCCTGGATAATTCTTCTAAAGCTGATAGCAGTTCTTGCCTGTTCTTTGCAACCCTGTTAAAGATCCCCCCTCCTCCTGAGGCAGGTTTTAGAATAACAGGGTATTCGATAGCGTCCAGCTCCTCTGGAGAGTAACAGTGGGGATGTGGCATCCCAAGGGCTTCAAGTTTTTTTGCAAGGTGCAATTTGTTTGAAGCTTCCTTAACTGCGTCGGGACAGCTGGCAAGTACCGGACAGGAGAAACTGCATGAGTCCAGCATCTCCATTCCCGAGCCTGGCACGATGGCATCAAAGTCAAGTCCGAAGGCGTTCATTTGAGCTATTATCCAGCGAGGATCAAGCTGATGGAGTTCACTTGAAGTCCTGCACTCAAGGAGCGCTGATGCATATGCACATTTCTGCAGGTCAAGGTCACGAAAAGCATCTATAGAGCAGACAGTGTAACCTGCCCTGCTCGCGGAGCAGACAATGTTTCGTGTATCAAATCCAATTGCAAGGATATTCTGCATGTTCCCTCGTTTTTCCGGAATCTCATTTTTCCTGCGGAACATCGGAGTGTGCCAGCGCAAAGATTCCATATTCTGTTTTCAGAACCGGGATTTCACTTCCTGCTTCTGCACTAAAGGACATTGGCTTTTTTATTGCAACAGTTTCATAGGTCTCAGGGTCAAGCACCAGAATTGCATTTTCTTCGATTGAAACCAGAACTGTAAAAACTGCATCCCCAAGATTTGCAATTTTTTCTGCGCCTTTGAGGTCTTCAGGAGTTGAAATAAACCTGGAGCCGTCTTCAAGGCTTATTCCGTTGACCTTCTTGCCTGAGCTTCTTATCTGGATAATCCTTCCCCTGAACCTTATCACGTCCCCTGGCCTGAACTCCGGAAGGCGCATGGCAAAAGTAATCCTGTAGAGGTTTTTCCCGTCTTTCATCCCAACAAGGGTAGGAGACTCGGAAAAACTGCCTCCGAGTTCGTTAATGATCAGCCGGCAGACCTGCCTGCTGGCGTTCATGGAACCCATGTAGAGGTCAATTCCCTCCTTCAGTTCAAGGGCTTCGCTTATAAAGGCAAGGCGGTCGCCTTTCTTTCTCATGCTTTCCATGGAGTCCCTGGCAATGGCAGAGCAGCGCCTCCTTTCCTCTTCAGTAGGGAACCTGCCTGCAGCCCTTATCTGGATGATTGCTTCAAAGTATCCTCCGGATTCACGGCTACACATATCGCAGGCTGTCCGCTGAACCCTTACTTCTGTCTCAGCTTCGGCATGGACTGACTCTTCTTTTACGATTGCATCTATTTCGGCTCTCACCTTGTATATATAAGGCGTCATTTCTTTTGGTTCCATACAGAGTTCCACATCGCTGGCTTCATCGTGGATAAAAAGGGCATTTTCTACGGCTTTCAGCACCACTTCTTCGACATTGCCGATATTTTCCCAGCGGCTCCTGTGGAAATACGCTCCGCAGCTGGAACAGATCCTTATGTGGAGTACAAGAGGCAGCTCAATTGGTTTGAAGGTTTCAAAGAAACAGTCCCTGCAAACGGAATCAAAAAGTTTATCGCATTCTTTGCCGCATTTCGGGCATGTGATGGAATTCATAAAACCTCAGCAGGAAACCCCTGAGTTTTTAGCTCATGAGTCATTGACCTATAATCCTTACTGGTCGTCTTCTTGGAATAGTGGGTGTCAGATTGTTCAGAAAGTAACGTCTCTACAGTAATAATGGACAGTTCTCCTGTTAAGTACTCTCATGTTATTTAAGAATAGCTGGATTCACTGATTTTACCTGTAAGCATCCAGGCTCCCCGAATTTTCTGGAATGCAAAACCCGCAAAAAGGTACAACATAGTTACAAATTGATTTTGAAAAATATATAGTTTAAACTTTAATCAAATAAGTATTTGTCTTATATAAATATTTCCCGCCCTCGTTAAGCCACCCTAGTTGCGCCACCCGAATTGCGCCTCGGGAGTACGCGGTCCTTTTCGCTGCGCTCAAGAGGACTATTTTATGGTTTATTGTAGTGAACTTCGTTGCGCTCAAGAGGGCTAATGATGGTTTATAGTAGCAAGCTACGCTCAAGTGGACTAATCTGTTAAACAGATCTGTATAGGTTTATAGTAGTGAACTTTGCTTCGCTCAAGAGGGCTAATGATGGTTTATAGTAGCAAGCTGCGCTCAAGTGGACTAATCTGTTAAACAGATCTGTATAAACAGATGCTGAGTTTTGCTATTGAGGGCGGATTTTTTACTGAGAATGAAACTCAAATGCTCCAGAAAATTCAAGAAAACTAAGTCTATTAAAGAACCAGAGTTTTCTGAAAAGCTAGCAGCTACTTTCATAATAAGGGACTGAGCTTGTATTTTTTAAAAAAGAAGAAAGTTCCGTGTCAGAAAGACACGGATCTGTAAGGTTTTCAATTTACATTTGGACTTATTGTTTTGGGGGCCAGTTCTTCTCGATCCAGCCAGGTATACGGCCTGAGTCCATTGGACCAACCTTTACATTTGCACCTAGTGTATCTTCGAGGTCACCCTGCAGACGGGCTGATAGACCTGGAATGATAAGGGTGTTGTGGTTTGTGTCGGTCTTTAGATCGAAACCAGCCTTGTCGAAGGCGTCCTTTACCTTTGCGGAAGTCAGCTGACCACCGGCAACTGCAGCTTCCACACCAATACCATCGGTGTCAACTGCAAGCAGCCAGCATACGATGCCATTTGCTGAGATATCGCTTTCTACCGTGTAGTAGGTAAGGGCGAAGTTGGTGGTGAAGAATACCGGAGAGTCTTTGTCCGGGGCTCCAACCTTATACATCCCTCCGTCCACGGAGACAGGAGTCCTTGGGTCGGTGTAGATTGTTTCAGCCAGGTGCATTTCAGGCAGTGCTGCATATGGCTCCAGGCTGTGGAGTATCATAATGTCGCCGTACCTGATTGTGAAGACTGAAGCAATAACGGTTTCCCAGTAGGATGCGCTGACAGGGTCTGCAATTCCTGCCATCCAGGCTGTGAGCGGGAGAGCCATGATCGGGTATGCGATCTCGGTGTCTCCCATAATGCCTGCTCTCCTGATTTTCAGGAAGTTTGTGAAGGAATCCTTCAGGCCTTTGCCGCTTGGGTAGGTCCCCGGGTCGAGCACAATGTCCTTAATTCCTGACTCTGCAAAGGTCTTTGCAAGGGTCTTAAGGGCATCGAGGTCATTGAAGGCTGAAACTACAACAGGCACCTTGTATTCAAGGGCGAGTTCTCCTACTTCTTTCCAGTTGTCCTTGTTTGCAGCGTAGAGCAGTGGGTTTTTATCCTTTGCAACCTCAAGTCCTGCCTTCAGGACAGCGGGATTGAAGGAACAGAAGATCATAGGCAGGCCTATTTCCGCTACCTTCTTGACGGCTGCTGCGAACTTTGCAGGGTCGTTGGAAGTGGCTTTTATTGCCACACCGTCGAGAAGCAGGTTTCGTCCTACATAGAACTTCTTGAAGTCAGCGATTTTGTTTACTCTCTCAATAAGGGCAGCTTCTTCGAGGTTGTCTGAAACATCGAAGAACAGCTTTGTCTTATTGAAGAAGGTAAGTTTGTGGCGGTACAAGACATCGTCTCCACCGATGTTTGCTGCCTTTTCGCCTACTCCTATGGTAACCTGGCGGATCTCCGGGGCAAGGATAATATCGAGTTCTTTAAGCTTCTTTGCGTACTTCTTTTCCTTGACCAGGGGTGGGCATTCTGATGTCTTGCCGGACCTGTCAATCAGTTTGGAGGCAAAGGCCATACATGTAGGTTCACCACATTCTCCACAGTTTGTCTGGGGCAGGTACTTGTAGGCTTCTAATGGGCTGTTTATTTTCATGTTTTACACCTCCGTTCCGATCCAGTTGCTGATGTCAACAGGCTCTGCCTCAATTGAGCCAAAGAGGGTCTGTGTGATCTGCTTCAGGACTGCCACCGATGTTGGGTGCATCATCATGAATAGATCGTTTCCTGCAAGGGCAAGGGAGAGACCTGTTACGATTTCCCAGATAGGTCCTCTGTACTCTCTTGGGCCCCAGTCAGTGTCCTGACCCAATGGAGATCCAACCATCCATGATTCACGGGCACCCCATGCATTGGTGGTCCCTGAAGACATCGGGAAGGTCAGTTCGTCATCACCCATAAGGGCTGCAAGTCTGATGCGCTCCATGTTGGTGTAAGCGTAGTCGAGACCATACCCGAGGGCGGCAGTTGTTGGGTCCATGATGATTCTGTCTCTGGGCACTTTGCACTGCTTCATTAGTTTCCTGTTAAGTTCCTTCTGGGCGTTCATGTCCAGCTGGGTCCAGGAAAGCACGTCGTGGTCATACTTTAATGCAGCTTCTGCGATTGCTGCATAGTCCAGGTTCAGGCTGGCAGATGCAAGGAGGCAGCGTTCGCCTTCCGCAACTTCTGCGGCTTTTGCCAGGACTTCGGGATCCTTCTGTGGGTTCCCTGATCCACCAATGGCTATTGGCACATCAACGGCCTGCAGGACTTCCTCAACGGTCTTGGCTGCGTCCTTGGGGGATGTGTCCTTAATGAGTGGGTCGGTTGAAATCAGGTGGATGGTGATCATGTCGGCGTTGAACTTGTCAACGTTCTTCTTTGCCCATTCTCCAGGGCTGTCCATGACCTCGTCGTAGTTCTCCTTGACAGCTTTTGCAAGCCCTATTCTCATGTCGAACACGTCTATTGTGACCTGGTTCCTGTTCGGCATTGGAGCATCAAAGTAGAATGGAAGGGCTTTTTCGCCACCTACCATTACCCTCTTTCCACGGCTTCCGCCGTCTGCAGAGGTGTTTCCGATTGGAACTTCCTGAATCTGGGTTGCCCATTCTGCTATGTTTGCAACATCGAACTTTGCAGGAATGAGATCCTTAAGTTTCGGGGCTGCCAGAGCAGGAGCAATTGCGGGAGCAGCTGCTGAAGCTCCAAAGCCTACGGGGTACCCAAACATGCCTGCAAGTCTTGCAAAGTGCTGTGCAAGTACCGCACTTTCCTGCCCGAGGGCTGCGGCAAGCATTGGGTCAAATCCCCCTCCGAGTCCACCGAGGTCAAGCTCAATGTCCCCTTCTATAGTCACACCTTCGAGGGATTCTACATCCATTCCCGCGAACATGTTTGTTATATCTGATAACTTCATTTTCTTTGCCATGTAAACCTCACCGTTTCCGTAATTTTTCCATTTTTGTGAGTGACTGTATAATAAGGAATATAATACAGAACGTGTTTCCAGATCTTTTACCCTGATATAAGAACAGGGACCGGGGCAGGAACGAATCCTGCTCCGTTATTCTGTTTATTTTAAATGCCGTTTCAAGCTCTCAAACCGGATCTGGGTTCCTGTTCTCTTTTTCCGGTCGGTTTTCTGCATAATCCACAGGTTCAAAAGAAAGCTGGGGTCAGAGCCCCAGTTTTTGTACTATTTTTTCGATTTCTACTGCAGCAACCGAATCATCCGGGATTTCAAAGAGAGGTATACCTTTTATGTCCATTTCCTCGATTTTCGGATCGAGAGGGATCACACCTATCAGGTTCAGTTTCAGGTCCCCGGCCAGTTTGACAATCTCTTGACGGTTTGCATCTGTAACTTTGTTTGCAATAACGTGAATTCTGCCAACATTTGAATCCAGTTCACTCACAAGTTCACGAATCCTTTCGGCAGTCTGGAACCCCCTTCTTGAGGCGTCAGTTACAACAATAAGATCATCAATATCCCGGAGAATCTTTCTACTGAAATGCTCAAGCCCGGCTTCCGCATCAATGACAACTATCTCATAATTCACGATCAGTTTGTCCATGATGCCGCGTAGGAGGTTGTTTACGTAACAGTAACAACCTGTACCTTCGGGCCTGCCCATTACCAGCAGGTCATATCCCGGCATTTCTTCAATGATCTCATAGACTTTACTTTTAAGAATGGATTCCTTGTTCATATCGGGGTTGTCAGGCCTTGGTTTTTTGATTTCAGTCTGCAAGGATTCCTTTGCATCCCCTACGGTTTTTACGTTCTCACAGCCAAGGGTTTCTGGCAGGTTAGTATCTGCGTCTGCATCAACTGCCAGTAAAAATTTCCCTTTTTTGGAAAGGTAGCGGATCATAAGAGCCGCTACCGCTGTTTTGCCAGTCCCACCTTTTCCCGTTATTGCAATTACTTTTGTCACAGAATACCCCTTTGGATTGTTTTTCGGTTTTAGGCTATTGCCTTTCGTCACTCAGTTATTTCTTTTCTTTCTTCTGGCTGATGACCATTTTGTCAATGGTGATCTTTGCGTTCTTGAAGGTCAGCTTTATTCCGCCGCCTGAACCGCCGGACATCATTGGCATTGCAGGCATCTGGAATCCGGATGCAGGCATCATCATTGGGGATGCTGCAACAGCTACTTCCTCTTCTTCTTCCTCTTCTTCTTCCTCTTCTTCCGCAGCTACCCAGGTGGCAACTATGGGGTGTTTCTTTTCCTCGAGGAAGGCTTTCAGAGATGCGATATCAGTTGCATCGTTCTCTGTTGCGATCTTGTCCTTCAGATCTGCAGGGATGGTTTCATCGATCTTCTCTTTGAGTATGGAGGGGAGCCAGACTACTCTGTTCCAGCCACCGTCAGCCTGGATGAACTTCGGGGAGTAGAAGTAGTTGACCCCAATTCCAAGGAAACCTACGATCTGCTTTCCGCCACCGGTCTGACCGGCCATTGTCGAGAAACCAATACCGTTAGGGGACATTCCCTGGTATTCTCTGTTAACCCAGCCAATACCGTCGACTTCAGGGATATAGAACCCGACTACTTCGAAGCAACCGCAGGATGTGTGCGGGGAGTCAAAGAAGGAGTGGAGTTTGATCTTGTCGAATTCACCGGCGGAGAGTTTCTTGGCAATATCGTTGACACCGGTGTATTCACCTGTAACAGCATCGAGAAGTTCACCTTTGGCAATTTCAAACTGTGGGCCTTCAGGGTCGACTTTTGCTGCTGCACGGCCGTCGAACCAGTTGATTGCACCACAAAGGGAAACTCTGTCAGGGGAAACTACACAGACATTGGTCGGAGCAAAGGACTGGCAGAGAGTGCATCCGTAGAAGACATCAACATCTTCATCGTGCAGGTCCTTTGTCCTGGCGTCTCTTGCTTTGAAAATCTCCTTTGCTTCTGTCATCTGCTTTTCAACTTCAGCCTGTTCGGTGTAGAAGGTGACCTGCATCTTCTCGATAAAGGGCAGTTCTGTCTTGAAGAGCATCATGACAGCTCTTCCGAAGGGCTCGAAGGAGTCCATCTTCCCAGCTGTGTCCTTGGAAACTCTCATCCAGACATCGTACCTCTGGTTCAGGTGCATAATGCCCTGGCAGTAGTTGATGAAGTCGTGGACACGCCTTTCGACCACAGATTCAAGGTCAGCCTCGACAAGTTCTCCACCGATGTTGAAGATCATTGCCCAGGGGTAGGTCTTGCCCTCTTCCATGTCCTTGAGATCTGGACCGACAATTGTGACCTGGTCGTCTACAATTGCATCCATATCTGCTGCTCTGACGAGTTCGAGACCAAGGGATTTTGGGCCACCAAGTTCAACGAACATTCCTTCCTTTCTTACTCTTTCTCCTTCAAACATCGGGGAAATCTCGAATGGGTAATCTGCCATTGTGTTTTCGCCTCCTAAATCAAATTATAGTAAGTCAATCAATTCATCCAGGGCAACAAAGTGTTCTTCCCTGCTTATGGTCCCGAAGGACATTGTTGCGTTCTGGACGTAGTCTTTACCAATTGAAATTGATTTTACTTTGGAAAAGTTCCTGGTTCCGGACAGTACCTGGTTAATATAGTACTTCTTGAATTCCAGGACTATTATGGTGTCGTAGTTACCTTTTCCGTCAAGTCCGGGCCATGCGGGGTCGGTTAAGTAGAATCCGAGCTGGTGCACATTGATGTACTTGGCATCTACGTCCTTGTCTAAGAATCCATTGAGGGAGCTTCCGGTAGCTGCAATTGGAATGTTTGCCTTTTTGGCAATCTTAACTGCACGGTCCAGAATTTCTGGTCTAAGAACTCCGGTTCCGACCACAAGAAGTGGTCTCTTTGCCTTGGAGATCATCTTGGCTGCCATGTCAGGGTTGATTGCCTTTGAGGTGGTTACCCCGTAGCTGGTAAAGAGCTTTGTGTTCTTTGTAGTGTCAACCATTTTCAGGCCTCCTTGCAGAGTCTCTTGAGGTTGGTGGGCTGTGCCGAGACGTCGAACTTAATCTTCGGACCGGAGATGATCTTTTTCCTCTTCCAATCGATTTCCCAGCCTTTCTCTTCTTCGAGTTTCTTCATGAGGTCCGCACGCTTGGCGAGTGGCAGGTCGGCTTCGGTCCTGATGAACTTCCACCAGTCATCGGGCATTCCGCCGATATACTTTGCGTGGAGTTCCATCCAGTGGGTCAGCTTAATAGACCTACCCATACTGTTGTCGGATGGGCGGATGCAGGCTTTTGCCATCATTGGGATTGCTTCCTGCCAGGTCTCTGCGGTGATCAGGAGGAATTCCGGTGCTGGAGGGATTGCCATCTCTTCGCCGTTTCTGGCGTCGTAGACCTTCCACTTCTCATCATCATAGTTCTTTGCGATCAGGGCTCTCCTGTACTTAGAACTGTGGGGACCAAGCACTGCCGGGATACCATAGATGTTACATCCGGTTCCTATTGAAGCTGCTTTCTGAGAGAACGCACCCCATGCAAGACCACAGGCACCAACACGGTTCAGGACATAGTCTGCGATTTCCGCGAGGTTGCCTCCCATGGTTCTGCCACCAAAGATAGCGGCGACTTTCTGGGCGGCTCCGGTAATGTGAGCATTCGAGACGCAGGACCCAATGTTAACCAGTCCACCAGACTGGAATCCACCGGGGAACCTCTCATAGAGAGTCTGGCCGTTCTCGTCCTTGTACATACCCATGTCCATGGACCCACATCCGGTACCGACAACGATATAGTTCCTCTTAAGGAATTCTTCTGCGATGTAGTACACGGATTTGGCTCCATCACCGTAGTTAGGACATCCGATGATTGCGATGATACCGGGGGTGGTACCCATGACCAGGTTCAGACCTTCTGAACGGATTTCCGCATCAGATACCTGACCTCTGCCGGCTCTCATCCAGCCTTTCTCTTCTGCGATAACCTTCTGAGAGGCTTTTTCGATGACGCTAAGGATTGGGATTTCCTTCTTACAGACCTGTTCACAGCGGCGGCATCCGATACACTGGTCGTGGAGATCTACAAGGTAGCTGTAGTCGCCTTCCTTGGCATGCTTCATAGCTTCCGGAATCTCCAGTTCTTCAGGGCAGACCAGGTAGCAGGAGCCACAGTCAGCACACTTGTCGACCCATTCCTTCATCTGCTCATCAGATGCGATTGTCCTGAATCCTGCTGCTTGGCGAATCGGGTGCATTACCTGGGTGAGCCTTACGGCGATTTCTCCAAGCTTATCGTAGTCAAGGATCACAGCACCCGGAATCGCTCCGGACTTGAGTTCCTCAATTGTCGCATCGACGTCCTGATCGTCCCTGCTGGGCAGGCCATACATGATCTTGGCGTTGGACGCAATAACGGGAATCCCAAGCTTCTGGGCTTCGGGTACGATGTCTCCACGGACACACTGTTCATCAACAACAATGACGTCAGGCAGTCCTGTACGGATGATCTTGAGTTCCTGGGACATGGAACCGATGACCTTGGTGTAGGGAGCTCTCCTGTCGGCTTCCTTGTATCTGGTCAGGTCGATTGCGGTACAGCAGAGCCCACCGAGTTCCATCTTGTCGGTCAGGTCGTGCTCTTCCATGTAGTCCATCATGTAGGTGACACCGCCCACGTTGTGTCCGATAACACAGAGGAACGGTTTTTCCTTGTCAATGGTTCCGACACCCATCTCAATGAGTGGGGCTTCGGGATCGGCTTTCGGGAAGTCGAGGGCTGCGATCTGGACTATATCGGATATTTCCATTCCAACGTGGTCCAGGCTGCCGCTGAAGAGAGCCTTTGAGTCGTAGTCGATCTCTGCGGATTCCTGCCCGGCATGGACGGTTGCAAGGAGCTGGGTAAGCTGTTCCTCTGTGAACTCCATTGCAGGTTTGATTTCTCCGAGGGTCATTGGTCTCTGCCCGGTGGTAATCGTGATGTTAGGGGTCAGGACGTCGGATTGCCCAAGCTTGAGGGGTAAGTCTTCTCCGAAGACCTCAATCAGGTGGTCAAGCAGGTGGCGGCCATGGGCTGCGTGGCAGGCAGTACCGGTGATCACACGGAGGAAGAATTCCCTGCCGTTGTGGCCTAGCATGTCAATACCACAGGCGCCTCTCTTGTTGTTGGAGAGGTCACATGGGCCGTATGTGCAGTAGCAGCACTGGTCACACATAGGGGTGATTACAGGCTCATAACGGGCGAGTAATTTCAGGTTCCAGTCATCCCTGTAGGTTGCAAGACCAGGCCATGTGGATGGGCCCAAGGGGCCGAGATCTTTTGCTTTCTCGTCCGCGGCCTCCTTTGCTGCCCCTACAATATTATTTATAGTGATCTGAACGGACTCCAGATCTTCTATAGAAAAACTCCCGGTAGTTAGGTTGCTCATTTTAGCTTTACCTCCTAAATATGCTTAAAGTCACTTTATATGCTTAAAGTCACTTTGCCAGACGATTGTATTTACGATATTTGGCATACCGACAACGATTATGCAATTTATATTGACGTCTGATTAAAAGTTCCACTATTTAAAGACATTTTTAGTAGATCGTTTTTAACTTTTTATAGGAATTACTCACTTACAATACAAAATCAAGTACAGTAAATTAAACAGTTAAAACTTTAATTTTAGAGGGTCGGGGGTTTACTGTTCTTGTTTTAGACCTCAAATGTGTAAGTCCTATAAATGTTGCGATCTCAGAATAATAAAAGAGATCTGAGAGACTATCCGAAAAGTTCTATGCATGTTGTAAAATTACAATTAGTGTCAAGTATCCGGAATCCGTTCGTTTGTACATGATGCCGATTGTATAAGTTACAGTAAGTCACAGCACTTTTCGAATAAATCCTTAAATTACACATAAGCGACGTGTTATAAATAACTTTCATTTTTGTTCGGTTTAGATACAAAATAAGAAAAGCTTGGTATAAATCTTATCTAAACTCTTATGAGTCGTTGACTCATGACGTCCCACTGTTTCAAGACATTTTTAGTAGATAATTTTTGACTTTTTATATAAGTTACTCACTTACACTACAAAATCAAGTACAGTAAATTAAGCAGTTAAAACTTTTTTTAGAAGATTGGGGGTCCAATGCTCTTGTTTTATGCCTCAAGTGGGTAAGTCCTATATCAGTAAATGTTGTGATCTCTGAATACTAAAAGAGATCTAAGAGATTATCCAAAAAGTTCCATGCATGTTGTAAAATTACAATTAGTGTCCATTATCCGGAATCCGTTCGTTTGTGCATGATGCCGGTAGTAAAAGTTACAGTAGGTCACAGCCCTTTTCGAACACGCTCTTAAATTACTCATAAGCGACATGTTATAAATAATTTTCATTTTTGTTCGGTTTAGATACATAATAAGAAAAGCGTAGTATAAATCCTATCTAAACTCTATGAGTCGTTGACTCACGATGTTCCAACTGTTTAAATATAGTTTTTACAGGTCGTTTTTAACATTATATAAGAGGTTACACACTTACTATACAAAATTAAGTGCAGTAAATTAAACAGTTATAACTTGAATTTGACTTAACTTGAATTTAACTTGTATTTTCGAGAGTTGGACGTTCACTACTTTTTTGTTTAAACTTCAAGTGGGTAAGTCCTGTATCAGTAAATGTTGTGATCTCAGAATACTAAAAGAGATAAGAGACTATCCGAAAAGTTCCGTGCATGTTGTAAAATTACAATTAGTGTCCATTATCCGGAATCCGTTCATTTGTGCATGATACCGGTAGTAAAAATACGTAGGTCACAGTACTTTTCGAATATCTCTTTAAATTACACATATGAGATATGTTATAAATACCTTTCTTTTCGGTTTGGTTTGGATACAAAATAAGAAAAGAGTAGTATAAATCCTATCTAAACTCTATGAGTCGTTGACTCATGATGTTCCAACTGTTTAAATATAGTTTTCACAGGTCGTTTTTAACTTTATATAGAGGTTACACACTTACTATACAAAATCAAGTACAGTGAATTAAACGGTTCTATCTTGAATTTAACTTGTATTTTCGAGAGTTGAACGTTCACTACTTTTGTTTAAACCTCAAGTGGGTAAGTCCTTTACCAGTAAATGTTGTGATCTCAGAATACTAAAAGAGATATAAGAGACTATTCAAAAAGTTCCGTGCATGTTGTAAAATTACAATTAGTGTCCATTATCCGGAATCCGTTCATTTGTGCATGATACCGGTAGTAAAAATACGTAGGTCACAGTACTTTTCGAATATCTCTTTAAATTACACATATGAGATATGTTATAAATACCTTTCTTTTCGGTTTGGTTTGGATACAAAATAAGAAAAGAGTAGTATGAATCCTATCTAAACTCTATGAGTCGTTGACTCATGATGAAGCATGAAAAACAGCATCTTATACTCAGTTTTTCATAGGAAAAGAACATGAAATTCTTCGAATAACAGGCACAAAAAAACGAAAGTACCAGTGATTAGCAGAATTTTTATGTTAAATCAGGTTTAAAAGGCAGAAAATGGTCACAGGACTACCTGATATATGGTGCAAAATTATGAAGTAAACGTTATAGTTATAATCGTAGTTTATACCATTAGGGGTTTATTGCGATTGGTTTTGTATTTAAAACCTCTATTTGACAGATCCTGTTAATTAATTCAGTAATTTCTTACACAAAACAAGTTGTTTCGACACATTACATTTTGGTAAAATAAAAAATGTCAAAACTCATAAGCTGCTAGACAAAACTTTGAATTGCAGATAAATACAGAACCATGAAGCCCATTTAGACATTGTATAATGTATACTTCTGTCAAATTTGGGTAAAATACAGAATCTAAAAATGGATTCAAAGCTTATTAATTAAATCAATAGTTAAATTGTTTTAGCACTGGTTATTTATACTACCTCTAGTTTGTGTAATTTGATGGTCAATAGAGTTAAACGCAGGGTCTCTTGCTTTCCGAAGGCCACCTATTACAAGCCCAGAGAAATCCCTCTTTGCTGTTTGGAAATTGCCAACCTATCCATAGAAGAGCTTGAAGCTATTCGTCTTTGCGACCTTCTCCAGATAGAGCAGAACGAAGCTGCTGAAAGAATGGGAATATCCAGGAAAACTTTCTGGAACGACCTCCAAAAGGCCCGGCAGAAGGTAGCTGATGCTCTTGTAAACGGAAAAGCTATCGAGATCTCTGGAGGAGAATACGTTAATACTGGTGAATGCAAGGTCGATTATCTCTGCAAAGAATGCGATCATGTGTGGGAACCAAAGTACGACCAGAATCGTCCCACAAGCTGTCCTAATTGTAATTCCAATTTAATTTTCCGACGCGGTGGCGATGGAAGAGGAAAGAGGTTTATTGATAATGATTATTGTTGCCCTAAAGAAAAGGGAAGCAGCAGGAATACTAGTGAAGGAAGCAAAAAAAAGTGACAATAATAGCTATACCATGCGAAGGCATGTTTAGTTCTTATGACACTCAGTGGCAAAAAACTAACACAGGCAAGGATTTTGACATTGTAACATTCGGAACCCTGTTTGGACCAAATACACACATGATAAAATCATAAACATAACATGTGATTCGTTGCGCACTATAAATATAAAAAAAGCAGAAGAGTTTAAAACTAAGGTTTATAATTTAAAAGCTAGAAGATAACTTTTTTCTATATATTTCCTTCAACTGGAATGAAATGTATACAAAAAGAAGCAATCTTAGAATTAGACGGTGTCTTAAATTATTGTGGACTTTTGTGCGAATTAGCTCGGCTAAATAGTGAATTTTTGGTAGTTTCTTTTGAAAAACATACAAAAAGTAAGTCATTCACAATAATTATGAGTTTTGGAGAACTGGATCGGATTCGGATAATCGTTCTTTTTTCCAAATCCAAGAATCATTTTTATAGTTCCGTAATAATTTCCATATTCTAAGGGCCTATCCGAAAAGTGGTTGCCTGCTGCAACTTTTACAATATGCATATGCAAAACCGGAACGGATGCTCTGGATATCATAGACTTATTTGACTTTTCAACATGCACGGAACTTTTCGGATAGGCTCTTAAACGGGATTCTATGGATATCAACCGTTCAGTGAGTTCTTTAATTTGAGATTCAAGACTTACAGTAAGCAGTAACTTCAGGGTGTGAAGCACACAAAGCAAGAATCTCTTCACGTTTCACAAATTAAAAAAGAAATCATTTTATATCCAATTTTTTTCTCGAAAAAAGGAAAAATGGGGTAGCCTCCATAGGGCTACCTCAATAATTATTATTCAATTTACATTTGGACTTATTGTTTTGGGGGCCAGTTCTTCTCGATCCAGCCAGGTATACGGCCTGAGTCCATTGGACCAACCTTTACATTTGCACCTAGTGTATCTTCGAGGTCACCCTGCAGACGGGCTGATAGACCTGGAATGATAAGGGTGTTGTGGTTTGTGTCGGTCTTTAGATCGAAACCAGCCTTGTCGAAGGCGTCCTTTACCTTTGCGGAAGTCAGCTGACCACCGGCAACTGCAGCTTCCACACCAATACCATCGGTGTCAACTGCAAGCAGCCAGCATACGATGCCATTTGCTGAGATATCGCTTTCTACCGTGTAGTAGGTAAGGGCGAAGTTGGTGGTGAAGAATACCGGAGAGTCTTTGTCCGGGGCTCCAACCTTATACATCCCTCCGTCCACGGAGACAGGAGTCCTTGGGTCGGTGTAGATTGTTTCAGCCAGGTGCATTTCAGGCAGTGCTGCATATGGCTCCAGGCTGTGGAGTATCATAATGTCGCCGTACCTGATTGTGAAGACTGAAGCAATAACGGTTTCCCAGTAGGATGCGCTGACAGGGTCTGCAATTCCTGCCATCCAGGCTGTGAGCGGGAGAGCCATGATCGGGTATGCGATCTCGGTGTCTCCCATAATGCCTGCTCTCCTGATTTTCAGGAAGTTTGTGAAGGAATCCTTCAGGCCTTTGCCGCTTGGGTAGGTCCCCGGGTCGAGCACAATGTCCTTAATTCCTGACTCTGCAAAGGTCTTTGCAAGGGTCTTAAGGGCATCGAGGTCATTGAAGGCTGAAACTACAACAGGCACCTTGTATTCAAGGGCGAGTTCTCCTACTTCTTTCCAGTTGTCCTTGTTTGCAGCGTAGAGCAGTGGGTTTTTATCCTTTGCAACCTCAAGTCCTGCCTTCAGGACAGCGGGATTGAAGGAACAGAAGATCATAGGCAGGCCTATTTCCGCTACCTTCTTGACGGCTGCTGCGAACTTTGCAGGGTCGTTGGAAGTGGCTTTTATTGCCACACCGTCGAGAAGCAGGTTTCGTCCTACATAGAACTTCTTGAAGTCAGCGATTTTGTTTACTCTCTCAATAAGGGCAGCTTCTTCGAGGTTGTCTGAAACATCGAAGAACAGCTTTGTCTTATTGAAGAAGGTAAGTTTGTGGCGGTACAAGACATCGTCTCCACCGATGTTTGCTGCCTTTTCGCCTACTCCTATGGTAACCTGGCGGATCTCCGGGGCAAGGATAATATCGAGTTCTTTAAGCTTCTTTGCGTACTTCTTTTCCTTGACCAGGGGTGGGCATTCTGATGTCTTGCCGGACCTGTCAATCAGTTTGGAGGCAAAGGCCATACATGTAGGTTCACCACATTCTCCACAGTTTGTCTGGGGCAGGTACTTGTAGGCTTCTAATGGGCTGTTTATTTTCATGTTTTACACCTCCGTTCCGATCCAGTTGCTGATGTCAACAGGCTCTGCCTCAATTGAGCCAAAGAGGGTCTGTGTGATCTGCTTCAGGACTGCCACCGATGTTGGGTGCATCATCATGAATAGATCGTTTCCTGCAAGGGCAAGGGAGAGACCTGTTACGATTTCCCAGATAGGTCCTCTGTACTCTCTTGGGCCCCAGTCAGTGTCCTGACCCAATGGAGATCCAACCATCCATGATTCACGGGCACCCCATGCATTGGTGGTCCCTGAAGACATCGGGAAGGTCAGTTCGTCATCACCCATAAGGGCTGCAAGTCTGATGCGCTCCATGTTGGTGTAAGCGTAGTCGAGACCATACCCGAGGGCGGCAGTTGTTGGGTCCATGATGATTCTGTCTCTGGGCACTTTGCACTGCTTCATTAGTTTCCTGTTAAGTTCCTTCTGGGCGTTCATGTCCAGCTGGGTCCAGGAAAGCACGTCGTGGTCATACTTTAATGCAGCTTCTGCGATTGCTGCATAGTCCAGGTTCAGGCTGGCAGATGCAAGGAGGCAGCGTTCGCCTTCCGCAACTTCTGCGGCTTTTGCCAGGACTTCGGGATCCTTCTGTGGGTTCCCTGATCCACCAATGGCTATTGGCACATCAACGGCCTGCAGGACTTCCTCAACGGTCTTGGCTGCGTCCTTGGGGGATGTGTCCTTAATGAGTGGGTCGGTTGAAATCAGGTGGATGGTGATCATGTCGGCGTTGAACTTGTCAACGTTCTTCTTTGCCCATTCTCCAGGGCTGTCCATGACCTCGTCGTAGTTCTCCTTGACAGCTTTTGCAAGCCCTATTCTCATGTCGAACACGTCTATTGTGACCTGGTTCCTGTTCGGCATTGGAGCATCAAAGTAGAATGGAAGGGCTTTTTCGCCACCTACCATTACCCTCTTTCCACGGCTTCCGCCGTCTGCAGAGGTGTTTCCGATTGGAACTTCCTGAATCTGGGTTGCCCATTCTGCTATGTTTGCAACATCGAACTTTGCAGGAATGAGATCCTTAAGTTTCGGGGCTGCCAGAGCAGGAGCAATTGCGGGAGCAGCTGCTGAAGCTCCAAAGCCTACGGGGTACCCAAACATGCCTGCAAGTCTTGCAAAGTGCTGTGCAAGTACCGCACTTTCCTGCCCGAGGGCTGCGGCAAGCATTGGGTCAAATCCCCCTCCGAGTCCACCGAGGTCAAGCTCAATGTCCCCTTCTATAGTCACACCTTCGAGGGATTCTACATCCATTCCCGCGAACATGTTTGTTATATCTGATAACTTCATTTTCTTTGCCATGTAAACCTCACCGTTTCCGTAATTTTTCCATTTTTGTGAGTGACTGTATAATAAGGAATATAATACAGAACGTGTTTCCAGATCTTTTACCCTGATATAAGAACAGGGACCGGGGCAGGAACGAATCCTGCTCCGTTATTCTGTTTATTTTAAATGCCGTTTCAAGCTCTCAAACCGGATCTGGGTTCCTGTTCTCTTTTTCCGGTCGGTTTTCTGCATAATCCACAGGTTCAAAAGAAAGCTGGGGTCAGAGCCCCAGTTTTTGTACTATTTTTTCGATTTCTACTGCAGCAACCGAATCATCCGGGATTTCAAAGAGAGGTATACCTTTTATGTCCATTTCCTCGATTTTCGGATCGAGAGGGATCACACCTATCAGGTTCAGTTTCAGGTCCCCGGCCAGTTTGACAATCTCTTGACGGTTTGCATCTGTAACTTTGTTTGCAATAACGTGAATTCTGCCAACATTTGAATCCAGTTCACTCACAAGTTCACGAATCCTTTCGGCAGTCTGGAACCCCCTTCTTGAGGCGTCAGTTACAACAATAAGATCATCAATATCCCGGAGAATCTTTCTACTGAAATGCTCAAGCCCGGCTTCCGCATCAATGACAACTATATCATAATTCACGATCAGTTTGTCCATGATGCCGCGTAGGAGGTTGTTTACGTAACAGTAACAGCCTGTACCTTCGGGCCTGCCCATTACCAGCAGGTCATATCCCGGCATTTCTTCAATGATCTCATATACTTTACTTTTGAGAATGGATTCTTTGTTCATATCGGGGTTGTCAGGCCTTGGTTTTTTGATTTCAACCTGCAAGGACTCCTTTGCGTCCCCGACTGTTTTTACGTTCTCACAGCCAAGGGTTTCGGGCAGGTTAGTATCTGCATCTGCATCAACTGCCAGTAAAAATTTCCCTTTTTTGGAAAGGTAGCGGATCATAAGAGCCGCTACCGCTGTTTTACCAGTCCCACCTTTTCCCGTTATTGCAATTACTTTTGTCACAGAATACCCCTTTTGATTGTTTTTCGGTTTTAGGCTATTGCCTTTCGTCACTCAATTATTTCTTTTCTTTCTTCTGGCTGATGATCATTTTGTCAATGGTGATCTTTGCGTTCTTGAAGGTCAGCTTTATTCCGCCGCCAGAACCGCCGGACATCATTGGCATTGCAGGCATCTGGAAACCGGCTGCAGGCATCATCATTGGGGATGCTGCAACAGCTACTTCCTCTTCTTCTTCCTCTTCTTCTTCCTCTTCTTCTGCAGCTACCCAGGTGGCAACTACGGGGTGGTTCTTTGCCTCGAGGAAGGCTTTCAGAGATGCGATGTCAGTTGCATCGTTCTCGGTTGCGATCTTGTCCTTAATGTCTGCAGGGATGGTTTCATCGATCTTCTCTTTGAGTATGGAGGGGAGCCAGACTACTCTGTTCCAGCCACCGTCAGCCTGGATGAACTTCGGGGAGTAGAAGTAGTTGACCCCAATTCCAAGGAAACCTACGATCTGCTTTCCGCCACCGGTCTGACCGGCCATTGTCGAGAAACCAATACCGTTAGGGGACATTCCCTGGTATTCTCTGTTAACCCAGCCAATACCGTCGACTTCAGGGATATAGAACCCGACTACTTCGAAGCAACCGCAGGATGTGTGCGGGGAGTCAAAGAAGGAGTGGAGTTTGATCTTGTCGAATTCACCGGCGGAGAGTTTCTTGGCAATATCGTTGACACCGGTGTATTCACCTGTAACAGCATCGAGAAGTTCACCTTTGGCAATTTCAAACTGTGGGCCTTCAGGGTCGACTTTTGCTGCTGCACGGCCGTCGAACCAGTTGATTGCACCACAAAGGGAAACTCTGTCAGGGGAAACTACACAGACATTGGTCGGAGCAAAGGACTGGCAGAGAGTGCATCCGTAGAAGACATCAACATCTTCATCGTGCAGGTCCTTTGTCCTGGCGTCTCTTGCTTTGAAAATCTCCTTTGCTTCTGTCATCTGCTTTTCAACTTCAGCCTGTTCGGTGTAGAAGGTGACCTGCATCTTCTCGATAAAGGGCAGTTCTGTCTTGAAGAGCATCATGACAGCTCTTCCGAAGGGCTCGAAGGAGTCCATCTTCCCAGCTGTGTCCTTGGAAACTCTCATCCAGACATCGTACCTCTGGTTCAGGTGCATAATGCCCTGGCAGTAGTTGATGAAGTCGTGGACACGCCTTTCGACCACAGATTCAAGGTCAGCCTCGACAAGTTCTCCACCGATGTTGAAGATCATTGCCCAGGGGTAGGTCTTGCCCTCTTCCATGTCCTTGAGATCTGGACCGACAATTGTGACCTGGTCGTCTACAATTGCATCCATATCTGCTGCCCTTACGAGTTCGAGACCAAGGGATTTTGGGCCACCGAGTTCGACAAACATTCCTTCCTTTCTTACTCTTTCTCCTTCAAACATCGGGGAAATCTCGAATGGGAAATCTGCCATTGTGTTTTCGCCTCCTAAATCAAATTATAATGCCTCAATTAGTTCATCCAGGGCAGCATAGTGGTCTGCCTTGCTAAGGTTCCCGAAGGACATTGTTGCGTTCTGGATGTAGTTTCTGTCAATTGCGATTGCTTTTACCTTACTGAAGTTTTTTGTTCCGGACAGTACCTGGTTGATGTAGTATTTTATGTGCCCAAGGACAATGAGGGTGTCATATGTACCCTTGCCGTCAAGTCCCGGCCATGCTTCGTCTGTTACATAAAAGCCTAGCTGGTGCAGGTTGATGTACTTGGCATCCACATCCTTGTCAACAAAACCAGGCATGGAACTTCCGGTAGCTGCAATAGGAATCTTTGTTTTCTGTGAAATCTTCACTACCCTGGCCAGGAGTTCTGGATCAAGGATCTTTGTCCCTACTACAATAAGCGGTCTCTTTGCCTTTGAAATCAACTTGGCTGCGACCTCAGGGGTAGTAGCTTTGGAAGTTGTCACTCCGTAAGTGGTAAAGAGCTTGGTGTTCTTTGTAGTGTCAACCATTTTCAGGCCTCCTTGCAGAGTCTCTTGAGGTTGGTGGGCTGTGCGGAGACATCGAACTTGATTATCGGGCCGGAGATGATTTTCTTCCTCTTCCAGTCGATTTCCCAGCCGTGCTCTGTTTCCAGTCTCTTAAGGAGTTCTGCACGCTTGGCAAGTGGGAGGTCGGCTTCGTTTCTGACGAATTTCCACCAGTCATCCGGTTCTATACCGAGGTACTTCAGGGAAAGCTCCATCCAGTGGGTCAGTTTTATGGACCTGCCCATGTTGTTGTCGGACGGGCGGATGCAGGCTTTTGCCATCATCGGAATTGCTTCCTGCCAGGTTTCTGCGGTTGTCAACAGGAATTCCGGGGCTGGTGGGATATTCATCACTGAGCCATCTCTGGCGTCAAAGGCTTTCCACTTGGACTCATCATAGTTCTTGGCAATCAGGGCTCTCCTGTACTTGGAACTGTGTGGGCCGAGCACTGCCGGGATACCATAGATGTTACATCCGGTACCGATTGAAGCAGCTTTCTGGGAGTATGCTCCCCAGGCAAGTCCGCATGCACCAACACGGTTGAGAGTGTAGTCTGCAATTTCGGCAAGGTTTCCTGCCATGGTCCTCTGGGCAAAGATTCCGGCAACTTTCTCAGCGGCTCCAGTGATGTGTGCGTTGGACACACAGGAACCATTGTTAAGCAGTCCGCCACCTGCGAATGTACCCGGATACCTTTCGTAAAGGGTCTTGCCTTCTTCGTCCTTGAACATACCAATGTCCATTGCAGAACATCCGGTCACGGCCAGGAGGTAGTTTCTCTTAAGGAACTCTTCGGCGATGAGGTAGACGTCTTTGGTACCGGCCGGGTAGTTCGGGCATCCGATGATTGCGATGATACCGGGGGTAGTTCCCATAACGAGGTTCAGGCCTTCTTTCCTTATCTCAGCGTCACTTACCTGTCCTCTGCCGGCTCTGACCCATCCTTTCTCTTCGCCGATGGCTTTTTGTGCAGCCTTCTCAATTACGTTCAGGATTGGGATTTCCTTCTTACAGACCTGTTCGCAGCGGCGGCATCCGATACAGACATCGTGGATGGCTTCGAGGTACTCGTAGCTTCCCTTGGCTGCATATTCCATGGCTTCCGGAATCTCCAGTTCTTCAGGGCAGGCTAGCAGGCATTCTCCGCACTGGACGCACTTGTCTACGTATACCTTGAATTCCTCGTCAGTTGGAATTGCTGTGATGCCTTCTGCATCGCGGATCGGAGCCATTATTTCGGCAAGCCTCGGGACAAGTTCTCCGAGCTTTTCATAGTCCAGCATTACACAACCCGGAATTGCTCCGGACTTGAGTTCCTCGATTATTGAATCCACATCGGCGTCGGTACGGTCTGGCAGCCCCATCATGATCTTTTCGTTGGAAGCGATCACAGGGATCTTGAGCTTCTGGGATTCTGACAGGACATCGCCGCGGACGCACTGTTCATCCACAACAATGACATCAGGCATTCCGGAACGGATGACCTTCAGTTCTTTAGCCAGGGATCCTACTATCTTGGCATATGGGAGTCTCCTGTCAGCTTCCTTGTACCTGCTCATGTCGAATGCGGTACAGCAAAGCCCGGCAATTTCCATTTTGTCGACCAGATTTTTGTCTTCCATGTAGTCCATGATGTAGGTTACACCGGCTACATTGTGCCCGATAACAACAATGAGTGGCTTGGACTTGTCAAGGGTTCCCATACCGATTTCAATGAGCGGGGCTTCTGGATCAGCTTTCGGGAAGTCATATGCCGAGATCTGGGCGATATCGGATATTTCCATGCCGACGTGGTCCAGGCTGCCGCTAAATAGGGACTTTGAGTCGTAGTCAATTTCTGCGCTTTCCTGACCTGCGTGGATAGTTGCAAGGAGCTGGGTGAGCTGTTCTTCAACATACTCCATTGGAGCCCTGCATTCTCCGAGGGTCTTTGGGCTGAGCCCTGTACAGATCGTGACATTGGGGGTCAGGACATTTGATTCTCCAAGGTTGAGGGGAAGATCTTCACCAAAGACCTCTATCACATGGTCAAGCAGGTGGCGCCCGTGGGCAGCATGGCATGCAGTACCTGTAATTACACGAAGGAAGAATTCCCTTCCTGTCTGGCCAGCCATGTCAATTCCGCAAGCTCCTCTTTTGTTTCCGGAAAGGTCACAGGGTCCATATGTACAGTAGCAGCACTGGTCACACATAGGGGTCAAAACAGGCTCATAGCGGTCAAGAAGAAGCAAGTTCCAGCTTCTGTAGGATGCTATGCTGGCAAGAGCAGTGGGTCCCATCGGGCCTAACTCTTTTGCTTTATCTTCCGCAGCCTCCTTTGCTGCCCCTACGATGTTGTTAATAGTGATCTGAACGGATTCCAGATCTTCTATAGAAAAACTCCCGGTAGTTAGTTTGCTCATGTGAGCTTTACCTCCTAAATTTGTTTCAAGTCGACTTCGCCAAGACGATTGCAATTCTGGTATGCGGCATATCCTCTATGATTATTCATTATATACCGTGCCGTATGCTCTAAATCTGCAATCGTTGAAATGACGTTTTCTGGAAAAACATTTTTAACTCTCTATTTGAGTATTAAACGCCTTACCAAATTTTTTTCAAATAAGACTGTTTTTGTAGGGAATATTTCCTTTTCAAAAGTCGTTTTTAGGGCATCATCTCTCTTCAAAACACTTTTTTACGCCCTATATCTCAAAAAAACCGTTTTTACCAACGATTGAGACCTAAATCTTGAGCAGAGGTCCTACCGATGGATAATGGACACTAATTAAAAGTCTAAATGTACCAAATCTATATAACATTTTCTAATTTGTAACACCCAATTTCGAGTAGGGTAAAATGGAATGTAGAGACCCACTCTTCACAAGAAAATCTTTAATGATCACATATGTAAAAAAAGTATAACATGCCGGATGATACTTGTTTTTTGATTGCGTATTATTGAGCTTCAGTAATTTTTTCCATTGATTTTAATATTTGTTATTATTTAGTTATTTTTTTCATACTAGTCACAAATAATTTTAAAGATTATTCTTACCTGAATATCAAATTTCGCACAAATAAAATTCAAATAATTCCATATCAACGTTTAATATATTTTTTATAATAATTATTGAAATTTTTATATTTCTCTTTCTTATAAAAATATCAAAACTTATTTATATCGGTACGTTCTCTAAATCTATTTGCACAGTAAACGCTGTAAGCCGTTTTCATGATTTTTTTTGGAAAGGAGTAAATATAATTTTTTTACTTGAATATTATTTAAATAAATTATCTGGTTTCTATATTATTCGTTCTAATTTAAAAGAGGTTTAGATTTGCTTCTGGAAGCCTGGTACTATTAATATCATGAAATTATGCCATGACATTAAATGGATTAGAGATTCAAGATTGCTTGTTTCCAAAAGTGGGGGTTAAAACTATCAATTTGATTTACTAATATTTGCAGGTAATCACTTTGTTGATCGGGGTTTTCAATATGTGAGATTTGATGGACTGAATTATACATGTCAAAATTTGACTATTTATGACATGGGTTATTGGGGTATATTAATGTACAGGATTATTTTACGCCAGCCTTTTTCAGGACATGGGCCTTGCCGTGGATCCATTTGCATGCCTGTTATTTGTTCCTGAGCTTATGTTTGGGCAATATTCTTGTGTTTGGACAACGTCTGGTGTTTGAATAATATTTCCGGATTCATTTTGAGACATTCTAAGTTGCCTTTTATAACTTGCCTTATTATTCAGGTGATTTATTCAATAATTTTATACCGGATTAAAACAGAGAGTACCTGGAACATGTTTAACCGTGATACACCATATAAGTCTCGAGGCGGAACAACCGACAGAATCAAAAATTCTGTTTCTGCAAGCCCATCGATGGCAATTATTCTCCTATGTGTTATTTCTTTCTTTCTGGAAATGGTTCCGTTCCCGGGGTTTAACTATATAAGTGCTTTTCAGTTTGACCCTGGTTCTATAATGACAAGACCATGGACTCTTGTCACATACATTTTCCTGCACAACGGATTATCGCATCTTTTTTTCAATATGCTTGTCCTGTACTTCTTCGGGACTGCACTTGAACGAAGGATAGGGAATAAGCAACTCCTGGGAGTCTTTTTCACTGCAGGAATTCTATCTGCAATAGGGTACACTTTCTTAAGCCAGCCTATTTTCAACATTTCCCCCGGTCCTATGATTGGGGCTAGTGGAGCGATTTATGGGGTTTTTGCAGCCCTTGCCGTACTTGAGCCGAATATAAAGGTGTATGTTTATTTTATCCCGATGCGTTTAAAGTATGCCTTATTGCTGTTTGCTGTTTTTGATTTTCTAATGGTCAATTCGTCGGATATGATAGCCCACACCGCTCACCTGAGCGGACTCTTCGTAGGGCTCTATATGGGTTTTCGTATGAAAAAAATCCATGAAAAATATATGAAATCGAGGTATGACGGCAGGTGGTGAGTCTGGAAGGAGAGATTTTTTCTCAGGACAGGTATTATCATCCGAGGCCTGACCCTGGGGGAAAAGTTCCAATCCAGGTTTTAAATTTCAGGCGGGTTGTTGCAGCCTGGTCTCCAAAGCTGAAAAATACTCTCTACTTTGAAAAAGCACCTGAAGAGCCTGAAGAAGAAGGTCTAAAAAGAGTAAGGGAAATTGTCCTTCTGCAAGTCTATGACTGGTTAGCGGGGAGAGAAGGTTTAATAGAGCTTACGGAGCCGGAGTTCGAGCAGTTTACGAGTGTCTATGAAGCTTTTCTCCAACAATCCGGAGAAATCCGGTATAGCAGGCATAAGAAAGGGCGAAAAACCGAAAATCTCTTTGAACTTCAGGAGTTCCCTTACCTAATTCGGGAAGTCAAAAAAGGCCCTTTTTCCGATAAATTATAATTATATAAATTATATATCGTGTTATATAGTTAAAATAATTTGTTCAAATAATTTGTTCAAATCATTTGTTCAAATCATTTGTTCAAATCATTTGTTCAAATCATTTGTTCAAATCATTAGTTAAAATCATTAGTTAAAATCATTAGTTAAAATCATTAGTTAAAATCATTAGTTAAAATCATTTAATTTTGAGAGGTTTAATTTATATCTCAGGACTTCCCTTTTCCAGGGCAAATCAGGTTTTCAGTCAAATCTCTCAGATCAGGCAAAATTAGGACCTTTAATTGTCAAAGTATGCAAATGTTTTACTACAGAAAAGCAAATATTCAGATATAATCAAATTATTTCCCGAACTGCCGGGTATCATACTTTAAACCTGAAAAACCTTGGCTACAAACTCATGGCTATGAATTCTAAAGCTGCGGTTTTCCATAGGTTAAAGTATAATATCAGTACCGATAGACACGAAGGGGCGGCTGGACATCTCTACTGCCCTCACAGGTCAATTTTCCCCGATGACCGGGGCATTAAATGTAAAATATGCAGGTCGAGTAAAACTGTAAGGATCACAGAGGACATTAATAATGAAGCCTGTAAAAAGCGGACTTGATTCCATTTCTAGATACCTCCGTACTAAGAAAGAAGTTGGTCGGAGGAAGATAGGCCTTCTGGTGGATGGGCCGAATATCCTCAGAAAAGAGTTTGATGTAAATCTTGAGGAAATAAGGGACGTTCTGAAGGACTACGGAAATATCAAGATCGGACGTGTTTTCCTGAACCAATATGCCTCTGACAAGCTTGTAGAGGCTATTGAAAACCATGGCCTTGAGCCCATTATCTGTTCAAGTGATGTGGATGTGCGCCTCGCAGTGGAGGGCATGGAACTGGTCTACAATCCCAACATAGATACTCTTGCAATCGTGACCCGAGATGCGGATTTCAAACCGCTCCTGAACAAAGCAAACGAACACGGGAAAGAAACCATTATCTTCGGAGTTGAGCCCGGATTTTCCACAGCGCTCAAGAACTCTGCGGATTATGTCATTCTCATGGACAAAAACCGCATGAGTGGTTATGATGATGAAGGAAAAGAGAAAAAACCTGATGCCTCGGAGTTAGACGAATATAAGGAAGACGAGTGTGAAGAATCTGTGGAAAAGACCTGATTCTTCTCTTTAAGGGTCGCCTCTCTACTCTTTAAGGATAATTAACATCTACCCCAAGGATCTGTTTTTTTCCGGCAGAGACATCTCTTGCTATCTCGGCACAGCCGATTGCAGCGTGCCACTTTCCTAGGCTCCTGCACTCCTGGTCCAGGTGTGCACAGATCTTTTTCTGCACGTACTCTACTTCCCCTACAGAGCCTGCCAGAAAGACCGCTCCGGTAACCCCATAGTCTTTCAGGAGAAGCTGCATCGACACGATTTCCATGGCTGCAAAAAGGGCTATTGTATCAAGGGCAAACAGGGCAGGTTTTTCTCCCTTCTCGGCTGCGTTGAGCAGTTCTTCCCTGTCTTTATATGGAGTCGTCTTCAGGACCCCGGCTTCTATAAAAGCCTGGTTTGCTGTCTGGAGCCCATCATCTACGTTTCTGATTGCCTGCAGGTCTAGAGGTCCGTGGTGAACTCCCGGAGCAAAGATGCAGGCGTCAATTGCACCAATTACCTTTCCCGAAGCAACTGCAAGGGTCACAGTGTTAGAACTTATATCGGAAACTACAAAGTCTTCGTAGCCAAGACACTGGATGTGATATGCAATCCCCAGCTTTTCCGGGCTTGTGAGATGGGAAAATACCTTCATTCTCGGATCTACTTTACTTCCCACATGAAGGCCCGGAATTGCTATTGCCGGAATTCCCGAGTTTCTGACTGCATCAAATACTCGTGTGCCTCCTCCGGTCTTTTTTCCTGCACCTTCTGTACTCTGAAGCCCTCTTCCTTCAAGTTTCCTTACGTCTTTGATTGCAGAAAAGCCGTCTCCCATAGAGTAGGTCAGAGCGATAAGGTCGATGTCTCCAATCTTGATCTCAAACTCTTTTTCAATGGATACCAGAATTTCTTTTTCTGACATTGCAGCCGCTTCAGCCCTTCCGAGTTCAAAGGTCAGAACCTTTTCACCCTCAATAAGTGCAAAACGCATTGCTGTTGTTCCGTGGTCAACCCCTATGAATGCCAAGCAGTAACCTCTCCTTCAACGCCTCAGAGGGCATTTTTTAACATCTCATTTAATTCGTTCATGATTCTGTCCCCTTCATCAGCTGTGCCAACCTTTGTTACCAGCCTGACTTCCTGGAAACTTCTACCTTCAGATAACAATAGCCTGAGGTTTCCTCTGGCGTCAGAGCGCAGGACTTTTCCAGCCAGTTTTCCTCCTGCAACACCTTTTACGGAAATTACGGACGGAATTACTTTTTTTATTTCTGGGTGCTGGCTTACAAGCTTTATGAGTTTTTTTCCAGCTCTCCCTCCAATAATTGTAGTATGAGATCCGCCAAGTTTATTCTTTGAAAGGTTTTGAGCTGTTTCCTGTAAGCTATTTTTATTCACTGTCATTTTAGTCAAACCGGCTGACTTTACTTTTTTGTCGGTCAAATCCCTGTTTACTGTTATATGGATTGCCTCTTCTTAGTTCTCAGAAAAGTCTTTCTCTGTTTGCTCTTTTTATATTTATAATATATCCTGCATTAGGAAGGTGTTTTATATTTTCTGAATATTTTATCCGATACTGTTTTTTGTCATATTTTCTAACTATCACCCAATATCTGTAATTCCAAACACGCAGTTTACATATATCTTAACCGGCATGTCGAATCTATGCAGGCATTATCAATTTTAAGGTAGATATTGTTTTTTCAAAAACAGTGCCTGGAAAAAGTGTTCTAATTTTTGTGTCGAACTGGCGAGTATAAGATGTATATCAATTATACGCAGTGGAGGCTCAGAAAATCTCTGCTAAAATCTCTGCTAAAATCTCTGCTAAATGCTTCCGGCTACAGGCATATACTGGATGCAAACTTTTTATATGAAATAATTACCACTCAGGCAAGTGTTTGTAAAAAGAGAACTTCCAGATTGCTCAGGCACATCAATATTAATGTGCTAGGCTCTGGATTATTTTCTGGCTTTTTTAAACTTCCTTCCCGGAAAATCCGGTGCTCGATCAAAATCAGATCTTTTCAAGGTCCTTCATGCCGATTAGCTTTATATTGTTCTCTTCCAGCTTTTTTACCGCCTTTTCGAGCTCGTTTACCCGGACTATAAGAAGGGCTTTCTGTTCCCGGGTGACAAAAGCATAGGCGTAATCAAGGTTGATATTAGCTTCTCCGAAAACTTCCGCAATTCGGGACATGCTGCCAGGGACGTCATCCATTTCGATTCCCAGAACGCTGGTTTCTGACACTGTGAACCCGGCATCATGGAGTACACTGTGGGCATAGTCTGACCTGTCCACAACCATGCGAATGATCCCGAAGTCTCCGGATTCGGCAATGGTAAATGCCCTGATATTTATACCGGCGCTTTTCAATTTATTTGCCACGCTTGCAAGTCTGCCAGGTTTGTTTTCCGCAAAAAGGGAAATTTGTTTTATAATTTTGTCTTCCATTCCAGCACCCATGTCCTTTTATCACGTATTCTGTTACATATTTTATTTTTATTCTATCAAATTAATTAAGATACTTTGATTAACTTCAGATCTTTCGCTTATCGATGACTTTCTTTGATTTTCCTTCCGAACGCGGCAGATAGCCGTGTTCCACAAGCTCTACCTCTACTGCAAGGTTCAGTACGCTCTTTAAAGCGCCTGCAATTTTCTTTTTGAGGGCCATCATGTCCGACATCCGGTCGCTGAAGGCAGATTCATTCATTTCAATCTGGACCTTCATTGAGTCGAGGGGCCCTATCCTGTCCACTATGATCATGAAATGGTTCCCAACTTCAGGGATATTCATCAAAACCGACTCGACCTGTCCTGGGAAGACATTAATTCCGCGCACGATAATCATATCATCCGAGCGCCCGCTGATACGTGTGATCCTTGGATGGGTTCTGCCGCATTTGCAGGGTTCCGAGAGTTTTTTGGTCAGGTCCTTGATCTTGTAGCGGATAAGGGGATTTGCTTCTTTTGCAAGGGTGGTGATTACGAGTTCCCCTGTTTCTCCATCAGGTACAGTTTCTCCTGTTTCTGGGTCCAGAATCTCTACCAGGAACAGGTCTGCCCAGATATGGATGCCGCACTGTTCATAGCATTCTGTGAAGAGGGGACCGCTGAGTTCCGAAGTCCCATAGATATCGTAGGCTTTAATCCCTGACTCATCTTCTATTCGTTTCTTAAGTTCCTCGGACCAGGGCTCAGCCCCGAAAAATCCCTTCCTTAATTTTGTGTCATCCCTGATATTGATGCCTTCTTTCCTTGCGACTTCAATCATGTATAAAAAGTAAGAAGGAGTGCAGGCTATAGTTGTCGTGCCAAGGTCTTTCATGAGTTCAAGCTGGCGTTCGGTGTTTCCCGAACTTGTGGGGAGGACGGTTGCTCCTACTTTTTCACTTCCATAGTGGGCGCCGAGCCCACCTGTAAAAAGTCCGTACCCGTAGCTTACCTGGAGGATATCATCTTTTCCCACCCCTACGGATGTGAAAGCCCTGGCCAGGGATTCTGCCCAATCATCAATGTCCTTGTGGGTGTATCCGACTACCGTCGGTTTACCCGTGGTGCCCGAAGAAGCGTGGAAGCGGGCGAGCTTTGAGTTAGGGACGCAAAACATTCCGGTAGGGTATGTATCTCTGAGATCCTGCTTAAAAGTAAAAGGTAACTTTCTGACATCTTCAAGAGTCCGGATGTCTTCCGGGCGAACGCCGTGTTCGTCAAACCTTTTTCTGTAAAAAGGAGAGTTCTCATAAACGTAATGTACGAGGGTTTTCAGTTTTTCTTCCTGCAACTTTTTCAAGTCATCTACAGGCATTGTTTCGATTTCAGGATCCCAGTATTCTGGCATTTTTTCACTCTCTGTGTTCTTTATATTGAGACCTTTTATTTTCAGGTCGCATCTCTTTAGACCTTCTCGTGCGTATATTTCTCATAAAATCTCAGCAGGAAACCCCTGAGTCTTTAGCGGGTAGTTGACGTCCCTTTAAGGCCATGCTTTCCGATGATATTTCCTGTTTTAGACCGGCTTTTCGTTCCGGAAGATCGAGGCACTTCCGGGCGGATACAAACTTCCGGTAGATGTAGCAATGTGAAGATTAAGTTGGATTCTCATATTAATAATAGTTGTTGTTATCGAATCAAAAAAAGATATTTTTCAGATTACGTTATAAAAGTAATTGGAAAAATATACTGAATTGGAAAAATATACTGAATTGGAAAAATATACTGAATTGGAAAAATATACTGAAAAATAATAACTTTCAGGCAATGGGATAAATTATAGTTATTCTAACACTTTTCATTATCTATTCATCATCTTCATTGACTTCAATTTCAGCCTCAGAAATCTCTATTGAGGTCGTTCCAAGGGTATTTTCAAGGATTTTCTTTGTCATTTCCCTGCATTTATGCAGTACTTCATCTATATTTGCGATTATATCTATTCCAGCAGCTCCTGAATGTCCGCCTCCTGTACCATTATATTCATTACTGATATCTTCCATCAGCTGGCCAAGGTTGACCCCTATATTTACAGCATCACGTTTCGCCCTTGCACTTACCCTGACGCTTTCTCCTTTGGTAGTGCCAACAAAAGCCACATCAGCTCCTATGTTGATAAGCATGGAAGATGCCGAGCCTCCAAAAGAACTCACATGAGAAGTAGCTATAAGCATATTTCCTACCCTCTCGAGTTCAACCCTGCTTGCTGCTTTCAGGATAGCTATACGCATTGAGATATCCTGAGGGGTTGCAGCCATCAGGTCAAGCACTTCCCCGTACTCAACTCCACTAGCCTCAATGATTTTTGCCACTGTTCGGAAAGTATCAACAGATGCGTGCTTGAAATGCCCGGTGTCTGTTACGATTCCTGTGAGCATGCTGATTCCCACCCTCCGGTTAATCGGAGCTCCCATTGCTTTTAAAATATCATAAATTATCTCTACAGTTGAGGTCGTGTTCCTGTGCAGGTAAAATTCTGCATTCTCGGTAAGGGCGGTGGTTGTATGGTGATCAATTACACAGTAACTGGTCAGCTCGATGTCGTTTAGCTGCGCTTTTGTCGAAGTGTCAACCACGACAACAAAACCGTAATTTGCAGGGTCTGGCTTATCTACTACATTTATTCCGAGCCTGTCGATAAGGACGGACGCCACACGGTTGCAGCCGTCTACGAGTCCTACTGTGCCTCCAAGTGCCTCAGAAAGGGCAAAAGCACTGCTAACAGCATCCGGATCTGCATTCCGGTGACACAGGTATAAAATGTTTCGATAGTCTAGGAGCCGGTTGTAAAACTCCGCTTCATCAACTTGCATTGTCCACTCTGGCTACCGTTTTTTATAGGTTTCAAAATTCCCGGAGTTCCGGGATTTCGGCACAATCTCCATTACAGCTATAGCCTTAGAGCCATAACCTTAGAGCTATAACCTTAGAGCTATAACCTTAGAGCTATAGTTATGTCCTGCATTCTATTTTTGTAAAAGTAATTAAAAGGTTATTGTGCTCTGGGCCCAAGAGCCTGCTGGATCTGCTCCTGAAGTTGTTTGAAGCGGGTAGTAAGCCTTTCTTCCTGCCTGGAAATAGACTGAAGCCTGAGTGAGAGGGTTTCTTCCCTATCTTTAAGTTTTGAAACGGACTCCTCTTTGTTTGTTTTTATTACCAGTTCTCCGACATTACGGTAGACCACCGCATCGTCAGCCAGTCTTTCTAATTCGTCAAGAGCCATCTTGGACTCTTTTTGCATAGCTTCAATCTGAGATTTCTGCATGGTAATAGCCTGAACCTGCTGCTGTACCTGCTGAAGCTGTGCTATCTGGTTCTGGATTTGAGGAGGTAATTCTGAAGTCATATTATTTTCACCTGAGTCTTCAATAAACCTGAAATGATTTTAATGTTTCTGTCCTTACAG
Organism: Methanosarcina sp.; assembly: GCF_028693135.1. Taxonomy (GTDB): domain Archaea; phylum Halobacteriota; class Methanosarcinia; order Methanosarcinales; family Methanosarcinaceae; genus Methanosarcina. The sequence continues at coordinate 76,659 of NZ_JAQUVZ010000006.1, forward strand.
CATCCGAAAATAATCTTCACCACCAGAAAATAGATTAAAAGCCTCTTCCAAAAACTTAAAAAACATGTTCAACTAAGTAAATACCCCCAAACAATTAAATTAATATGATAAAGATGCTGAAGAAACGTTATGGATGAATATGTTCGCAGCCATGAGACACATATTAAACCCTCGGGGGCTCAAAAGCCTTAAAAGGTTTTCAGCAAAGGATAATCATAAATGGACATTTATAATATGTCATATTAAACAGATTCTTTAGCAAATCAATCAGGTGCATGTCAAACCGAACAGGCATCCACCAGAATTTACCTGTGCACACTCAGATTGACATTTAGATTAAACCAATATTCAGGAGATTTTTTAAATGGAAAAAAATATGGAAAAAGGCGGAAACCTTGAAGAAATTGAATCTCTTCTTGAAAAGTTTACAAACGCCCACGGAATTTCCGGCTTTGAAGGTGACGTCCGGAAACTGCTTGAAAAAGAGCTCGAACCCTATGTTGACAGTATGCGTAAAGATGTCATGGGGAACCTTATTGCTGTTAAAGAGGGAAACGGACCTTCTGTAATGCTGGCTGCCCATATGGATGAAATAGGGTTAATGGTCAGATATATAGACGATAATGGATTCCTGCGTTTTGTCGGGATAGGGGGATGGTTTGACCAGACTCTCTTGAACCAGAGAGTTATTGTCCACGGCAAAAAGGGCTCTATTTACGGAGTTATAGGTTCCAAACCCCCTCATGTGATGAAAGATGAGGACAGGAAAAAACCCGTGAAACTTGAGGATATGTTTATTGATGTAGGGGCAAAAGACATGGAGGATGCCGGGAATCTGGGACTCGAGATAGGTACCCCGGTTTCAATTGACCAGGAATTCGTACCCCTGGCAAACGGGAAGGTTACCTCCAAGGCTTTTGATAACCGCGCAGGAGTTGTAATTCTCCTTGAGGTCATGAAACAGCTCCACGAACGCAAAATTGACGCAAATGTCTATGCTGTGGGCACGGTTCAGGAAGAAGTAGGGCTCAAAGGAGCAAAAACCTCTGCTTTCGGGCTCTGTCCGGACGTCGCCCTTGCCCTTGACACCACTATCCCGGGAGACCATCCGGGTATCAGCAAGACCGATTCCGCCATGGAACTGGGAAAAGGGCCCGTAATAACTGTGGCAGACGCGTCGGGAAGGGGTCTTATAGCTCATCCTCAGATTCTCAGATGGCTTCGGGAAACCGCAGGTGAAAACGAAATCCCCTATCAGCTGGGCGTAGGTTCTGGTGGCACCACCGATGCAACGTCAATACACCTCACAAAGGAAGGTATTCCTACGGGTACAGTTAGCATAGCTACACGCTATATTCATTCTCCAGTGGAAGTTCTGGATACGGCAGATATAGAAGCTTGCGTTTCCCTCATTGTAAAGGCAATCGAAAATGTCAAAAAATATTTCTAAAACTTTATTCTTAATTTTTTACGGGGGATTCGCAAGAGCATAGCAGGACCATTTTCCTGCAGTGTGAGCTGTACGGGCAGTTTCCTTAAAGGTGCCCTACACAGGCTTTTCCACAAGGGTACCCGCTATTAGCTGTTCCTGCTGATTTGTGAGAAACCCTTTGGATCCCATTTTTATCTTTTTTCAGTTTTCGGACTGCAAGGCTTCTGACCAGCTTTTATCTTTACTTTTTTTTAAAAAGTAAAATATATTGTTAACTGGAAACTAAAAATACTATGGTCTACCTATTGAAGAGAAGTTTCAGAGAGCCCGAGAATAAATTCGGGGACATTCCCGGATAAAACGAAGCTTCTGAGATAAAATATCTGTAATATAATAGTAAAATGGGTTTGCAAAATAGGATAAAAATAATATAAAATAGTGGTTATATCATATCCTGTCGTGCAGAACTAATCTATTGTAATAAACACCAAAACTGAGGGATTGTATTATTCGAAAATATTCGCTTTCTTGATACTACTTTAAGAGATGGTGAACAGACACCTGGCGTAGCTCTGACCAGAGAGAAGAAACTCTTAATTGCCCGGGCTCTTGATGAGATGAAAGTCTCTGTAATCGAGGCAGGCTCTGCAATTACTTCCGAAGGTGAACGGGAAGCCATCAAGGCTGTAGCGAACGCAGGGCTCAATGCCGAAATCTGCAGCTACTGCCGGATTGTAAAATCGGATGTTGACCATGCTCTTGAATGCGACGTTGATTCAATTCACCTTGTAGCTCCGGTTTCGGACCTGCATATCAGGACGAAACTCAAAAAGGACCGGGATGCAGTAAGGCAGATCGCAGCAGATGTCACTGAGTATGCTAAAGACCACGGCTTGATTGTGGAACTGAGCGGGGAAGATGCCTCGCGGGCAGACCTTGAGTTCTTAAAAGCCATTTATGCTGACGGAATAGCCACCGGAGCTGACAGGTTATGCTTCTGCGATACTGTAGGGCTTCTGGTGCCTGAAAAGACCACCGAGATTTTCCGGGACCTGTCTTCCTCCTTAAAAGCCCCGATCAGCATTCACTGCCACAACGACTTTGGTTTAGCAACTGCAAATACGATTGCTGCACTTGCGGCAGGAGCGAAGCAGGCACATGTGACAATTAATGGTTTAGGGGAAAGAGCTGGAAATGCTGCTCTTGAAGAAGTTGTAATGAACCTGGAGTGGCTCTATAAATATGATACTGGTATCAAGCATGAGCAGATATACCGGACTTCGAGGCTTGTAAGCCGGCTGACCGGAATTCCCGTGTCCCCTAACAAAGCCCTTGTAGGGGGAAATGCGTTCACTCACGAAGCAGGAATTCATGTGCACGGGCTTCTTGCTGACAAGTCAACCTATGAGCCGATGAGTCCCGAATATATCGGACGGCAGCGCCAGATCGTGCTGGGTAAACATGCAGGACGGAGTTCTATTACTCTTGCTTTAAAGGAAACGGGGCTTGAGGCTGATGAGGCTCAGACTGAAGAAATCTTCAACAGAGTCAAGCAGATGGGCGACCAGGGTAAACATATAACTGATGCTGACCTGCTGACCATCGCAGAAACCGTGCTTGATATTTACAAGGAACCTCTGGTAAAATTAGAAGAATTCACCATTGTATCCGGAAATCGGGTAACTCCAACCGCTTCCATAAAGCTCAATGTAAAAGACAAAGTTATCGTACAGGCTGGAATCGGAAACGGACCTGTGGACGCTGTGATCAATGCTATCCGAAGGGCTGTAAGTTCCTGTGCCGAAGACATTATCCTTGAAGAGTACCATGTAGACTCAATTACCGGCGGAACTGACGCTCTTGTAGAGGTAAGGGTAAAACTCTCCAAGAACGGAAAGTCAATTACCGCAAGCGGAGCAAGAACGGACATTATCATGGCCTCTGTAGAAGCCGTAATGAACGGGATGAACCGCCTTATCCGGGTAGAGTAAGTCACAAAAGGATGCGGAACTTCAAAGGTTTCTCAGGAGGACTTTTCTGTCCTCCCTTCTTTTCCTGTTTGAAGAAATTTTTGAAATAGGGGATCTTTGACACTCTTAAAACCCGGAGAAACCCTTATCCCTATATAACATGATTGATTATGATATATTTGTGAAATTCTTTATGAAAAATTTTGAGTGTGAGAGATAAAAAAGTATTTCTTATAAACACACCCTAACTGGAAAGGTACTCACCTGGAATGTGAGTATCCAGTTAGACCAACATCTCAAGAAATAAATAAGGAGATAAATTATGACAACCGGGTCAACAGAAAAAGTTAACGGCGCAAGGGCTGTAATAAAGTGCCTTGAAAAAGAAGGAGTTGACACTCTCTTCGGGTATCCGGGAGGGCAGATCATTCCGTTCTACAACGAACTCTATGATTCAGATCTGCGCCACATACTTGTACGCCATGAACAGGCAGCAGCTCATGCTGCGGACGGGTACGCCCGTGCTACTGGAAAGACCGGGGTCTGCGTTTCTACTTCCGGTCCCGGAGCAACCAACCTGGTAACAGGCATTGCTACTGCATATATGGACTCAGTGCCAATTGTAGCCTTAACCGGCCAGGTACCCAAATTCCTTATCGGAAACGATGCTTTCCAGGAAGCAGATATTACAGGCATCACTCTGCCAATTACCAAGCACAACTATCTCGTACAGGATGCAGAAGAAATCCCGAGGATTGTAAAAGAAGCCTTCCATATAGCTTCCACCGGAAGGCCTGGCCCGGTATTAATTGACCTTCCGAAGGATATCCAGAATGTAGAGTTTGACCTGCACTATCCTGACAAGGTGGAGCTTAGAGGCTATAAGCCCACTTTCAAGGGCAATACTCAGCAGATAAAAAGAGCCGCCGAAGAAATTGCAAAATCCTGCAGACCTATAATCTACGCAGGAGGGGGAGTTATAAGCTCAAACGCGAGTGCAGAACTCGTCGAGCTTGCCGAGACTATCCTGGCTCCGGTTACTACAACTCTTATGGGCATAAGCTCTATCCCGACTGAACATCCTCTCTATGTCGGAATGCTGGGCATGCACGGTTGCAAATACGCAAACTATGCAATTCAGGAGTCCGATCTTATCATTGCCGTGGGAGCAAGGTTTGACGACCGGGTTACCGGTAAACTCGAGTCTTTTGCCCCCAATGCCAGGATTATCCATATTGATGTTGATCCTGCCGAGATCTCCAAGAATATAAAGGTGCATGTCCCTATTGTCGGGGACGCAAAACAGGTACTCAAATCCCTTATTAAATATATCAAGCGCTGCAATTCCGCGGAATGGATTGAAAAGATAAATCAGTGGAAGAAGGAATATCCTCTTGGCTACAGTCAGATGTCTCCTGATGTGGTAATGCCTCAGTTTGTTATCGAGCAGATAGCCGAAGCCTGCAAGGACGCAATCATAGTTACGGAAGTTGGACAGCACCAGATGTGGGCGGCTCAGTACTTCAAATACATCACGCCTCGGACCTTCCTTACATCAGGTGGGCTTGGCACTATGGGATACGGGTTCCCTGCAGCCATGGGAGCCAAGGTCGGAAGGCCGGATAAGACTGTTATCAATATCTCAGGTGACGGCTCTTTCCAGATGAACTCTCAGGAGCTTGCAACTGTGGTCCAGAACGATATCCCGGTTGTTACCGTGATCCTGAACAACGGTTATCTGGGCATGGTCAGGCAGTGGCAGGAACTCTTCTACGACCGGAGGTATTCCTGCACCTGTATCAAGGGCAGTGTTGACTTCGTAAAGCTTGCTGAAGCCTATGGAGCTCTCGGGCTGCGCGCAGAAAAGCCTTCCGAAGTCAGGCCTGCAATCGAAGAGGCTGTCAGGTCCGGCAGGCCGGCTATTGTTGACGTGATTGTTGAATGTGAAGCAAATGTCTACCCTATGGTGCCGGCAGGAGCTGCAATTAATGAGATCCTTGACCAGGAGGAACAATGATGAAACACACGCTTGCAGTCCTTGTGGAAAATAAGGCAGGTGTGCTCTCCAGAGTGTCTTCGCTGTTTTCAAGGCGCGGATATAATATCGACAGCCTGGCTGTGGGAGTTACTGAAGACCCTGATATTTCGAGAATAACTATTGTGGTTCATGGGGATGATCATGTGGTCGAACAGGTAACAAAACAGCTCAACAAGCTCATAGACGTTATCAAGGTCTCGGATATCGGAGGCGAAGAAGCGGTCGAGCGGGAACTTGCCCTTATTAAGGTCGCAGCCGATGCGAACACAAGGGCAGAGATAATCCAGATTGCAAATATCTTCAGAGCCAGGATAGTGGATGTTGCCCCTAAGTCCATGACTGTTGAGATAACAGGGGATGAAGGCAAGGTCCAGGCAATTGAAAAACTTCTCCGCCAGTTCGGGATCAAGGAACTGGTCAGGACAGGCAAGATTGCAATTGTGCGCGGGTCAAAGAAGGTTTAAATATTAAGGGCAGGTAAAGAGAGGTGGCTGCTCAATTATTTTTTCACAGATTGGGGCAACCGGAAGCCTTTTTTAATTAAAAAGGTCTTCTAAAAAACAGTTTGGGTTTCCGACCTCTCTTTACATTTCAGAAGGCTGTCCGGGCCCAGAAACGGTAACTTTTCGAAAATCAGTTTAATTCTCAGGGAAAAGTGCGTGTTTAAATTAATACACTTCCCCGAATATTGCAGGAAATTTTCATTGAATAATTAAGGAATCTAAGAATTAATCAGTAAAATCAATCCGAAGAATTAATCAGTAATATCAATCCGAAGAATTAATCAGTAATACCAATCCGAAGAATTAATCAGTAATATCAATCCGAAGAATTAATCAGTAATACCAATCCGAAGAATTAATCAGTAAAATCAATCCGAAGAATTAATCCGTAAAATCAATCAGGAGAATTAAGTAATGGCAACGATAATTTATGATGACGAAACCACTTTTGATGCACTTAAAGATAAAACAATCGCAGTAATGGGCTACGGAAGCCAGGGCCATGCACATGCCAGAAACCTGCACGAGTCCGGGCTCAATGTTGTAGTCGGGCTAAGGAAAAGCAGTTCCAGCTGGGCAAAAGCTGAGTCTGATGGTCTGAAGGTCATGACTGTAGAAGACGCTGCAAAAGCTGCAGACGTTATCATGATCCTCCTTCCGGATGAAAAGCAGGCAGCTACTTACTATTCTCAGATTGAACCCAACCTGAAAGCCGGCAATGCCCTTGTTTTTGCCCACGGCTTCAATATCCACTACAACCAGATAGTGCCTCCAAAAGATGTGGACGTCTTCATGGTCGCCCCCAAAGGTCCCGGACACATTGTCAGGAGAACCTACACAGAAGGCATCGGAGTGCCGGGCCTGATTGCAGTCTACCAGGACGCAACCGGAAAAGCAAGGGACCTTGCTATCTCTTATGCCAAGGGTATTGGTGCAACCAGGGCAGGAGTTTACGAGACCACCTTCCGTGAAGAAACCGAAACCGACCTTTTCGGAGAACAGGTTGACCTCTGTGGAGGGCTTTCCGCGCTTATCAAGACAGCTTTTGAAGTGCTTGTGGAAGCAGGGTACCAGCCTGAGATGGCATACTTCGAAACCTGCCACGAAGTCAAACTCATTGTGGACCTTATCTACGAAGGCGGGCTAGAGAGAATGTGGCACTCCGTCTCCAACACTGCTGAATACGGTGGCATGACCGTTGGCCCGAGGGTCATCAATGAAGAATCCCGCGAAGCCATGTACGAGGCCCTTGAAAGGATCCAGAACGGGGAATTTGCAAAGGAATTCATCCTTGAAGGCATGGTCAACCACCCTGTGCTCAAAGCCATGGAACGCCAGGAACAGGAACACCCGCTTGAGATTGTCGGCAAGGAAATCCGGGCAAACATCCCCTGGCTCAACAAGAAGATTGATGACGACTGAGCCTTAAGTTTCTTTTTTTTGTTTCAGGCCAGGCCGGTTAGATGGTCTGGCAACTTATTTTTTCTGGACTTTTTTCTGGTTTTTCTGAACTTTTTTTCTTATTGATGGTCCTTCATTAACCGGTTGATCTATCCTGATACCCGGAGCTGGAAGCTTTCAGTTCTTTCTTCCTGCGCCGCACCGTATCTGGGCCGTCCTGTCAGCCAGATAAAAAGCGCCCGAAAAAACGACACTGCAATTGTGAGATATATGTATTGAAGAAATGCCCTCTGAACTGAGGGTGAAACTGAGAAAACTTACCTTCAGCCCGGAAACCGTTTTTTAATTATGGCAAATATAAGCACCCCCGCCAGCTTGTCTGACGGCTTTTCAAAAGAAGCAGAAAGAGGTAATATGAAACAAAAATTCTCGTTTCTCCGGTCATTTCGATCTGCTTGTTTCTTACAGTTGCATTCAGTCTTTTTTATTTTATGGCTTTTTTCTGAGGCTGCACGAGGATAATTCTTTACTGTTTGCCGGCAACGTTTAATAACTTAATTTCAATCTTTTAACAGAAAGTTCATAAATCTGAAATTGAAAATTCAATCCGGAGATAAAATATGCCAGTAACAGAAGAAAGCAAAGTCATTGACACTATCCTCAACAGACGGAGTGTCCGGGAGTTTACGGATAGGCCCGTCAGCAAGGACGAAATCAACACAATCCTGAATGCAGGCCGCTGGGCTCCTTCCGGGTTGAATAACCAGCCCTGGCGCTTTATAGTTGTCCGGGAAAAGGGTACCATTATGCAGCTTTCGGAATGCACTCATTATACAAAAGTGGTTGCAGGTGCACCGCTTCTGATTTCTGTCTACCTGGACACGGAAAATTCCTATTCCCACACTAAAGACGTCCAGGCAATCGGCGCCGCCATCCAGAACATGCTTCTTGCCTGCTGTGAACTCGGTCTGGGCGCGGTCTGGCTCGGTGAGATATTAAAACAGAACGAGAAGGTCAATTCAATTCTCGAATGCTCCTCAAAACTCGAACTTATGGCAGTGCTTGCCATCGGGGAACCTGTCCCAAAAGAGAGGACTTCAACACGCAAGGCCCTTTCGGAACTTGTGTTTGAAGACCGGTACGGGCAGAAATGGGAAGACTAAGCTCCTGAATTCAAAGATTCTGAATTCAAAGATCCTGAATTCAAAGCTCCTGAATTCACCAAAAAACTCGGGAATTTTTAAGTTAACCTGCTGAAGTTTATTTTGATATACTTTCTTTCAAAAAATATTTGCAATTCAATTGAGGATTAAATTTATAAGCTATTTAGCACTATAAACAGCCAGTTAACTGATCACCGCTTTATATGTCAGTTAACCGAGCATAACTTTTTCACAATGAAGGTCTGTGGTGTAGCGGATATCATTGGAGCCTCCGGAGCTTCGTACCTGGGTTCGATTCCCAGCAGACCTGTTAATTTATTTTCCTGCTGAGTTTCTATAAATTTATAGTGGATTTTTTTGAAACACATCCGGGTTTTAATTCCTGTCTAACTTTTGTGCTCTCCACTTAATTATTTCGATTTCATTTAGGGTTAATATTCTGGAAGCTTTTCAGGAAATATTGTCATCTACGGACAAAAAATATAAACAAAGAAATGAAGTAACTATACATACAAAAATAATCTGGAAGGTTTACAGCATGGCTCATGGATTAAATCGTCGTTTTTTACGTATGGGGAGAAGAAAATTATCTATAGTTCAGTTAATTCTCATAGCAGTATTATTATATTTCCTGCTTCGGATGCTTCTGCCGGTATTGTGGACTCTCTTTTTGATCGTTGCTTTAGTTGTACTTTTGAAGATAGTGCTGGAAAAAATTTAATCAAAGTTGCGGTGGCGCAAAAATACTCTGTTGCTTGCAGTGCTCCAGCGTATTTTAATTTAATTTATACCTCAAATTGTATAAAACGGGCTTTCTCTTTCAAAAACTCTTCAATGTACTAACAATTAATCTCTTTTTAGTAACAGTTGACTCCATATTATTAATGTTCCTTTTTTCATCGTTTACTAATGATTCCTGCTTTGAAATATTTGGATCAGGTACAAACGTCGCAGTAAGAAGTATAGCAAACGCTATAAAAACAATATTTATTATTGCATCGGCGAATACCCTGGAGAATAAGCTGACTATGGCCAGTGAAATAAATATAATAGTGGAGTATATAATCCCTACAAATATATATTTAAACAGTCTGCTCAGGATTGTAAAATCTTTCTCACTCACTTCTTTTTTGCATGATACCATTCCTAATCCCAGAATAAGAAATAGTAAATATGATCTGTTATCTGTGGTTACAGCAACAAGTAATAAAAATAAAGATAATACCACAATAATATTATTAATTAACTTTAAGGATTTTAATTTATTTAATTTTTTAGATGTTTTATATAAACGTAAATTCGCATTATGTAAATCAGTATCCAAATATTCTAAATTATTTTTAGATGAATTCTTAAATTCAATTAATTCCTCTCTAACTTCTATTAGTCTTTTATTTATGACTGATATCATTTCTAAATTTTCCAAATAATCAAAATAACTATTGTTTTTCATTTTTCTTTTAATTTCTATGACGTCAGATTTTGTTTTTTCAATTATTTTGTCAGTAGACTCAGGCAGCTTTAAAGTATGCAACAAATTTGTATATTCTTTAAAGTTGGTTTCTAAAGAACTAAGTTCTGTCTCTGTTTTTAATTGAGTTTCCCGCAAAATATCGTGAATTAAATCTGAAACATAGGGTTTAACATTTTTGTACATGGGATCAATCAAAACTCTACTGTAATTATTTTTGTCTTGTAGTATGGCTATTCTGAGGTGATTAAGCATCTCTTTAACATCGTTATCCAAAAAAATCATTCCTTCAATAATTTTGGCTGGCGATATGCCAGAAATGCGGCATATTGATAATTATATACAGGATCGTTAACCAACTTTAAACTTTCTCTTATTTTTTTGATGGCCGTTTCAATATTTTCCATGCAAAAATAAACTCGACTGATAAGGTAAAGGCAATACCCTTTATGGCTGTCATTTACTTCTATTTTATTTGAAACCGTTATCATGCTCGCTTCTTCAAAACTTTCTAATGCCTTCTCTAATTTATCTAATCGAACGTATGTGTGCCCTCTTAATAGATAAATTCTATAATCATCTGATTTTAGATATTCTGCTTTTTCAAGTGTTTCAAGACATTTCATTAATCGTCCATCTCTAAAATTATTTACTGCTTCATTGTACCGCTGGAGATATTCGATATAAAGAGAGTTTTTAAATAATTCGCATATCCCTGTTAAAACTTCTATATTTCTTTCCATTTTACGCATTATTGCATAATGATTATTGCTAATCTCATTTAGTAAATTTTCAAACCCTTCAGATATCGCTGTCTCAGAACTTCGCATATTGGTCACAATATTTTCAATTTCGGAGGATACCAATTTTCCATTTTCTTCTATTGCTGATACATTTAGATGGCCAATTTTTTCCAAAGTTGAGGTTTGGTTACTCAATGATTTAATACTTTGATCCTGTGCTTGTAAGGGGCAATAACCTGGAGGGTGATCCCCTCCGCAATAAAAGCAGTAAGACATTTTATCGCCTCAATAATAAACATTTTTTACTCTATGAATAAATTATAATTTTCAAAACAGAACTTCTTTAAAGTTGTTATCTTTAAAATTGTTAATTATATATTTTCCGCCCTCACTTTTATGCCCGGATTCTTTTCTAAATACTGTATAATGTGTCCATATAATATATATATTTAATATGTTCTAATTTTATTCACAGTTAGAATATAAAAATCATAAATAATAGGCAATTTGAACCCTCAACTAAAATCCGTAACATTTGTGGATATCACAATTCTAATCTCAGATTGAAGGATAGAACATGAAAATACCCTGATTGTAAAACAAAGTGTTATAGGGGCATAAATACTGCTATAGGGGCATAAATGCTGCTATCAACATTAAGAAATTCTCATTAAAGGATCAAAATACAATAGTCACCTGACACATGCGGAACGCAGGGGATTAGCCTGGGGACTTAGAAACAATAGTTTGAAGGAGGATCCCGGAAGCCCCTTTATGCGGGACAGGTTTCAAAAAAGTTGGGCATTATAAAATTTAATTCATAGTTAATAAATAAAAGTGGGTACCAGATTACTCTGGCTTCACTTTTCTTTCAAAAACTCATCAATTGCTTTTGCAGCTTTCTTTCCTGCTCCCATTGCACTGATTACGGTTGCTGCACCTGTTACCACATCTCCGCCTGCAAAGACTCCGCATTTGGAAGTTGCGCCGGTTTCCTCATCAGCAACGACAGTCCCCCGCCTGTTCTGTTCAAGACCTTCTGAGCCTTTGAAAATGATCGGGTTCGGAGAGGTACCTATGGCGATAACCACAACGTCTGCAGGGACAAGGAACTCCGAGCCTTCTACAGGGACCGGGCTTCTCCTGCCGGATTTGTCGGGTTCTCCAAGTTCCATTTTTATGCATTCGACGCCTGTAACATTGAACTTTTCGTCGCCGAGAATGCGGACAGGGTTTGTAAGGAACCTGAAGATTATACCTTCTTCTTTAGCGTGCTCGACTTCTTCCCGGCGGGCGGGCATCTCGTCTTCTCCACGGCGGTAGACTATACTTACTTCTTCTGCGCCCAGACGGAGAGCAGAGCGGGCGGCATCCATTGCCACGTTTCCGCCTCCTACAACCACAACCTGCTTTCCGCACCTTACTCTGGTGTCGTACTCGGGGTCATAGGCTTTCATGAGGTTTACGCGGGTCAGGAATTCATTTGCGGAATATACGCCGCTGAAGTTTTCGCCCGGAATTCCCATAAAGTTAGGGAGCCCTGCGCCCGTGCCCAGGAAGACTGCATCGAAATCGTCACAGAGCTCGTCTAAGGTCTTGATCCTGCCAATGACATAATTGGGCTTAACCTCTACACCGAGCTTTTCGATGTACTCTACTTCCTGCCGCACAATTTCTTTTGGCAGCCTGAACTCGGGGATGCCGTAACTCAGGACGCCTCCGGCTTTGTGCAGAGACTCAAAGATTGTGACTTTGTGGCCAAGCTTTGCAAGGTCTGCTGCGGCAGTCAGGCTTGCAGGTCCGGAACCCACAACTGCTACCTTCTTGCCAGTGGGAGGCATAGCCTCAGGAGCCTTCACGCCTTTTTCGCGCTCATAATCTGCACAGAAACGCTCAAGCCTTCCGATTGCAACGGGCTGCCCTTTCTTGCCTAGCACACAGAGGGCTTCACACTGGGTCTCCTGGGGGCAGACGCGCCCGCAGATGGCAGGGAGGGTGTTTGTGGTTTTTATTTTCTCGATTGCCCCTTCAAAATCTTCCTCACAGACCAGCTTGATAAAGCCAGGGATATCCACATTCACAGGGCAGCCTTCAACACATTTTGGGTCCTTGCAGGCGAGGCATCTGGAAGCTTCGGCAAGAGCATCTTCTTTCGTGTAGCCGAGGGTTACTTCATTAAAGTTCTTTCTGCGCTCGTCAGCAGGCTGCTCTGGCATCGGGGTCCTTTCTTTCTTTGCTTTTTCTGTCTTTTCTTCCTGTAATCCACACATGTTTCGTCCCCTCCTTCTCAGTGCAGTCCGCACCTGCATTTCTCTTCGTATTTTTCCACAGCTTCTGTCTCTTCGCCGCGGTACATTGCAAGCCTGTTCATGAGCTGGACAAAATCGACCTTTCGGGCGTCAAATTCAGGTCCGTCAACGCACGTAAACTTCGTTTCTCCGCCGACAGTAACCCTGCAGCCTCCGCACATCCCGGTTCCGTCTACCATTATGGAATTAAGGCTGACAAGGATTTCCACATCATAGGGGGAAGCAACCCCTGCCCCCACTTTCATCATGATTGGTGGGCCTATAATTACAACCCTTGCAACCTTTTCGCCGCTGTCCAGGATCCTTTTCATGATATCGGTCACAAACCCGTGGTGCCCTTTTGACCCGTCATCGGTTGCTATGTACAGTTCGGAACTGGCTTTTTCCATTTCGTCTTCAAGGATCAGGAGATCCTCGTTTCGGGCTCCGATTATTGAAATTACCCTGTTGCCTGCATTTGTATAAGCCTTTGCCTGGGGGTATATAGGGGCAACTCCTACTCCTCCTCCTACTAGAATTACAGTGCCGAGTTTTCTTATGTCGGCTGGGGTCCCGAGGGGACCTACAAAATCTTCAAGGGAATCGCCTGTAGAAAGTTTTGCAAGTTGTTTTGTGGTCTTGCCCATCTCCTGAAAAATTACAGTAACGATGCCTGTTTCTCTCTCAAAATCCGCAATTGTAAGAGGAACTCTTTCCCCCCTTTCATCAATCCGGAGGATTATGAACTGTCCGGCTTTTGCGGCTTTTGCCACGTCCGGGGCATCAATAACCATTCTGTGCACCGACGGGGCGATTTCTTCCTTTTCCAGTATTCTATATGCCATGAGATCACATTTTCCTGAATAGAAGCATATTTTCTGAACAAATGAATCGATAAATTTAACTATAGCGGAGCTTCACAAAGGTTTCTCAGCTTTGTGACTTTCCGCCTGGACGTTCTCCTTATATTGATTAATGGGATATATATTCTCCCAAATAATTTTAATGATTCTACATGTTTTGCACTATCTTTTTTGTTAAATTATAAACGTTTTCTTTTTCAATAGATCTATTAGAAACAAAACGAGACATTTTCTTATTTTTTTATTGTTGTCACAAAAATTTAATAAATCTAGTGAATATAATAAATTTAGGGATAAATTTCCAAACCGGTTTAATCCGGAGGTTGGGTAGAAAGGAGGGATCGAAGAGAGAAGCTGATCAATAGGTCTCAGAGTCGAACCTGTGAGGTTCAAGAACCCATGTGGAAAAGTATTAACAATGAGATCGCTTGCTGGCTGCGACAGGATCAAAGGGTCCCTCTTAAGATATGGTAAACTGGGGGTTGTTGAAAAGGTAATCCTGATGAAGCCTGAAAACCGGGAACTTTTCAGAGGTTGATTGGATCCTGGAACCTGAGAGTGAATCTTGGGAAATTAATACTGTTTTTTAGAGGTATAAGCTGATTAAGGGAGTTGAATATATGCCGGAACATCATAAAAAACCTATAGTAAGTTGCGAAAAATACGATGAAGAAGAGAAAAAAGCGCTTGTTGAGGAAGAAAAGACAGAAGTCGAAGAAGCTAAAGTTGAGCCTATACACCCATCTGAACAGAGAGGCGGGAAAAAGAAAGGCCTTCTTGACACCTGCAAGTAAGCAGGTTTTTATTTCCATTTTTTTGAGCTGGAATAATTTTTCTGATTGGAATGAGGCAATATACAGTGAGTTCATACTACAGTATAATACAGGGGGTTAATTATGGCAGAGAAAGCGAATGTTGAACCTATAGATCCGATGGAAAAAGAGCGTGGGGGCAGGAAAAAACCTCTGGTGAGCGGCGAAAAATATGATGAAGAAGTGAGAACGGAGTTTGTTGAGGAAGAAAAGACAGAAGTCGAAGAAGCTAAAGTTGAGCCTATACACCCCTCTGAACATGATAGAGGAGGCAAAAAGAAAAGTCTTCTGGACACCTGCAAGTAAGCAGGCTTTTCTTTTTTCTTTTTTACTACAGATTTTTTATTTATTCTCATGATGGATTATAGAGATTTTTCACAACTTTTATATGTATATATGCGCATATATGCATACGTATATGCTTGAAAATAAAGCGAAATTTTTCAGAGCCCTCGGGGACGAAACCCGACTTACCATTCTCTCCTACCTGCTCGAGCACAGCTACTGTGCCTGTGATTTTACTCCCCTTACGGAAAAGGATCAGACAACGGTTTCAAAGCACCTTAAAGTGCTTTTCGAGGCCGAGATTTTAAAGTTTGAAAAGAAAGGTCGAAACGTAATCTACAGCATCAAGGACGAGGAAACAAGGGAAATGCTGCTTGTCCTTGGAATCGGAGAGGTAAAGCCCTGCTGCAGTAGTCCGGAAAATTGCCGGGTTTGTTGCAAGGAGGAAACTGAGGACAAAAATAAGACAAGGAAAAAAAGAAGTTAAGGTGAAAGAATGGACTCCAGCGAAAAAAAAGAAGTTATCAAAAAGAAGTATCAGGAAATTGCAACTTTAGGGGGCTCCTGCTGTTCTGGCGGTGGGTGCTGCGGCGATTCGAGCTCAGTAGACCTTTCTAAATCTCTTGGCTATTCGGAAGCTGATGTTCAGGCTGTCCCGGACGCAAACCTGGGGCTTGGCTGTGGCAATCCTACAGCTTTTGCGGAACTGAAACCAGGGGACATTGTCCTTGATCTGGGTTCAGGTGCGGGATTTGATTGTTTTCTTGCTGCACAGAGAGTCGGAAGCTCAGGAAAGGTTATTGGAGTTGATATGACTCCTGAAATGGTTGAAAAAGCGCAGGTTAATGCTCAAAACTATGGCTATTTAAATGTTGAGTTCCGCCATGGGGATATTGAAGCTCTTCCGGTTGATGATAGTTCGGTGGATGTTATTATCAGCAATTGCGTGATTAACCTGGCGCCGGATAAAGAAAAGGTTTTCAGGGAGGCCTTTCGGGTGCTGAAGCCAGAAGGCAGGATGTATGTTTCGGATATGGTCCTCCTGGCTGAGCTACCCGAAGAGCTTAAAAACGACAAAGACCTGCTTGCAGGCTGCGTCGCCGGCGCTGTGTTAAAAGAGGAGTATCTGGGGCTTTTAAAAAATGCAGGGTTTTCGGTTGAAATCCTGGCTGAAGATTCGGATATAAGTAAAAGGCAGTACGGAGGTCTGCCAGTTGAAAGCCTAAAATTAAAAGCTCGGGTATGAGAAGAAGGTACGAGAAGTGATATTTTCAGGACAAATCAGCAGGATTCCTCAGAAACTATGCTTCAATAAATATATCCCTCAATCTATTTATATTACTATTCAATTATTATTTTTAATGATCTGGTACTCCAGATCCGGGACTCTAGGTCTGATCTTCTGAATGCAGGGACTCTCCTGAATGTGGGGTAACAGGGGTCGGTCTCTTTGAGGTGACATTACTGAAAACCATAAGATCCGTAAAAATCGTTTTTGCAATAGGTTTTTTACTTTTGTTGCTCAGCTCAGGCTCTGCGGCTGCCAGAAGAATCACTGTGGGGAGTGAGAATAAAGATTTTTCTTCAATTCAGGGAGCTGTAAACGCTGCCGAGCCCGGAGATACGGTTTATGTGTATAATGGGCTTTATATGGAGAACATATATCTTGACAAAGAAATTACCGTTCGTTCAATCTCCGGAAAGCCTGAAATAAACATTGTAACGGCAAAAAACCCTCATGACCATGTATTTCATGTAATTGCAAATAACGTAACTATAAGTGGTTTTTCAATAAATGGCGCTAATGATACTCAGAAAGCTGGTATTTATCTGGAGAATACACAGGGAGTTATGATAAGCAACAACAATCTTTCCAGTAATCGCCTGGGAATCTATCTGGACTCTTCTACTACCAATATGCTGAATCTAAATGATGTTTCTAATAATGAGGTCGGCATTTTTCTCAATGCTTCAAAGGACAACTGGATTATCAATAACAGGGTAAAAATGAACAGCCTGGGAGGAATTTTTCTTGAAGCGTCTGATGGAAACCACTTAAAGGAAAACCTGTTGCATTTTAACACAGAGTATGGTCTTATGCTCTCAAACAGCAGTAAAAACCTTATTTACGATAACTATTTTCAGAACTCCGAAAATGTTGGCTATGAGGGGAGCAACTTAGAAAACGTCTGGAATATGACTCTGATGAGGGAGATCAATATTGTAGGAGGCCCATTTATCGGCGGAAATTACTGGGCAGACTCTGAAAGCACTTCCATGTGCGTTATTGAAGATCTGGATAATGATGGCTTATGCGATGCATCCTATGATCTGGGGGAAGGCAATATCGATTATATGCCTCTTATACTCCGTCCTCCACTTTTCCAAAACAATGAACGTTCCCTTACGGTTTCTCTGTTGGGATTTGCCTTATTTGTATTCGCTCTCGGAATATTTATCATAAAAAGGGTAATGGGTTGGGTAGGAAGCGATTTTAAAGAAGATCAATGAACTACAGTGAACTTTTAAATGGGTCACAAATGGCTCCAGTGAACCGGACTCCGTGAATCGGACTCATTGAACCGAACTCATTGAACCGAACTCATTGAACCCGGAAAACTGCAAGTTCTCACTTTTTTACTCAATCAGCTTCCCCGGGCAAAGCTTATTTAACAACTGTTTTTAATATATTGCTTGAATAATCACGTTTTTAAATAGGTATGATCTGGTTTGATCTGGTTATTTCAAAAAATTATTTCAAAAACTTCTCAACTTCAAAACAATCTATGTATTTATATAGAGTGTGGCCTACTTAGATTAGATGTATTTTACTAACACCTAAAGGAGATGACAGGATTAAGTCGATAATTCTTGCAGGCGGCTCAGGGACGAGACTCTGGCCTCTCAGCCGGGAAATGTATCCCAAACAGTTTTTAAAATTTGGAGAGACCTCACTTTTTCAGGAGACAGTGCTTCGATGTCTTGAGGTTTCAGATATTTCTGAGATTTTTGTGGTAACAAACGAAGCCCAGAAATTTTTCGTGATCGGACAGATCAAAGAAATCGGATACTCAATTCTTCCTGAGAATGTCCTGATTGAGCCTGAAGGCAAGAACACACTTCCTGCAATCTTCTTTGGAATGAAAGAGATTGAACAAAAATTCGGGAATTCAATCGTAGGAGTATTTTCCTCCGACCATGTGCTTGATAGATCTGCAATGGCAACGATTTCTTCAGCTGAAAAACTGGCTTCGGATTATCTGGTCACTTTCGGGGTTGTTCCTACGTCCCCTCATACCGGATACGGCTACATTAAAGCCTCAGAGTCCTGCGAGCCTGGGTACAGGGTTTCGGAATTCAGAGAAAAGCCGGATTTCGAAACTGCACAAAAATACATTGAAGAAGGCTGCCTCTGGAATAGCGGGATGTTCCTCTTTGAAACGCAGCTCTTCTTTGAAGAAGTCAAAAAACACGCGCCTTCGGTTTTTGCCTGCTTTGAGAAAGAGGGCAATATTAATGATATTTATGCGGGTGTGGATAAGGTTTCTATTGATTATGGCATAATGGAAAAGTCCGATATAGTCGCTGTTGTAAAACTGGGCCAGAAATGGAGCGACCTTGGAAACTTTGCGGCAATTTATGATGAGCTGGAAAAGGATGTCAATGAAAATGTGGTCCATGAATGCGATCCCATGCTTCTAAACTCCAACGGAAATCTGGTGTATTCAAAATGCGGTAAAATCGTTTCCCTTATTGATGTTAAGGACATGGTTATTGTTGACACAAGCGATGCCCTGTTAATATGCCCTAAATCCAGCAGTCAGAAAGTAAAGGAAATAGTCTCCGATCTGAAAAGCAGGAACGATGAAAGAGCATTTATCGGGCAAACAGTCTACCGGCCCTGGGGTTCATATACGCTACTTGACTCCTCTCCCGGCCATAAGATAAAGAATATTACTGTGCTTTCTGACCATAAGTTAAGCCTGCAACTGCACTACCACAGGAGTGAACACTGGGTGGTTGTAAAGGGCATGGCCTGTGTGGAAGTGAATGGTAACAAATGTTTTTTGAGGCCCGGGGAAAGTACGTTTATCAGGGCTGGAGAAAAGCACAGGCTGTCAAATCCTGGGAAGGTGCCGCTGGAGATTATTGAGGTGCAGCTGGGAGAGCTTGTGGACGAAGGGGACATTGTCAGGTTTGATGATGAGTATGGGAGGAAATGAGAAAGATGAGGCTATTGGCATAAACGTAAGTTTCCGGAGAGATGGACTGGTTGAAAGGGAGGTGAATTGCACGAGCCTGGAATCGTGTGTTCCGTCCTCTAACTAAACTTTTTATGATATGTAATTGTGTGAGATCTTTTTGCTCTTTTCGGAAGCTTTACTTCGCAGACGGGGAATGTATTCTTAACATTTTTATTTTACGGGGTTACTGCAATCCCATTTGCTTTCCGATCTGTATTATTTCACTCCGGATATTGGTGTCAAGTTTTAAGAGCAGGAGAACGTACAAAATAGCCCCCAGTATTACTGGGATTAGTGTAAGCCATATGTTTGATAGAGGCACTAAAATCCGATAACATCCCACCCCCAGTCCCATTGCTATAGTCGCTATAACGATATTTTTTATTTCCTGGTATTCAAGTCTGACGTGAATCATACGTTTCAATGCCAGGTGTGCAAGCAAAGAGTTCAGGATCATGGTAATAAGAGTTGCAACAGCTGCTCCGAGGATCCCAAGGACCGGAATCAACATGAAATCAAGGATTATATTTGCGGTTGCTGCGATTGCGGTTACTTTAAATGATTCTTTCGGGCGGTTTAGAGCATTCAGATACATGGTTTGCAGAAACATAAACACATTTACAAGTTGCACTGCCAGCAGCACATAAAATGTCTGTGTTCCCCGTGCAAAACCTTCTCCATAAAAGAAGTAGAGCATTTTATCCCCGAGTATAATTCCTCCTACAAAAACAGGCACTGCAAGCAGCAAAGAATATGTTATGCCTTTTGCAAAGGCATTCTCTGCCATTTTTAATTCTCCGTTTGCATTCCAGTTACTCACTTTTGGGAAGAGTACCGTTTTCATTGCGAGTGTTGTAAAGGTTGCTGCTGTTGTACATTGGAATGCTACCCTGTATATCCCGACATCGGCCGTTTCAAGGAACTGCCCAATTATTATTGTGTCGGCATAGCTGAATACGAGGCTTCCGCTTGAAGCTAAAAAAATCCAGAATGAATATGAAAATATGCTTTTCAAATGCCCGGTATTAAATCTTTTAAATCTGAGGTCCAAAAAATGAAATCCTATTATAGTGGCTGCGATCATCCCAAAAATAAAGCCCCCGGCAAGCCCATTTGCCCCGAAGCCCAGGTATACGGCAATCACCTGAAAAACCACGCATAATGTACTGTTTATGAACCCACATGTTTGATTTAATCCCACTTTCCCGGAGCCGTAGTTCCCATTTGAAACACTATTCCAGAAAATCCCGATAATTAAAGCTATGAATAGCCATAAATACGTTTCAGATTGATCAATGTTCTCAAGGAATGACCTGGCAAAAAGGAGTACAATTATAGAAACTCCTACAAGAAAGATCCTTAATACAAAAACAGCCGTGAAATATTCGTTTTTTTCTCTTCCTTCGCTGATCCTTTTAACTGCTGCTCCTCCCAAACCACCATCCAGGATCAGGGTTAAGGTGTTAAAGTAAGCTAAAAAAAGAAAGTATGCTCCTAATACCGATTCTCCAACAGCATGGGCAAAATACATCGTACTTAAAAAACCAATTGCAGTGAGTATTATTGTTGTGGAAAGGGTTATAAGACTCTGGCGACGCAATTGTTCTATTCGCATAATTCGAGAAAGTAGAGTACTACGGTTAATCATGATTTTGCCTGTTTTTGTAAAAAAATATATTTCTGTGTTGTTGCATAATTAAATTGTTGATAGTGTCCCGAATTTATGCTTATCTATTATCTTATTGCCTACATTCGGCAGGTGTTTTGTATTTTCTAAATAATTTTTAATGATACCGTTTTTTGCCATATTTTGGAAATTACATCAAATATGTGTAATTTCATACACTCGCTCTTACTTCTTACCTTCGGCAGGTCGACATATAATTTTTGATGATTTTTGATGATGGTGATTTTGAAATGATGCTCCGTAATTGTGTGTATTTGTTAGGTTTACATATGACCAATTATTAATCTATCATACTAAACTTTAATGAAAAAATGGTTCAGTGCTTATATAGGTCGTGAGAGTTTGGTCACACGTTAACCATCTTTAAACCTAATAAATAGTCATCTAATGTTCTAAAACGGTATCGAGAAAAATATTCTAATTTCTAATGTCGACCTACCGAAAGTAAGTGATATCATAGAATCATTTGACTTTTCAACATGCATTACTGACTTTTCGGATAGGCTCTAAGAGCGTGTCTTAAAGTTAAATAATCCTTGTACCTAAATTGTTCGTCAATGCTAAAACAATCTTAAAGATCTCCTTATCCTAGTGATTTCTCTGATAAAGAATGGGGACTAATTAAACCTCATTTCCCGAGTCCAACCTAACTTTGACAGTTTCCACTATTTTGAACTTCATTTTGGTAGATAAATAAAAATAAGTGCTCTTTGTTTTGTATTATTCGATCCAATGAATAATAACATAAAACTAAGAGCATTTCCTACAATTCCTAACAAGAATATATGTCTTCCTATTGGAACAACAATGGCCGTTCAATACTTTTTTGAAAAGCTCAATTTTTTCGGCATTTTTAGCAAGTATAAAAGTAAAGGCCTCGACATCAATAGTTTACTGATTGGATTGGTGAGCTATAAGCTCACCGAGAATTTCAGTATTAAGGAAGCAAGTAACTGGATGAATCAAGCTGAAGTTCTCGACCTCTTAAACCTTAAGTCCTTCAACGAAAGAGTCCTTTACAGAACCCTTGAAACCATTGGAAGTCACAAAGAGGAAATTCTCTATGATATCTTGAACTGTCTATTTTCGGAATATGATTTTGAACACACAGACGTAAATCTGGACTGGACAAGTATAGTCATTTACGGGATTAAATCCAAACTTGGTAAATATGGATATAGTAGAGACCACAGACCTGATAAGCTGCAAATAACAGTTGGAATTAGTGAACTTTCCGACCCTATTAACATACCTATTGGATTTACAGTGAATAAAGGAAATGTTCTTGATCTGGAACACTTTTCTGATACATATAATCAAGTGAAAAGTAAACTCAAAAAAGGCTCTCTTATTGTTTTTGATAAAGGCGCTAATACCATAGAAAATATCAAGATAATACAGGAAGATGAGATGGAGTATCTCACCTCCATGAAACTGAACACAAGTGACGACAAAATAATTGAGAAATTTGACCCGGAAAAAGCGGAACTAAGAAACCCTGAAGAAGGTTTATATGGAATAAAAATAGTCAAGCCAAGCAGCATTAAATATTTCTATTTCTCTGAATCTTTACAGAAAAGACAGTTAGAATCAAAAGCAAGAGCTGTTATGAAGAAATTAAGGCTCCTCGTTTTTTTGTGTGTTTAACCCTCACAAAAACACATACGGTCTTGAATTAAAACTGATCTTACCCACGGGAAATGGTGAAGAGCCGAAATTAAAGGAAGCAAAAGAGATTCAGAAGGCCATAGTAAACAAGAAAAAGCTTCCTAAGAAGTTCAGAATAGATAATGAGTTGATTGAGATTGATTACTCTTTTAGGACTAAGCTCGAAGAGCTTAGTGATGAAGAAGCAATAGAACTTCTAAAAGCTTCACTGATTAATGGAAGAGAAGGATTTTTTTGCCTTAAATCAAGCAAGGATTTGACACTTGAAGAAGCATTGAAAATATACCGAAGAAAGGATTCCATTGAAAAAATATTCCACTCGTTAAAAAATGAAATTCAAATTAAGCCGTTAAGAGTGTGGTCAGATGATAGCATTTATGGAGCTATTATCCTGGGATTTATTGCCCAGTTATTCATATCGCTGATGCGATATGAATTTGAGGACCTGAAACATAGGTCTACAAAATTCATCAAAAAAAGCTTGAAGAATTTGACACTTACAGTCAATTTCTTGAAAAATGGGGTCAAACAGTATATTTTCGCTAATTTTGACAAGATAAATAGCTTGATTGTAACAAGAATGAGTGAGATTTCGTAGAATTTATAATAATATTTTTTATATTGATGCTATCTGTCAAACTCATTTTGGCTTAAAATCAAGAGATTATTCTCTGAGAATTAGTGGATACTATCAAAATTGTAGATACAATTTAAAATTTTATACAGATTTCGATGTTAGTTATGAATTTTCATTTTTTCAAATTAGATTGTATCTCAGCAAGACGTTTCTTGTGACTTTGCACTGTCTTAGTTATCGAAATCTGTCAAAGTTAGGGTCCAAGAACAAATCGAGGTCGAAAACGCGTTCATTCCAATCGAGAAATATTGAATGCCATATTCTATTTGCTACGTTCTGGTTGTGCATGACGAATGTTACCGCACGAATTCCCACATTGGAAAACTGTCTAACATTATTTCTGCCTGTGGCGTTTAGAAGGGATTTGGGAACGTATAAATGCTATACTGAGGACTGAACTGAGAATTGCAAATGGCAGAGAACCAGAACCGAGTGCAGCGATTTTAGATAGCCAGTCAGTTAAAACTACAGAAACGCCTGGAGTGCGCGGTTATGATGCTGGAAAGAAAGTAAAAGGGAGAAAGCGCCACATTCTGGTGGACACAATAGGTCTACTGGTAATAGTTGTAGTTCATGCAGCAAATATTCAGGATCGAGATGGGGCTTAGGAATGATTCAAATATAATATCAAGGGATTTTGTTGCCAAGAATGGTTATTGGGGGAAATGGAACTATACAGGCTGTATCAAAAGTAAACTTGATTCTACAATTGGGCTAAAATATCCGACAATAAGGTTAATTACCATCTGAATTCCGGAAAAATACCCTATTTGATTTAAACTCAACATTGCCCATAATCCAATTGTAGAAATGGTTTGAGTTTTGAGACAGCCTGTATAGATCAATTCCCACACTGAAATTTAGAAGTTATATTTTTATCATTCCTTAACTTGTTCTGGAACAAGTTAAAGGGACATTTTCACGATTGCATCTTATTTGGACTGATGCTGGTTATTCGGGTAAATTGGTTGATTGGGTCAATGTAATGTGTGGATGGGTATTGGAAATAGTTAAGCGTAGCGACGATATCAAAGGCTTTAAAGTACTTCCTCACAGATGGATAGTAAAGCGTACATTTGCATGGCTAGGTCGCTATCGACGTTTGAGTACAGATTACGAAGGATTGACAGAATCAAGTCAAGCATTGGTATATGCTGCGATGATACACATAATGATTAGACGACTGGGTCGTATCAAAACGTTAAGCGAATGAGAAATATATAATATTCAGACGGTCTCTAAGTACAAAACTATAAAATCATGAGAGTAGTCATTCGGAACTATAATAAATCGGAACTACTGTTAGAGGCAAAACTTATTTATTTACTTTCTACCCTATATTACTCTAAAAAGGCATTAATATATAGGACTTGCGTGGTTGAAATGAGAACTTAATAGCATTAAACTTTTAATTGTTCAAACTATAAATTAAAATCATAAAGCCTGATGTGCTTGAATATACTTGAATATGTTTGATGTACCTCAAGTGCACAAATCCTAATATATAATCTCTTAATCCCAAAAAACAGTCTATATCTTGGTCGAAAGTTTATCTCCAATATTTAAAAATGTTAAGGGACTTGTAAAGTGAAGTTTGTGAATAAGGCAAAAATTCAGAATCTATATGTTGTTTTGCTGTAAGTTATAAACAAGTCAAATAAATATTATTAAAATCAAACTGCGTGCAGCCACCCCAACCTAAACAGGCTGTCCGACAATTCAATTTCAGGGCAAAAACATGCAAAAAATAAGGCATATAAAGCCTTTAAATCGAAAAAGAATGATTTTGAATATTACCACCAGTAATTGTCGGACAGCCTGTAAAGGATGGGGTATGCTGATGGGCCGCACGCCCGGTTACTCGGAAATGATTCACAGTGTCCTTTAACAAGGTTTCCTTGATCTAAGTTATTGAAACTCTGCTATCGAGCCCCTGTCCGATTTCCGATAATTTTACAAAGAAGCGACGATTTAGATATTTAAATCAAAAACAAAAAGAGGCGAGGGTTCACTTCATCCCCGACCTAAAGAGGCTGTCCGACAATTCAATTTCAGGGCAAAAACATGCAAAAAATAAGGCATATAAAGCCTTTAAATCGAAAAAGAAGAATTTTGAATATTATCACCAGTAATTGTCGGACAGCCTGTTAAGGGCGAGGTATTCGTGACCCTCCGCACTCCCGATGTAATAAAATTCCAATGAGGACTTAGAAATGCGATATTGTAAAAAATGCATGATGCCGGATACAAGACCAGGGTCTATATTTAATGATGAGGGAGTTTGCCAAGCTTGCATAAACTATGAAAAAAGGAAAATGATCAATTGGGATCAAAGACTCGAAGAACTAAGAAAACTTTGCAATAAATATAGAAGATCTGATGGGTATTATGATTGTGTAATTCCTGTAAGTGGTGGAAAAGATAGCCATCGTCTTGTTTATGAAATGAAAGTTAAAATGGATATGAACCCTCTTTTGATAACTGTTGGTGATCCATTCACAAAGACAGAAGCTGGCTTGAAAAATTACAGAAATTTAGGTGATACATTTGGTTGCGATCATATTCAGTTTGATTTGAGTATCGACCTATTTAGAAGAGTTACTAAAATTGGATTTGAAGAAATGGGTATTCCTTTAAAGTTTGTAGAAGCTGCTATATATACAGTTCCACTAAAAATGGCTATGAAATTTGGAATACCGTTTGTTGTGTATGGTGAGAATTCAGCGTATGAATATGGTACTACTGATCAGGATAATTATTCAGCAAATGAAACAATCTCGCAGATATTTGAAAATATTGATATGGATTTTTGGCTACAGAGAGGCATCTCTAGAAAAGAAGTAAATGCTATTGTTCCCACATCTGAAGAACAAAAGAATGTGAATCCTGAAGTAATTTTTATGAGCTATTTCACTCCGTGGAGTAGTGTGAAAAACCTTGATATTGCGAAAAGATACGGATTCCATGATTTGTCTCATGAATGGAAACGTGAAGGTTGCATCGAAGATTTTGAACAGATCGATTCTGTAGCATATATGGTTCATCTCTGGTTGAAATATCCTAAGTTTGGATTTCAGCGAACGTCTGATATTGTAAGTAGACGTGTTCGAGAAGGGCTGATTAGTTTACCTGAAGCTAAAAAATTAATTGCAGAGCATGATCCTAAATTGGATCAGCGTGCGATGGATGATTTTATAACCTTTTTAGGATACACACCACTGCAATTTTGGAATATTGTTGAGAAATTTTGGAATCGCGATATTTTTGAAAACATCGATGAGAGATGGCAACTTAAAAAAGGTATCCTCTTCAAATTCGAGGGAGAATTTTCCAACCAGGAAAATATACAACATTTTTGTCATACAGTTCCAAAGTTGGATGCGTCGCTTGAGGATGTTTTTTAGACTTGGTTAAATTCTTAAATTTTCGGCAAATATGTGAAATTTACTTTTGCCCATACAATTTGAAGAGGATACAAAATAGTTGTTGTTTGGTAGTGAACATATGGAAAAAAATACAGAATCTGCATTCGACGGGAAAACGATATTACTTACAGGAGGTACTGGTTCTTTTGGAAATAAATTTACAGAGATCCTTCTTAGAGAGCATAATCCAAAGAGCCTTAGAATCTATTCAAGAGGGGAGTATAACCAGTACATAATGGAACAAAAATTCAAAGATAACAGGATTCGTTTTTTAATAGGAGATGTGAGAGACCGAGACCGTCTCTACCGTGCGATGAATGGTGTTGACCTTGTAGTACATGCCGCGGCTTTAAAACAGGTTCCTGCTTGTGAATACAACCCGATCGAAGCTATAAGGACAAATATTGACGGGGCTGTGAATGTGATTGATGCTGCCATCGATAACTCGGTAGGGGATGTGATGGCCATCAGCACGGACAAGGCAGTTCATCCTGTCAACCTTTATGGAGCTACCAAGATGGTAGCAGAAAAACTGTTTATTCAAGGGAATACATACACAGGAAAAAGAAAAACAAGGTTCAGTTGTATAAGATATGGAAACGTCATTGGTAGCAGAGGTAGTGTTATTCCTCTTTTCCAAGAGCAGAAGAAAAAAGGTGTTTTGACTATCACAGATGAGAGAATGACACGTTTCTGGTTAACTCTAGATCAGGGAGTTAACTTCGTCCTTAATTCAATAGAAAGAATGCAAGGTGGAGAAATATTCATTCCCAAAATTCCCAGCATGAGGATGATGGATCTTGCGGAAACGATTGCTCCTGAAGCAAAGAAAGAAATTGTTGGTATAAGGCCCGGTGAAAAGCTTCATGAAATTATGATTACCGAAGATGAAGCAAGGCATGCAAAAGAATTCTCTGATTATTTCATAATTGCGCCGGAGTTTCCATTCTGGAATAAGGAAAAACATGTTGATGGTAAATCGCTCCCAGAAGGGTACAGATATTCAAGTGATATCAACGATAGATGGCTTACCAAAGAGGAACTCAAAAATATGTGCTGATTAGCATGCTCTTCACGAAATTATTAAGAGTTAAACATGAGAGAGAAGATGGTTGGCTCACAGAACTGGTCTCAATGAATTATGACGATGAACCTTTCAACTGTGTACACACTTATCTTGTGTCGATAAATCCTGGGATGGTCAGAGCCAACCACTACCACAAAATAAAGGAGGAATGGATTGCACCGGCTTCCGGAAAGCTGGAGCTATGTCTGGAGAATGTAATTTCCGGAGAAAAAGATAAACTAATTCTGGATACACATGCCAAAGGATACGAAATGATATACATTCCACCTTTTGTAGCTCATGCAGTAAAAAATAACTGGGGACACGAAGCGAGCTTGATAGTTTTCAGTAAAAACCCAGAGGATAAGGAAGACACCGTTTCCTATAAGGTTACTATATGATTCCTTGAACTGTCATGAAATCGTAGTTAGAGGATTTTTATGAAATCGTATAAAACTGAACAAGAAATGTTTTGGGCAGGAAAATTTGGAGATGAGTACGTTGAGAGAAATCAAACTGCTAAAATATTGGCAAGCAATATTTCGTTATTCTCACAAATTTTCAAAAATGTGGATAGTGTGAAGTCAGTTATAGAATTTGGTCCCAACATTGGTCTAAATCTTCATGCAATAAAACAATTGATTCCTGAGGTAGAATTATCTGCGATCGAAATTAACAAAAAGGCTGTATCAATTCTTGAAAAGATGAGTGATATCAATATTTACAATCAGTCGATACTAGATTTTAATCCAGATTACAAACGGGATTTTACTTTTGTGAAAGGTGTCCTTATACACATAGATCCTGAACAGCTTACCTTTGTATATAATTTGCTATATACTACGAGTAAAAAATACATTTGCATAATTGAATACTATAATCCGACTCCTATCAAAATAACATACCGTGGTCATGAAAAAAAGCTCTTTAAAAGAGATTTTGCTGGTGAAATGTTAGATCAATTTTCAGATCTCAAATTGGTCAATTACGGATTCATTTATCATCGTGATTTAACTTTTCCACAGGACGATATTTCGTGGTTCTTATTAGAAAAATCCAATCTTTAATAGCACCGGACAAAAAGACATCATCTCTTACGAGGTAAGCAAATGATTCCCTATGGACGTCAATGGATTGATAACGAAGATAAAGAAGAAGTCATGAAAGTGCTGGGTAGTGATTGGCTGACCACAGGTCCGAAAGTTGGGGAGTTTGAGAACGCCCTCTGCAAATACGTGGGATGCAAGCACTCTGTGGCAGTAAACAGCGGAACAAGTGCCCTGGATGTCGCCGTAGGAGCACTGGATCTTCCAGAAGGATCTGAAGTAATTACCACACCTTTTACCTTCGCAGCTACCAGTAACGCACTTCTCTATAATCGTCTCAAGCCTGTATTTGCAGACATACAAAAAGATACCCGAAATATCGATCCCGAAGATATCCGACGCAAAATCACCCCAAAAACAAGGGCTATAAGTTACGTTGATTATGCAGGGCACCCTTGTGATATCAAAGAAATTAAGGAAATAGCAGAAGAATATAACCTTTATCTCATTGAAGACGCCTGTCATGCTCTCGGAGCCAGTTATTACGGGAAAAAGATAGGGAATTTTGCCGACCTGACGGTTTTCAGCTTTCATCCGGTTAAGCCGATTACCACGGGAGAAGGAGGCGCTGTTGTTACAAATAATTCCGAACTCGCAGAAAGAGCTCGTCTACTCCACAGTCATGGTATTGACAAAAGTGCAACTGAGAGATATGGGCCTGATGCGGGCTGGGCCTATGATATGAAAATGCTTGGACGGAATTACCGGATGACGGATATCCAGGCAGCTCTGGGGATCTCTCAGCTGAAGAAGCTGGACATGTTCATAGAAAAGCGCCAGGAGATCGCAGAGCTTTACAATGAGTTACTGAGAGACTGTGAATTTGTGGAAATCCCTGTTACAAAAGAAGGTATAAAACACGGGTGGCATATTTATACAATTTTGTTAAAAGACGTTAATCGTGATAAATTCTTCACATATATGCGGAAAAGCGGCATCGGTGTGAATGTACATTATATCCCGACTTACCATTTTAGTTACTATCGCAAACATTTTGATTTTGATGAAAATGATTATCCCATAACTGAGGACGTTTTTAAAAGGATCATCACCCTTCCCATCTACCCAAAGATGTGTAATGAGGACGTTGAGTTAGTGGTGAAAACTATCAAAGATGGGAATCCATTCGAATAATATGTAGTGAAAATCCATTTTAAGAAGGTGAATGTTATCAAAACAGTTGCAATAATTCCGGCTAGAGGAGGATCAAAGGGTATTCCAAGAAAGAATGTTAAAGAATTAAATGGCAAGCCCTTAATAGGATATATTATTGAAACCGCCCTTGGTGTAGACGAAATTGACCGGGTTATTGTTTCCACTGAAGATCCGGAGATTGCCACCGTTGCAAAAGAGTTTGGTGCAGAAGTTCCTTTTGTAAGACCACCAGAACTTGCTGGTGATGAAATCGGGACTTTACCAGTTTTGCAGCATGCAGTTAGCTACCTAGAGAAAAAAGAGGACTATAAACCAGATATAGTTGTTTTGTTATATGCCACATCACCAATGTTGTCCCAGTCAAGGATATCAGAAGCAGCAAGGCTTATCAAAGATAAAAATCTTGACTCCGTGTTAAGTGTTGTAGAAGACAGGGGGCACTACTGGATAGAAAATCAAGGCAAATATGAAAGATTTTATCCAAAAAACCCGAAAAACCGACAATTTACAAAACCTTTGTTCAAGGAAAATGGGGCTATATATATTACCAAAAGAGATATTTTAATGGAAAAAAATAAAATCGTCGACGGAAATGTTGGTTTTTTGGTGATGGAAGAGAAAGAGACAGTCGACATCGATGAGCCATTTGATTTCGAGATTGTTGAAATTATGATGAATAAAAGGGCATTGGTACAACAAATTTTACAGTAGATTATTGAAAGCATATATAAATATGAAAAAAAATCAAAAATTTACTTATGTGAGCTTATACCAAAAACTTCAAAAATGCTTTAAAACCCAAAAAATGACCTATAAATACTTATTTAGTCTAAAAATTACGTTTAGAGCCTTTAAAAAACACTACTCCACGAATTATTAAGTATAATTTCACTAAAATACATAATAAATAAGATATTTATTAAAAAATATATGATATAATTTGAATTTTAACTTATAAATTGATCAGTGTATTATTTCTCAGAAAATATTAAAAATCTATAAACCCATTATTCTATTATTTAAGGAATAAAAACAAATATAATTAGAAATAAGAAAATATTGTAGCTTTAAATGGGCTAATAGTTGATTAAAAATAAATTTTTGACAAAATAAGACTTATTAATGAATATTATTGAAAAATAAGTAATTTTAAAGAAAATGGCACAAGCTCATGTACATCAACTTCTTAGACAAAGGATCACG
Source organism: Methanosarcina sp. (assembly GCF_028693135.1). GTDB lineage: Archaea > Halobacteriota > Methanosarcinia > Methanosarcinales > Methanosarcinaceae > Methanosarcina. The sequence continues at coordinate 107,819 of NZ_JAQUVZ010000006.1, forward strand.
AATGATTAATCTAAAAGAAAACTTTGCTTTTAAAGGGATTCTCTTAAAAAACTTTATCAATGCTTCAATAGAAGAAAAAGAAATGGTAAGAGAATGCAGAAACGATGAGAGTATCAGAAAATGGATGTACTCAGATGAAATTATTTCTCAGGAAGAACATTTTAATTTCTTAGAAAATTTACAAAAAGACAATAAGAATTTTTACTGGATTGTCTATAAAGATGAAGGATTTATAGGTGTTATTTCCTTAAACAATATAAACATAAAAAATAAAAATGCCTACTTGGGCATATATTCAAATCCATTTTGTGAAATGAAGAATAAAGGCAGTTTACTTAGCAATTGTCTAAAAAAAGTGGCCTTCGATATCTTTGAACTGCATTCATTGAAGCTCGAAGTTATAGAGAATAATGAAAGAGCAATAGATTTTTACAAAAAAATGGGTTTTGAAGAAGAAGGGATACTTAAGGAATTTGTATGTAAAGATGGGAACTGGCTTAACGTCATAATTATGGGGATAATAAATAAATGAGGAATGAAAGAGATGGAAATCAAAATTGGGAACAAGTTAATTGGAAACAGTAAACATACATTTATAATCGCAGAATTATCTGCTAATCATCTCCATGATTTTGATCTTGCTGTAAAAACCATAAAATCCATAAAGGAAACCGGAGCTGATGCTGTCAAGCTCCAGACCTATACAGCAGACACAATAACTATTGACTCAGAGAATGAATATTTCAGGATAAAGCAAGGAACTTTGTGGGATGGCAGAACCCTTTACAAGCTATATCAGGAAGCCTACACTCCGTGGGAATGGCAGCCGGAGTTAAAAAAGATAGCTGAAGACTTAGGACTCTTATGTTTCTCCTCTCCTTTTGACAAAACTGCCGTAGATTTTTTGGAAAAAATGAACGTCCCTGCCTACAAGGTCGCTTCTTTTGAAATTACTGACATACCTCTCATAGAATACATCGCCTCAAAGGGAAAACCAGTAATTATTTCTACAGGCATCGCCACGCTAACTGATATTGAAGAAGCTGTAAACGCCTGCAAACGGATGGGAAATAAACAGGTTGCACTTTTAAAATGCACATCTGCATATCCATCCCCTCTTGAAGATGTAAACTTAAACACAATCCCAAACCTTAAGGACACTTTTAAGGTTGTTGTCGGTTTATCAGATCATACCTTAGGAATATCAGTACCGATTGCAGCTGTAGTTCTTGGAGCAAAAATAATTGAGAAGCACTTCATACTTGACCGGGGTTTAGGCGGGCCAGATGCTGAGTTTTCTCTTGAACCCCAAGAGTTTAAGGCAATGGTCAAGGCGGTAAGGGAAGTTGAAAAAGCTCTCGGTGAAGTCAGTTATGAACTGACGGACAAAATGACGAAAAGCCGTGAGTTTTCTCGATCCCTTTTTGTCGTAGAAGATATGGAAGAAGGAGAAGTGTTTTCTGAGAAAAATATAAGATCCATTAGACCTGGTTTTGGACTCCACCCCAAATATCTGTATGATGTTCTGGGGAAAAAGGCTGCAAAGTCTGTTACTAAAGGGACTCCTCTTAACTGGGACCTTATAGGATGAATATTTAAATCTTTTTGGGGGAATATAAATGAACTTCGGCTTAAAACTCTGGTCCACCAATCAGGACACGCTCCCACAAGCAGAGCAACTAATCAAGGATGATGTATTTCAATACATTGAATTGACTCCAATTCCCGGCACAGAGATAGATACATTTCTTTCTTACGACCTGCCCTATACAATTCACATAACGACAGAAAGGCACGGTGTGAACATTGCTGACAGAGAAAAAAGGGATTATAACATTAAAACAATTCAGAACTGCATTGAGTGGGCCGACCAACTTAATGCCAGATATATTATTCTTCATCCCGGATTCGGTTCTATGGCTTCATCGAGAGAGTTTTTGGAATGTATCGACGACAAACGGACTTTAATTGAAAACATGCCAAAAGTTGGACTGTTTGACGAAGCAATGGTAGGTTATTCGCCAGAGCAAATTTCGGAACTTATGGGGTCAAAATTTGGGTTTTGTTTTGATATGAATCATGCAATTAAAGCTGCTGTTAGTTTAAACGGAGACTACAAAGAATACATCAAAGATTTTTTAAAATTAAACCCCTCTTACTTTCATATTTCAGATGGAAACTTGGCTAACGAAAAAGATGAGCACCTATCGATAGGAGAAGGAAATTATGACTTCGAGTTTTTAATGCAATATGTCTCATCCATATTTTCTAAATACATAACTTTGGAAACACCAAGAAGCAACCTTGAATCCTTTAATGAGGATCTTGCCAACTTGACAAAAATTAAAGCGTTTATCAAGTAGATTATTCCCATCAAAAGAGAAGGGTAAATATCCATATTTAATAGACACTCTCCCAACATTTAATATTATTAGATGGTAACTTCAATTCACTTTTATTGAATCCTTTTAAATACAGAGCTTATAAGATAAACTGATGAACAAGATCATATTGCAAGTAAAATGAATATCAATCAACTGGCTTCAATAAATAAAATATATAAGCCATAAATAGGGACGAACCTACGATTTATTTAAAAATGATCGAGAAAACGGGATTTATTATGATTATCAATGATATTAAACGTCTTGCAAAAAATTCCCTTGGATTTGCCATCGGGACGATTTTAACTCAGGCAATAGGGTTTTTTCTTCTCCCTATATATACAAGATATCTCACTCCTGCAGATTACGGAATCTTATCAATTGCATCGGTTGTAAGTAGTGTTTTAGTAATATTTTTAATTTTTGGACAAGGGGGGGCAATCGGCCGTTTCTATTATGATTATCATCATGATTCAACTAAATTAAGAGATTACCTCAGTACTATCTGCCTCTCGGTTTGTTTGATATCTTTTGCAATATGTGTCATACTTTGTTTATTGGGAGATTCCTTCTTCTCAATAGTTCTCTCTGACATTCCATTTAATCCATATCTTATCTTAGTTATATGGAGTGCATTTCTTGGTGTTCCCTTAAATTTTGCTTTAATTCTTCTGCAGGTGAGAGAAAGAGCCCACACTTACAGTGTAATTAATGTAGCAAAATTTCTGATTTCCACTATACTAATAATCTTTTTCGTTGTGATGCAAAGAGAAGGCGCACTTGGAAGTTTGAAAGGTCAATTCGTATGTAGCATAATCTTCTTTTTTGTGGCACTAAGTTATCTAAAAAAAGATATTACAATAAAATTTGATAGAAATAAATTCAAAGAATCATTCTATTTTGGGTTACCATTGATTCCACATATGCTCGCTGGGTGGATCACCAGCCTTATTGACAGGTTATTCCTAAGCTGGTACTGGAATCTCTCTATAGTCGGCCTCTATTCCCTTGGATATCAGATCGGATCAATACTGAGTCTTATTACTACAGCCATTAATTTTGCCTGGGTTCCTTTTTTTCTGTCAAAAGCAACAGATGAAGGTGAAAAGGCAAAACATACGTTCTCAATTCTAACCACATATTATATGGCTTTAATTGGATTCATCGGAGTAGGCATCGCATTGTTTGCAAAAGATGTTATACATCTCATGACAGTCCCCGCATATTATGAAGCTTCCCAGGTTGTTCCTTTCATTGTTCTGGCATTTGTCCTGAATGGCATGTATTACATGGTAGTAAATCAAATATTCCTTCTGAAAAAAACAAAATATCTTGCAATTACTACTTTTTTAGGGGCCTTAATTAACATAGGTCTAAATTTCCTGCTTATTCCTGAATATGGAATGATTGGTGCCGCCGCTGCAACCGCAATGACATATTTATTCACTTTTATTGGAGTATTTTTACTATCCAATAGGCTTTTTCCCATAAAATATGAATACCTTAGAATTAGCAAGATATTATTTGTAGGAATATCTGTATATGCAATATCCCTTTTCTTACCAGAATATGATATCCTGTGCGATATCGCATTGAGATGTCTAGTAATACTTGTATACCCCACAGGATTATTGCTGATTCATGTTTTTACAGACGAAGAGATTACACAGGGAAAGATATACACTGGAGAAATAATGAGGGGACGTTTCAAAAAAAAGAATGTTTGAAATATCTCTATTACAGAGATCTTTAAATATTTTTTACCCATCCCACTCATCAAGGGTTTTTTCAATGAGCTGTACGACTCTTTCTGTTGATTTACCATCAATTTTATACAAATATTGTTCAATGTATTTATCTCTATTTTCAGCCAACTCGAAGTCGTCTCTCAGTAATTCCTCTATAGTAGGTTTTAGATCTTTTTCATTATAAACGCCCAATGCTACACCCTCTGTCACATATCTTTCGACATCTGGCTCTCCACTGAGGTTTAAGACGATCACAGGTTTATTCAGAGCTACTGCTTCCATTGCAGTTGTAGAGTCTTTTATGACCAAGATATCACACATATAGAGCTGTTCATAGGTGTCTGAATTTTTGGGAGTGATTACAATATTTAAGTTATGATTTTTCAAAGCATCTTTGATCATTTTTGTATATTTTTCACCTTCTCCTGGATGCTGTTTAATGATCAAGGTTACATCTTTTAGATTTTGTAACGTTTTAAACATTGCTTTGAAATTGTTTTTATTTTCTTTATCAGATATACCGTGGCATTGGGTTGTCCAAAGGACGATTTTATTATCTGGATTTAGGCTATATCTTTTGAAAAAATCTTCTCTAGAATACAATTTTTTTGCGTAATTCAATATATCATATCTTGGATTGCCTGTGACGACTACTTTTTGAGGTTCATATATGCTTTTTTCCACAAGCAATTTGTAGTGTTCCTCCCCAAAAACACACGTAACATCAGGTAAGATAGCCCGGAAACTTTTATCATCATACATATATCCTGGATGTTGATCCGTAATTATCCCATGTTGAAGGGCAATTGTAGGGATTTTATATTGGTGAGCAGTGTATACCATTTCCTTATGAAAGGGACAGTATTCACATGTTAACAACAAAATGTTAGGCTGTATCTCGTGGAGTATGTTTTTACAAATTAATAATTTCATATAACTATTTACATTAATTTTACTTCCAATGATGCAAAAATATTTTTTGAATTCGTCGTCGATTTTCATTCCTACCAATGACTGAATGGAATATGTGAAAGCCTTGAAAACATCTTTAATTGTTATATATTGTTCAATGCATATCCAATCATCAGAATTTCTATATTTATTAAGAGTTGCGCTCTTACTCCTAAACTTATTTGTTGGGTCCCTATCAATGCATTTGATAGAAAACATTTTTTTGCTTTGCTCGAGCACATCTCCTATCATCAGATCATATTCATAATTTTTACCATCTTTATGTTTATAATCCCTCCAATTATTTAAAGAACTGGAAAAGAGAATTTCAATCTCTCTAGATATTATCTTTTTTTTAAGCTGATTGAAAAAAACATTAAATTGGATATATTTTAATATATAATAACAAGAGATTGCAATGGACATTAACAAATAATTCGTATCCTTTTTTTGAAATATCAGATTCTTTGCAATTTCCATATATTTTTTTAAAATCTCTAAAGTATGATTGAAATACATAAGGCTACTCCATAAAGGATGTGAGGTTTCGATCGGCGTCAGTTGAAATTTGAAAATTACTTTATCTATTTTTTATTTAAATGTTACAGGATAAAATTTGTATGATTATTCTATTATATTTATCGGAGGATAGTTCTCTAAAAAGCTTTGATTTTTATATCATTTAATTTACACTCAAATTATTAAATTATTTAGAGCCTGTCTTAAAAGTGTTTCTTATTCACATAAAGGTTTGATCTTAGCCAGTCGTTTGCTCATTATACGGATCATAGCAGCATAGATGAAGGCTTGACTGGACTTCGTAAATCCTTCGTAATCTTTGCTCAAACGTCGATAGCGACCCAGCTATCCAAATGTACGTTCTACCCCCCCCATCTGTGAGGAAGTACTTTAAAACCTTTGACGTCATCATCACGCTTTACGATTTCCAATACCCAACCACACATTACTTTGACTCAATCAACCAGTTGACCGGCATAACCCGCATCAGCCCAGATAAGCTGTAATCGAGAAAATGTTCCTTAAACTTGTTCCAGAACAAGTTTAGCACCATCTCTATCCTAATATTCGCCGCATGAACTACATCCATCAACAGTAGCCCTGTTGTATCCACTAGAATGTGGCACTTTCTCCCTTTGACTTTCTTGCCAGCATCATATCCGCGTACTCTTGGTGTTTCTGTATTTCTCGAAAGGACTGAACGCGTTTTCTACCTCGATTAGTTCGGAGATGTGGGATATGAGGCTTAAGCAGTTCCCATTCTTTATCAGATAAATCCCTAGGATAAGGAAGTCTTCAATTTCGTTTTGACAACATTAACGAACAATCTGGTTACAGGATTATTTAATTTTAAGAGCCTATCCGAAAAGTCCCGCAGCTCTGAAAGTAATCCATGCGCATGCGAAATGAAGCATAGCAAAGTAATTCTCAAGCTTCTTTTCCCATCGAATAAGCAGTCTTCTGAATCTATTCAGCCAAGAATGCGTCCTTTCTACAACCCACCTTCTTGCCTTATGACCCGGTATCTTTTTTACTATTTTTTCTTCTCCACGTCTCGGGATATGGGCAGTATATCCATATTCTTCAACCAATTTTCTGATATCAGGATAATCATATCCCTTATCCATGCATATATTCTGAATTACTTTATGTGAAGGTCTTTCAATAATTATGTCATCAAGAGTCTCTTTTACAAGCATTTTATCGTGCCTATTGGCTCCATCCACGGCAACAGAAAGTGGTATGCCTTTACCCTCAGTTAACATACTCCTTTTTGTTCCTTTTTTGCCACGGTCAGTAGGGTTAGCTCCGGTTCCATCTCCACCCAATGGTGCTTTTGTCATAGCTCCATCAATTGATTGCCACTCCCACTCTAACCCTTTTTTATTATCATATTCCATTAGACCAGCTTGCCATATTGTCTCAAATAATCCTGCCCTTTGCCATTCCTGAAATCTATCATGTACAGTGCTTGGAGCACCATAACATCTTGGCAAGGCTTTCCATTGACAGCCAGTACGAAGGAGATAATAAATACCGTTAATTATTTTCCTATCATCCTCTCGCGGTCTTCCAGGCTTCTTTTTCGGCTTTGGGAGTGGTAGTAAAGATTTGATTATATTCCAGAATCCATCTGAGATCTCGTAGTCGTGTCCCGTTTTTCGTTTTGTCACTACTACAAATTACCATACATAGCAGTTCTTTTACTTTTCGGATAGGCTCTTAGACAGCCTCAAAGAATACAAGGCGCTTTCAGGTAAGTATGTTGTTTATCTCCTCAGCGCCTTTCCTATTTCCAAACGCATTATTTCTCCTTTTAGCCCCATCAAATCCATGAATCGAATTTACAATCTTTCCATAATCTGCCCCTGCAAGAACATTCCATCCATCTTCTACGGTTTCAACCCATTCAGTATTCTCTCTCATGGTAA
>NZ_JAQUVZ010000006.1:115451-146183 GCF_028693135.1 Methanosarcina sp.
TGCAGGGGACTCCTAACACGTAAGCTTCTTTCTGCACACCACCAGAATCAGTCAGTATTTTCTTGGAGTTTGCTTCAAGTTTCAACATGTCCAAATAGCCTATAGGAGGAATGACTTTAACATTCTTCCATCCATCTTCTACGGTTTCAACCCATTCAGTATTCTCTCTCATGGTAATGCAGGGGACTCCTAACACGTAAGCTTCTTTCTGCACACCACCAGAATCAGTCAGTATTTTCTTGGAGTTTGCTTCAAGTTTCAACATGTCCAAATAGCCTATAGGAGGAATGACTTTAACATTCTTGCAGATATTTTCCCAAAGCCTATATTTCATAAGATATTTTTTTGTTCTTGGATGAATGGGAAATACTATTGTTTCTTCTACACTGCAAAAGGCTCTAATAATGGCTGATAGATTCTCCCGGTTATCGGTGTTTGAGGGTCTGTGCACTGTAGCGAGCATGAATTCTTTAGGCTTTAAACCGAGTTTTTCCATTATACTTGATTTTTCTTCTGCTATTTTTTTATTGTATTTCAGGGCGTCTACCATCACATCCCCAACATTATACACTCCTTCTGTGATGCCTTCTTTTTTAAGATTTGAAACTGCGGTTTCCGTTGGACAAAATAGGATGTCTGATGCGTGGTCTGTAAGCACCCGATTTATTTCTTCGGGCATTCCTCTGTCAAATGAACGGAGCCCTGCTTCCACATGGGCCACTTTGATATGCATTTTGGAAGCAGCAAGTGCTCCTGCAAGTGTAGAGTTTGTATCCCCGTACACAAGTACCAGGTCCGGCTTTTCTTTAAGGAGAACCTTCTCTATTTCTATAAGCATTTTCCCTGTCTGCTCACCATGGCTGCCTGATCCGATCTCCAGATTGTAATCGGGTTCCGGGATGTTCAATTCCTTATAAAACATCAGATATTTCCTTATTATAGTGCTGGCCGATATGAACGAGGATTTCGTGGTGATACTTTCTAACAATTCTAGACACAGGGGCACATTTTATAGTTGTGGGTGAGCCCCAACAATGGATGTGATTTTCAAGCTAATTCCTCGTATAATTTGAATAATCCTTTTTCCATATTACCCAACTATAATTACTTAAAATGTTTTTAGATTCTAATCAGTTTTTACTTTTCATTCGTTTTACGCCTTTAATCTCTCAATATTATGTATATCACTTCCTCTTACGAATTGAACATTGTATTCACTTGCAATTTCTTCCCATTTTTTCTCGGGAAGATTATATTTTATGTTAGTTTCAAGCAATATGTCATATTTATTCATCAATGCAAAAATAGTTTCTAATTCTTTTTCCGGCAAGTTCAATTCGTATCTTTTCAAAAAAGCTCCGGGATGGGCCCAGGTACAAACATCCATGTTTTTTAAAACATGCTTTAATGATTTAACATAAATATCTATATCCTTAGGAAAAGAATGATAAGCGAATATTGGGTAATCAACCTCTTTTAAAATTTCTGGATCAACATCGAGGTCTCCGTCTGGCAAAACTTTAGCTTCACAGCCTGATAAAATTATTAAATCATACTGTTCTTTTGCACTGTCGATGGCGTTTAGAAGACCGCTGAAGTCGTATGTTATGTTTTTCCTTACGTGTTCGGTAAATGCTATTAATGGGATTCCAATGTTTTGAGCCCTCTCGCACAATTCAGCTACAGAGTTTTCTCCATCTGTATAATTCGTATGGATATGCCACTCCCCTTTTATTAAATATTCTTCATATTTTTTCCATACTTTCATAATGACCCAACACTCTCATTGTCTTGAATTCCTAATCCCCCCCAGTACCTTATTAGCCTGGTCCCCCACTTCACATTAAATTCAGGGATCTTTTCATTGAGCGCTTCTTTTATAGCTCCGTAAATGATGTTTGCTCCCGCAAAAGTTGATAGGATCATTGTACCCTGGACTCTTGGGTTTGATTCAAGGAGTTTAGGGACTTTATTTTCATCCATTTTAAACTGAAATCCGAATGCGTATTGAAGTTTGAGTTCTCTGGACAGAATTTCTGAATATTCAATTATTTGTTCATTCTTTTCAACGGTGCCCTCAAATGTTATACCTGATTTTATCAGGTCCCTTTTTCTTGGAATAATTACCGGAGATGAAGACCCCAGTATATCAACGGTATATTCTTCATGGGGAAGGTATTCCATTATCATTAGAGGGGGGAACGTGTCTCCCAATACGGTTTTTAGATGTTCCATCTTGGTGAAGATATTTGTTGGTTTTTCTGTATAGAGCATTTTCTTTAAATCAACCGATTCATCAATTATGCGAACTCCTCTCATTCCATTGGATTGGGGTGGCTTTATTACAATTGGTTTTCCCGGCCATCCGATTTTTTTGGAATAATCAAGAAGTTCGTCAAAATCTTTGGCCAAATTATATTCTGCTGTAGGAACACCGATTTTTTTTGCTAATTCCATTAGCTTGTACTTGTCATTAGCAAATTCAATGCTTTTTTCGCTGGAGACAGCTACTTTTGTACCTGCTTTTTCGAATTTACTTTTGTTTTTGGCCAGTACTGCAAGTTCTGCGGTGTTCTGAGGTAGGACTACATCTACATTTTCTTTTTCGCATATATGTAATAGGTCCAGAAGGTACTGTGGGTCGTTTGGTCTTTTGATTCTGTAAAATTGGTCACAGAGGTATTTGCCGATAACTTCATCCCTGATATCCGTCCCCACCGTTTTGATCTGCCGATCGTCAAAATTATTGTGTAAAGAATAGAGGGTACCTTTTATCCCTGGTGCCCCTGCACCGGTTATCAAGACTGTTAGAGCATCCACCTTATCACCTCAAAGGCTTCAGCATATTTTGAATTGCACTGAACACCCCGGCTTCTTGCTAGCCCAAAAATAAATTCTTCTGAAAAATAGAGTCTTTCCTTTATATATTGCGATTTATAGTTTTTTAGTAAATCACATTTTTTTGACATATGTTCTTCTGTCAATTTTATAAATAACTGGGTATTAAAAGTTATATGATTCCAGGGAAGTTCATAAGAAATAATGCTTGATGTTGTTTTAAACGCTCTTATCATTTCGTTCGCAATGATTTGGTGGTCCTGATGGTAATCATTTATAGAAGGACCTATTACCAAGTCTGGGTTGAATTTCTTTCTGGTTTTTATGAGTTGGTCCAGAATTTCTTGTCTGTGTTCGTGCAAATATCGTACTCTGAAGTTACACACCTGCACTTCTTCTTCACATAAGCCAAGGTGTTGAGTTACATCTAAAAACTCACTTTTTAACGTATCCTTTGGCATCCCCTCAGGCAAAGATTCTTCTGCGGTTGAGAATACCATCCAGTAAACATTATTTCCGTTTTCCAAAAATTTACAAATGCTACCGCCACACCCTAATTCAGCATCATCAGTGTGGGGGGATAATATTAATATGTTCATGATATTGTCCCACTATATTTTTTAATGATGTTATACACTTTTTTTAAATCTTAAAATCTTCATACATATTCAACAATTTTTTTTCTATGATACCCCAATTGAAATTATTTATGGCAGCTGATCTCCCGCTCTCACCCATTTTTCTGGCTTCGGACGGATGTTCAAAAAGCCAGACTATAGCATCAGAAATTTCTTTTATGTTAGAGGAATTTACAGGTATTCCCGATTTAAATTCATTCGCAAGTTGTGCCATATATTCAAAATTGTTTATTACTATTGGAAGTCCTGCTAACATATATTCATAGAATTTTACAGAAATTCCCAATTCATATCTTCCATTCGGTTGCAGAACAGATATTGCAACATTAGCTTCATTCATGTAATCAGCAACTTTACTGTGGGGGACTTTTCCGGTGAAATAAATACTTTTCTCTAATTTTTTACTACGGTAGTATTCCACGACTTCTTTTTTAAAATTTTCATCGTAATAGCTTCCAACAAAAAGAAGTTTTGCATCGGGTATTTTTTCTAACACTTTTTCAAATGCATGAATAATCACCATAGTGCCCCTGTCTTTTGATAATCCTCCCACGTAAATCAGGGTTTTATTATCAGGATCCTTATCCACAACAATATTTTGGAACAAATCAATTTTTGGGAAATTATTTAATATCCAAACGTTTTTGCTCAATCTTCTGAATTTTTCCCCAAGTACATCGTCTACGGTTACAATAGAATTTGGAAATAAGGATGAAAGAATTTTTTCACCCTTCTCACAGTAATAAAATATTGCTTTTCTGAGGATTTCTGGAAAAATAGGATCGTTTGCGATCAACAATGAATAGTGTTCATGTGCGTCATAGACTAACTTCTTCCTTTTTATCAATTTCAGAATAGAACATACAAAAAGAGATCCAGGCTCATGGCAGTGGTATACATCGCAGTCCTGTTTTAAACCCTCGCGAAAAACCCGGAGCATAGTTAAAGGGTGTAGAACCTTTGAACTTGGGAGTTCTACGGTAGCAATATTTATGCCTTCCACTGTTTTTTTGCTTTTTGAGTCAGAGGGAGCAACTATTGTTACAGAATGCCCTGCTTTTGCAAGGGATTTTGATTCTTTATGAAATATCCGTGAATCGAATGGGGGGTGTACCGTGGTAAGCATACATATTTTCATAATTATTCCCGAAATTCTATGCACTCACAGGCAGATTATGATTTATCAACTTTATTTATGCGCTTGACGACTTTCTCACAAAATTAAAGAACATTCATTATATTAAGGAACTCCTGTTTTAAATACAAATGCATAATATTAATATTGATTGGTTCTTATTTACTAAATAAACAGGGAACATTCAGCATGGACCAGTTATTTCTCTTATCCTGCATTGTTACAGTACTTCCAGTATTTGTATATCTAATATACATAATCGTAGCCTTTACTTCCAGACCAAAAAAAATAAAACACCTAGAGTCTCTTCCCAATGTCTCCATCGTAATCCCCGCCTACAACGAAGAGCTTGTCCTTCCGGATCACATCGACAACCTCGCAGAAATTTACCCCAAAGACAAAATGGAAATCATTATTTCCAACGATGGCTCAACAGACAACACCGAAAAAGTTTCCCTTGAAGCCCTTGAAAGAAATTCCATAAACGGAAAGGTTATCACAAACCCTCGCAGCGGGGCAAACAAAGCCATCAACCGGGGAATTGAGGAAGCTTCCTCTGATATCATAGTTATTACCGGTGCAGACGGCAGATTTGATAAAGATACCATCCCGGACCTTGTAAGCGTTCTCCTGAGCAGGGACGACATCGGCGCAGTCTCCGGAGACATCGTGCCTCTCTCAAAAGGAGATACCTTATTTTCTAAATCCGAATCTGCGTACCGTTCAATCTACGGGAAAATAGGTGTTTGGGAAAGCAATATCCATTCCACTTATTGCTTAAATGGGGCAGTTGTAGCCTTTAAACGAAGTGCCTCTCCTTCCCTGCATGCCCGAAAAGGAGCCGACGATGCAAGCAGGGCGCTGTCAATAATTAGAAACGGTTACAAGTGTAAGTACGTACCCTCTGCCAGGTTCTACGAATACGTGCCCTTTGAATTTAAGGAGCAGAAAAAGCAGAAGATCAGGAGAGCCACAAGGCTTATGGAAGCAACTTTCATGAACCTTGACATGTTCTCCCCTAAATACGGGAAGTTCGGGACTGTGGTCTTCCCACTCAGGGTTCTAATGTTTTTTGTTGTTCCTTCTATGTTTTTCCTATCCATTATTCTCTGGGCGATATATTTCGCTTCAATCAGTTTACTTTATGCAGTGGGGTTTTTGGGGCTTATTGCTATTGTTGTTCTCTCAGGCCGTCTTAAACCTAATATGTTTTCTTCATTCTTTATCTATCAAGGCTATCTCCTGTTTGGCCTATTGAATCTGAGAAAAGATGTTCACATCTGGGAACCAAATAAGAGGGAAAACAGTTAAGTCCTGATGAACGAATAAAAGTTCAGACGAATAAAAATAACTATAGGTAATTATGCCTTATGCAATTCCGTAAGGACCTGCGGCGAAATAACATAGGCAGTATTTAAAAATGTATTAAATAATTTTCACTATCAAGAGGGCTGATTTAATTTCAACTAAATTATTCGTTGCCTAAGTTATTTCGTTACAAATACTAAGTGAATGTAATAATATTTTTGTTTCCTTCAACAAACGTTATATTATTGAATAGATATCTATATGCAATAAAATTTATTTTTTAAGTTTTCATTTATTCTCTGATCTTCAAATGAACCTAAGTAACTGAATCATTTTATACCAAACATCCAAATTTCAAGAGTGTATTTATGACCGCTGAGAGCAAAAGAAAAAAAGATCTCATAGGAAGTCTTCCTTATTTTGTAGGAGTTCTCATTTCATGCATAGTAGCCCTTTATATCAGAACCCTCCCAAAAGCGGGAGTCTTCCTCTCAAACGGATTCGTACGTTTCGGCGGCAATGACCCATGGTATCATCTGAGAAACGTGGAGTCCATTCTGCACAATTTCCCCCATATGCTCTGGTTTGATGCCTATACAACTTATCCTTTCGGCACGAACCAAGTTTTTGCACCCCTTTACGATATGTTTCTTGCTACAATTATCTGGATCCTCGGAGCAGGAAACCCCAGTCAAGACCTGATTTATAAAGTCTCTGCTTACTATCCTTCCTTTTTGGGTGCACTTGTATTAATTCCCACGTATTTTGCTGCAAAATGGATATTTGATGACCGTCGAATCGGACTTCTGGCCGTGATCATCCTTGCGGTCCAGCCAGGACAGTTCCTTTCACGGTCTATGATTGGTTTTAACGACCATCACATTGCAGAAACCCTGCTCAGTACGGTTACAGCAATGTTTTTTGTAATGTCCTTGAATATGGCGGGTAAATCCGGAATCACATTTAAAAAGATCAAGGATAAGGAATTTGGATCCTTAAAGCCAGCTCTCCCATATCTTTTGCTTACAGGTCTCTCCCTCGGGGCTTATGCCCTTGCCTGGAAAGGGGCCCTCTTTTTTGCGTTCATCCTTGGTGTGTACATCACAATTCAGCATATTTTTGACCATATAAGAGGGAAACAAACGGAATACCTGGCAATCTCGGGAATGGTCATTTTTGCCGTTGCCCTTTTGTTGATACTGACAACTCCTTTCCTGGGCGGCACCAAATCCATGTACATTAAGGGGCTCTTTGCAGGGATCCTGGCACTTCCTTTTCTGACCGGGATTTCTATGTATCTGAACGATAGAAAACTTCCGAAGATCTATTACCCTATTGTACTCCTTGTGTTGTTCGGAGCCGGTATCCTTCTTGCAAAAGCTTTCCTGCCATCCGTTTACGGATTGATGATGAGCATCTTCAGCTACTTCATGCGAACTGGCGGAGCACTTACGGTTGCTGAGGCATCTCCTTTCTTCAGCAGAGGTGGGTTAGAGCAGCTCTATGGCCAGTTTGCATTCGGAGGTTACCTGGTGTTCTTTGGGCTGGCGCTGCTCGGATATGAAATCCTCAAAAGGAACGGGCAGGAGAAAAGCTTCCTGCTTATCTGGACTTTGATGATTTTCTGGGCGATGCTCCAGCAGAATCGCTTCGCTTACTACTTCTCGGTAAACGTTGCAATTCTTTCAGCTTACTTTGTGATAGCGGTTGCAGATCAAATAGGTCTGAGAGCTCTTACAGCAGATTTCAAAGCAAAAGTCAAAACTTCTGAAGATATTCAGGCTTTTACGAAACAAAATCTTAAAACAAAACATATTATTGCCCTGCTCTTTACTCTCATTCTCTCACTGGGACTTATCATTCCCAGCTACGGGCTCGCCATGCAGTATGCCCAGGGCACCGGAGGTCCAAACAGCCCCTGGATCGAGGCGACGCTCTGGATGCGCTCGAGTACTCCTGACCCAGGGTTAGACTATTATGAAAACTACGAAATTCCCACAGACGGGGAATCTTACTCTTACCCTGATACAGCTTACGGCGTTATGTCCTGGTGGGACTACGGCCACTGGATAGAGGTAATCGGCAGGAGAATTCCGAATGCAAACCCCTTCCAGCAGGGGGTCGGTGGTCGCAGGAACAGCCTTGAAGAAGAGAACGCTCCCGGAGCTTCCACCTTCTTTACAGCTCAATCCGAAGACGAAGCAACTGCTGTGCTTGAAGCTGTTGACCCGGCCCCGGATAAAGCAGGCGCTCGCTACATCGTCTCAGACGTCGAAATGGCAACAGGCAAGTTCTATGCGATGACAGCCTGGACCCTTGATTCCGCAGGATACTACCAGTCTTACCTGACAGGAAGCGGATCTCAGTACCTTCCTTCCACACGTTACTTCAATTCAATGGAGTCAAGGCTGCATATTCTGGACGGAAGCGGCTTGAAGCAGTACCGTATGGTCCATGAGACCTGGGCGTATCAGACTCAGGAAGCTGGGTACAAACAGGTGTACAACTACCTCTTCGGAGCCAGTATCCCTGAAACAGACACAGGGTATGTCAAAATTTTCGAGTATGTCAAGGGTTCAAGAATTACAGGAAACGCTTCCCCTAACGAGACGGTTACTATAAAATCAACAATTCTAACAGGTCAGGGAAGAACCTTTGACTATTTGCAGTCGACAACTTCGGATTCTGAAGGCAGGTATGAGTTTACTGTGCCCTATTCAACCGAAGGTCCCATTTCCGGGGAAACTCAGTTCGATACTGCTCCGACAGGTCCGTATGTCGTAAGCTACGGAAGCACGACCAAGGAAGTGAGGGTCAGTGAAGAAGCAGTATTGAATGGAGATGAAGTAAAGGTCTAAAATAAGATCTGCAGGTAGAAGTAAGATCTGCAGGTAGACGTAAAGTCTAAAACAGTAAGATGTGTAGTTCTGGTTCTTCTGCACATCTGCTTTCCTTCCAATTTTTTCTTTTTTCTTTACTGTACTTTTTTCTTTTACATATCCGCCACTTAGATATACTATTAAAAAAACCTACTTCAAAGGTGAAGTTTGATGGAAAACCCTATCATAGGCCGAGTCTGGAAATTCGGAGACGATGTCGATACTGATGTGATCATCCCCGGGAAGTACCTGCGGACCAAGGACATGCAGGTTTTTGCGGCCCATGCCATGGAAGGTATTGATCCTGAATTCGCTAAAAAGGTGAAAGAAGGAGACATCATAGTCGCGGAAAACAATTTTGGCTGCGGCTCATCCCGGGAACAGGCCCCCCTTGCGCTCAAGTATGCGGGAGTATCCTGTGTTGTGGCAAAGTCCTTTGCAAGAATCTTTTTCAGAAATGCGATTAACGTGGGGCTGCCTCTGATGGAGGCTGATGTTGAGTGCGAGGAAGGGGACGAGATCGAAGTTGACCTGCTCAAAGGTGAGGTCCGAGTTCCAGGAAAAGGAGTGTTCAGAGGAAACAAACTGCCTGACTTCCTGCTCGAAATGCTCACAGACGGCGGACTTGTTGCCCATAGAAAAAAAGTACAGAGCCAGTAAAA
This sequence comes from Methanosarcina sp., assembly GCF_028693135.1. Taxonomy (GTDB): domain Archaea; phylum Halobacteriota; class Methanosarcinia; order Methanosarcinales; family Methanosarcinaceae; genus Methanosarcina. The sequence continues at coordinate 124,912 of NZ_JAQUVZ010000006.1, forward strand.
GGAATAAACCCGATTCAAAATCCTGATCCAAAAAAAATCTGATTTAAAAATCCGATTCCATAACATTATTCTAAAAATCAAAGAACTCAAACCCCTGATACCTATGATTTTTCCTGATGAGTACAAGTATGTGGGCGTAACAAAGGCCCTTCCGGAGGGTACGGAAGAACCCATTTATTTCCTTACCGAGTACCTGGTCGAAGAAAGAATAAATTCCGAAAAAGGCAGCCCTGAGTATGCAGTTTACCATGTGAATAAAAGTGGGGAAGGTTTTCTCAGAAAGGTTGAGAGCCTCGAACTGATCGCCTCCGGAGAAGAAGTGGTCAGGTATGACCGGGAATTGAACATAAAAGACCGTACCCTTCTGATCGAGACTGCATTAGAGCTCTGCAAGGGAAAGGTGAACACTGTCATTTTTACAGGTGTGGACAGGCATGTCACAATTGTCCATGATCCTGACCCCTCGATTATCCTTGAAATAGAGATCCTTGACGTTGCGCCCCCGGAGCCGGCCTGGCTTTCCCAGGTTGTAAGGAGGCTTGAAGCCAGCGGAATTTTCGGGGACCTGCAGATCCGGTTTACTGAAAAGATAATTGATCTCAGGCAGTTCGAAGGAGAAAATACCGTTTTTCCCTGTAGCTCATCAGGGCTTGAAGGAAAATGCCTGGACTCAGACACGCTGACCGAAAACGGACATCTTCTCGTAGGGTGTGAGATCTCAAAGACCCTTTTTGAAACGCGCTTCCCGGAACTTGAGTATTCTTTCGTAAATATCTGTCCTTTTAAATCCGAAATAGTTGTGCCCTCAAAATCCTTTATTACGCGCTGCTGCAGGTCCGAAAAATCAGGGCTTGTCACAATCAACGGCTTTGAAGGGGCTGTTGTCCATTGGGGAGCTTCGGAATATCAGGTTTCGGAGGCTGTCAGGAAGCTTGTGAACCGGCTTAGGGAAAAAGGTTCAGAGGAAAAAGTGTAAGTATAGTTTCAGCAACCCTAAAATTTATTCAAAGGTCTCTTAGGTGCATTGCAATTATTTTTAAGTGTATTACAGGTACCTTTAAATTCCCGGGGTTCTATTCTCCCGGAAAACCCTACATAAAACGAAATGGAGTAACTGTTCGATGTCTTTTCTAACCAATTTCCTCTTAGCGCTCGGGCTTGCAATGGATGCTTTTGCAGTTTCCATGTCCAGCGGCACAACGATAAGGCCTTTCAGGTTCAATGATGCCCTGAAGCTGGCTGTTTTTTTCGGGGGTTTTCAGGCTTTCATGCCGGTGCTGGGCTGGCTTGGGGGAAGTGCTGTAAGTGGGTTTGTTTCAGACTATGCCCCCTGGATTGCTTTTGGGCTTCTTGTCTTTATCGGGGGCAAAATGATTTATGAGGCACTTTACGGAAGCCCGGAAGGAAAGGTAAGTTCCCTTAACTATTCGTTGCTTTTCCTGCTTGCAGTTGCAACAAGCATAGACGCCCTTGCAGTGGGGATAAGTTTTGCTTTTCTGAATACACCTATTCTTGAGCCCGTAATTATCATAGGCTGCGTAACCTTTTTCATGTCTTTTTTCGGGGCGATTCTGGGATACAGAGTCGGCCATTTTTTTGAACATGAAGTTGAAGTACTTGGCGGCCTGATCCTTATAGGACTTGGCGGAAAAATTCTGGCCGAACACCTGCTCTGGATCTGAAAACTCTGCTTTCAGAATCTTAAAACCCTGCTTTTAGGATCTGAAATTCCTTCTTTTTGGAGTTATATGATCTACTTCAGAATCTTAAACAGTTACGCCAGATTCATATACTTCAAGTCATAGATGCAGTACCATGAGACTGGCGGTAATCGAAGGTGACGGGATCGGCAGAGAAGTGATCCCTGCAGCTGTGGAAGTCCTGGATGCGTTCGGACTTGAACTTGAGAAAGTGCCCCTTGAACTTGGCTATGCCAGGTGGGAAAGGACCGGAACTGCAATGTCAGGGGAAGACATTGAAACCATAAAAGGATGTGATGCGGTCCTTTTTGGGGCAATCACCACGGTTCCGGACCCTAATTACAAAAGCGTGCTTCTTACCATCAGAAAAGAACTGGACCTTTATGCCAATGTGAGGCCTGTAAAACCCCTTCCCGGCATAAAGGGCGTTACCGGAAAAAACAATTTCGATTTTATTATTGTCAGGGAAAATACCGAAGGGCTGTATTCGGGGATCGAGGAAATAGGTAATGACCTTTCCTGGACAAAGAGAGTAGTTACCAGAAAGGGCTCTGAGAGGATTGCAGAATACGCCTGCAAGCTTGCAAAGCAGAGAAATAACAAACTTACCATTGTCCACAAGTCCAATGTCCTGAAGTCCGACAAGCTCTTCCTTGATGTCTGCCGGCAGGTTGCCAGTTCTCACGGGGTAGAGTACAGCGACATGCTGGTTGATTCAATGGCTTACAGCCTTATGATGCGCCCCGAAAAATACGACGTTGTTGTCACAACGAACATCTTTGGGGACATTTTGAGTGATATGTGTGCGGCTCTTGTCGGAAGCCTGGGCCTCGTCCCGAGCGCCAACATAGGGGAAAAATACGCCTTCTTCGAGCCTGTACACGGAAGCGCACCCGACATTGCTGGAAAAGGCATTTCAAATCCACTTGCTGCTATCCTTTGCGTGAAGATGCTGCTGGAATGGATGGGCAACCCCGGAGCCTCGATCATTGATGAAGCTGTAGCCGACTTGCTTCAGAACAAGATCATTACTCCTGATCTGGGAGGAACTTCCACAACTGCGGAAGTGGGGCATGAGGTTGCAGAATATGTGAAAAATGCACTGAAATAAGGCTGAGCTGAAATAAACTGCACTGAAATAAGGTTTAATAAGGCTTTTCTCTTCCTTAAGCGGGTATTTTAATACCTTAACATCCATTTTTTATTAAGCAAAGTAACTGAAAGTTTTGCTTAAAAGTAAAGGGGGTTTAATTCTGCCAGAGTTTTTTGATGTTTCACTGCCTGTTACGGAAGAAATGGTTGTATATCCCGGAAACCCGAAGCCTTCGATCCGGAGGTACGCTTCGATCCCGCAGGATAAGGTAAACGAGTCTATTCTAACCCTGGGGAGCCATACAGGCACCCATGTGGATTCAAGGTTACATCTCCGAAATGAGACGGAGGGAACTGCATCTCTGCCTCTTGAGAGTTTTTATGGGAAATGCAGGGTTTTTGACCTGGCCCATGTTGAAGAGGAAATCCACAGGCAGGACCTTGAGGGCTTTAAAATTGGAAAAGGGGACATAGTCCTCCTCAAGACCAGTAACTCAATGCTGGGGTATATGAAATTCAAAGAGAATTTTGTTCATCTTAAACTGGATGCAGCCGAATACCTTGTCACGGCTGGGATTAAAACCCTCGGGTTTGACTACCTGAGCGTCAATAAGTTTGGGGGGGATGATGAGGTGCATGAACTGCTAATCGATAACATGACCCTGTTTGAAGGCCTGAACCTTACCGGTGTGCCTGAGGGAGAATACACTTTCCTGGGCTTGCCCCTTAACATAGATACGGATGGGGCTCCAGCCAGAGTTATACTTGTAAGGGAATGACCCTGATAATGGAATTCCCTCATTTCATTTCTTATGTTTTTCTAACATGTGCTTTTCATATTCTTCCTTTGTTGCAAAGGTCATCTGGCACACAGCACATTCAAACTTCTTTTTATCTACTGGCTCTTTCTCCTGCAAGCTTGTTCACCTCCCCATTGCCTTCCATTTCCCTTTCTGATTTTCTTCTTATTCTCTTTTATTCCTTTCCTGATTTCCTTTCCTGATTTCCTTCTTGATTTCCTTCTTGATTTCCTTCTTGATTTCCTTCTTGATTTCCTTTCCTGATTTCCTTTCCTGATTCTATTAATTAAGAGGACTCTGATTCAGCTTAAAATTAACTTTAATATTTTTATTCAGCCCTTAAACTTCCAGCTGTGCTTTCTTTTCCTGGTAGCGCGTAATTGTATCTACAAACTCGGCATGGCTCCAGGTCAGGGGTGCAACAGAGAGGGATTCTTCTGTGAAGGGATGGACCTGTTCAGGCATGATCCCGGTTTCAAGGGAGCAGTCTGCAACCCAGTTGATCAGCTCGAGGGCTTTTTCCAGGTCCCTGATTTCTTTTGCTTTTGCGATGTACCACTTGGCAAGCCAGAGGGTGCATATTATCCAGGGGTTTCCTGTGACAAGGTCTGCCGTCCTGTGGTAGGTGTCGTTTTCATATCTTGCCATCCCGCCTTTTCCGGGGACCCAGAGTTTTTCTTCCAGGTTCTGCATTGTCCTGACCACGCGGGGGTCGTCTGCGGGCAGCAGGTCGAACTCAAAGATCCCGTATACGCTGCTGTCAACTGTCCTGTCTATGATTTTCCGGTCTGTGTCATGGTCTTCGTACCGGATGCCCCGGGGAAACACGCCCCTCTCGCTGTCATAAAGCTCGTTTATGAGTGCCTGCCTGAGCTTGGAATAGCGGACATGGCAGATGCTGCAGATTTTATCATCCTTTAAAACGTGTCCTAATTCTTCTCCTGAGAGAAGCCCTCTGTAAACCGCAGAGGCTGTGAAGGTAAAGATGCCCCTCCGTTCTTCCCACAGGTCGTAGCTCTCCACCGGGATGTTGTTTGGGTAACTGTAGCCGTCCATGAAAAAGACGGCTTTCTCTATAAGGGGCTCATGGAGTTCTTTTATAAACTCAAGGTCTCCGGTAGCCTCGTAATATTTCCACAGGGCATGGATGACGAGGGCTGTTTCATCTTCCTGAATCGGGAGGGCCGGTTGTCCGTACTCAATCCAGGGGTGCCAGCTGCTCCCCAGCGTCCCGTCCGGGTTATACTTATGCAGCATGCATCCAGCCCACCAGAGCACATCTTTGCAGAACCTGAAAAAGGGTTTCGTAAATTCAGGAAAACCTGCCTTTATCATGGCAATAGAAACAAGAGCTCCGTCCCTGGGCCACATGTAACTGTAGGTGTCCCGGTTAAACTGCATGTTATCCGAATCATTTGCTGCGATTATTGCCCCGCCTGCATCCGTCTGGGTCTTTATTACCAGGAGGGAACGCTTATAGAGGGTTGCAAGCCGGGGTTCAAGCCCTGAAAGGTCAGTACCCTCCCGGTTTACCCAGGCTCTCTGGCACTCCTCGGTCCGCTCCAGAAGACTTTCAGGGCTTTCTTCCATAATCAGGTCATTGAGGGCATAGACTTCCTGAAAGTTCTTTCCGATGGTCATGTAGTAGTACACAACCTTTGAGGAGTTTTTTGGAAGCTGCAGGCTAACTCTCACTGTTGAGTCCACGGAACCCTGAGCAACGGGGTTTTTTGACAGAACCCCATCTTCGGCATCCACATAGGTGCCTCTGAAGCCCCCATTTTCAGCCTGGCCTATGGCATAGTCGTCGATATCTGTCTTGATACCCTCTTTTTTGTTTGATTTGAGGACACCTATCAGGAAATACCTGGATCTTTTGTAATGCACTATGACATTGTGGTCCATCTGGTACACTGCGGTATCCCCGATACCGTCTCCGTATATGTGAAAATCCTGGTTAAAGAAAAGCCGGACTTCTCTTTGCCTTTCCTGTATGTTTTTCACAGTTATTTTTCGGATAAAGATATTGGCTTCGCAGTAGACGTTCTCCTCCAGAAGGAGTTCGATACCCAGATCCCTGTTTACGGCCCGGTTTTCGGTAGCAAGGGTCTCGTTCTTATATGCAGGCGTCCTCTCCCAGCTTTCCTCATTGACCCAGGAAAGCCTTCCGTCGGTAAAGACTCCTATCCGCTGGGTATGTCCCATAAGGTGATTTTCCTGCCCTACATGGGGAAAATATATGTCTCTTACCTGGAACCATCTGTCTATATTTATGAGGAGGGACTGGTTGCCCAGGACTATGTGTCGGGTCATGTTTTTGGAGAAACTTATTTAAGGATATATTTCAGGTCATACGCTACACTTGGGTAGGAAAATACAGTTGATCTAAGCTGTGTTGCAGTCAGACCATATTTCATAGCAACTGCAAAAAGATTGATCACTTCTTCAGCATCAGGGCCAAGGAGATGGGCCCCGAGTATCTTATCAGTCGCCTCATCAATGATCACTTTGGATGCAGCATACTTTAGATTTGTTCTTCTGGTAGAGTACCATTGGCTCATATCGTAAAAAAGTACTTTATGTTTTTTTGAAGAAATATTCTCTGTTGAAATATTCTCTGTAATACCTACACCTGCAAGAGGCGGGATCGTGAACACTGTGGAAGGTATGACTGTGTAGTCAGCAGTGTATTTGTTACCTTCTATTATATTGCTCGCAGCAATGGCTGCCTGCAGACTTGCAACAGGGGTAAGAGGAGGGCCCGGACGTATGCAATCGCCTGCGGTGTACACTCTGGGATTTGAGATACTTTGAAGATATTCGTTCAGGGATATATTCCCATTATCCAGTGCAACATTACCTTTTTCAAGCTGCAGTTCTTCGATTGCAGGGACTCTCCCTGAGCCGTGTACGACCATGTTTGCAAAGAAGGTCTCATCTTTTCCTTCATTCTGGCAGCAGGTTGTCACTTTGAAGCCATCCCTGGTTTTCTCTATCTTTTTGACTTCCTTCCCTTTGATGACACGAATACCTGCATCTTCAGAGGCTTTGGCAAGAATATCTACAAGGTCGGAGTCAAACTCTTTTAGTACCTTATCCCCTCTTTGCAATATTGTCACATTAGAGCCGGCTCTTGCTGCGATATGAGCGAATTCTAAGGAAATATAACCCCCACCGGCAAAGATTATCTTTTGTGGAAGTTCCTCCAGCTCCATAAAAGCTTCACTTGTAACAAGGTACTCTTCCCCGGGTATGTTAAGCTTGCGTGGTCTTGACCCTGTTGTGATAATGATGTACTTTGCCCTTATTTTTTCATCACCTATTCTCAGGGTAGACTCGTCTTCAAAACTTGCAATTCCATGGTATATGCTTATATTTGCCTCTTTGAACCCCTGCTCCGTTTGCGGGGGATGCGGGTCAGTAAAGGTCTTTTTGAAATCTATAAGCGAGGGCCAATCAATAACATGTTTCTCTTGCCCGGTGCCCTTTCCAAGCATTCTATTGTGGGCATCAATAATATTAGCCACACCTGTAAGCACTTTTTTGGGAATACAACCCCTCAAGGCACATGTGCCCCCATATTCCCTGCAATCAACTATCGCCACTGTCATACCAGCAGCGTTCAATTTATATGCAAATGTTGTCCCTGCAGGCCCAGTTCCGATTACAACAACATCATAATCCTTTTTCATTTCACTACCCCCTCCCCAATTATAATATATATTTGTATATTTAGTCTTAATATTAATAATCTAAGTTTATTAAGGTCATCCCGGAAAAGGAAAGTCCTGAGATATTGGGTGCCCACATCATCGGATTCCTGCTTCTGTACTCATTCATAATACCTCAGCAGGAACCCCCCGGGTCTCTACGGGCAATGAAGGAGAAAGCTCCTTTGCTTTACAGGCTGTCCGATAATTACTTCCCGTAACAAAAGAAATCTTTTTTTCGATTTAAATGCTCTATCTATTTTGTTTTTTACCTGTTTTCGCTCTGAAATTGAATTGTCGGACAGTCTCTTTAGCTGTGGGATGAATCGTACCCCATCTCTTATTTTCGGATAATATTATAAATTTTAAACGCATATATTCTGTTGTTCAATTTACAAAAAAGCAAACAAAGGGTGGTATAATGGGAAGTGTCGAGAAAAGTAAGGAAAATCTAAGTAAATGCATTTGTATGAAATGTCCGAGTTATTCCTTTGCATGCAAAATGAAAGCTATGCCAAAGAACGTTATGAGCATGATGAAGGGAGATCTTTCAAAGGTAGAGCATATGGAAGGATTATTCTGCTCTTTCGGAAAAAGTAAATGTATTACCGAGGAAAAAGGATGCATATGTGGAGACTGCGAAGTTTATAAAGGAAATAACCTTACGAATTCATATTATTGCCTTGTCGAAAACGGAAAATAATATGGCGTTTTGCTGTTTCATGTGGAGGACTTTCAAATACCTCCACTCTTTAAAGCCTCTTGCATTTCTTTTTTCAACTGCTCAGTACTAATTCATTCCATTATTTACACCTATTGTGCTTTAGAATTTGAATTCTTTCCCTCAAAACAGGGCGCTGTGTCAGAAAATAATTCCAAAAAATAAATGCCATTGAGTATAGCTTACTTAACTATCAAAGTCAGGCGATAGTAAAGTGTCAAGAAGCAAATTTTGAGTTTTAATAGGAGCTCAATATGAGCTCAATAACTTTCGTTTCCTTCCGGGCTTATCCACTTCTGTTCAATTACACTTGAACCTCGTTGACATTAATATCTAAAAAATGATCATTGTTCCTGACTGTTTTTAATGCTGAGCCCTTTCAACAGAAAACTTTGAATAATTTAACAAAGAGTTATCTCTTTACATATCCAATAAATCTACCTTACATTTGATTAATATTTTTAAGATTATCTTTACTTATACTAAAAAAATTTATAACATACATAACAATAATTTTTAATAATAATTATGTGAGGGACAGACGTGAATAAAAAAAGTATTTTGATTGTTTTAATTCTGTTATCAGTTACTTTTGTTTCCGGTTGCACCAGTCCTGCTGAAGGCGTCTCCGAAAAATCCGGCAATATTGAGGACAATATTGCGAGCAACGAGGGCTCAGATTCAGGTATTCACGGAAGTGAAACTGATGTTCTCTATCAGGTCTCAACAATCGATGCCCTGCTTCAGGGCGTTTACGATGGGGTTCTACCAGTTGCGGAACTTGAAACCCACGGAGACTTTGGTATAGGAACTTTTGACGGGCTCGAAGGGGAAATGCTTGCCCTTGACGGCAACTACTATCAGATAAAAACAGATGGAATTGCCTATCCTGTATCCGGGGAAATGCTAACTCCTTTTGCCACTGTCACATACTTTGAAGCCGATGAAAATTTCCGGCTTGAGGAGCCTGTAAACCTTACCGAACTTGAAGACTTCCTTGACCTTAACCTGCCTTCGGAAAACCTTTTTTATGCGGTCAGGGTTGACGGAAATTTCTTTTACATAAAAGCACGAAGTGTACCCAGACAGGAAAAACCTTATCCCAAGCTTGCGGATGCGGTATCCACCCAGTCTGTTTTTGAATTTGAAAACATAAGCGGCACACTGGTAGGGTTCAGAGCTCCTGAATACGTGAAAGGTGTAAATGTGCCCGGGTATCACCTTCACTTCATTACAGGGGATAGAAGTGCAGGCGGGCATGTCCTGGACCTTGAGATGGAAAACGGAGATGCTGCCCTCGACATTACCAGTGCGTTCTTCATGGAGCTTCCTACCAGTGGAGACTTCTATGACGTGGAACTGGGTCAGGACCTCCAGGCTGATATGGAAAAAGTTGAAAAATGAACTATAATTTTCACTTTTTTATATTTTCCTTAGCTTTTTGAAGGAAAACCCCCCTTCCCCTTTTATTTTAGTTTTATTCTCCATACTTCTGCTAATTTTACCTTTATTTTCCACTCACTTCCTTTCAATTTTTGTATTTTATTTCCCTTTACTTCTTCTTAATTTAATTTCCGTTTTGCCCTTATTTGATCTTGTAAATTTTTAGGTCTGTTAGTTTGTTTTACTTTCTTTTATTTCTTCGTTCTTTATTTCGTCGTCTGATTTTTTTGTTGAGAAGTGAATCTCAACATTCCGCCTGTTCTAGAGATTTTGCAGCTTTTATCTTGATTTACTATTTTGATTTACTATTCTGATTTACTATTCCCGATACAACTGTAACTGAATTCCGGTCTTACATGTTCGGCACTGAAACTTTTATCTTAAGGTGCATTCCCGGTATATCCCCGAACTGTCCGGAAACGTCTGTGTTTCTGAAGCTTTCAAATTGTTCATAGTACTGAGCGCGTTCAACCAGTCCTTTGAATATCTCTTCCATTGTATTCACCTCTATTCCTAAAAACTACTTCAGTATTTATTAAGCTCCGCCAAGCAGGGTGAAAGTATTTTTTGATGGAGCCCTGAAGATGAAGGTTTCAAAATCTATATGGCTGCCATGCCTGAAAATCTCTCAACATAGGTTGATATTATTCTTTGTTCCTGGAAGAACAAAGATACATCTAAAAAGAGTTTGAAATAAAAGAGTTTGAAATAAAAGAGTTTGAAATAAAAGAGTTTGAAATAAAAGAGTTTGAAATAAAAGAGTTTGAAATAAAAGAGTTTGAAATAAAAGAGTTTGAAATAAAAGAGTTTGAAATAAAAGAGTTTGAAATAAAAAAGTAATAGGGAAATTGGTTTACTGTTTTTTTGCAAGAGCTGCAAGCTGCTCTCCAAGTTTTCTGCATTTTTCCAGTTCTTTTTCATATGGCCTGTACCGAACCTGCAGTCCGGGTTCGAGCACCTCTATTCCCGCATTTTTTAATTCCTGTTCGATTGTTTTTACGGCTCCTCCTCCCCAGCCGTATGACCCGAAAGCCATAGCTTTTTTCTTCTGGGGGCGCAGGCCTTTGAGGTATACCAGGAAGTCCCCTACTGTGGGAAAGAGTCCGTTATTAAGGGTTGGTGAGCCTACTGCAAAAGCTGCTGCATCAAGCATCTCTTTCATTATATGGTTCCGGGTGTTTTTCCGGATATTAAGAAGTTTGACCTCAACTCCCGCGTTCCGAACAGTTTCTGCAATCTCGTTTGCCATTATTTCCGTGCTGTTCCACATAGTATCGTATATGACAAGCACCTTTTCCTTTACTTCCCCATTAGCCCATGCCCTGTATGCCTCAAGGATTTTTTTGAGGTCCTGTTTCCATATGATTCCGTGGGCAGGGGCGATCTGCAGAGGGTCTACTCCCAGTTTGTCCAGAACTTCCAGAAAGCGAAGAACCGGCATGTGAAACGGCATCAGTATGTTTGCATAGTATTCGGCAGCCTCCGGGATAACATCCCCGACTTCAAAATCATACCTCTTTGAGGTGGCTATATGCTGCCCGAAACCATCGTTTGAGAAGAGGATCCTGTCTTCTTTCAGGAAAGTTTCCATGCTGTCGGGCCAGTGCAGCATTGTGGCTTCCAGGAACATGAGGGTCTTTCCTCCAAGGTCCAGCTGGTCGCCTGTCTGCACAACCTCAAGGTCCCAGTTCTCACTGCCCGAGTCTCTGAAGTAGCCGTTGAGGATATCGACGCCCCTTTTTGTAATGAGAATCTTTGCATCGGTTTGTTTTTTAAGCTCTGCCAGGGAACCCGCATGGTCAAGCTCCATATGGTTTACTACAATGTAGTCAAGCTTTGAAGGGTCGATTATCCGGGTGAGGCGCCTGAGCATCTCCCCTGCAAAGGGAGCCTTTACGGTATCTATAAGGGCAGTCTTTTCCCCAACAACAAGGTAGGAGTTGTAGGTTGTCCCACCCGGAGTGGTAAACCCGTGAAAGTCTCTGCCGTTCCAGTCGATTGCCCCTACCCAGTAAACTCCCCTGGCAAGTTCGACGGCTCCGTCTGTTTTTTCTATTTCCATATCCTCCCAGCCCCCTCAGTTTTTTCAGGTCTGCATCCTAAACTGGGTTATATTTTCAAGATAGTTGTCAATCATCTCATAGTGGCCTCTTTCGTACCCTGACAGCATCTCAAAGAATTTTTTCTGAGTCTCGTCTTCGACTCTTTTTGCCATTTCCGAATAAAAGTCCTCACTCTTTCTCTCATGTCTCATGGCTGCAAGAAGAATGCCTGCATCTCCAAGGGTGATCTTGCCCACTTTTGTTTGGCCTACATCAAACTCCGGGCTGAAAGACTGCCCGCTGGGGACTTCCGTGCTGAGTGTGGGCAGTTCTTTTTTATCACGGTACCCTTCGAGGTAGCCAATATGCATTACCTCCTCTTCTGCCAGGTGCTTATAGAGTTCCTTGAATTTTGGGTTTTCCATTAAGTCAGCCTGCTGCATGTAGAAGTCCCTTGCTTCTATTTCCCTCTCTATTGCCAGAGCTACGGCTTCTTCGATCCCTTTAAGATTTCTTACTTCATCTATTGTTTCCTGATATGAGCTTTTCATACTTTTTTCCCCTCTGGAACTTTATTTTTTCAGAATTTCCTGAATTTTAAAATTTTTAATTTTCGGTTTCCTTCTTAGATTTGTGTTTCTTTTGTTCTTTCACTTTTAAGGTTATATCTTCAGAAGGCCGTTCAAGTCCAAATATATCATAAATCTCATAGGGATTTGCAAGTAAGGTTATGTTTTCCATCTGCGCAAGTTTTTCCGAGTTTGTAACATCTACTTCGCGCATACTTAGCTCAAATGCTCTCCCGCTGGGTGCAGCTGTTTTTACAGTTCCCCTTTTCTGGTCTACAGCCAGGATGAAAATTGGGGTTTTTCCTTTTGCGGTCTGAGAAACCGCATTTGTAACAAGGGTATCTGCAATCCCGCACACGATCTTTGCCACTGTATTGGCAGTTGCCGGGGCTATCAGCAGGAAATCATAATATCCCATCTGTAGTGGGCCTGCAATGAATGGGGAGTTGGGGCCTGCATCTACTTTGAAGTTAGGGAAATCGTTCTGGATTTTGTCCCACAGATGGTACCATTTCATCACGGTTTCCCCCTCTTTGGACAAGAAAACCATTGTTTCAACGCCTGTTTGGTTCTTAATGTCCACCAGAACACTATAGGTCTCAATCATCTGGTCTCCGGAACCTGTAATTCCCCATGCTATGCGTTTAATTTTCTTGCCTAACGGTTCTACCAAAATAACACACTCCTTAAGGTTTCAATCTAATCTCTGATGAATTATTATCCTGATTATCTGAATTTTAATCGGGTTTCTGAACTTCTAACCCTCTACTTCCATCCTTACTGATTTACTGCTTATTTGCCTCTTCTTTCGGCATTTCTTCTTTCGGCATTTCTGGTTTCTGAGCTTCAAGCTCCTCTACAGAAGCTGCTTTCTTTACGAGCTGGGTTGTCTGGATAAGCTTCTTAAGGGTTTTTTTAAGGCTCCGCATACCTTCTGAATCCTCTAAAACCCCTTCTGCCCCCTTATCTTTTGACCAGAAGGTCCCTCCCAGGTTTGCTCCAAAGGAACCTCCTCCGACAGGGATCATTTCATTAATTACGTAAAAGTTAAGAATCGTCTGGATAGCAGGCTCCTGCCCACCTATTCGGTCTCCTCCGTCCGCGATTCCCATTCCAACCTTATTTAAAAAGACCTTTGGGTCTTTTGCAACGACAGCTCTGCAGCGGTCCATAATAGTTTTAGTCTGGGCGCTTACGGTTCCCTGATAGACAGGAGTGCCTATAATCCAGGCATCTGCCCAGATCATTTTGTCGTACAGCTCAGCCGCAATATCGTCTTTATGGATGCAGCCTTCCTTTTTCTTAACACAAAAATCACAGTGGATGCAGAAGTTTAACTTTTTCCCTTTGGAGGAGAAATAGTCTGTCTCTACACCGTACTTCTCCTTTACAATCCTCAGGGCTTCCTGGACCAGAAAATCAGTCGCCATATTCCTGGGACTTCCCGATATGCCCAGAACCCTGATTGGTTTGGTTTCAGTTTCTTGCATCTCCTATCTCCAGCATCCCTTTTAAAAAATTAATCACATACTTGAACATATACGTTGGTATGTCTTCCGGGCACATAATTTTATGCCTGAATGATTTTAACCCAAATTTATAACGTTTCTTCTTTTTTCTTCTTTTTACCTTTATTTTTACCTTTATTTTTACCTTTTAAGCCTTCTGAGGGTGCTGCCCAAAAAGAGTGCAATTCCTGCTCCGATTATTCCGAAGCCTGGAGTTGAGGACTTTTTCTCTTCAGGGTACGCTGCCATATCAATTACAGGTACATTATAGGCTCCTTTTCCGAAAAGCTCATCAATATGCTCCTGAGCAGCCGATCTGTAGTGAAGAACCGCCTTTGTGCTGATAGGATTGGAGGCATTTTCAGGCATTATGAAAGAATACTTCTCAACTACAGATTCTTTAGAACTTATTCTGTTATCGGAAAGGATACTTTCTGCTTCCCATGATTTTCCTGTGGGCTTTCCCTCCGAGTCTGCAAAAACCGTTTGATAGACTGTTGATCCAGAATCAATTTTTCCTTCACTGTCAAGTGCCCCTGAGTGGTAGAGCTCCCTGCCTTCTGAATCCTCTACTGTTAGTTCAAGCCACATTTCTCTGTCTTCAGTAACCCCGGTTGGAATTTTGTGTCCCGCCCCTGTGTTTGTAATCTCTACCTCCACTTCCACATTTTCTCCCGGTTCTGCCGAATCAGGAGCTGTTACCTTAAGCTCTGCAGCATGTTGAAGATACTCAATTGCTCTTTTTTCGTGCCTTCCTTCCCCCATAACGTCTGTTACGAAAGCGTTTGCGCCTACAAAATAATGGGTATATACATGTTCCCTTTTCGGTCCGGTTGAGGCGGCTTTTCCAGGGTTTTCTTCGAAGCCGACGATTCCTGGGGTCATATGGCAGGCCTGACAGGTTACTCCTTCTTCAGCATACGGGCTTTCTTCCCATTCTGTATAAGTGGCTGCAAGAGTCAAATTATTTACCGGATGGTTGATATTGTGGCACATGCCGCAGTATCCGGACTCTTTATAAAACTCGTGCGCTTCTATCTCATGGGAAGGAGACTCTGAATCGGCCCTGTTTCCCCATTTTACATCTCCGGGCTCAAGGACATAGGGGGCATTTCCTATCCCCTCGCTTTCGGCAACTGAGTGGCAGAAATCACACTGGACTCCTTCTTTTGAAACCTCGCTTAGGTGAGACCCATCGAGGGGTGGGATTTCAGCCGAAACCATTCCTATCGGCGTATGGCAGCGAGAGCAAAACTCAGGAGGAAGACCCTGTGCTTCTGCAGCTCTGCCGTATTCCTGAAGCATTGCCTGGTAAAAGAAGTCACTGTCCGCATTCGAATGCATTGAGCCACCCCATTCCCCAAAGCTGCTCCCGTGGCAGTTCGAACAGATGCCGGATTTCGAAAATTGGTCCGATGTAAAGTTCCCGGGCCCGCTCGGCTCTGCCGCGGCATAGGATGCCCATATTCCTGCACACAAAAAAACGGTAATTAAAAGTTCCGTGCTTTTCACTGATATTCCCCCCAGACTATGTCCTCAGGTTTTCAGACTTTCCAGGTGCACGTTTGCCTTTTTTCCCCAGATATGGTCTCGACTATACTGGAAATCTTTCCGGAAGCTATGAAATCTGCTGTTTTTTCCGGGTGTGCAGGTTTGTGGTTACGGGTTTTTTTCTCCACATACCCCTGCAAGTTTACTTTTCACATGTGACAGGCAGGAAACCCTGTTGCTTTAGCGCAGGGAGGAATGCCGTCAACTTTCTGGCATTCCGTTCCACGTTTGGATTTCTCCACTCTGCTTTGAAAACGAATTTCCGTAGCAGGTAACACGGTTTTGGAACACTGTCTCCCCTCGCCAATGTTGGATCTGCTTGTCAGGTGTAGCACACCGCCCCTACCTCTCAGGACTTTTAATGCTACACGATAGAGCTACAAACTGAGGAAGCATTCGCAGGTATCATGACATTTCCAAAGTAGTCAATTAAGACTTAGGCTGGTCAACCAGGGCTTTTGCAAGCCCCACTGTTTTAGCATGGGGTAGTTGACTTTAGCTCATCTTGATGGTCATGAACTCTTCCCAGGTCCCATGGACGTTGCAGTGTTCAAGAGCACGGAGTTTGCTTTCCTTTCCTGCCAGGGATTTATCGGCCTCAATTGTAAATGTAGCTTCAGCTTTCTTGTTTTTGCGTAGGGAGAGCTCTACTTTTCCTATTTTGTTGTCATTGAGGTAGAGTTCGATCCACTCGATATGGTGCTTTTCTTCCATCACGTGAGGAATAAGTCCCACCTCGACAATTACATCAAAAGGCTCTCCGGCAACGATGGTTTTTGGCACGTAGATTGCCGGAATGTGCTTCTTATCTCCTTCTGTCAGGTTTTTAGGGTCAGCCGGTTTGTTAATCTTTCCTTCCACCATATTCATTCCCTCCACTTTTGGCTTATTTCATTCGAATTTTCGGAACTATGAGCAGTGGCGCGAATATAACCTGCTAGTTGCTGAGGGCTGCACCACCGCAACTTTAATCTTAAAAAATATAATTTTAAAATGTAATTTTAATATTTAATTTTAGATATTTTTTCTTAAATGTGGTTTTCACATTTCTTTTAGCATTTTAAGAGCATCCCTGCATGCAGCTACGGCAGGAGCACCTGAGGTGATGAAGATGACTTCCATTGTTTCCATGATCTCTTCTTTGGTAGCCCCATTTTTGAGTGCACTTTTCATCTGGGACACGGTACAGGATTCGCATTGCTTTGATGCCACCACTGCAAGGGCCATAAGGATTTTCATCTTGGCTGGAAGGGCTCCATCTGTCAGTATTTTATTGTCACATCTTCTGTATTTGTGCAGGAATTCCGGATCAAGATCCCCAAGCGTCTTCAGAATTTGAGGGGTGAACCCCATTTTTTCTCCCATACTTTCTATTATCTCTTTGTGTTCTGTCATTCTTCTAATCTCCTCTACTCCGTAATTATAACTACTAATTTCCATTGATTTATATTTGTATTAATTATTTATCTTGATATTTATATTGATATGCACAGTCGTTTTTTTAGACGCAGAACCCGTCTTCAAGAATATTGCCAATGCATTCTTTACATAGCATCCGTGGGAGGCCCTTCTTTAGTGTCTTGTGAGGCAGCGGGTATCCTCCTCCTTTCATTGGGAATTCTACCTGCTTTATATGTTCCATACAGAGGCCCTTTCCGCAGACGATGCAAACCCCTACTGCTTCAGTATCCTTATTTTCTTCAAGGCAATCGTAACATTTTAGCATTCTTGGTCACCTCAGCAAACCTCATTAAATAGGCAGTTGTCCTTCAGGGCTTCATGGCAGGGAAGGCAGACAATTCTTTTTATATGTTCAAGGTCGGGCTTCAGCTCTATCGGGTAGTCCCCCTCCCAGACCGGGGTTTCCTCATGGATAAGATGATCTTTGCAAACCCCTCTCCCACATACAATACAAATTCCAACAGCATCCGTATCTTTGCCTTCTATGGCGCACTCATAACATTTCATTGGTTTTCCTCCTAATCAGGAAATCCTGTTTTTATTCGAATTTTATCCAAACATTTTCAGGTCTGAGATTTCATAAACTTATCATATGAGAGAGTTCCTGACTCTCTAATGACTCTTTAATTGACTCTCTAATGACCCTTTAATTATTCCTCTATGAGGATCATGTCTTCTCCACAGCAAACAAGTGTTCCGCCTCCTACTTCTGTTACGGTGACCTCATTGCCGCAGATCTCGCATCGGTACTTTTCTCCTTTTCTGGATACAGCCATAGCTAATTCACCTCCTTATTTTTTAGTTTAAATTCCTAAACCCTTAGCAGGAAAATCCTGAGTCCTTTAGCTTAAGGGGCAGTTGACCAAAACTTTTAAGCGGGTTTTCCACTTGCCCTATTATTCCCGGTACTTACTCCGGATTTTATCTACACCCATCTATATTATCGATTCTTTGTATATAATTGTAAGGACTTTTTAAAATGTAACATAAATTTTCCCCTTCTATCCGGTTCTGTCTTATTTTTTTCACACATTTTTTTACCGGGCTTTAAGGCTTTGTCTTTTCCCTATTTCGTTATCTTTAACCCCTATATTTATCATTTTCTAACCATGAAAAACTCTAACTATTTCGGCAGCTTACATTTTTATAATATAAACCTTTTCCTGTTTTTTGAAGAACAACTTTCTTTAAAATTAGCTATTTATTATTTTTCCTGAATTATGGTTTGAAATCTGGTCAGGACCAGATCTGGTCAGGATCTATGCAGTTGAACTGAAAAACAAAACAGATAACACTCATCTGTATAAATCACAATAATATTGATAAGGCCGCATACACTTGATTTTATTTATTGAGTAAGCAAGTCCTATATGGTTTGAAAAAGTCCTGTTATGGAAAAGGTTTATAAGGTTTGATTATTTCCTTTGAATTAATCAGGTCTTGAATAGGTCTTCACTTTCAAAGGGTATTTTGAGATCTTCTTTTATTAAGGGTTTTATATACATTTCCTTTAATACAGTTAATTATATATAGATTCTTAAATACTGTTATATGAATTGTAGTTCAAGATTATAATTGACCTCTATTATACTGGATGTTAATTATAATTACATAGATATCTTTATGTGGGGCGAAAAACAGGCCCGTCTAGCTATTAATTATTAGTTAAAAGGAGTTACCAAATATGAAGTTCGGAATCGAATTTGTACCGGCCGATCCTGCTTTAAAGATCGCATATTACGCAAAGCTTTCAGAACAGCAGGGATTCGACTACGTCTGGATCACTGACCACTACAACAACCGTGACGTATATTCCACTCTTACCGTTCTCGCTCTAAATACCAACAGCATCAAGATTGGTTCCGGTGTTACAAACTCCTACACCAGAAACCCTGCAATTACAGCATCCAGCATTGGTTCAATTGCTGAAATCTCAGGCGGCAGGGCAGTCCTTGGTCTCGGACCCGGAGACAAAGCAACCTTCGATGCCATGGGCATTGCATGGGAAAAGCCTCTCGCAACCACCAAAGAATCAATTCAGGCAATCAGAGGTTTCCTCTCAGGCCAAAAAGTCTCCATGGACGGCGAAATGGTTAAGTTCGGAGGCGCCAAACTTGCTTTCAAAGCTGGAAATGTCCCTATTTATATGGGCGCCCAGGGTCCCAAGATGCTCGAACTTGCCGGTGAAATTGCAGACGGTGTCCTTATCAACGCTTCTCACCCGAAGGACTTTGAGGTCGCTGTGGAACAGATCCGCAAGGGTGCCGAAAAAGTCGGTCGCGACCCAAGTGAAGTCGATGTTGCCGCATACGCCTGTTTCTCCATTGACAAAGACCCGGCAAAAGCAGTTAATGCTGCAAAAGTAGTGGTCGCCTTTATCGTTGCAGGTTCTCCTGACCTTGTCCTTGAGCGCCACGGCATCCCTGTCGAAGCCAAGAAGCAGATCGGTGAAGCTATCGCCAAGGGAGACTTCGGATCCCTCATGGGCGGGCTTGTTACCCCTCAGATGATCGAATCCTTTGCTATCTGCGGAACTCCTGAGGACTGTCTGAAGAGGATTAAGGACCTTGAGGCAATTGGAGTAACCCAGATTGTAGCCGGATCCCCTATCGGTCCTGACAAAGAAAAAGCAATAAAGCTTATAGGCAAAGAGATCATTGCAAAGATGTAATTTTTATTACATCCTGCATAACCATTTTTAATTTATTTCATTATATTTTTAAAAACATCTTGCCGATAAGGCAAGCTTATCAAGGCATTGGAGGTAACTGATTGCCACCAAAGATTGCAGAAGTCATTGACTTTGACGTATGCGCAGCCTGTGGGGCATGCGAGGCCGTGTGTCCCATTGGAGCTGTTACCGTAAAGAAGGCGGGTGAAATTCGAGATCCGAACGATCTGGGCCTGTATGAGAAAGGGGCCGGATACCAGGTTTGTGAAGGTTGCTTAACCTGTAGTCGGGTCTGTCCGGTAGTGGACGGCTTCATCGACAACGAGCTTGCAAACGTGCGTAAGTTCTTTGGTGCAAAGTCAAAGGACAATGCCGGCAGCCAGGATGGAGGAGTATCCAGCGGTATCCTTAAATCTCTTTTCAGGCAGGGTAAAATCGACTGTGCAGTTGGGATTACCAGAAATGAGAAGTGGGAACCTGAAGTGGTCCTGCTGACAAGTGCAGAAGATGTGGAACGGACAAGAGGGACAAAGTACACATCAGACCCCGTTCTTGCAATGCTCAGGGAAGCCTTCGAAAAGTACAACCGGATTGCAGTTATTGGAGTGCCCTGCCAGGCCCATGCTGCACATCTGATCCGGGAGAATGTAAACGAAAAGATCGTGCTCATTATCGGATTGCTCTGTATGGAAAGTTTCCATCATGATGTCATGCTTGAGAATATCGTTCCTGAAATCCTTAAGGTAAAGGTCGAAGACGTCCGGAAGATGGAGTTCACCAAGGGCAAGTTCTGGGTCTACACCGATGACGGCGAGGTTCACTCCGTGCCCATCAAGGAAGTGGCCAAGTTTGCCCGAAACCCCTGCCACCACTGCTGTGATTATACCTCGGTTTTTGCCGATATCTCAGTAGGTTCTGTCGGGGCTCCTGACGGGTGGAATACGGTCTTTATAAGAACCGATGTCGGAGAGAAGTACTTCGATATGGTCCGCGAGGATATGGAGATCATGGAAGACCCCAAGCCGGGCCTCGACCTTGTCGGAAAGCTTATCGATATGAAGCGTAAGGGCAATGCTGAACATTTCCTTGAAGTCTGCGAGAAGTTCAGCTTTGAGACTGGAATCCGCGATGAAAAGATCTGAAACCGGAAGATATATCCAGATATATCTAAAAAGATAACCAGTACAAATTCGAGGTGGAATCCGGGATGATACGAGCTTTTTATATCGGACGTTTTCAGCCGTATCATTTCGGGCACCACACCGTAATTACGCGGATTGCAGAAGAGGTGGATGAACTGGTTATAGGCGTCGGCAGTGCCCAGAAAAGCCATGAAGCCACCGATCCGTTTACTGCAGGAGAAAGGGTACTGATGCTCTACAATGCGCTTGAGCACCTTCCCATCCGTCATTACGTCCTCCCCATCGAAGATGTCAGGTACAACTCTATCTGGGTCCACCACGTCGCATCCAGAACTCCTCGTTTTGACGTGGTGTACTCGAACAATCCTCTTGTCATCCAGCTCTTCCGGGAAGCCGGGTTCTGCGTTAAGGAGTCCCCACTCTATATCAGGGAAAGGTACTCTGGAACTGAAATAAGGAGGCGGATGATTGCAGGAGAAAAATGGGAACATCTTGTCCCAAAACCTATTGTAGAAACAATCAAAGATATCGACGGAATAACCCGTCTCAGGAATGTTTCTGCAAGTGATAACAACTTTTCTCTATAATGCTTTTTTAGCACTACTTTCTTTCAGGGCACCGAATCTATCCAGTCAAGGGAGCCCGGGCTGTATTCATGTAGTTCATCTTCTTTTCCGCTCAGAAGATGGTCTATGATTTTCTCCACATCCTCCGCAGTCTCTTCTGCGGTCCTGTCGGTTGTATTTACCTCAAAAACTTTTTCGCACCATTCAAAAGCTTCCGCCAGGATCAAATCGATTGATTCGGCTTCTGCGTTTTCGTTTACCTTTTCTTCGGAATACCCGCGCTTCTCAAGCCTTTT
>NZ_JAQUVZ010000029.1 GCF_028693135.1 Methanosarcina sp.
AAGATAAGCCTGTCCACGTTCCTTACTGTACTGAAGTGTGCGAGCCTTCGGGAACTCTGGATCGCTGCCAATTTCACCCTATACTACTTTAACTCTATTCTAAACTTGTTTTTTTGAAATGTTTTTTGATATTACTGTTGTTTTTGATATTGATTTTTTGAAATGTTTTTTTGATATTGATTTTTTGAAATGTTTTTTTGAAATGTTTTTCCTATATTGTTTTTTGATATCTTGTTACGTTATCTGCTTGAGCGAGCGAAGCGAGTGAAACGGACTTCGTGCTCCCGACGCGAAACTCGGGTGTGCGAGCCTTCGGGAACTCTGGATCGCTGCCAATTTCACCCTATACTACTTTAACTCTATTCTAAAATTGTTTTTTTGATACTGATTTTTTGAAATGTTTTTATGATGCTGATTTTTTTATATTACTGTTGTTTTTCCTTCTTTGAATCCTGCTATTCTTCTCGATCTTGTTACTTTGTCTATTTTCTTGTCTATCTTGTCTGCCGTTGTTTTTTTACACACACTACTTATATTTGTTTAATCATTTTATTCTTTTGAAACCATTTTCTAAGTTTTATTATTCTTACCTTTTTTTCATCCCGTTGTTTTTGTTATTTGATTTTTTATGTACCGGCGCCTTTTTAGCTCTGCTTTTCTATAAAATCAGGTTCAACTCTTTTGATGTACTGGTATCCTATTCTGGCACTCTGTCCAAGTCCCGAAGGGCGCGTGAGACTTCATAATTAAATCCAGGGCTTACCGTAAAATGAAATTCTCCTTTAATTTCTTTTGATGGCATTTCTGTTTAGTTCTGAAATACGTTCATCCAGCCTTTAATCAGTACACTGAGAATTCTCAGATGAAGGATCTAGCTTACATAAGGCTTGAGCCATCTGGAGAATTTTATACCTTTTTCTGTGTAAGCTTCTTCTATAAAATTTCCCAGTCCCATCCATGTTCTGCAGTATAAAAGAACACAAAGACAAGTGCTCTTAGAGGAATATAATGCCTTAAAATAGACTGAGGTGTTCAGTGCAGGTTAAGATATTAAGGGTGAACTGGATAAGGCGTCCCGAAAAATACTCAAAAATCTTGAAGTTAATGCTCAGGATAACGCCTAAATTGCACATTTCGAACCCTGGCACTCTTGTGCCACTATGCTATACTAAAAAATCATTTTGTTAATATAAAGTCAATAAAATGTCCAATAGTCATACATTATTGTCCGATATTGGCAGGGGTTCGAAATGTGCATTAAATAAAATGTTTTGGCAGAAATATCCAAATTTGAATTTTTAAAAAGATAACAGTTAGTAAAATGAAAAAAAGGAATCAGGCAGAAGAAAGTGCCACAATGGCTTCTGCCAGATCTCCGTTTGAGTTCTTCAGGGCTTTCCCAGCTTCTTCTTCGGAGACGCCGGTCTGCTCCATTACGAGTTTGATGTCTTCGGCAGGGATTTCCAGAGATTTTGGGACTTCCTTTGCATCGCCTACAATCTGATATGTATCCGAACCCTGGACTGTCATTATAGTGACATTTGCGTTCTCAATAATTATGTTCGAGTCCGCAGTCTTTATAATTACCTCTTCAATGTCCTTAAGCTCCTTAACATTAATCCCCATCTGCTTCATCATCTGTTTCATTTTGGCCGGGTTTGTCCCCCGGCCTCCCATTCCTGGAATCATAGATCCCCTTCTCCTTTTTTTTCACTTTTTATTTGCTTCTTCAGGTTCGGGTATTTTTCATGTCCCTGCACGGTTTTGCTTTTATTTAATGGCAGCTGCCACAGGTACCGCATCCGCCACCGGCACCGAGGTTGCGGATAAGGAAGCCTTTTCCGTTTTCATCTTCAACGTAATCAATGCTGCCGTCAGTGAAGCTTTTCTCAATGTCTTTTGCCATTACCAGCTTAATTCCGTTGCTTTCTATCGTCACATCATCTTCCTTCACTTCCTCATCGAGGGCGAGTCCGTACTGGACTCCACTGCAGGCTACTCCAGCAACAAAGATCCTGAGTGCAAGTTCCGGTTTCCCTTCCTGTTCCAGCAGTGTTTTCAGCTCTACAGCAGCTTTTTCTGTTACTTCAATCATTTATATATACCTCTTTTATTTTTGATAAGTTTAAAACACTGAAGACCTTAATCTTCTATATAAAGCCATCCGTTACAGCTTACTAGATAACTCCTCAGCGTTATATAATCTTGCATCTAATACATATAACGCTTATGCGAGATGGCATCTCTTTTTCCTGAAAAAGTTTTATCAAAGAAGTCTTCAAAGGCAGATTGTGGATTTCTTTTCTTAGAAAACCACTTTCTCCCAATATGTAAATATATTTTCTATCTTATATATTTTTCTTTCAATAATTTTTCCAGATTTCTCTTAAAGGAATTCTGCATCTTCATCTATAGGCTCTTCAAGTACACTGGCATTATAAGCATTGATCTCAAGAGAATTTCGTTTACCCTTTACTTCCCATACAGGAATATATACAAGGTCCATGTCGAGTTCTATTTCATCGGCTTTTGGGCTGATACTCTTCTGTTCGTAGATAATTGCCTGCCCTTCCAGATTGTTAAAGCGCATTTCGCGTGTATTTTCCTGTATTATTATATTAAGAAGGATCTTCTCTGCCTGTTTTTTATCTACATTCGGCCGCTTTACCTCATATTGCACTGCCGGAATCCTGGTAGGCGTTCCAAAACCTTCTATCTCAATATTTTCTTTTGACTTGTTAAGAGCATTAAGATAGCCTTCTCCCTCTCCTGTAATGCTCATAACTTTTGACCTGAACCGTTTTTCTGCCTCAACATTGTAAGAATACTTCCAGAAAGGTACGAATTTCAAAATCACGTCTTTAGGGCTGCTGAGATAAGGTTTTGCAATGATAATTGCTTGATCTTTAGATATCTTGGGTTCTACAGATTGTATGTTCAGCATATCATATGGCTCAATTCTGGAAACCTCATCGTTTTCAAGCCTTTTTAAAGGTTTTCTTTCCTCAACTGGCTTTCGCAGGGTTCTGGGTTCAAAAGAGATATTTTCTGTTTCTCTAGGCATATCTTGAAGTGGTACAAGTCTCTCATCGGAGTAAAACTCCTTTTTGAAGTATTCCTCCTCCCAGTTTTCTCCAGGGAGTTCAGGGGGAGTTTCTACCTGGGTCTGAGATTCCTTTAAAGGTATTTCAGATTCAGTCTGATAAGCGCTCGATTTTCTTTCCATATTTGCCAGAACCGCTCTTCCGATCTGGAGAGCCAGTTCATCTCTGTCCCATATGTATATTCCGAGTTCAGCTGCATAGTCATTCAGTTTTCCCGAAATTTTCTGAGTCGTCACATAGATACCGGTACAAGCTTCCATTTTTTCGGAAAAAGATTTTATCTCCTCATAGTCTGGTTTCAGGGCGCACATGACATAAGCTTGATGCCCATTTTTCTCTACACGGATATCAGACTGGCTGGATATTATAACATTGTATCCGGATGATTTGAAGATGTCAACAAGGATTTCTAAAAGGTTTTGATTCATGATTCTCACTTTCTTATGTCCTGTACAACTAAAATAGTTTATGTTTACAATTAAAATATAATTATCTTAAATCTTATTATACTGTATATTTCTTTCTATGTTTAAACCCCTCCTTTCAGACATACAACTATATAAGAAATCAAACCCTAGTCATGTATGTATGAGTGGGATCAGGCTTGGAGCAGATTCATTTTCTACTTATGAAGAAGGTATAAGCAAAGAATGGATTATAGGGAACGGGCTCGGAGGATATGCCTCCTCTACAGTTATAGGGGCCGGAACAAGGACCTATCATGGCCTACTCGTAGCAGCTCCAGAGAATTCACCAGGGAGGGTCTTGTTACTTTCTTCCCTTGATGAGGAAATTTCTGTCAATGAAGAAGTCTATCGACTTGCGACCCATAAATATCCAGGAATTGTTTCTCCAACGGGCTTCAATTACCTTTCCAAATTCATTCTTGCCCCTTTCCCCCTCTGGGTTTACCAGCCCGACGTTTTTACCGTGAAAAAAAAGGTCTTTATGGTTCATAATAATAATACTACCTGTATTATTTATGATATCAAATCCAGAAAAGAGGGAGCGTTGCTAAGAATTTTCCCTATGGTAAACTCAAGAGATTTCCATTCTACTACTCGCTCAGGATACCTTTCTTTTTATCAGGAAGCTGATTCTACAAGATTAAAACTGGAAAGTTCCAATGGTTTTTCTTTCTCGCTTTTGTCCAATCTCCAGTACCATCGTGATCCGACGTGGTACTACAATTTTGAGCATGATGCTGAAAAGGAACGCGGACTAGCCTTTCAGGAAGACAACTTTAACCCCGGGTATTTCGAAAGCAAACTCAAACTGGGAACTTCCCATTTTTTTATTGTTGCTTCAACCGAAGATATTTCTTCTCTGACTCTTGAGCAAGTTGAGGAACTCTATACAAGGGAGGTATATCGACAGAATCTTCTTGCTTTTAATTCCAGGCTTACCGAACCTTTTGCTCTTAAGCTTCTCAGGGCAACTGATTCTTTTATTGTGAAGAATCCCGCTACAGGCAAGAAGTCGGTGATTGCTGGATATCACTGGTTTGCTGACTGGGGACGGGACACTATGATTTCTCTACCGGGTCTTCTTTTAGTTTCCCACCGATTCGATGAAGCCAGGTCTACTCTCAAAAACTTTGCAAGGCACTGCCGGAGAGGATTGATCCCTAACAATTTCCCGTCTTTCGGAGGAGAGCCAGCCTATAATACAGTGGATGCTTCTCTCTGGTTTATTCATGCCCTTGGCCGATATTTCGCATACACAAAAGATTTACTATTTCTCTCTTCTGTTTGGGATACTGTGGAAAGTATCATAGATAATTACAGTAAGGGCACAGACTTTGGAATCGGCATGGACTCTGATTATCTTATTCGGCAGGGCCCTCAACTGACCTGGATGGATGCTAAAATAGAGGGTAAGCCGGTCACTCCAAGAGCAGGTAAAGCCTGTGAGATCAATGCCCTCTGGTATAATGCTCTAAAAACTGCTTCCAGATTCGGAAGCCTTCTTGGCAAAGAAACTGCTTCATATGAAACTCTTGCAGCCGGGGTGGCCTCTAACTTTGAAGACGTTTTCTGGAATCCGGAGACTAACTGCCTCTATGATATCGTTTCTGAAGATGAGGCGGGAAATCAGATTAAAGATCCGTCGATCCGCCCTAACCAGATTTTTGCAGTAGCGCTCCCCTACACAATGCTGTCCTCTGAGAAAGAAAAGGCTATTGTGGACAGTGTGGAAAAGGATCTGCTCACACCTTTCGGGCTCAGGACACTTTCAATGGATAATCCTTCTTATATAGGGCGTTATCAGGGAGGGCCTGAACTAAGGGACCTGGCCTACCACAACGGAACCGTTTGGCCCTGGCTTCTTGGACCATATGTCAAAGCCTACAGGAAAGTACACAACTACTCAAAAGAGAGCCTTGAGGATATGCGTTCCCTTCTCAGAGGCTTTGATATGCATCTTGAAACGGCAGGTATAGGCACCATTTCCGAGGTATTCGATGGGGATTTCCCTTATTCCCCCGGGGGCTGCATTGCCCAGGCCTGGAGTGTTGCAGAAATTTTAAGGGCTTATGTTGAAGATGTTCTTGGGATCAAACCGTGAGAACAGAACTTTGTTTTCAGAGGTTCTTTTTTAAAAAAGGAAATATTTTGTCCCTTTAAGGGACATAAATTTTAACTTACTTTCTTTTCAGGCTCATTTTTTTGAAATTAAGAAGAAGTATATGTTCCCGTATCAGATAGTTCTTTTTCGTTCCATGGGATCGTGTAATTCACATCGTTGACTGTGAAAGTGAAAGTCAGTGTGCCGCTTTTGTATTTTACCTCATCTGAATATACTGTCACAGTTCCCTCGTTGTTTGTAGTGGCAGAATCTATATCAGAGGTTGCCCCGCTCCACTTGCCTGAGACGATGGCTCCCTCAACAGGGCCATTACTACTCAGTATGGTCACGACTGCTTTCGCAGAAACAAAAATATTTTTCCCGGCTACTCTCTTACTAGTTGTTACCTTCACGCTATCGATATGAATTAGGTTTTCTACATTCTCTTCAGATGTGGTGAAACTGTAGTATTGTGCATCGTTGTTGTCAACTGCAGTATTTCCTGCGGCATCTGAAGACAGGACTTCGTAATAATAGATGGTCGCGGGATCAAGTCCGGTAAGTTCGACAGTATGGGATGTGACCTGCGTCGGGTTTGATTCCTCTTCAAAGTAACTTGTGTCCGTGCTGTACCTGACTGTACTGTTGCTGGCTTCATCTGTAGTCCAGGTAATTGTAGCTGAATAAGCGGCAGCCTCTGCATCTACGTTTGATATTTCCGGATCTGTTTCATCGGGCTCTGAAACGATTGCAGCAGCTTCTGCATTTACCAGGCCGAAGCCATACAAGGTGTCTCTTCCTGAAGTGCCAAGGTCTGTAGTCGTTTGTGCAAGCTTCCCTCTTACATTCTCATTGGTAAAAGTTGGGTTTGCATACAGAACTAAAGCTGCGGTTCCTGCAACATGTGGGCAGGCCATTGAGGTTCCGCTTGCTGAGGCGTAGCCTCCCAGATAGGTTGAGAAGATATTTACACCGGGCGCTGCAAGCTCAACGGCCGGACCTGTGCTCGAGAATGAAGCCCTTACATCATTGCTATCGGTTGCTGCAACTGCTATTACTGAACTGTATGCTCCTGGATAGTCTACAGAATCTCCTGTTCCCCTTCTGTTCCCATCATTTCCGGCAGCGGCAACCAGTAGGATTCCATGAGTATAGTAGGCTTCAGTACATACCGAATTAAGCGATTCCAATCCACTGTCTGAGCCCAGACTCATTGAAATTATCTGGATATCGTTTAAATCGTCCCCATCATCTCCATGAGTAGCTATTGCCCAGTCGATCGCTGCTATCAGGTCACTGGAATCACCGCTTCCTGTACTATCGAGTATTTTGAGTGCATATAAATTTGCTTCTGGGGCCACTCCGATAACTCCTGTATCATCATCTACTGCAGCGATGATGCCTGCACAGTGGGTTCCGTGCCCATTATCATCCATAGGGTCAGCGTCGTTATTTACGAAATCGTATCCGCCTTTGTAATTTTCATTAAGGTCTAGATGAGTATGATCAATTCCGGTGTCTATGATAGCAACATTGACCCCCGTACCTTTGTTGTCACTTGCGTGTACCTGTGGAGCCCCGATTCTTTCTATCCCCCAGGGCAAGGTTTCCCCGAGAGCCTTAACCTCAAAGTCCGGCTCAATGTATGCGATGTTCTTGTTCTTTTTCAGATTTTCAATCGCCTGTTCCGGAAGATCAGCAGCTACGGCAGGGATGTACTTGTAGCTGTGTGTTACTTTTCCATAAGGCTGAACCATCTCTGGATGAGCTTTGTCCTTGAAGCCTATGATTACCGGTACTGCTCCAGCGGTGGTGACCATTAAACCGCTAACAAAAATTAACGCAATAAAAAATATTGTCCATTTTCCCATAAAAATTCAATACCACATTATTTAATATAAAGATTGTTACTTTGTACTACAGTTTTAACATAATTAGTACGATTTGTATATTTAAAAGCCGATCATTTTTTTATCCTGTTAGTAAACCAGCTGCCGGTAGAAAACGTTAGTGTTTTTACCCTAAGAATCAGGGTATTTTTCTAAGTTCTCTCCCCTTAGCGTGGTTTTCTATTAATCGGTTAATATTGCTCCATATCTCCATAAGCGATATTTCATAGCCTTTTTACTTGCGTTTTATCTGGTTGTAACCAGCCTGCAATCCAGATTAGAACCGCCCGCTGTCCCGGAAATCTTATTTTAATATAGTTTATAGGGTGCCTCCGCCAGCTTGTCTGGCGGCTCGTCAAAAAAGAAAAAAGAAGTAGGAAAAAGAGCGATAAAACTTTAAAAGTAGTAAAATAACTTAAAATATACGTGGAAAAAAGTATTTTCCAGGTAAAATTTAGTTATGTTCTGTTTGAAATTTTTAAGGGATTTTCAGTTATTTTGATTTATTAGTTTCTCACAGTTTTTCTCAGCCACTTTTTAACTAAAGATCAATCACTTAATGATGGATAGCTTATTCTTTTTCTTTTTCTTTTTCTTACTAAATATTTTATTAAACTTCTCTTTTTATACTAGTTTGGTAATCTATCCCCCATGATTGACTTTGATACCCTTAAATATGAAAACGGCCTGATCCTTGCAGTAGTTCAGGACCAGGTTAGCAGGGAGGTTCTTATGTGCGCCTATATGAATAGGGAAGCTCTTGAAAAGACCGTGGAAACAAACATTGCTCATTTCTGGAGTCGTAGCCGGAAGCAGCTCTGGAAAAAAGGGGAAACTTCGGGAAATTTGCAAAAAGTAAAGGAAATCAGGATTGACTGCGATATGGATTCCATTCTCCTGCTGGTGGAACAGATTGGAGGAGCCTGTCATATGGGTTACAGATCATGTTTCTACCGAAATCTCGAAGGAGAGGTTATAGGAGAAAAGGTCTTTGAGCCCGAGGATGTTTACTGAACTTCAATCCTATTGCCTCAATTATGTTTACTGAACTTCAATCCTATTACCTCAATTATGTTTACTGAACCGTAATATTCTTAGTTTTCAATTTTTTTATATTTGTGATACGTTAACTTTCTTTTTTCTTTTCATTTCTTGCCAGATTCTCATTTCTTGCCAGAGGAACTATACTTTTCATGAGTTATTTCAGGGAATAAATATTGGGGTTTATTTTCAGGGGTTTTGAATCAAAACATAGTTTTAAATAACTTATCATAACTTATCATAAATACACATTGAAGCCTGAAAACAGAGAGTCGGATTCGGGATATATATCTCCAATAAAAGATTCCGTGCGCATCTTCCAGGCATGAACGAGGATTTTTAAAATGAATTTTCCAAACCCCCATAATCAGCACCCAAGAGTCAGCAAAAAGGCGTGGATATCCGAAACTGCAGTAATTATCGGAAATGTAAGTATTGCAGATGATGTATTCGTCGGGCCCAATGCAGTCCTCAGGGCAGATGAACCCGGATCATCCATAACCGTTCATAGCGGCTGCAATGTACAGGATAATGTCGTGGTCCATTCTCTCTCACATTCCGAAGTACTGATCGGTAAAAACACTTCCCTTGCTCACAGCTGCATTGTACACGGCCCATGCACGATAGGAGAAGGATGCTTTATCGGTTTTGGGGCAGTGGTTTTTGACTGCAGCATCGGAAAAGATACGCTGGTCCTCCACAAAGCAATTGTTCGCGGAGTTGAAATCCCCTCAGACAGGGTGGTGCCAGATGGGAACATCATCACCAACCAGAATTATCTTGAAACCCTTGAGGAAATCACAAAAGAACTGGCAGATTTCAAAAGCTCAGTTGTCAGGGCCAATATTGATCTTGTGGAAGGCTATAAAAAACTTGCAGAAGGGATCCAAAAACAGCCCACTGTAATATACGGGCAAAAATATATACAACAATATGAAGCCTGAATAAAAATAGGAAGCTCAGGGCTCTGGGCCCACAACCTGCTTTTTAAATTACAGGTATTTCCCTTCCAGTTTTTCCAGAACTTTTTTTCCCATATCCGTAAGCATGTATTTTTTCCAGGTCGTTTTTTCAGGAGTCAGGCATTCGATTAAACCCCTTTCCTCAAGTTCTTTTAAAGCACGACTGATATTTTGCGTAGACCTGCTTGTCTCATGAGCTATATCCGAAGCTCGGACTGCAGTGTGCTTTTTCATTGATTCCATAAGTATCAGGCGGCGGTCAACGCTGATAACCCACTTCATCATTTCATCTATTGAGTTTTCAGTCATGTTAATTCAGAGTCTCCAGCAAAGCTTCCTAGTGAGTAAGCAGTCGCATAATATTTAAAATTTAATCAATCTGTGGCTAAGAAAACCCTCCTGAATGCCTGAAACCTCTGTATTTTAAGAAATTTCAAAGAATAACAGCCAGAGAGTGGCTGTATCAAAGTGACAACAGTAGCCAGAAACCAGCAGCTAATAAGGAAAGTATGAATTAAAAGTTGAAAAAATATGGATTCGGGACAGCCAAAAGAAAACGGAGACAGCCCGAATTTATTAATTCAACATATTAAACCAGCATCAAATGCTCGCAGCCTCCTGGGTCGGGACAAGCTCGCCCAGCAAACTTTCTGCATCCTTTTCAATCATCTCGACCAACTCTTTTCGATAATTTGCCAGCTTTTGCGCCAGTTCCATGTTTTCTATTGCCATTATCTGGACAGCAAGAATTGCGGCGTTGTCCCCTCGTCCTATTCCCACACAGGAAACCGGAATCCCTGTAGGCATCTGGGCAATTGACAGAAGAGCATCAATACCGTCAAGAGCAGAGTTAACCGGAACGCCTATCACAGGTCTTATCGTACTTGAAGCCACAACTCCGGGAAGGTGGGCCGAGAGTCCGGCAATTGCGATAAATACCTTGACATTGTTTTTATGGGCATTTTCGATTATTTCGGCAAGTCTTGCAGGGGTCCTGTGAGCAGATGCAACTGTAATAGTATATTCAATACCAAACCGATCAAAGATTCCAATTGCTTTTTTCGCTATTTCCTTATCTGATTTGCTGCCAAGTATTACTACGACGTCAATCATGGATTTACCTCATATACAGAAGATATGGCAATATATGAGAACTTATTTAAACCTTTACTTTCCCCAGCTTCCAGGAAAAGCAATAGCCAATAAGAAAAAACAGAGAAGAAACGGAAAAAGCCGTTAAAGGAAAAACAGAATCCATGAAATCGTCAGGGAGATTAAGACAAAAAATAAAAAGAAGGGAAAATGGTAAAAAATTTCAGGCAAATTTTGTCAGAATTCCCTTGATGCCTTCAAAAACTTCATTGATGTCCTTTGTGCCGTCGAGAGTTACCAGGATGCCCGTTTCCTTATAGTAATCAATAAGGGGCTGGGTCTGTTTTTTGTAGACCTCAAGGCGGTTTTTGACAGCTTCTTCGGTGTCATCGGCGCGCTGGTAGACTTCAGCCCCGCAGATGTCGCAGATACCTGCTTTTTTAGGCGGGTTGAAGGTCTTGTGGTAGCTTGCACCGCACTTACACATAAGGCGACCACTTGTCCTTTCGACCAGTTCTTCGTCAGGCACCTCGAAGTTGAGGATGATGTCAATGGGTTTTTCGATTTCCTCCAGAATTACGCCAAGGGCGTTAGCCTGCGGAAGGGTCCTGGGATAACCGTCAAGGATAAAACCTTTCGTGCAGTCCGGTTCGTTCAGGCGGTTCTTAATGATCCCTATAAGCACTTCGTCAGGGACAAGGTCTCCTCTGTCCATGAATGCTTTGGCGGCAAGGCCCAGTTCTGTTTCTGCCCTGACGTTTGCCCGCAGGATATCTCCTGTGGAGATCTGCGGGATTCCATAGAAATCAACCAGTTTTTTGGCCTGGGTACCTTTGCCAGCACCCGGGGGCCCGAAGAGTATTATGTTCATTCGAAGATCCCCTTTTTACGTCCTTTTATTTGATTGTTTTCCTTTCTGATCTATCTTTTCAGTATCCCTGCAATTAGAGGTTTACCAGCCCTTACTGCTCCCCGAAGAAGGAACGGATCATCGGGTGCATCTCCATCATCTGCTCGGAAGCAATATCTTCGTACAGACGGTACACAATGCTTACTGTAAGCAGCAGTCCGGTACCTCCGGCACTTCCGAGAGTACCGAGTAGGCTTGCAACCAGGGTGAGAATCCCAATGAAAGCTCCACCTATCACAGTAACCTTTGGAATGTAGCGCTGCATAACTTTTTCAATACTGCCGATGTTCCGCCTGAAACCAGGGATCTGCATTCCTGAATTGAATATCTTCTGGGCTGTGGGCTTTGCGCCCATGCCTGTAGTTTCTATCCAGAAGAGGGCAAATATAATTCCGCCTCCGATCAACATCACGGCATCTGAAAAGACGTGAAGTGAGATCTGCCAGATAGCTGGAGCAGCTGCCCCATAGCTTGCAAAGGATTCCCGCACAAGGGACGGTATCCAGTCATATGGGCTGTGTATGGGAGCCAGGTAATACATAATCCCGTTCAGTGGCTTTGATCCGCTAAATTCTCCGAGGAAGGTTATTCCTCTGCCGGAAAGGATGATCCCGATCATCTGAATGTTAGCCTGAAGAGCCCTTACAAGGATCATGGGCAGGACTGATGCGTATATGAGCTTTACAGGGAAACGTCCCCTTGCCCCTCTAACCGCACTGTGGGCGAGAGGGATCTCAATTCTCGTACTCTCCACAAATACCACAAGCAGGAAGATGATCACCGTGCTCAGGAGAGCGAGAATTCCTCCTCTGACCAGCAGGAACATCAGACCTTCACCGGAGAAGAGGTAGTCTGCCCCGGTGTTCTGGGCGATGTAAATCCATTTGGGAATGAGTCCCACAGGAAGTCCGTCCTCAAGTTGCCAGTTAAAAATACCTGTAACAATCTGTTGGGAGATTCCCGCAACTATGAAAAGCCCGACTCCTGATCCAATACCCCATTTGGAAATCACTTCATCCATGAAGAGGATCAGCGTGCCTCCGATAAAGATCTGGACAAGGAGCAGTAAAGTGACCACTCCCGGACCCACACCAAGAGTCGAAGCAAGCCCCGGGTCCGGCTGGATGTATCCGCCGAGGAGCTGCGGTAGAGCCTCCAGAAGAATCATGACAAAAACAAGGAACTTCTGAGCCCCCTGAAAGAATGCCTGATCTTTGGGGTTCGAAAGATCCATCTTAATTATGTCTGCCCCAACAAGAAGCTGCAGGACAATAGAAGCCGTGACAATTGGCCCGATACCGAGAAGGACTAAAGATCCCGAAGCCCCGGCAAAGAAGGCGCGATAAGATTCAAAAAGGTCAACAGAATCCTGCGACATCCCGAATAGCGGCACATTTGCAAGAGCAAAGTACAGCACCAGAACTCCCAGAGTCCACCAGAGTTTATCCTTAAAGTGGACGTGTTTTTCCGGACTTGCTACTGCGGGCAACTTGTTAAAAAACGGTTCTAATGTATCCCTGAGAGTCATCGATTACACCATTCAAAATATACATTTATTTAGACTATAATAAATATTAGATTGTGTTTTACCGTAAGATAATGGTATATGGTATAATTGGTATATAGCACATCTAATATAAAAAGTTACTAAAAGAATGAAATAAGTAGGGTCGGGATGACACTACTTATTCGGCATCGATGCAGCTTCCACCAGCATTTTCGATTTTTTCACGGGCAGACACTGAAAATTCGTCTGAAGTGACCACGAGGTTCTTCATGACACGTCCGCTTCCAAGTACCTTCTCGATTCCGAGGGTTTCAAGGTTAATGTGGTATGCTCCGTCCTTAATTTCCGCAAGCCCTTCTTCAACAAGATAAGGGGCAAGTTCGTCGAGCTCTCCAACATTTACTATGGAAATGTCCTTTGATACTCCATCAGGGCGCTTGAAACCATGTTTGCCATAGCTGTACCCACGCATCATAGCTCTTACAAAGTGGTGTTTACAGCCACCGGCTTTCCCACGGCCTCCGCGGTTTCCGGCTCCACGCCTGTTTTTATGGGTCCCGCCTCCGCAGGTCCTGGACCCTCTGAACTTCTTAGTATCCATTTAAACCACCTTATCTCATCTTGTGCAGAAGCACGTTGATATTCTCATCGTGGTTTCCGAGTACGCCACCCTGCTGTACTGTCCTTTTAATCCCTGCATGCCCTTTTCTGGCAGGGTGAAGCCTGAAAACAGGCTTCAGTTTTGGGACATCCTTAAGGGAGGCTTTTCCCTCGACAACGGCTTCGGCAAAGGCCTGTATGGAATCATAGTCCGTGTTTTCACGGATGTATTCTCCTGTGAGGCGGGTGTCGCCTTCAAGCCTTCCACGGTTTTCGAGGACTTCTGCAAGGATTTTTGCATCAATCTTTCCGTATGCAACGTAGTCCTTCACCTTATGGACCATGCCCTTGTAATGAGGATTTTCCGGCACAAACACACAGTGGTTAACTTTGTGCAGGCGGAGCATCTTCATGGTATCCTCAATTGTATAGCGTACGTTGACCGGACCTCTAACTCTCACAACTGCATACATCTCAGACTTCCTCCTTACCGTAGTACAGAGGCAGCCTTATAATGTTGACCTGGTTGAGGGCATTGTAGGTAGCCTTTGCGAAGTTGAGGGTTGTCCTGGTAGTTCCGAAGGTCTTGGTCCATACGTCTTTAATGCCGGCTTTTTCCAGTACCTTGGTTGCAGTGCTTCCTGCAGCAATCCCGAGTCCCCTTGGGGCGGGAATGAGGGTCACACTTACACTACCTGCCTTCCCTGTTACCTCGTAAGGTACGGTGTGCTGTAACCCACAGGCGCATTCCCAGGACCCGCAGCCTCTGCGGATATAGGTAATGTTGAGCTTTGCAGCGTCAATTGCCTTGCGGATCGCAGGCCCAACCTGCACGTCCTTTGCCTGTCCAAGCCCTACATAGCCGTTTCTGTTTCCTACGATTACGGTTGCTCTGAACTTTACACGGCGTCCGGAGTCAGTCATCCTCTGGACCATGTTGATATCGAGCACCTCATCTTCCAGGTCAGGAAGGAGCATATCAATTATTTGGGGTTCCCTGATAGGCAGGCCTGACTTGATTGCCTCATCCATGGAAGCAACCTGTCCTTCAACGACTAGTTTTCCAAGCCTGGTTTTCGGAACCCAATCTTGATCGAATGCCATTTAATCACCTTAACTAAACTCAGCAAAGATTTTCTCTTTGGTTGCTTCAAACTGCTCTGGCAGGTCTGAGCTCTCTTCTCTGTATTCGGCTATGTGCTCTCCGCGGATCCTCTCGTCCGATGGGAACACTTCCGGGCTGCAGGGAATGTCGAAACCAGCGTCTACAATCCCTTTGAGGGCGGCATAGACTCTGGAACCCTTAGAGGAAGCCTGGAGTCCTATGTCCAGAATGCCTCCTTCATATCCCTTCTGCAAAGTTTTCAGCCCAAATAAGAGCCCTGTAAGATATGCAGCCGTTGTGTTTCCGGTAGCTCCTGTGTAACCGTACTTTGCAAGTTCACTCGAAACAGCTGATGAATACGTTATGTCCCCATCTTGTGTTGGGGCTATTAACTGGATCTGAACGTTTCTTGCACTCTTTCTGACAACCACACGGTCCCGCTTTGAGATTAATAATTTAAGGCGGAGGTGGTAGTTGGTGCGTCCTTCTCTTCTTCTTCTGAAAGGAACCTTATATCTTGGTCCTGTTGCCATCTTCAGCTCCTCCTGGTTATTCTTTCTTTAACAGTTTTTCGGACTCAAGGTGGGAGTTAAGGTGGGAAACGCTTCTATATTCTCCGCCTTTTGCCTTTCTGTAGAGTCTGCAGTACACTGACTTATCAAGTGCTCCGTCTGCACGCAGCTCCTTGAGTCTGTTTCTAAGAGCCCTGATCTTTTTGATCCACTGCTCTTTCCTGGGAGTACGGGCTCCTTTCTTACCCTTTCTGGAACCCTGTCCCTTGCAGTGCCCATACTTACGTTTGATAGCACGAGCTCTGGCTCTGCCTCTACTAACTCCTTTTATAGGCTTTGCCTTAATGGTGCCTTTCTCAATGAGTCCGCGGATATCTTCTCTTGTGATCGCGGAGGCGATTTCTTCGGATGCTTCTGGGTTAAGCCAGACCCTGTCAAGCCCGCATTCAAGGACTTTGGAAGCCAGCTTCCTCTGGTTGAACAGGTCTGACATTTTATTCACTCCTTCCAGGGTTAAGTACTTTAATCCCGAGTTCTTCAGCTTTTGCGAGGATAATAGCTTTCTTTTGTGCGCCTATTGTCCTTGCTATCCTGATAGCCTCAAAAGACGGGTCAACAAGTTCAAGATCCGCAATGCTGGAAATTAGAACATCAGAATAACCCGAAGGGTGCAGGCCTTTGACCGCATTAGGGCTTCCGTATCCTACCTGGGCATGAGCACCTTTTGAAACATACTTTCTGCGCTGTTTGCCCTGCAAACCTCTCGGACGCCTCCAGTTGCTGTCAAGCCTTTTGAACTTGTGGCTGCAGGTTCTCTTGAACTGGGGTTTCTTCCCCTTCTGAACCTTTCTCACATTGAATAAGCGCCTGGATTCAGGATCCATATCAAGGGTAGAAACGGAAGTTCCTTCAACTTCATTGAATTCTTCTGCCATCATAATCACCTCAGGGCTTCTGCACGATGTAGATTCCATCCTGGAAAGTCCTTGGATCGAATCTCTTAATCTTGGTCTTCTGTTCTATGTTTGCGGCAGTCTGCCCGACATCTTCCTTGTTGATTC
Source organism: Methanosarcina sp. (assembly GCF_028693135.1). Lineage (GTDB taxonomy): Archaea > Halobacteriota > Methanosarcinia > Methanosarcinales > Methanosarcinaceae > Methanosarcina. Next base: position 16,352 of record NZ_JAQUVZ010000029.1, read on the forward strand.
CGGTAACGGTAACTTCGCTCCCGCTTACCTTAACCTTTGTCTCGCCAAGGATTTTAGCAACTCTTGGCTTCTTTTCTCCAAGGAAGTTCCCGATTATGAAGGTTTTACCTTCAACTTTTACCTGCATCGGGAAGTGAGCATACACAATGGTCATCTTACACTCAAAACCTTCATTCACGCCTGTGATCAGGTTTTTGATGTGAGAGGTGAAAGTTCCTACCATAGCTTTCTGCTCTTTCCTGGAGGACTCAGCATCCACCAGGATTTCTTCTTCCCTGACTTCTATCCTGATTCCGGGGTACCAAAACTTTCTTTCAACAGTTCCCTTTGGACCCCTGGCAGTGAAGACATCTCGAGAGAGAGATACGGAAACTCCTTCAGGAATCTCTATTTTTCTTGCAATTTCCTTAACCATTTCCTGTTCCCTCCTCAGTACACATAAGCAAGAAGTTGCCCACCGATCTTCTTATCACGGGCCTCGTACTGAGACATGACGCCGTTTGAAGTGGTTACTATAAGGGCACCAAAGTTCTTTGCTGGAAGAAACTGCTTTTCCCAGCGTTCAAAGCTGGCAGTTCCGACAGAATAACGCGGCTTTATTGCACCGCATTTGTTAATTCTTCCCACAAGGGCAACGCTATAGATTCCGGCTTTTCCATCGTCGATAAATTCGAATTCTCCAATGTAGCCGAGATCCTGCATAACCTTCAGGACGTTACCAATGTTTTTTGAAGCAGGCCTGATTATACAGGAGCTCTTCCCAATGACTTCTGCATTTTTGATTGTGGAAAGGGCGTTTGCAAGAGGATCAAGTAATACCATTTAAATCACCTTACGAATACTTCTCAAAGCCCATCTCGTGGGCAATCTCCCTGAAACAGTGCCTGCAGAGGTAAATGTCGTATTTGCGGACAAGACCTTGTTTTCTTCCACACCGTTTGCATTCGTTTACTCCTCTTCCGGACTTGTTTATTGTATCTGTCATTTACATGACCTCCACGCCATAACTTTCGTTAAGGAAGGTGATCGCATCATCAACCGTGACCCTGTGGCCAGTCGGGATCTTTCTGAGTGCAATTCTTCTCTTGCAGATCCTTTCTCCCGGGCGCTTGAGTACAACAGTTACATCCATTCCGAAAACCCCAATGTTAGGATCATATCTCATTCCCGGAAAGTCAGTATGTTCTTCAACTCCGAAAGAGACGTTTCCGAGGGAATCAAATTGGGTCCTGCTCAGGGTCTTCTCGATTATCCCGAGAGAGGTCTCAAGGAACTTCTGGGCTGTCTGGCCCCTGAGGGTTACCTTGCAGCCGATGGGTTCACCTTTTTTGATCGCGAAAGCAGGAAGAGTCCTTTTGGCAAAGCACCTTACGACTCCCTGCCCTGTGATGGTCCGGAGGATTTCTTCGGCATTTACCAGGTGCTGGCCACTTTCTCCAACACCCATGTGGACAATTACCTTTTCGACGACCGGTGTGCGCATAGGGTTACTCACGCAGCTCACCGCCAAGCCGGATTTCAGGTTTGTCTTTGCCAATAACGATCACGTAGTCTGCGATTGTTTCAAAATCGGTTTCTCCGGAAATCATTACTGTGTTGTGCCTGGAACTCTTAACTTCCCGGATCTCCATAATCTTTCCGGTTTCTCCAGAGTGCTGGCCGCCAATAACCATTGCAAGGTTTCCGACCTCAAACTTCAGGTGTTTTACTACCTGTTTGTCTGGAATGGAAAGAATCAGGGAGTCCTTTGTCCCGTATTCATTGGAGCCAATGATGTTGGTTCCGTCATTGAGGTTAAGCTGTACTTTTCCTCCTTTAACGGTTACCTTGTTGTCGATCCTGCACAGCTTGTTTACGTTAGTTTCGTTGAGCTTGTGAAGGTTCAGACGTCCCTTTTCGTCCTGGAGCATCCTGTATGCTTCATTTACGAGAGGGAGTGTAACTACATCAAAGAGCCCTACCGGGAATCGGAGGTCTTTTCTGGGAATTCCATCAACAAGGACTTTTCCTTCGGAGAGAATCCTTTTACCTTCCCTGCTGTTGTCAACAAGCTTGAGAATGTCACGGATGATGATTCCGAGTGGAAGACTGCGTGCCTGGCTGTGAGGCCCCGGGTGGGTAGTGGAGATCCACTTATTACCTTTTTTCCCGATCTTCCAGCTCTTTGGAACTGATAATCTTTTCTGGTGTGTCACAAAATCACCTGCCTCACTTCTTAATGCTTGACGCTCTGCGCCCGTCCTTCATTTCCAGTTTTGTGATCATGACGTTTGAGGGGTTTACGGGCCTTGGGACTTCTGTGCCATCCACTTTTGTGGAAATAACTCCGTCCACTGTGATTGTGCCGTCCATAAGGGATACTGACTGAACTTTTCCTTCAGTTCCCTTGAAGTCTCCGCGCATGACCTTTACTGTGTCACCAGTGATGACTGCAGCACTTCTTGTGCCGTACTGTTTGGTAAGTCCTTCACTGAGTCTTGCACCCATGTATTTCTGCCTGATATGGAGAGGTGCGGTGTATCTTGCCTTTCTCTGCTTTCTTGGCTGTTTGGATACCATTGCAATCACCTCAGACAATAATGGATGCTGTAGTTCCTATCTTGGGGAACCTCTCAGCTACTTCCCTTGCAACCGGACCTTTTATGTCCGTGCCTTTTGGAATTCCGTCTTCGTCCGTGATTACCATGGCGTTGTCCTCAAAGGACACGTGCAGCCCGTCAGGACGGCAGAATTCCTGCTTCTGGCGAATCACCACTGCGAGGAGAACCTGTTTCCTCATTTCGGGTGTGCCTTTCTTTACGGAAACGACGCACATGTCTCCAATTCCTGCGCAGGGCATTCTGTTTTTGACTCCTCTGTACTTCTTGACAGAAATAATCTCAACAACCTTGGCTCCGGTGTTGTCTACACATGGAATCTTGGCGCCTGCGTTCAGAGCCCTTGGGATGCTTGAGCGTATGCCTTTCATTTGGGCACCTCCGCTTTGACCACCACATAGGACTTGGTCTTGCTGATACGCCTGCATTCTGCGATCGTGACGATATCGCCAACTTTTGCGGAAATGCAAGGCGGGTTGTGTGCGTGAACCTTCGAGCGTCTCTTCTCGTATCTCTGGTATTTCGGCACCATTTTCATGTATTGCCTTTCAATGACTACCGTATTGTCCATCTTACTGCTGACCACGGTACCCACAAGGATCTGACCTCTTACAGGAAGTGTTCCGTGGAAGGGACAGTATACATCTTCACATTCTTCTGATGGCGCCGGTATATTCAATCCAATGTCTCTTGCCATGAGTTTAGCCCCATTTACGTAACTTTTTGATGTTCTTGATCCGATTTTCGGGCTGTGAGAGCAGCAGGTTTCCCTGAATTTTTACGAATGTATCGGATCTGCGGCCTTTTTCGGAGAGCTCGGCAGGGATTCGGAAGATTAATTCCGAATCCGCCTTGGGAATCTTCAGTTCTCGGGACTGAGAGTTTTCTACAACTAACATATTTTTCGTCTCGTTGATAACTCTGCCCCGGATTCCTGTTAATGATGGATTAGTGGAGTTAATTACCTTAATATCGAGCCCTATCAATTCGTGGTAGATTAGGGTCGAAGGCAGGATTTCCACTTTAGATATCATTTAGCTCGTGCTGAATAGTCTTTATACGGGCAATCGTTCTCTTGATCTCTCCGATTCTTCCCGGATTGTCAGGAGCTCCGCCTGCGGAGGTAAGAGCTCTTTCCCTAATCAGTTCGTTGCTCAGGTTTTCGAGTTCGTCAGCCCGTTCTTCGATTGTCATGGTCCGGATTTCGTTGGTCCTGAGGATTGCCATTATTCCTTAGCCTCCTTGTGGACCCTTGCCATGGGATGCCAGTAGTCATAGCTCTCATGCTTGTGCTGCCAGACACCATTGACCTGTCTTCGGACTTCTTCTGAGCCCTCAACATAGATAAGTTCAGCTTCTTCAGAGTCTTCGGATACCTCAGGCTGAGTTTCTTCCTCAGATTCTTCGGGTTCTGCGACTTCGACTACCTCTTCCGCTTTCGCGGGTGCTGCTGCAGGAGCTTTGGGTTTTGCCGCGCTTTCCTTTTTAGGGGCTTCAGCGGTTTTTTCAACCGGTTTCTCGGCAGGCTTTTCAGCGACGGGCTCCTCTATGACTTCGCTTGGTTCCTTCACCCTGAATGAGTCAGGCAGAACAATGTCAGGTTGAATGATCCTGACTTTGCAGCCAAGGGTTCCTAGCTTTTTAATTGCTACTGCGAACCCTTCGTCGACTACTTCCTGTACAGGGTGTCCGGAATGTTTTACGTGCCCGTTGACGAATTTCTCGACTCTTGACCTTGCTCCGGTAAGCTTTCCGGAGATTACCACTTCACAGCCAAGGGCACCTGCGCTCATGACTGCTCTGAGGGTGTTGTGTCCAGCTTTTCTGAAGTACCATCCTCTTTCAATGGAAGACGCAAGCCTGGATGCCATCATCTGGGCATTAAGTTCAGGTCTCTTGACTTCCTGAGCGTCAATCTGCGGGTTTTCGAGGTTGTATTTGGTTGCAACGTCACGGGTAAGTTTTCTGATGACCTTGCCGGCCTTCCCGATTACCATTCCCGGCTTTTCGGAGTAGATAACAATCTGGGTGCCCATGGGGGTCCTGTTCAGCTCCATGCCGCCGTATCCAGCTCTGTTCAGCTGTTCTGCAAAATACTCGTCCATGGAGGCTTTAACATACCCGTCATTTACGAACTTTCTCTCTATTGCCATTTAGCGCACCTCGGAGAGGATCATCTCGATGTTTACAGTTTCCGTGTCTTTGGGCGTTGCTCTTCCTCTTGCCCTCGGCATGAACCCATGAATTACTCTTCCGCGCTGAATAGCAGCATGGACGATGTACATGTTTGCAGGTTCAAGACCCTTGTACTCGGCGTTGCTCTCTGCATTTTTGAGAACCTTTAAGATCTCTTTTGAAGCACCGACAGGGTATCTCCCTCCAGCCATGGGACCTTTCCTGTGACCGGCCCCTTCGGAGTGTCTCTTGAAGGGCACTGCTTGCTTCAGGGCAATTACGTCCTCAAGGAACTTCCTTGCTTCAGTGGCTTTCATGCCCTTAATCTTGCAACAAACCTCACGGGACTTCTTCGGGGAAATATGAAGTTCAGAACCCATTGATTTAGAGGTAGTTTCAGGGTCTCCATTGATTGAATAGTTTATTCTTGCCATTCCCTTCACCTCATTTCAGCGGTACGAACTTGCTTGAACGGGTTGCTCCCACACCGGCACTGCCGTGGTTAACTTTTGGTCTTGTGGGTGCGAATTCTCCGAAGCGGTGCCCGATCATTTCAGGCTGAAGTTCCACACCTACAAACTGTTTCCCGTTGTGGATTTCGATAGCTGTTCCAATCATTTCGGGAAGGATGATCAGGTCCCTGTGATGGGTTCTGACTCTCTTTCCTTCCTTGAAATCGTGCAGGACTTTTTTCTGCCCTTCTGTGAATCCGCGTTTGATGCTCCTGCGCTCTCTGGAAGGCAGAAGTTCTGCAAACTCTTCAATACTCAGTTCCTGAAGTTCTGAGACGGTTTTCCCGCGGTAGGTGAATTCACCCTTTCTCTTCGGTAACCTTGATGATGATTTTTTTACCATAACGAATACCCCTCATCAGCGCTTCATTCCGGTCCTTCTTGCTGCAATCAGTCCTACCTTTCTTCCAGGCGGGGCGTTTCTGCTAACAGTTGTGGGCTTTCCCGGGTGTTTCCAGGCACCTCCACCGAATGGGTGGTCACGTGGGTTCATAGCAACACCAGAAACCCTTGGATACTTTGCAGCCCTGGTTTTCAGTTTGTGGTACTTTTTCCCGGCTTTGAGCCAGGGTCTGTCCACTCTGCCGCCGCCTGCAACAATCCCGACTACTGCCCTGCATTTGGGGTTAAGCCACTTTATGTTGCCGGAGGGCATAGCCACCGCAGTTCTGTTCGGTTCGTGAGTCACAACGGTTGCATATACTCCGGAGGAACGGACAAATTTGCCGCCGTCTTTTGGCTTTGATTCGATGTTGCAGATGAAGAAACCTTCAGGCACATTTCCGATAGGGACAATGTTCCCTGGCTTGACCTCGGCATCGTCTCCGCACTCGATGATGTTTCCTACCGCAATGCCTTCGGAAGCAAGAAGGAAAAGTTCCTCTCCGTTTTCAAAGGCAACTCTTGCGATAGGGGCTGAACGGGCAGGGTCGTGCTCGATTCTTATGACTTCTCCCTGAAGGGAGGAGTTTTCATCCACACGGGGGTGCCTCAGTTCTGCCTTGTACTTGTGAGAAGGAGCTCTGTAGGTCGGACTACCTCTACCCCTGTTCTGTGATATGATTCTCTTACCCATGTATCACACCTCACATAAGTCCTATCCGGGTTGCAATCTCATGTGCCGATTCAGGCTCTTCAAATGCAAGAACGGCTTTCTTTGTACCCTTCATTGTGGTCATGGTCCGGACGGATTTTACTTTAAAGCCGTACAGCTTCTCAACATCTTCCACGATCTGCTTTTTGTTTGATCTGGTATCAACGATAAACTGAAGCTTGTTTTCATCAAGCAGCATCATCGCTTTTTCAGTAACAAAAGGATAATTGATCGAACTCATTGGAATGCGCCCTCCAGTTTTCCAATTGCAGATTCTGTCCAGACAGTAAGGCGACCTGCGTGCGTACCCGGTGCGAGCAATTCGGTATTCAGTGAGTCTACCGTTACGACGTCTACTCCCGACAGGTTTCTTGCAGCCTTCTGGATAGGAGAGTTTTCTCCTGCGACAATCAGGACACTCTTTTTATGTTTGTATTTCCTGCCTCTGAGTTTTCCACGACCGGCTCTGATATGCCTTCCGTACTTTGCCCTGAGGACATCCTCATACAGACCAGCAGCTTCAAGGAATTCTATTACCTGCTTTGTCCTTTCGAGGTTTTCAAGTGCATTTTCCGCAACAATCGGAAGTTCAGCTTCAAAGATATGACCCCTCAGGCTTACAAGGGTGGGATCTGTGGTTGCTGCGATTGCAGAGCGGATTGCATAGCGGCGCTCTTTTGTGTTAACCTTTTCACTCCTGTCAGCTTCCGGTTTTGGTGGGTGCGCTCTCCTTCCGCCTTTTGCGTGCGGGACTCTTGCAGCTCTGCTGCTGTTTACGAGCCTGGGAATCTGGGATACGCCCCTTCCGGAGCCCCAGCCTCTTGCTGAAGTATCCATGCCTGCGTAGAGGCGGGGACCATAGGGCTGAAGCCTGTTTGCCTGTGCTGCAAGTACTGCCTTTTTAATAAGGTCAGGACGGTAGTCTGCATCAAACACTGATGGAAGTTCGATTTCCCCGATAACCTTTCCTGTAAGGTCTATGGTTTTTGCTGTAGCCATCTTAGATCACCCCTGTTTGGATTCCCTGCTTATGTACAGGATGTTGGGTTCGCCAAGGTCGGCTTTTTTTGCTCTGATCGGATCTCTGAGCCTGATAAGCCTCTTGGAAGGTCCTGGGACACTGCCTTTTATCAGCACATAGTCTCCGCGGACAAGGCCGTAGTTAATGAACCCGCCCTCAGGAGTGATGTCTGTTCCGTCGGCTCCGATCTTGAGGATGCGCTTGTTAAACTCAGTCCTCTGGTGGTATCCCATCTGACCCATCTGGGGAACTCTCCAGGAAACGCGAGCCGGGTGGAAGGGACCAAGGGTACCGACCTGCCTGAGGCTTCCCTGCCGGGAGTGCTTGCCTTTTTGCAGTTGGATGCCCCAGCGCTTTACAGGGCCCTGTGTTCCTTTACCGATAGTAATTGCGGCGGTGTCAACAAGTGTTCCGTTCTTGAAAACATCGGTAAAACCTACAAGGGTGCCGAGGATTGACTTTGCGTATTCGAATTTGGTGCTGAGGTCTCTTGCACTGATCCCGGTTTCCATGATATCCGGTACCTTTTTGGGGACACCGGTAAGGTTCTTTGGTAAAGTGTAGGTGACTGCCTTGATGTCGCTAATTCTGCCTTCTTCTATCAGTTTTCTGATAGTTTCAAGGGCTTCAGCCTGGTTCTCTACTGCTGGAATTGGAATCCTGCGTTTGAGTTCAGGATCGAGGTCTGATGTCCATACCTCGGCAATTGCCTTTTCCCCGGTGGTGTCTTCTGTGTAAGCTCTGATAGCTGCGACCCTTATTGCAGGAGTTTCGATTATAGTTACGGGTACAGAGATTTCCATGCCCTGGGTAATGCTATTCTTTATATCATCAACCATAATCACGTGGGTCATCCCCACCTTATAACCTGCAAAACTCTGTAGCTTTGGTTCGCCCGTAGCTTCCGGCCAGGCTCTGAACCGTGGAATGTGGCTCTTAGCCCTCTTGCGCGGACTGAATGCAAGGGAACCTCGTTTTGGTCGGTGTATGCTTGCCATATTTCTACTCCGTAAACTTCAATTGAAATACCAGCCCCTCCGGTCGAAACAACACAAGTGACAAAAGAGAAGTGCACTGGATTCCCCGAACGCTACCAGGTGGGGGAGGGATGTCGTTCAGACCTGCCGGCGGAAAGCCTCGAGCAGACCGGAGCTCTATGCTCCCGGTACCCTACATTCCTTCAGGCATCTGCAGATATTCGGTTCCCTTTTGCTCCTGCCTCAGCAGGAAACATCTGATTTAAGAACCGACCTTACGATCCTGGCAGACCCAAATCCAGGCACTCGGCCCTGATTTGAAACATATAGCAATCTGATTTTGAAACTTCAGTATTCAGTAACCTGACTCGTAACCCAGTAACCTGATTTACTCAGTAACCTGATTTGAAACTTCAGTATTCAGCAACTGCAACCGCAACTCATCGAAAACCTGAACAGTTTCGTGCGATTTTAGACGCCTCTGCGGCGCCAAAAGCGGGCGTTTCAAAGCATTGGCCCTTTGACACTTATGTTGATCCGACTTTTCTCACTGGTTTATATTCTATGCAGGAAATTCAACCGTAAAAACGGTAGAAAGCCCTTACTTCCGGAGATTTCCGGGAGTTTAGCATTAAGCATCACATTGATCTGATAAAGCAGTTCCAAGCACCATAATGCCTGAAACCTCACATCTCTGATGTACTTTGCCTTTAAATAGCACATCTAATATATAAAACCTTTGTAGGGGAATGGGAATAATAAGAAAGAAGAATCAATGACAGGGGGGAAAAAAATCTAATCAATTTTAAAGTTAAAGGCGCAAGGATTACCCCTACTCGACAAAAAAAACTCAGGTATTCCCGGCAAAATCCGGATTATGGTTGAAGTTTCAGCAAGATCTGCAAAACCGGACTTCAACTGAGGATTGATATGATAAAGATGAAACAAAGACGAAAATCGCATATTTAGTCTATTTTGTCGAATGCAGTCCATCATTGATACATTGATAACAACAAACCCGGAGAATACACCATTGTGAAGTACACTATATAATACATTCATGGCAACAAACCAGAGGAATAAACCATATATAATACGTTCATGGAAACAAACCTGACCTGTTTACCAGCGCAAAGGATAGAATTCAGGAAGCAAAACCCTTGAAAAGAAACAGCTCAAAAGCTTTCGGATGGGCAGAGATCCCGAAAAAATCTCAGGAGCCTGCCTGTTTTTCATCAGAGACCTTTTTTACGATCTTAGGAATCTTCCTGCCCCTTAAGTTTATCCCGCCTGCAAGGGCCACACCCGGAGTTTTCTTGACTAATTCGGCATAGTTGCTGTCAAGACTGGCGATAATTGTCCTTCCTGCCACCATTTCAATTCGCCCTCCGGCCCCCAGAACCACTTTAAGGATCCTCTGGACCTGAAGGGCAGTAGCATTTTCTGCAACCTTTATAAGATGTGTTTCAATTGGCATCGAAAAACCTGCAGATCAAAGTTTAAGCCTGGATAGAGTACTTCTGCGCAGTTGAGTTTCAGGCGCCTGTTTTGAGACCACAAGATTGATCGGGACCGACAGGTTTACCGCAGAACCGGCCCCCGGATTCTGGCTTATGACTGTTCCCGCAGCCCCCGTCGAAATAGCTTCCGAAACCTTTCCGACCTTTATCCCCTGAGCCCCGAGTAAAGCGACCGCCTTTTCAAGATACATCCCGGTTACACCCGGAACTAATTTAGACTCCTGCTTAAATGGTTCTGAAGGTACACTGGCAGAAGTTTCACGGGATACTTGAGATGTGGTTTCGGACTGCAGCTTCGAGGGAGTTTCGAAAGAAACTTTATTTACTGTTTCTTTTACAACAGCTTCGGGAAAGGTCCGCAAGGGTTTTCCAGGCACCACTTCCTTTTCTCCAGCTGAAACGACAAGGTCAACCTTTGAATTTGCCTCAACTTCAAGCCCGGGTTTGAGGCTCTGAGTAAGTACAATTCCCTGTTTTCCACTTGAGAGCTGCTCCTTTATCTCACCCGGCTGGATCCCGGACTTTTCTATGACTTGCTTTGCACTCTCAAACTCAAGCCCGAGCAGGTTTGGGACTTTGTAGACCTTTGTAGAAACCGTCAGGACAATTGCAGAGTTAACTTCGACTTCCGAATCCGGATTGAGGTTCTGGGCAAGGACTGTACCCGGGTTTTTGTCTGAAGGCTTTTCTTTGACCCCTTCAAGCCGGAGCCGTGATTTTTCAAGGAGGGCTTTTGCGGTTTCAAGCCCGAGTCCCACAAGGTCCGGGACCTTTACGGAAAGAAGCCTGGAAATTGTAAGATCCACAGCTGCCTTCGGTTCTGCAAGGGAGCCTCCCGAGGGGAGCTGGGCTATGACCGTACCCTGAGGCGTCCTGCTTTCTTTTTCAAGGATGTCTCCTGCCTTAAAGCCCGATTCAAGCAGTTTGCTTTCGGCTTCTTCTTTTGAGAGCCCGATAAGGTCCGGAACTTCCTTATAAGAGCCAATACCCGGCTTATCGGACACCGCTTTTAGAGAGAATTCTATTGTGCTGAGGTTTTCGGGGCTGATGATGTCATCGGCTTTTGGCATCTGGAACCTCAGTTCCCCCCCCTCGAGAGCGATATTGGTCTTTAAGGTTACATTCATATTACTTACAAGGTACTTTGGACCGGACTGCACTTTCTTAAGACCTTTGTCCATTTCTGCAAGCGAGGATGCAAAAGAGCTAACAAGATTTGAAGACGAGAGGACAGGCCTGTTTTTCTGCAAAATGGAAATCCGAGATTCAAGGTCTGCCTTCTCATTTGAGAGCTTTGTCACCTGCGCAGCAAGGCTGCTCTTTTCCCGTTCAAGGACGAGTTTTTCCCCGAGAAGCTTGTCCAGATTTTCTTTATAGACAAGGACTTCCTTTTCCACGGATTCAAATTCGATTTCCGTATCCTTCAGTTTAGTCATAATGCTTGAATAACTGCTGGCATCTATTGTCCCTGCTTTCCTGAAGACGTCCAGGCTGCTCCTGAGTTCGCTTATATTCTTCATTCCGTTCCTCCTGAAAGAGCATTTCCTGAAAAGAGCCTTATTCCTCCCTCACCTTTGAAGAGGCAGGAATGGACACTATTTTTGCTTTGATGCAGCTTGAGCCCTGCACATCGTAACTGTAAAGAGAGTTGTAAGAGGCATTAAGGGGAGAGGCGTTGAGGACAGATCTGTAGCCCCTTACCCGATTTTTAGAGTCCCTTTCTTCTTCAAGTTTCACAGTAAGCGACATTTTGAGCTCAAGGTCAACCTCAGGGATATGATACCATGCAGCCTGAATATCATACTCACTGAGGGCTTTTTCTTCATCAATCTCTATCTGGGTCTTTATGGAATTCAGGTCAAGAGTCCGCTGAGTTTCAGCAACGGACCGCCCTACTTCTCCCAGAAGCCTGGAAAGGGGGGTAATAAGTACTTCTCCGATTTCTTCCCCGTCATTAACCATAATAACAACTCCTTGAAATAAGTCCTTGAAATAAGTCCTTTAAAGGGTATAGAAAAATACGGCAGAATATTTAGCCTGCAAAAAGGGTAATTAGAGCTTTATCTGCCGCAACTACGGTCAGGTTCCCCGATATTTTAAGAGACCCTTCCCGTAGCAAGAATATTTTATTGAAGGCTTTAGTCAAGACGTATTCATTCCCCGATCTTAACCGTCACCTTTGGAATTGTCCTCTCAGGAGCAGGGACAGGCTTGAGGGTTGTCCTCAGCAGGCTTGTACCTTCTTCCTTAAAGGAATACTTCGAACTGTATTTTGCATTAAACGTGGAGGTATAGGCAACGCTTGTCGTGTTTTGAAAGCTCCCCTTGCTCTTTCCGAAGAGGATTTTTGCAAGCCCGCCGGACTCCATACTGCCAGTGACCTTTGACTCATTGCTTAACTTGAATTCATTGCCATAAGTGAGCTCTGTGGAAGACTCTCGCATCATGGTGATTGTCATCTTAACTTCGATAATCGATTCCGTAAATTCGTAGAAACGAGGCTCAAGCCCGTAGGTAAGAAGAGACATCGGCTTGTCATTGGTAACCACACTGCTCGCTGTGACATTGCCATCAGCATCCGTGGTCTCTTCAATATACATTACAACACTTCCGGCATCAAGCTGGGTTGTTGCAAGAGTCTGGGCAACTTGCACAGAATTCATGTCCAGAGCCATCTGCCCCTCTGCAATCGCAAGGGCCATTTCTCGAATCATGTCCCCAAAGGGAACATTCAATAGTTCCTGACCAACACTTACCATATTATTTATCCCCTTAAATTAAACACTAACTTAATAAAAAAATTAAGGCATTAATGGTATAAAACACTTTGTAAAAAAATGGTAGTTATTTTTGAAAATTATTCTAAGACAACTTTCCTGACATTCACTAAATTATATTCAATAACAGAAGCTATAAAGTTATGAAGAGCAAATTTTATTAATAAAAAAAGAGAATATTAGTTAAAAATATCAAAAAGATAATAAGAAATAAATTATACTGTTCGCGATGGACCTATATAAGTTTATACAGGCATTAAAGAGTAAATTTTCTCTCTCTTCATCTTCCCCTGAGATGATGAAAGGCACTCAAGCGTACAGTAGATTGCCTTTTCCTCGACCTTTTTAAGGACTACAAACTCACTCCCACAAATCGGACATGTTTTTTTCACGTACTCCATTAAATATCACCCACTTGTTTTAATTTCAAATTTCTGTAACGCTTTTTGACAGGTAACAGCTACGGGTTTTATTCTACGATATGGGATTAAATACGTAGAGGAATTCCATTATTTAAATGCATATATTATGTACTATATTATACTGATATCTCAATACGTCTCCCTAATTTTAATCCAACCAGGTTACTAATCGTAACTACGATTGTATATAGCTAGTTTTTAGATGAGTAAATAACTTTAGGAAAGATAGTTTCTGATAATTAGTACTGAAGAAGTAAGGGAGTTCTGTGGGAATTTGCAGGGTTTTCAAAAAAGACAAAATTAAAAATTGATTTAATAAATGAGCTTATCCTAAAGTGAATATTACGCTGAAATTATAAATTCGACGTAATATTATTTTGTGAAATTGGCGACATTCTATGGAACATAGAACTGCATCTTTTTCCACAGAAACTACATACTGGAATTCCTCGTTTAGGCTTGAGGAAGTTAATGAATGAATTTTGTATGTCGTTATAACAGGTTGTACGTGAAAGGTGTTTCTTGTAACTATGGTTCTAAGTCAACAATTCATAGATTTCATCTCTACTTGTGTGAACATGTACCTATCAGAAGCTTTTCAATGAATTACAAAATACTTATTACATGATAAATAATTGTCAAACTGAATACTAACAACAATGGCAAAATTCCCATATTTAAAGAACTTTCTAGATATTCCTCCCAGTGATCTGATCCTGAAAGTACATATTTAAAACTAAGAAGTAAACCCAATCCGACTAAAGCCATATTATAGTAATCTGGGAGACCGCATACCATATTCATAATAATTGTACTTGATGATGTAGTAGTGATTATGCTTGAAAACATAAAATCTCAGCTCTTTTATAATTAAACGTTTATTATAGTTAGTGGTATGTACAATAAATTAGTCATCTTTAAGAAAATACAGAATACAAACTGAAATCTGCTTGTTTGCTATTTAAGTCTGCTTTTTAGTTTATACGAACAGTGATCAACTTAAGAGAATGTTGACTTCTTTTTAGAAACATTGGGTATAGTTAGAATATTCCGAGGCCATGCCCCAAATAAGGGATAATTCCGAAGGAAAATACGCTTATAAAGCCATGTACTAATGCAATGAAAGGAAGACTTCTTGTTCTATAGAACAAATATCCAATTATAAATCCTGTAAAGGATGCATATAATATTTCATATGGAGATCCAAAACCGGAGTTCATGAGCCCGAAAATCAGGCTTGAAAGGACCAGACCACCCCGTAACCCGAATATTCCCTCAAGTCTTGTCTGGAGGATTGACCTGAATAAGAGTTCTTCAGTAATCCCGACAAAGAAAACCATTACAACTGTAAGCTTTAAGATATTTATGAAAGAAAGATCAGGGATAAGTGGGGTTGTTTGCATGATAAACGATTCACCCTGCCCCAAGATAAAGCCAATAATAATTGACACAGGAAGATAATACCATATTTTTTTGAAACTCAGCCCTAACTGTTCATATGTAAACTGTTGACGAGTTATAATGACGGTCAAAGGAATTATCATTGGTATGTAAATGTACTCAAAGGAGATAAGAGAATAATCAGGGAATGTAGGCACTGAAAAGTTGATAATGCGGAAGATTGGGAGTAACAAGAAGACTTGGCAGATGTTTCGAATTTCTTTCTCTTTTACGAATATGGAGATAAGAGATAAAGCTACCAGTATACCTGCATACAACAAGAGAGCAATTTTAATTTCTCCAGAATAAATCAACGATTCGGGAAGAACAACTAGAAGAAGAAGAACGCCTGCAAGGGCTTCTCTACTCTGATACTTTGAATTTTTATGTTGTACTTCTGGATTTTCTGCTGATTTCCCGAAAATTGTGGTTTTTTCCCCGAAGTTTGTCATACTTAATTTCTCCATATTCACTTTGCCTCTGATACATTTATCCAGAGATGAAGGTCTCGATAAGGGATATTCTTCTCGCTTTCATTGTAAAGCAGGAACCCGAGTTTCATATTATTTCCTTCGAACGAAGGGGCAATCGTAACTGGTTCTTCCCAGGTCTCGTTATGGTCAAGGCTTACTTGTCTTTGGTTTTCCGGAAGAGGAAGAGATCGGTTTTGAAGCCTTACTTCCATTGTGTAGTTTACAAGCCTGTACTCGTGGTTTACGATTCCAACAATTACTGTACCATTCTCTCCGAGTGTGTAGTTTGTTGGGTAATTGTCAGCCATCCCTTCAGGACCGAGAATATATAACTCAGTGCAGTGCTCTTCCTCTTTTGGGGTAACAACTACATAAAAAAGTGTTGCGACCGAGAGGAGTATTGAGAGGCCCGGGATGATCGTAACAGTTTTATCCAGCTTTGACTCGGACTTATCCAATATTTCGTCTTTGAGGGAAAGTGTCATTTCCCTGAATGGCACTTCGAAAGCATCGGTTTCAGGGAGTTTTGCTCTTCTCAAGTAAGTAAGTACGCACATGAAAAAGGCGAGTCCGGACAGGCTGATCAGGATTGGTAGAAGCCGAATTCCCCAGGGGGTGTAGTTGAGTCCAAGCCCTATGAGGGGTATGACTGCAATACTAAGCCTGAAGGAAAGAGCGGTTCTTTCGATTCCATCAAGGTCGGATCTTGCAGGAAAGAGTGCAGCAATCAGGGCATACCCTGGAAGGAAAAGCACAAGAGGTAGCCCAAGTACTGCCCGGATAATAGTTGCGCTAAGTGAAGGAATAAGGACGAATGTATTGGCCAGTATTATAAAGATTATTATGAGCAACAGATCAGAAGAAAGTTTCCTACGTTTTAACATAATTATCCCTAAAATAAGTGCATCCTGAAAATTTTTTTAGAAAACAGTCATGAGTATACTTTATAAATATAATATTTTATGTTAGTCATTTTTAGTGTCGTGTCAATACTTAAGGATTGAACAATTCTGAATAGTTGTAACCGATTTTATATGAGATATTACCGTTGACGCTACACTAGCCCAATATTCATATAATTTCAGCCATTGACCTATTTTTAAAAACTGCGAAAACAATCTACTTTCACTATAAAGCACTATAATTTCTTTATATATATGTGATTTGATTATAATCTTCACTTATAATATTTTTCTGTGAATGTAATTTATGATAATTTCTCCATTAAGGTCCGAATTTTTCATTAAATAATCTTGCTTTTCATACTTGCCTTTTTGTGATTATATTTTAAATCAAGTTTTCCTTCATCCGTTCAGAATAGTTATATTTTCAGAGAATGGGTGTGAAAAATATCGTTTCTAAAACTATTTTTTTGTTTTAACTTCTATAGTTAATTGAATTCCTCAAAAAACCTGAAAAAAAATTTAAACAGAATTCCTAAATTATTATGTTAAATATTTAGTAGGACATCTTGTTTTTTACATTTGTCTTCAATAAATAATAAATATTATCTCTCAATTTAAAAGCATTTCAATTTAATTTATATTTATTATTATTCAGCTTGGAAAAACAATCTCTATCGCCATCTTTTTTATTATTCAATGGGCAAATTTCTGTAAGTTTATTTTATTTAATTGTTGGTTATTGATTACGTTTTTTCATTTAGCTCTAATTTGACAAAAGCATACATTTTGTAATGTATAAATGGACTTTATGATTTTGTTTTCTTCCTATAATTCTAATTTACATCTTTTGTCTATGATTTTTGACATTTATCATTTTACCTACCGGTAATATGTCAATGCAACGTGTTTGTTGTGAGAAAATTCGGTATTAATTAACATAATCTGTCAGATTGGGGTTTAGATCAGTTAGTAATCTATTTGTCTGTTTCCTTAAAATCAATATCATTCAACTGTTTTTTATAGGCTTAATCGTTCCTGGTATTTATTCTTTCTGAAACAAAGTAGTATCCAAAGTTATTTATATTTATAAGTTCTATTCGCAAATTAATCTAATTAATACTTAAATGTTATGAATTATTTAAACCACTTTGCGATTTTTTAGCAAGCGTGTTATTCTTAAATGGTTGGTAGTAGGTTTACTATAATTTCGATCAAGTTGTTCCGAATTTATTTGTGAGTTAAATTTTATCAGTTACAGGCACTAGTCAAGTAAATTATTGCATTTCAGTTGTGGGTGAGTGAATATGTTGGGCATAGTTTCACCGGAGGTTGCAGTTATTCTTCCGGCTTTTAATCGAGAAATTGAAATCGGGACAGTCGTGTTGATCACCAGACGATATGCAGACCGGGTCATCGTTGTAAATAATGGTAGTTCAGATCAGTGTGCAGAAGTGGCCGAACTTGCAGGAGCCGAAGTAATTCAGGATTTTGTAAGCACGAGTAAAAATTTTTCTCTGAAAAAAGGTATTGAGGCAGCAGAAGGTGCCGATATCTTTGTCACGATGGACATGGATGTCTGCAGAGATCCAAAATTAATCCCGAAGATGATCAGGCCTATCAAAGAAGGAAAATTTGACTTGATTGTAGGGACATGCTTAACCAAACATCAGAGAAATTCAGAAAATGTTCTTTTGATAAAAAATAAAAAGACAGGAGACAGACCAGTGGGTTTTATGGCCTTCTCAAAAGCCTGTCTAGAGAAACTTGATATTTCCGAGATCTACTTTAATCCCATTCGTTCCATCATATCCATCTGTGAAATAAATAAAATCAAGGTCTGTCACATTGACCTGCAGGAAGAGCACGAAAAAACTCTTTTCAAAGCCTACAAGATCGGAGTCGTGGTTCCCGCCTACAACGAAGCACTTTTGATCCAGGAAACAATTGATGGGATTCCTGATTACGTAGATAAGATCTATGTCATAAATGACTGTAGTACCGACCGTACAGGAGAGATCGTCGACCAGATGGTCGACACCCGAATAGTGCCAATACATCACGAAGTTAACAAGGGTGTCGGAGCAGCCATCATAAACGGTTACAAAAGAGCCCTCGCCGATGAAATGGATCTGGTTGCGGTTATGGCTGGAGATAACCAGATGGATCCCACTCATCTTCCTCGCCTGTTGTTCCCTATTATTGAAGGGAAAGCAGATTATACCAAGGGTAATCGTCTCATTTCAAAGGATCTGAGAAAAGGGATGAGCGCCTGGAGAGCCTTTGGTAATGGGCTCCTGACCTTGATCACAAAAATAGGCAGTGGTTACTGGAATATTGCGGATCCTCAAAACGGCTACACTGTAATATCACGAGAAGCACTTGAAGCACTTGACCTGGACTCAGTTTACACTTACTATGGTTACTGCAACGATCTCCTGATAAAACTCAACGCTTTTGGCCTGCAAACAATGGACGTATCAATGCCCGCACGTTATGGAAGGGAAACATCCACTATCAGGTACAGTGTATACATTAGAAAAGTTGCCCCCATGATTTTCAGAGGCTTTTTATGGAGGCTGAAGATGAAATACATAGTTCTTGACTTCCACCCTTTGGTTCTGTTTTATATTGCAAGTATGTTACTGGTACCTATTGGGTTTTTATTTGGAGTATGGATCGTTATGCAAAAGTTAGTCTTTCACGGTCAGGTTTCGGCAAATTATCCCCTTCTGGATGTGTTTATTTCGCTTATGGGTATGCAATTACTTCTCTTTGCAATGTTCTTTGACATGCAAGTGAATAAGGCGACAAATTTGAATTATCCGAACTTAAACTAATTTACGAAGATCGCGTCTGCTTGAAATAACTGGGAAGTCTGCAAGAAAGAGAGGTTGGGAATGTGAGACAAAATGATCGAGGATAAAAATGGTAATTTCATAGTGGGATGGAGGTTTAATATCCTGTATATTTGCTCAAACTTTCATGGTGATCTCTGATGCTAGACTTTAAAAATCGCGATTTTACGAGTCATAAGTTCCTTCGACTCTGTGAAGCAATATCCGGTGCCTACCCAACAGTAACAATGGCCGAGTATATGGAGAACCAGCATCCTAACCGTTTTATATTAATGCGCCACGATGTTGATCGGATACCGGAACGTGCCTTGGGCATTGCCAGGATAGAACAAGAACTTGGCATCAGATCAACATATTATTTCAGGACGATAAAAAGCGTATTCAAATCTGAGATCATAAGTCAGATAAAGGATATGGGTCATGAGATCGGCTATCACTACGAGACCTTAAGCGAAGCAAACGGAGATCACGAAAAGGCACTGGATTTGTTTCGATCAAATCTGGAAAAAATAAGAGAGATCTGTGAGGTAAAAACAGTCTGCATGCACGGAAGGCCTCTTTCAAAATATGACAACCGCGAACTCTGGAAGACCCACGATTTTAGGGATTTCGGAATAACCGGTGAAGCCTATCTTTCCATAGGAAATGATCTCAACTATTTATCTGATACTGGAAGGACGTGGGGTTATAAAAACAGTATCAGAGACTCTATCCCTGGTAAAACGGATCAAGTTTTTGCTGAAACGACTGATGAACTTATTGAATTAATAGAGAGAAGAGAATTAAATAACCTTTATATTCTAACGCATCCAGAAAGATGGCCTTCAAGTATTCTTGGATGGGGCCTATATTATTCTACAGATCTCTCAGTCAATTTTGGAAAGAAAATTTTGATGAGGCACCGTGGAAAGAATCCGATTCATGTTAGGAGTAACAATAATTTATCGGTTACAGTTGATATTGAAGACTGGTATCATATCCCATCTGTTTGTGGGTCAAGTTTCTCGGTTTACAAAAATGTAAGCGAATTTTTTGATAAATGGAACGAAAGATATGATTACTTGAGTGAGCCGACAAAAAGAACATTGGATCTTCTGGATGAATTTAATATAACTGCAACTTTCTTTGTTGTTGCAGACGTTGCAGAGCATTACCCAGGTCTGATTGAATCCATCTCTGAGAGAGGGCATGAAATTGCATGTCACGGAGCGGATCATACATGCGTACTCGATCCAAAAACGAAAGAACTTCTTACGACCATTGAAGAATTTGAGGCAACAACCAGAAAGGCAAAGAAACTACTTGAAAGAATATCCGGGCAAGAAGTAGTTGGATACAGGGCACCAAATGCAGCAGTTACAGGATGGATGCTTGACTCACTTGAAAAAATCGGATTTAAGTACGATTCTTCAGTATCTGTAAATTCACTGTATAATAAATCTGATTCTTCTCTAAGAGCTGTTTCCTCGTGTCCTTATTATCCAGCTCCGGGCAGTCTGGAACCTGCCTGTGGAAAAAGGAATTTTGTTGAATTCCCATGGGCCTATTACGACATGGGCATTAAGATTCCTACGTATGGTGGACCTACTCTGAGGTTTTTAGGTTCTCATTTGATATCCAAAGGGTTAAAGCAGAGTTTGAATAGAGGTCATACGATTTTTTATTTTCATCCTATTGATATTTCTCTGGAGAATTTTCCATCCATTGGGAATAGAAGGCCCTTATATTGGGTTATAAAGGGTAAAATCGTAGAAGAAAAACTTCGTTACGTATTTAATGAGCTTGAAACTATTACGAAAGTACCTTTACGAAATCAGGTAGATAATAATTGGGGGGTGCAGCACAGGACTATAAAAAATCACCAAATACTAAATAATGAAACACATAATTAATAATACTAACACTAATAATAATCATAATAATAATCATTTTATTCTATATTATGTCTCTCCTGTTTCATATAAAATCTGTAAAACCACTATGATGCAAAATATGGCGAACAAAACGATAGCTATCTGACGTATTTGCAAGGAAGCAAAATATCTCACTCAGGAATAAATCCATTAAATCGAGGGGGAAAATTTAAATGATAAAATATAAAAATCGCGACTTCAGTCTTGATAAATTCAGTCAACTTTGTTCTGCAGTATCAGATAAGTACACATTTATTACCATGAGTGAATATGTGACTGCAGGCGATAAGCTTCCAAAGCATTTTGTATTAATGCGTCATGATGTTGATAGATGGGCTAAAAATGCACTACAAACTGCAATTATAGAAAAAAAATTTGGAATAAAGGCAACTTATTATTTTAGAACCAATAAGAAGGCTTTTGTTCCTGAAATAATACAAGAAATTGAGAAGATGGGGCATGAGGTCGGATATCACTATGAGGTACTGAGCACTGCAAAAGGAGACTATGAAAAAGCCATCAAATTATTCGAGGATGATGTGCAGAAATTCAGAGAGATCTGCAACCTCAAAACTGTCTGTATGCATGGAGCTGTGTTGTCAAAATATGATAACCGAGACCTCTGGAAAGAATATAATTTAAGTGATTTCGGAATTCTTGGAGAGGCGTATTTATCTGCTGGAGACAATCTCAATTATTTCACTGATACAGGAAGGGGTTGGAATTCAAAGAGCAACCTGAGAGATTTTATCCCCGGTAAAATTGAACAGATCTCTGCTGAAACAACTGATGATCTTATTCAGTTGATTGATAACTGCGAAATCAGCAATTTCTATATTTCACTACATCCGGACCGATGGAAATCAAATATTGTTAATTGGAGTTTATTCTGGTTATATGATTTTGTACTTAATTCAGGGAAGAAGGTCTTGATGGCTGTGAGACAATGAATTTCCTTGACGATATTATTAATAAACTGATCTCTGAAAATAATTTTAAATATTATCCAGAAGACAGATACTTTATAAAGCACGTTTTGAAATTTTCGGAAAATAAAAATGTAAAGGTTCTTGATGTTGGTTGTGGAAATGGGCACTACTCGTTTCTGTTTGAAAAATATGGGGCAAATGTAACTGCTTTTGATTATGATAAGACTTTAATTAAAAAAGCGAATGAGGAAAAAAGGGAAATCAACTCAAACGTGGAATTTATGATTGCTGATGGCAGATACCCTGAAAAATATTTTACTGATAAATTTGGGATTATATTTCTTTCTGGATTTGCATTATTTGGTATTAACCAGAACAAAGAACTGATGGAAAAATATCTATTGTTGCTTGATGAAGGAGGTAAATTGATATTTGTCCATAGTTCTAATCTAACAGGGGATGTTAGAAAGACGCATTGGAGAAACCATAAAATGGAAGAGTTAAAATCCTTTTTTGAAAGCCTGGATTGTACAATTGAAGAAATTTATTTTTATGACAGGCATATTATTATTAAATTATTGCATTCTTTAGCATTCAATAACTTCTCAACAAAAATGCATGTATTAATATCGAAAATAACAAAGTTACCCTGTTCTTTAGTCTTTATTGTAAAAAAGCATGGTCAAACTACAGGATCATGTATTTAAGTCAGGGAAAAATAATTTTGATACGGTGAGGAAATGAGAATACTTTTCAATATAGGTCATCCTGCTCAAGTTCATTTATTCAAGAATTTACTCTGGAACCTGGAAAAAAAGGGTCACATATGTAAAATTACAGCTGTTGAAAAAGAAGTTTCATCGAATTTACTGGATGCTTACGGATTTGAATACGACATCGTAGGAAGTGCAAAATTCACGTTATTTTCAAAGGCAACAGAAATGATAAAAATAGAATATATATTGTATAATATTGCTAAATCTTTTAAACCTGATGTCCTGGTTGGCGGCGTGGGAAACGTATATATTTCACATATCGGGAAACTAATTGGGAAAACTTCTATTGTATTTGATGATACCGAACATTCAAAAATTGAACACTTTTTGATGGATCCCTTTGCGACTGTGATTTGTACACCTTCCTGTTATAGAATTAATCTAGGTACGAAGCAAATCCGGTATGATGGAAATCATGAACTTGCCTATCTTCATCCAAACTATTTCAAACCTGACGCCGAAGTTCTGAAAGAGCTTGGAATCAAGGAAGACGATACTTTCATAATCTTAAGATTTGTCTCCTGGGGCGCAATTCACGATGTTGGGCATGCAGGCTTAACTTTAGAAGATAAAATAAATGCAGTAAGAGAATTTGAAAAATATGGACGTGTTCTTATAACTTCAGAAAAACCTCTTCAGAAAGAGTTTGAGAAGTATCGGATTAATGTTCCACCAGAAAAGATGCATGATTTGTTATATTATGCAACGTTACTGTATGGCGATAGTGCAACAATGGCTTCAGAATGCGCGGTCCTGGGAACACATGCGATATTCTGTGATTATGCAGGGAGGGGGTACACAGATGAAGAAGAAAAAAGATATGGATTGGTATACAACTTTTATAATGAAGAGTCGATGGGCAAGGACTCTTTAGCCAGAGCACTGGAATTATTGAATAATCCTCTTCTAAAGCAAGAAGGTAGACAAAAACGAGAGAAATTAATTGCTGAGAAAATAGACGTAACTAAATTTATGACAGATATTGTAGAAAAATACGGCGGCATGTAATTAACTCCTCAAAAGATGCAATTATGGGAGATACAATATGTTTCAAAAATCTTTGTTCATATTCGCTCATCAATTGGGAGAGCGGGGATTCTATCCAACCTACAAAAAATTGGTCGATTCTCAGTGGAAACCTTACTCTGACCAGAAAAAAGATCAGGAAAACCAACTGAAGCATATGATCAGTTTTGCATATAAAAATGTACCCTACTATCATAAACTATTTAATAAACTGAAGCTGGATTCCTATGATATCAGGACTACTGAAGATCTCGAAAAACTTCCTATCCTAACAAAGGATATCATCAAGCAAAACTTTGAGGACCTCAAACCAGTTAATCTGGACTCAATGAAATACTACGTAAATTCAACAGGCGGATCAACAGGTACCCCCCTTCAGTTCAGGCTATTGAAATATGATAGATTTTTCAATGGTGTCTCTCTATATCGTGGATGGGGATATGCAGGATATGAATTGGGGGATAAGATGGTATTTCTGGCTGGTTCCTCTCTAGACGTAGGCTCAAAATCTTTTATTGTCAAAAAAGCTCATGAGATTTCAAGGAATATTCGGAAATTATCTTCATTTGATATGAGTACTCAGGATATGCAGCAATATGCAAAGGTGATTAATTCTTTCAAACCTGAATTCATAAGAGGTTATCCTTCTTCAATCAATTTTTTTGCAAACTTTCTTGATGAGAACAAGATTGATATCATCACCCCTCATGCAATTCTTACTACTGCCGAAAAATCAATCCCCAGTATACAGAAGAATATCAAAAATATATTCGGATGTGATGTGTATGATGCATATGGACTGAACGATGGGGGCCTGGGGGCTTATGAGTGTTCAGAACACAACGGTCTGCATATAGACACTGAACGAAGTATTATGGAAATTGTTGATGATGAGGGTCTGCAACTGGAAAATGGAGTTGGAAAAATACTAGCAACGAGCCTTCACAATTATGCAATGCCCTTCATAAGGTATGATACAGGCGATATGGGGCATATTGTAGATGACATTTGTGGATGTGGAAGGGGATCCAAACTCTTGAAAGAAGTTATTGGGAGGAGTGCTGATATTTTATTAACTCCTGAAGGGAAACATGTACATGGATATTTCATCCTATACATTTTCTGGGATTATGGGGAAGGTATAAAGGAATATCAGGTAATCCAAGAAAAGATTGATAAGCTTGTTATCAAGATCGTGGCAGAAAATAAATTAAATGAAGCACAGCTGGACGGAATCAGAGAAATCATTCGAAGTAAATCTGAGGGATGGGAAGTGGAATTTAGATTTGTTGATAAGATTGAAAGGACAAGGGCTGGCAAATATAAATATATTATTAATGAGCTATAATTATGAAGTTTAAAAATTTACTCATTATATCTAATGATTTTCCAGATGCCGAGAACAAGTACGCAAGAAATATTTTTGTAAAAGAACAGGTATTATCCCTGAAAAAATATTTTGAGAATATATATGTGGTATGTCCAGTTGCTGCAGGGATGGAGTTTTTGAGGAAAACTCGATATGAAAATTATATGATCGATAATGTTCATGTTTATTTTCCAAAATATCTTAATTTTCCCCTATTTTATAAATATGGTAAAGATATGTGGACATATTTTGAAGAGAAAGCCATCCAAAAACTAATTAAAAAAGAAAGTTTAAAATTTGATTTGATTCATGCTCATTTTACATGGTGTTCTGGAGTAGTCGCCGTCAAATTAAAAGAAACTTATAATGTCCCTGTAGTGATTACCGAACATACTTCTCAAACATTCACTAACGCTATAGAAAAAAAAGAATCTCAATTTGTTCGATCATGGAACTTATGTGATGCAATAATTCGCGTCAGGAAAGGAGATATCCCTTTATTCGAAAGTGTAGGAGTCTCCTTGGATAAAGTATACCATGTTCCAAATGGCTATAATCAAATATCATTTCCTGGTCCAGATTCCCAATACTGTAAAAAAAAGCTTGGATTGCCTTTGAATAATAAAGTGATATTGAATGTTGGAAATTTGTATAGTGAAGTAAAAGGACATAAGTATCTCATCGAAGCTATGGGGGAAATTATATCGAAGAGAAAAGATGTACTGTGTTTCATAGTTGGGGGGGGAAAACTGGAGAACAAGTTAAAAAAGCAAATTAGATCTGCAGGTCTGGAGGATTATATAAAAATTGTTGGCACCAGACCATACACTGAAATTCCTTTATGGATGAGTGCTTGCGATGTTTTTGTTTTGCCGAGCTTGAGCGAAAGCTTTGGAATCGTTCAGATAGAGGCGATGGGATGTGGAAAGCCTGTTGTTGCAACTTACAACGGTGGAAGTGAAGAAGTTTTGATTTCTGATAATTATGGTTATTTAGTTGAACCAGCGAAACCAAAAGAATTGGCAGAAAAAATATTGATCGCCTTAGATAAAGAATGGGACAACGAACAAATAAAAAGACACGCTGAGAATTTTAAATGGGATATAGTTGTGGAAGAAATTCGAGAGATATATGAAAAATTAGGAGTTTGAAAACTGTGAGAGTTCTACATTTGCAATTATTTTGTTGATGAGATTATTCTAAAACTTGATCTTAACGGCTTAATGTTGATTTCGTTTTTCAAACTCATCTTTCAAAGATGTTGGACGAATACACCGCTCTATATCGAAAATCCATAGTCCTCCAAGGAAATCAAATTGCTTGCGGCCACCCCAACCTAAACAGGCTGTCCGACAATTACTGGTAGTAATAAATAACAACTGTCTATTGTTAAACTGCAAAACTTTTTATAACTTTATGAAAATACTTCCATTTGACCAATTGTTTATCTATTCTTGCCACCAAAACAATATTGGTGGCTTCAAAGATGTTGGACGAATACACCGCTCTATATCGAAAATCCATAGTCCTCCAAGGAAATCAAATTGCTTGCGGCCACCCCAACCTAAACAGGCTGTCCGACAATTACTGGTAGTAATAAATAACAACTGTCTATTGTTAAACTGCAAAACTTTTTATAACTTTATGAAAATACTTCCATTTGACCAATTGTTTATCTATTCTTGCCACCAAAACAATATTGGTGGCTCTCATGTTCGTCGAAATTCCAAAAGAATATCTCTCAACCTTTAATCGTCAATTACAGACCCAGCTTTACAATGAACTCATGCATGATTATTCATTTCCTCGTGCTGTCTGTAGAGCATTATCTGAACTGTTCATCTTTTATTTTGACCTGTATTTCAGCAGCCAGCGCAAAGAAGGCCAGATCATCTTCCACGCAGTTTCTAAAGACGTTCCTCCTGGCGTACCAGTAGACGAAATGAATCTGGTTCCTGTAAAAATCACCATCTATGACCCTGATGACTGTACAGTCAAAGATCAGCAGGAGTTGTTAGATAAAAGGATCAAGCGCATCAGTAGTGAAGCATATGCCCAAGGTGCCCTACTTACCCAGGCTGACATAGCAATCCTTCTTGGAGAGAGCACAAAGACAATTTCACGGCATACAATGGCGCTGGAAAAGAGGGGAGAACTGGTACCAACCAGAGGAAAGTGGAAGGATATAGGTCCCGGAGTAAGTCACAAGAAGAAAATTCTGGAGCTTTATCTCAAAGGTTATGAATATACGGAGATCGAGAGAAAGACAAAACATAGCGGAGAATCCATCATGCGCTATGTGAAGGACTTTGCAAGAATACTGCTGCTTACCGAAGAGAGATATGAAGATCAAGAACTCAGGATTATAACAGGTCTCTCTGAAAAAACAATTCGAGAATACAAGGAATTGATTGAAACATATTCAACTGAGGAATATCAAGAGCGTTTAGACCAGCTTCACTGTCAATGGCGGTTAAGAATCTTCCAATTTCGGCGGTTTAAAACCTTCCAATTCACAATCCTTGAGAAAAGTTCGAGGATTGTAGATAATGCTGAAAATGGAGGAATGGCTATTGATACGAGATTTGTATTCACGAGGCTTTAGCATCAGTAAAATCGCCAGACAAACAGGTTATGCCAGGGAAACTGTGAGGAAATATCTTAACAAGAAAACCGTCCCAGAACCCCAGAAACGTCCCGGAAGAAAAAGCAAGCTTGATCCTTACAAACCTTACATTCTTGAAAAACTCAATGAAGGTCCCTATACTGCTTCTC
>NZ_JAQUVZ010000030.1 GCF_028693135.1 Methanosarcina sp.
GAAGCCTATGGTCAAGTGGCAAATTCTATCGATCCGTTGGAAATGTAACCGCTGACACAATCAAGCACTACATTAAGGAATCGCAAGGTAAACCGAAAACAGAGGCTCAATCACATAGATTAAAGAAGTCTGGGCAACGGAAAATTAACGATTTCTAAGTGCCAGAATAACCGGGCGTGCGGCCCATCAGCATACCCCATCCTTTAGGGTGGGGTGGCCGCACGCAATTTGATTTTTGACATCACGTTCTACTTCACCAGTTGCTCGTACTTTTTCCAGCTGTGTTCATCGATCTCGGGCATGGACACAATATGAGCTTCGCTTCTTGCCGGGCTGCTGCAGGAATCGATCGCCTCCTGGATGGCGGCAGGGTCCTTATTTCCCACCAGGTCTATGATTTTTACCTCCCTGAGGAAGCGGGAGATTGCAGTCATGGGGATTTCGTTTAAGTAGGGAATGGGGGAGTTTGAACCGGCTATTTTTCTGGAGCTTCCGAAGGGGGAAACCCAGTTTTCGGCAAGGGACATAAAGGTCTGTCAATAGGTTTAGTTTTCTTATTAATAATTTATCAATCGGGGGCAGGCATGTATGTTCGTGCAGATAAGCTTTCTAATCCACCGGAAAATTATACAGAATTCAATTTAGTAGATCTTGAGAAGTACCCCTATGTTAAAGAAGCAGCGATGAATCCGGGAAATTATATTAAGGTTCCTTCCGGGCATCATCAAAATATATCGGAGTTCGGTAAAATAACGTCCAATTACAAAACCAATTATATAAAAGTGAATAATGAGTATTATGAATACGTTATGAATCTGCTGATTAATCAGTACACACTATTCAAAGTACAAAATCAAAGGCGAAAATTTAGGTTTTGGGATAAGCTAAAAAAGAATTAGATAAAGATGAAGCCAGAAGCACCATCTTTGCAAGTTTATTCTGTATGTTAATTTCTGTTCTGTAATCTTATTCCGGTTTCCTTGCCATCTTCTTCTTTGCAAGTTTCTCGATAATACCGAGGTTAACCTCACCGCCGCCTATGCTCAGCTTCCCGCTGGCAACTGCGCTTTCCAAGAGGTGCTGTCCTACGAGGGTACGGATGATAAGGGTTGTGTAGCCGTCGGGGCTTCCAACCGAACCTGCTGAGATGTCAGCTTTTGTGGCGGTAAAGTCCGTGCAGACCCCACAGCTGGGCGGATGGTGTTTTCAGTTCTTCAGTATGTGGACCCGGGAGTCAGTTATTGAAAGCTGTCAGCCGAAGAATGACTTTCAAATCTGGTTAAAAAAGGCTGATATTCCCATTTTCCTGATTTGATTGATAACTGAAAAATCAAATTTGCATTTTTGTGAACTCTGCCTTCCCTTTACAATACCCAAAAAGCCTCTCTCCCCATTCAATGCCTTTCGGATCTAAACTGAATAGTTCTGTGGTGATGTCGTATTCAACGCCATCTTTTTTGTACAGGCTTAGGGAAAGCCGTTTATCCGTAACAATAAGCCCCGCTTTAATATCTTCATCAATGACCATTAATTTGAAATTTTCATAATCTTTCAGTTCGTCTATTTTTTCCAGATAAGGCGATTGCTCCAATTTTTCCGCAATATGAGGGGGAACTATAAGCTCGACAGGGATTCCTTCTTTCACTCTTTCAGAAATGGACTCGGCATACCCTTCGGTTACCACAGATGATACGCCGTGTATATAACCTGCCTCTTTAATCATTTTTAACTGGTTGTTGTAGACATTAAGGATCTTCGTACCTTTATCATTGAGGACTTCAGACTCGTAAAGACATCCGATTTCTTTTAAGAGGGGACCGGGAATTCTTTCAAGGTAATGTCCCGACCAGAAATGTTTGAATTTATGTATCCTCTTCAAATCCAAAGGAGAATTTTCCAACTAGAAAAATATGAAACAATTTTATCATACATTTATGAAGTTAACTAGACCTCATGAGTGTGTTTCCAACCTGGAAAAATTCTTAAATTTTCAGCACATGTGTGAAATTTACTTTTTTCCATACAATTTGAAGAGGATACGAATTTATTAATTGTTCCTGCTGTTGCAAAAGAGTCAACTAATCTTGAAGCCACAACTTTTCCTGTTTGAGTCAGGTAATACTCGTGTTCTTTTGTTTCTATCAGATGATCCGCTTCAAGTTTTCTGAGTTTTGGAATTATTGCCTGGGATGTGCTCCCGGTGATCTCACGCAACTGGGAAAGCTTTCTGCTGCTTTCGTTTAACGATAAAAGGATCTCGGTTATAAGTCTGGATCTGTATATTGCCTGGACGTCATCTCCCATCTCCCTATATATTTTGAAGCCGCTCATTTCCTGTCGCCACATCTACAGATTTTTTTCTTACTTTCTTATTGAATTGTTCTAACACAATATATTCTTTTATCTTCTGTCAGGCATGTATATTGATATCACTTTTGCCAATTTTATGGTTTAGTGATGAAAAGAATATTCAGATTATTTGCTAATAGTGAGGTCAAATTCCTGACGCCAATTAGGACTCTGAGCCTTCATTATTTCGATGAAAAAGCTGATCGTTTGAGTGAATGTTAATCAGACTGATGAATATTCGTCGTCGTAATTAATGTATAGGAGAAGGTTAATAGAGATTTTTGGATGTGAAGTTCAAACGAACTTTCCAGAGTGGATTTGAACTCCACATTGCCCGGAGGCATGAGTTAGTGTTAGCTTTGCGAATATTTAAAGCTTGCCTGATCCTGCTTCTGGAGTAAAATAACTTTAGGAGAAAAATATGAAGCGTAATAAAATTGGACTAAGTATACTTGTTTTAGCAACACTGCTGGTTGGTATGATGTTAGTACCATCTGTAAGTGCACAGGAAGAATTAAAAGTAAGTGATAAGCCTTCAGAATTGGAACAAGGTCTAATAGATGCACTAAATTCTAATACAAACAAATTATCCACAGACGATGTGATTGCAAATTATGTTAAAGTAAACAAAGATAAAATTTCAATAAATGATCTTAAAGAGAAAGATACTGTTTCAGGTCAAATTAATTTAAGGACGTATCAACTAAAAGACGGATTGTATATAACTTTCACAGATGGAAGTTATTTTTTCATTACTGGCGTGGAGGAAGAAACAAATAATAAAGTAGCAACTCAAACAGTTAGTATAGCAAGTGTTTCGACTACTCCCATTATTACAGGATACAAGGAACTATATTCTTGGACTGGTATTAAAGTCTACACAATCTACACAAAAGGGTATTTTACTTATAATGGTCAGACTGTAGATGCTCATTATCTAGATTCATGGTACGTAAGAAATTACGCAATATATTGGTCAGTTAGTAACTGGGAAGAAGGAAGTATTGAGTATAGTTCGGGTACTCGTTCGGATATCTACGGCAGAGGAACTTTCCAGTGGGGAATATTTATTGAAGGTACTGGCGTAGTTCTACGTGAGTTTTATGACAATCTTTACATAAAATGTGATCAAAACGGTAACTATAGGGTTATTTTCGAAGAAACTGCTCCTTAACTAAAGTGATTGTGAAAAAAATAATTTATTTAAGGTAGAAATTTGGTTGTCTAATGTATTAATCGAAAGGAAAAGATTAACTTTACAATTCTTTCATAATATAAATGTATATTATGCTTTCAAAAGCAACGTACTGAAAATTCTGTAAAATCATTAATACAAAAAATGATTGTATGGAAACTTTGACTTTTGCAAATTTTCAGGCTAACAAACAACATCTCAGCCAAAAATAGCTACCTTTTGAAATTTTTTATTTTCCGTCATTTTTATGGAAGAGGGATTAATCCTTACAGCTGGAATTAAGGTTCTAACTGTAGGAGAATACAATAAGTAGTAAAAGGATTGGTTGATTATGGAAAAATTAGCTAAAGCCATTATAGGCTTCATAGTATTGTGCGTTGTGATTTTTGTTCTTTTTATGATATTCACTTATAGGTAGTGTTTTGGGACTATTCTGTATCTAGATTACAATCTTTCTAATTTGTAGCGATATCGACAGCATGGGAGCATCTATAATAAATATTCAAATGTTGGTAATTTACTTAAATAAACGGATTTTCGGCATCTGTGGCCATACTTCTAAAACGTGAATAGTTACAATTACACAAGCGCAGAAGTCAAAAAAGCACAAAAAAGAATGAAATAAAGATGAAGCCCAAAGCTTCACCTTTCAAGTTTATTCTGTAATTTTATTCCGGTTTCCTTGCCATCTTCTTCTTTGCAAGTTTCTCGATAATCCCCAGGCTGACCTCGCCTTCACCCACGCTCAGCTTCCCGCTGGCAACTGCGCTGTCCAGGAGGTGCTGTCCTACGAGGGTGCGAACGATAAGGGTGGTGTAGCCGTCAGGGCTTCCGACCGAACCTGCTGAAATGTCAGCCTTCAGGGCGGTAAAGTCCGTACAGACCCCACAGCCTGGGCGGATAGTGTCCTCAAGTTCGGCAAGGGGGATCACATACTGAGTCCCGTCGTTAAGGGTAATTTCGAGTTTACCCTTAACATCAATGCGGCAGACCTTCATGGGTTCGAGGGCGTACTCGTTTTTCAGTTTGCCTGCGATGAGTTTTTCGTAGTCGAAGCTTTCGGTACAGAAGAGTCCGAGCACGAAGCGGATGGATTTCTTGTACGGGAGGACAAGCTGGTGGTCGGTCTCAAGCATCTTGCGGACGGCTTGGACCACACAGGGGACTCCCACAACTGCGATGTTCCTGTGTTTCTGGGTCACAACGGCTTCCTTAAGTGCCGAGACCAGGGGGACCCACCAGTTGTAGCGGCTTCCTGCCTGTCCGATAAGGGCCTCACTTTTGGTAATTACCATGGAGTGCGGCTTGAGGGTCCAGGGATCTTCGGTGACCGTAACCACAGCATCTACAAGACCTGTTTCCAGGGCGTTTGCAAGGATTGCGGTAACGGCTCCTCCGCTCTGCTTTCTCGGGATGTCGAATTCTGCCTTTCCGGTAGTGATCTCCAGGTAGTCTCCGAGCAGGCTTGAAGGCTGTTCATCGAGCCTCGGGCAGACCTCATAGCAGGCCCCGCAGGGCACGTCATCAACAGCGGCTTTACAGTAGCCGTTGCTTTTCGGAGTTGTGGAATCGCCGCCGGTTTCAAAGTACAGGGCGTCAGCAGGGCAGACTGCAATGCAGGCCCCGCAGCCTGAGCAGAGGCCGGTGTCCCAGACTTTTGATTTCAGGTCAAGGTAAGTCTTGCTTATTGGTTTCTTTTCTGCCATTTCTGATCACTCCCAGACGTATTTGCTTGCAAAAGGCCGGCTGCTTGCAGGTCCGATCCTTGTGTAATTGGTGTCCAGGAACTCTGCGGGGTCATATCCGAACTGCTCGCAGAAGCTCTTTATGATCGGGGCTATGCGTTCCAGGTCGGCTTCCGTAAACTCAAACTTCTTAGCTCCGACTCCCAGCAGGTAGTCATCCACTTCTCCGCGGATGACAATTTCTCCACCGTGGATCCCGCTTCCGATGCCCCTGTCCGTCATGGCTTTTTCCTTGCCGATTCCGAGCACAAGCACAAGGCCTCCTGCCATGTATTCTCCCAGGAAGGAATGGGCTGTGCCGCCAATGACAAGTATGGGCCTGGCATCCACTTCATACTGCTTCATGTGAATGCCGCCGCGGTAGCCTATGTTATTCTTTACAAAGACCTTGCCTCCCCTCATGCTGTGGGCGACTGCATCTCCTGCGCTTCCGTGGATCACGAGCATACCGCTGTCCATCGTGTTTCCGGGGGCGTGTTCGGCGTTCCCGTGGATTATACAGGTGGGTCCGCTCATGAACATCCCCAGGTCCCCTCCGGGAACCCCGTTGATTATGATGCGGACATTGCCTCTTAAACCGTCTCCGATAAAGCGCTGGCCTAACACGTTGTCGAGGATGATCTCCTCTGCCCCGTCCGCAACTGCGGCCCTGATTTTCTGGTTTAAGGGGGTGTAGTGCATGCCTTTGGCATCAATTCCTACTGTCTTCATATTCAGGCCCCCGCTGGCAGTACGTCCAGGATTTTAAGCATTCCTTCATCCAGCATGTATCCGCGCAGGCGGTCCCTATTTCCGCGCAGGCTTTCGATACTGTTGATGCCTGCTGCACCCATCAGTTCGCTGAGTTCCAGGGTCCAGCCGTGTATCAGGTTTGAAACCTGCATTGCTCCCACTTCGGGGTCAAGCCTGCTCACAAGGTCCGGGCGCTGGGTAGCAATGCCCCAGGGACAGAGGTTTCTGTAACAGTTGCCACATACTCTGCATCCCAGAGCGACCAGGGCTGCAGTTCCTATGTAAATGGAATCCGCTCCAAGCGCAATGGACTTGGCAAGGTCAGCGCTGTTCCTTATTCCACCGCTTGCAATGATGGAGATCTCATTCCTTACTCCCTGTTCCCTGAGTTTCTGGTCAACGCTGGCGATTGCAACTTCGATGGGGATTCCCACATTGTCCCTGAAGACCTTCGGGGCTGCCCCGGTCCCTCCACGGAACCCGTCAATGACCACTGCGTCTGCAGAGGACCTGGCAATGCCTGCGGCGATGGAGGCCACGTTGTGCACTGCTGCAATCTTCACAAAGATCGGCTTTTTCCATTCGGTTGCTTCTTTCAGGCTCCTTATAAGCTGGACAAGGTCTTCAATGCTGTAAATGTCATGGTGAGGAGCAGGGCTGATCGCATCGCTTCCGAAGGGAATCATACGGGTTTTGGAGACTTCTTCGTTTACTTTTTCTCCGGGGAGGTGCCCTCCTATACCCGGCTTTGCTCCCTGTCCTATCTTGATCTCAATGGCAGCGCCCCTTTCCAGGTAGTCAATGTTCACACCGAAACGGCCTGAGGCGACCTGGACGATCATGTGGTCCTGGTAGGGGTAAAGCTTCTTGTGCAGTCCACCTTCTCCGGTCCCCATGAAGGTTCCGGTTTCGGCTACGGCTTTTGCCATACTGAGCTGGGAGTTAAGGCTGATGGCTCCGAAACTCATGTGCCCGATCATGATGGGAGTATCGAGTTTCAGGTTGGGAGCCAGCTTTGTTTCAAGTTCAACGTCCCCACTTTCGGTTTTTCTGAACTTGATTTTTGAAGGCTTCTTCCCGATGTATGTCCTGAGTTCCATGGGCTCTCTCAGGGGGTCAATACTTGGGTTTGTGACCTGGCAGGCATCAAGAAGAAGGCGGTCATAGATAATTGGCAGATCTTTGGCGTTTCCCATTCCTGAAAGGATGATCTTTCCGCTGCGGGCCTGGTTGATGATGTCTTCCCTGGCTTCCCGGGTCCAGACCGGATGGGGACGGTAGTCGATCGGTTTTTCCGTAATATCGATTGCGTCCCTGGGGCACATTGCTACACAGCGGAGGCAGGCGGTACATTTCCTGGATTCTATCAGGATTTTGTCGCCTTCTCTCCTGTATACGCCGTAAGAACAGTTTTCAATGCAGCGTCCGCAGTCCATGCACTGGTCGCGGTCGATACTGACTTTAAATTTTGGGGGTACGCTTCCGAGCGTCATTCGATAAACCTCCCGATGATGGGCTCTCCTGCCCTGGGGGTGTAGATGTTTTTGACTTCGGGGTCAAGGGTCCTTATTGCGGCTTCTTCGCTGGAGATGTAAAGCTTGCTTCCGTTTTCGCCAACGACCAGGGGGCGCAGTTTAATCCTGTCAGTGAAGCCTACAATACCGTTCTCCGTCCCTACTACAATAGCAAAAGGCCCGTTCATAAGGGCAGATCCGTAGGTAAGGCGGATTACTTTGTTCAGTTCGGCTTCCTTTGCAGGCATGCGGTCGATATCGTCCCAGAATGGGGGAGCAAGGGCCTTGACAACCATTTCATGGGAAAGCTCATGCTGTCTTCCTAGCAGGTCGAAGAGATACGCTACAACCTCTGTGTCGGTAAGTGCAGTGCATTTATAGCCGTACTCCTCCACATAGCGCTGGTTTGTACCGTATGAGGTAATTTCTCCGTTGTGCACTACTGACCAGTTAAGCAGGTTGAACGGATGGGCTCCTCCCCACCAGCCCGGAGAATTTGTCGGGTAGCGGTTGTGGGCGAGCCAGATGTAGCCTTTGTAATCTTCTATTCTGTAGAAGTTTGCTACATCCTCGGGCCAGCCGGAAGCCTTGAAAACTCCCATGTTTTTTCCCGAGGAAAAGATTGTGGCTCCTTTTACGGTGGCGTTTACTTCCATGACTATATGCATCACAACGTCATTTTCAGAAGCCACCCTTCCTTCCATCAGGTTCTCTGAGGGCTTGAAGAAGTATCTCCACGGGATATGTACCTTCTTTATACCCGGCTGCGGAGTGGTCGGGATCTCTTCCTGGTGAACGATTTCTCCCCACTGATGGAGGAGCTCATCAACCTTCTTTTTTGGTTCAGTCAGGTTGTCAAAGAAAACATGAAGAGCATAACAGTCTGCATATTCGGGGTAAATCCCGTATGCAGCATAGCCTGCCCCGTCTCCACTGCCTCTTTCATTCATGAGACTGAGGGCGACTTTTATGCTCGACCCGTCCATTCTGGACTTCGTTCGATCTATAAAGCCTATTATTCCACACATTTTAATCACTCTGGAGATGAATAAAAATGAATATAATGCCAATGTATTTTGTTAATGTCTTCCTGATGATTTCTGCGGCTCATTTTTGAGAAATAGTTCTAAAAATTTGCCAGCTGGAGAAACTGGGTTTCAGGGGATATTTTATAAGTTTTCGTAAGTTAAAGAAATATTCTACTTATATTAATTGATTCTTTATTATATAAATAATTTGAATTCATGACAGCTTTCCTGCCTCTGCTTTCAGTTCTTTTAAAGAATTTGAGAGGGTCGCCGCTAAGGGAAGTAAGTAATTTAGTACCTATTTGACAATATATATATGTTTCTTTTTTTAGGATAAGATTTGCTTACAGTAATACTGCAAAGCATGACGTTTTAACGCTTTATTTTTCTTTCTTTTTGCGTAATATTGTCCGTATTGTTGGGCCTATAAGCAGTTTACAATGATTGTCCTGCTCAGAGCTGCCAGCCTTTTTTGCGTAATTAATTTCAGATACTGCCGCCTGCCAAAAAAGTAATAAGCCAAACTTGAAAAAGTTGAACTGAAATTGCAGTATTATATTGAGGAAAGCATTTTTATATTGAAATCCTTGTTAGGTCCTGTTTTTCTGAAGAAAATCGAAAATTAATTTATTTCCATGAAATGAATTCCCATTTTTCTAAGAAGCTTCTTTCCATTTTTCAATCAACTGGGGATTTTTTAAAAATCCCGTGGCACACCTGCCGGATAAAGTGTGCCTTTCGACTCCTTATTGGAATCTTTTTCTTAGGTTTTCATTGAAATATTTTCCGGCGTACTATAATACTTCAGGACTATTATCCTTACAGCATGTGGAGGTATTTGTTAAGTTCCCAGGGATGGACCATAGCTTTGTATTCGTCCCATTCTGCGATTTTTGCGCAGAGGTAGTTTTCAAAGACATGAGGTCCGAGCACTTCCTTTACGAACTCGCTCTTTTTCATCTCATCCGTTGCTTCTTTGAGGTTTGCAGGGAGAGAAAGTATACCTTTTTCCTGGCGCTCTTTTTCCGTGAGATGGAAAATGTTCATGTTGGTTGGCTCTCCAGGTTCGATCTTGTTCTTGATCCCGTCAAGGCCGGACATGAGCATGAGGGCGAAGGCCAGGTATGGGTTGCAGGCCGGGTCCGGGCACCTGAGTTCTACCCTGGTCCCTTTGCCGCGAGGTGCTGGGATCCTTATCAAGGAGCTCCTGTTGCTGGCGGACCAGGTGATGTAAACAGGGGCTTCATATCCTGGAACTATTCTCTTGTATGAGTTTACCAAGGGGTTTGTTACTGCTGCAAATTCCCTTATGTGCTTCAACAGCCCGCCGATATAGTACATTGCATCTTCTGAAAGCTGGTTCGGAGTGCTAGGGTCATAGAAAGCGTTTTCTCCGTTTTTTAAGAGGGACTGGTTGGTGTGCATGCCTGAACCGTTTACTCCGAAGAGGGGCTTTGGCATGAAGGTCGCGTAGTATCCTTTGTGATAGGCAATGGACTTGACCACGTACTTGAAAGTTACTACATTATCTGCCGTGCTAAGTACGTCCCCGAATCTGAAGTCGATTTCATGCTGTGAGGGGGCTACTTCGTGGTGGGATGCTTCTATATGGAATCCCATATGTTCCAGGGCATAGTCAATGTCTCTGCGTACGTCCTGCGCACGGTCAAGGGGTGCGAAGTCGAAGTATCCGCCCTGGTCGGTAAGTTCGGTTGTAGGGTTTCCGTTTGCATCAAGCTTGAAAAGGAAAAATTCAAGTTCCGGGCCGAGGTTCATTGAGAAGCCCATCTTTTCGGCTTCTTTGATTGCACTCTTCAGGACGTACCTTGGGTCTCCCTGGAAGGGTTTTCCATCAGGAAGGTAGACGTCTCCGAGAATTCTGGCGACTGCACCCGTTGCAGGTCTCCAGGGCAGGATCCTGAAAGTTGATGGGTCAAGCACGAGTTTCATATCAGATTCTTCGATCCTTGTAAAGCCCTGGATCGAAGATCCATCAAACATTACACCGTTTTCAAAAGCTTCTTCCAGTTGTTCTACAGGAATTGCCCAGCTTTTGATGATGCCGAGTGTATCCGTAAACTGAGTCCGGATAAACTTTACGTCTCGTTCCTTTACCGTCTCTAATACATCTTCTTTAGTCGTACACTTTTTCATCTGCACCATTTGATCCCATCCTTACCAGGCATTAGGTAATCGTTTGAACATATACTGTTATATATATATTTCTATGTTTTGTGAACTAGGGCATGCTTAAAGCTCCATACAAGACTAAACATGCCATAAAATTATTTATACTGTCCATTCCCACTTCACTACGTATATTTCTAATATCCTGTATATAAATATCATTCCAGAAGGACTGAATTTCTCAATAGGGTTTAAATTTTAACTCTTCGCTCTGGTAGATTTCCCAAAAGGCTTTAAAATATATAAAAAGCAAATTAAATATATCTACAATCTTATAACTAATTAATGTTGAAATACAAAATATCTCTTGGGTCTTATATATTTAAAGTAGATGTCTTCAGGCTTCTTGTCTCCATAATTATCTGCCAGTTCGCGGGGGCAATTGGTGCTATATTTACATCTTCCTCTCTGGAAAGCTGGTATCTTTTGCTTGAAAAGCCGGTTTTCAATCCTCCATCCTGGATTTTTTTCCCGGTATGGACAACGCTTTATACGCTTATGGGAATCTCCCTTTACCTTGTATGGGAAAAGGGGCTGCAGCAAAAAGAAGTCAAAGTGGGAATTATCCTTTTCGGGTTACAGCTGGGCCTTAATATACTCTGGTCTTTTCTGTTCTTCGGATTGCAATCTCCTTATTATGCCTTTCTTGAGATTCTCCTGCTCTGGCTTGCAATCCTGCTGACGGCTATACAATTCTGGAATATTTCCAAAACAGCTTCTCTGCTGTTTATCCCGTATATTCTCTGGGTAAGTTTTGCGGCGCTGCTTAATTACCAGATATGGGTTCTTAATCCATGAGTGTATATTCCCATGAGTAATTTGAGTCCGTTCAAATTCCAGTAAGGATTGAGTCCGTTAGTATTACGGCAAGGGCTCAGCCTGAGTCCTGTTCTTTACTGAAAATTGTATTCATATGAAAACTCTGAAAAAAAAGGTATGTATCCGGGAGGCCCAGGGCAAGCTTTGAGTTAAAGGTTGTCAGTATGGAGGGCACCACAACCGCAGCTCCTTCCCAGAAGGGTTGATACACGGTGTTTCAGATGTTGAATGTCATCTTCAGACATCTTTTCAAGTTCTTCTTTATGTTCTTTTTCTATATGGTCAAACATAGATTTTTCGACTTCTTCAAGCTCATTACCGGCAGCCATGAAACTGCATTTGAACCCCAGATCGCCGCACTTAACAATTTTCATAGTATCTCCTCTTGCAGTAAAACTGATCAAAATATTCTTCTTCAAAATATTCTTCTTCTATTCAAACTAAATATAATAAAAATTGATTAGATATAAAATTAAGTCTTTTCAGGCTTTTTTCTCTCAGAACGGTGCTTTTTGCTATCTTCAAAGGTGTTTTTTGCGATCTTCAAGTTTTTACTCTATCGGAACATATCTTGCGCAAGCAAATCCCCCTTTATAAGGGACTTTTATGGTGAGCATTCCATTATTGTTCACTGCAATAGCCTTTTCCGGGTCTACAGGTCCGTCCAGGAAAAAAGATCCCAGGTACTCAACAGTTTCACTGTAGGCTTTAATGTAATAGCTGTTTTCATGCATTAACAGAGTTATATGTTCGTCCATGACGTCCGGAAGTTCAAGCTCTATAGTAAGGTTTTCATGTTTATCATCATGATACATGGCAATAACCGGGGTTTTTATTATCCGGGGCATGATATTTTCCATTAAATGTTCCCCCTCATGGAAATATTGTGCAACCTAACCGTATCAAATATCCGTTTACTCAATCTTTACATCCACTGAATTCTAAAAAGGCTGCTGATAAGGCACAGTGACTTTCTGTACTTCGTTTGAATAGTTTGCAGTAGCTTTTTGCGGGCTTATAGGGCAGCATACCGCATAGCTGTCCACGTACACAACCCCTTTTTGGTGGCTTTTACATAAAAATCGTCTTCCACAACCTTGAAAGAAATATTTTCCTTTTCTACTCCCGGAAGAACCACTTATATTTTCAAATTTTCATATGTATCGTCTGATATGTATCGTCTGGATACACACAAATAACCGGTGATAATCTAAAAATATCAGCCATAAAGTTCCCCCAAATAAAATCACCAATTAAGATATTTATATGTATCTTATCTATTTATTTCACAACATTCAGAACCTCAGGCCGCATTTTTCAGATCTGCAGATCGCATTTGTAAAGAAGCTGTCATGGTCTTGATTCTTATCGGAT
The DNA here is from genome assembly GCF_028693135.1 of Methanosarcina sp. Lineage (GTDB taxonomy): Archaea > Halobacteriota > Methanosarcinia > Methanosarcinales > Methanosarcinaceae > Methanosarcina. Next base: position 12,944 of record NZ_JAQUVZ010000030.1, read on the forward strand.
ATTTCTTACTAAATCTAAATGTTTAACTTTTCTGCAAATGTGGGAACTTACTTTTTTCGTACAATTTGAAGAAGGGGGCCTCTCTTTGTATAATCTCTCTCTTTGTATAATATTTTAGTTTATTTCCTGAATATGTCTCATGCTTCTTTTTGCCTGTAAAGCAATTTATGTAAGCAAATCCATTTTGTATGGGGGTTAAATGAGAGAATTTTCCAGGCCAAAGGTTGTTGTCAGCAGGTGCCTCGAATTCGACCACTGCCGATATAACGGAGATATGATTAGTAGCCCGGTTGTGGCAAAACTTAAGGAGTATGTTGATTTTCTGCCGGTATGTGCAGAAGTAGAGATCGGGCTAGGAGTTCCGAGAAAGCCGGTGAGAATAGTCCTTGACAGAGGAGAACACAGGCTTGTTCAACCCTCCAGTGGAAAGGATGTCACCGAGGATATGAAATCTTTTTGCGCCCGTTTCCTTGACTCTATAGAAGATGTGGATGGTTTCATCCTGAAATTCCGGTCTCCCTCCTGCGGGTTCAAGGACGTGAAAGTTTATTCGTCTGCTGAGGGAAGAGGGTCAGTTGGGAAAACTTCAGGGTACTTCGGAGGCGCAGTTCTGGAAAGATACCCTCTCCTCCCTACTGAGGATGAAGGCAGGCTCCGGAATGTACGGATAAAAGAACACTTTCTCACAAAACTTTTTACATTTGCCGCTTTTCGAAAAGTAAAATCTGAAGGTAGTATTAAAGATCTGATAAGCTTCCATAAGGAGAACAAGTTACTTCTAATGGCTTACAGCCAGGTAGAGCTCCGTAAATTAGGGGGGATTGCCGCAAACAAAGAAGGCGCACCCTTCGAACAGCTAGCTTCCGAATATGAGGAACACCTGTACAAAGCTCTCTCCAGTGCTCCCAGATACACCTCAAACATCAATGTGTTAATGCACGCATTCGGGTATTTTTCGGATGAACTTTTGAGCCGTGAGAAAGCACTGTTTTTAGACTGGGTCCAGAAATACAGGGAAGGAAAGGCCTCTCTTTGTCCTGCAATAAATACCATCAGGTCCTGGATAGTACGGTTTGAGAACGACTACCTTATGCATCAGACCTTTTTCGAACCGTATCCTGAAGACCTGATGGAACTGAATCCTATAGAATCTCACTTAAGAGATGATCTCTGGAAATGAGGTTTTATTAAGGTGTTTCTGGATGGGTGTTGATCATGAAAGCTAGAACTAAACTGATTTTTCTTTTGTTACTCGTTTATCTGGTCGGGTTTTTTTTCTTCTGGCCTTTTTCTGAGGTATCTGAAGATTCTGGCACGAAAGGAACACAGAGGGACCTGCTGGGGGCAGAGTATAAGAATTTTGAACCTCCCAGCAGCCTTGTCTCGGAAGAAGCCGTAGCTCCAGGGAAATCATCCAGGACTTACTCATGGAACTATGAAGGCTACAAATGGCATCTTACTTTACTGCTTGACGATAAGCTTTATGATACGTATAAGTCAAGGACCCGCAAAAGGGACTATGACCTTTTTGCTTCTGACCCGTATGATGAATGGCTAATTAAAAATATTGCAGATACTCTTTTATCCCTTTCAAAGGAGTATGGGCTTGAAGAAAACAAGGTACCGGGTCTTTGTGTTTCTTTTATTCAATCCCTAAACTATACCTCAGACTTTGCAAGTTCGGGATATGACCAGTACCCCCGGTTTCCTTATGAGACCCTCTATGATAGCGGTGGAGACTGTGAGGATACCTCCATCCTTTGCGTAGCGATCCTGCAGGAGATGGGCTACGATGTCGTCCTCCTCGAACTCCCTGAGCATATGGCTCTTGGAATAAAGTGTGACTCTGAACCAAAAGGCAGGAGTTTCGAATATAATAATAATCACTACTACTATCTGGAAACCACGGGAAGCAACTGGCAGATAGGGGAGATGCCTGAGGAGTATAAGGATGATCCTGTCCAGGTCATCCCTGTGTACAGAAGACCCTTTGTTAATCTCGATTTCAATGCCCTGTATGAGTACTCAAAAAAAGAAGGGGTAGTGGACGTTGATGTTACTCTGAGAAATGTGGGTTCCGAAATAGCTGAAAATACCACCATTTATGTTGCCCTTCAGGCTGATGATGAAATCAGGGCATGGGACAAGATAGAAAGCGATCCTGTAAATGTAGAGCCGGAAGAATCTTATCAATTTTCTGCAAAAGGGCTCAAAGTTCCCGGAGGCAAGACTTTTAGGGTTTATGTGCGGGCTATAGGGGAAAACCTATTCTCTGAAGAGATTATGAGTGAGTGGGTGAATGTCTGATAGGAAAGTCAGTCCTGATTTAGAGGTTAAGTTTAAAGCCTGATATTTCGGGATATTTCGACAAACTCCGAAAAATTGGGAGTTACTTATTGGAAAGTTACTTATTGGAAAGTCATTTATATGTCTAATATAAACAATTTATTCTATCAGGGAAAAAGTCGTAACCTGGTATAATTAGATTATTGATATTCTTCAGGCATATTAAGTATTTTTCTGGAGTGGAGGCAGTCATATGAAAAAACTGTACAGGTCAAAGAAGAGCAGGATCATTGCCGGTGTATGTGGGGGCATAGGAGAATACCTTGATGTAGACCCTACGCTTATACGGCTTTTGTGGGTGCTCTTTGCCCTGCAAGGGCTTGGAATACCCGGTTATATTATAGCCTGGATTATAATTCCTGAAGAGCCTTAAAATTTGAGTGGAGCTATTTAATTGTTGTTTAGGGATGTAGTAGGCTTTCATCCCCTCCTTACTATTTCTGGTAAAACTGGAATCTGCGGAGACGAATTTGCAGTATTATTATTATTATTATTATTATTATTATTATTATTATTATTATTATTATTATTATTATTATTTACTGCAATTCCGTATTTTTCAGTTGAATTTCCGGAAAACAGGCAAAGCTGTAAGAGTAAATGTGATCTTTCTTTTCCGGAAACTCTTCAGTTTACTGATCATTTGCTGTTTGGATGACTTTTATTGGTTGAAAAGCTGGTCCACAAACCATTCGGGATCGAATTTTTTCAGGTCTTCGTATCCCTGGCCCATTCCAAAAAAGAGAATTGGTTTGCCTGTAATGTAAGCAATGGATATGGCAGCTCCTCCTTTGGAATCTGCATCGATTTTTGTCAGGATAGACCCGTCAATCGGGACAGCCTCATTAAACTGGGCAGCCCTTTCTACTGCATCGTTTCCGGCTACGGCTTCGTCCACGAAGATTATAAGGTCCGGAGAGCTTACCCTGCAGATCTTTTCCATCTGTGCCATAAGGTTCATGTTTGTGTGCATGCGGCCAGCCGTGTCAGAGAGCACAAAATCTATTTTATGGGCTTTTGCATACTGGACAGCATCATAAATAACAGCTGCAGGGTCGGCTCCAGCCTGGTGCTTTATCATATTTACCCCAAGCCTGCTTGCATGAATTCCCAGCTGGTCAATAGCGCCTGCCCTGAATGTGTCTCCTGCAGCAAGAACTACGGTATAACCCGATTTAAGCAGTCTGTGTGTCATCTTTGAAATAGATGTTGTTTTTCCGGTTCCGTTAATCCCGACAAAGACAATATGGACTGGTTTTTGCCTGTTTTTTACATAATCATCAAAATCAAAAGTATTAGCGGATACAACATCAAGGATTGATTTCCTCAAGGCTGCCTCAACTATTTCTCCGGTATTGCTTCCAATTCGTTTTGTAGTACCCGTAAGCTGGTTTTTCACAGACTCAACAATAGCTTCGGAAACTGAAAGAGCAAGGTCACTTTCCAGAAGGGCCATTTCAAGTTCCCAGAGAGGCTCTTCCAGGTCTTTATTGTCCAGATATACTTCTCTATTAAAAACAAGGGCTTTAGCTTTCTGAGCAAACCCGACTTTCGGGACGACTTTTTTGAAAAAAGACTTTTTCTCTTCAGGGGACTCTTCTCCCTCTATTTTTTTCTCTTCAGGCCTCTTTCTGTCTTCAAGCTTTTTCCTGTATTCAGCTTTCTTCAGATCTTCTACCTGAATACTTGTGATCCCCGGAGAAGCAGTAACCGTTTCGGTTTCGGTACTTTTTTCTTTCAGGGCAGCCTCGATGGCCTTTTCTTCAATTATCGGCTCAATTTCCTCTTCGAAGCTTTCTTCGCTTTCAGGCACCTGCTCAACGACTACTGGTTCGACTTCTACTGCCTTTTCATCAATCGTTTTGCTGAGCGCCTTCTTAAAACTCCCAAGTTTCTCTTTAAATTTGTTGAACACAGGATCCATCCCGAAAAGATTCAGTAAAAAATAGGTAATTAAAGTTTAATTATTAATTGAAATTAGTGAGGTAATTGAAATTAATGAGGTAATTGAAATTAGTGAGGTAATTGAAATTAGTGAGGTAATTAGAGTTGATGGAATAATTAAAGTTAATGATATGATTCGATTCTTAAATGCGGTCTCTGAGTTCCTCGAATCTGTTACCTGTGCCTGAGCCAGGGCTTTTCTCAAGCCTGGTCAGGTTGAAGTTTTGCAGCTTCTGCTTCAAGGGCCTGCATTCCCTGTACGAATTTAGTCAGTGAAGCATTCATCTGTTCTAATATTTTCGTAAGCTGCTCTTTGCGACGGTTCAGAGTTTCGATAGCTTCCTCTGCAGTTTCCTCTGCACTGAAGCCTGCTCCGAGATTAACAATGACTCGATCTGCGTTTTTGACTTCAGCATAAACATAAGAACCAAAACCTACCGGGACCATTGTTTCTGCAGTTTTGTCTGCTCCTGATGCTGATTTCAGCTCATTTATTGTTACAATGGTCTGGTCGCAGCTGGAAATGGAAGCCTGTACCATGCTCATCTCCTGCTTGAGCGCTTCAGCCTGCCTCTGGAATTCCTGATGCCTGGCTGCCAGATTCCTGATCTCCTCACTGACTTCTGCCATATCCTTCACTCCTCAGCTACGCTTTCGATCTGGATCTGGTTTCTTTTAACTCTGTGCTTGCTTCCGAAGATCGAGTAGGTCTTATCGGTTGCATTCTTTTCGTTCTGGCTCTCCACGGTTTTTGTGAAGTTTTCCCAGGCGTTTCCTGCTTTAAATTTGCCTTTAACAATAAAACTCTTCATCATTACCACTCTCTTGCTGTAACATTGTTCTGGAACAGATGGATGATATAATGCTCACTCCAGGAATCCAAGAGCATCTTCAATTCTCCCGAGTTCGGGACCTGTTGTTTCGGAGCCTGCTACAAAGTTCTTTGAGTTCGCGAGCACGCCTGAGCCAAGCATCTGGGTCCCGAAGTTAGTAGTTCCTATGTTTACCTGAAGTCCAAAGATCTTTTCCAGAGATTCTCTTTCCGAAGCTGTCACTTTTGGGTGTACCAGAAGCCCTTTATTTGTAACGATTCCTGCCATCCCTACATTTTTAATCCCGGCAATTGTTCCTCTGTAAACGTCCACCTTGAGGGTCCTGGTAATGGCTTCTAGAGCCATATCTGACATATCGGGGTGCACAAGGGCTGCGGAATCGTTCGCAAGTACAATGTTTCCAATTGCATTCAGCCTGTCCGGAAGGACGCCTGCAGGAACGCCTGTGAGTCTCTGCAGCTCTTCGACATTGGACCCGTATGGAAGCAGAAAACCGTTTGAGTTGCCTCTTGAAAGGGCTCCCACTACAATGCTTCCATTTATAAGAGTCTCGATGACTCTTACGTCCAGCACCTCTTCGAGTATAGTGCAGACCTCAGGGTTTGTCATAGGGGGAACGAGGGCAATATTTTCGGTACAGGTTGAAAATACCCCGATAATCGGGGTATCGTATATATCCACTGTTCGTATCATATTCTTTGACTTTTCGCTTTATATGGCATATATATGGTATATATTTACTGGGCAAGTTCTACCTGTACTTCACCATCTGCGAATTTCACAGCCCGTACCCGGATTGAGAGAGGTGGTTTTTCACAGCCCCTTTCCCAGAGACGTTCATTGATGGTTTTGTCCAGTTTAACCTGCGTCAGTTCAGTTTTCATGTGCCTTACGAGATATTTCCGTACTTCAATAACTGCCCTGTTGGCTCTTTTCCATATAGGGACCTTCCTCGCTGTTCTGAGGGGAATAGTATATATCTGTTCTTTAACCATGTCGTCTGCCATTTTATCCCACCATCCTCGCTTATTTTACATCCAGGCTTCTTCTTCTCCAGTGTCTGCGCCTGGGATGACTCACTACCTTCCGGTTAGTTTTTACAATAACCCATACTGGGACTCGCGTATTCTGTTTGTGCGCCTTTGCAAGACGCATCTTCTGTCCTTTCATGTTATGACTCAAGTGGACCACACCTGTTAACCTGTAAGTAATCTACTGTTAATTTAGTTATATCCGGTAATTAGCTGATTGTGATTTCAACCCTTATGTAATTGCGGCTCTATCATGCCGGAATGAATCGGCAGGTCTGTAGAAACAATATCCTGTAAATTCTATGATATTCCGTGGTTAATCTGCAGCAGTAGTATAGGGGTTGAATATAACTCGATTATTGTATAAATCTTTATTCCAGAATTTTCTTCCGGGAGGCTTCCATTTTTCAAACGCATCTGCTTCTTTTTTCAGGGACGTTCCTTCCTTGAAAGTACATGGGACTGGAAATGAACAGGAAACAGTTCCTTGATTCTCTCCTCTCCCTGCCTCTGCCGGATTAACTCTCTGAGTTCTGTTTCATAATCTGCTTTCTGGGTACTCTCACTCGGACCCTGTTCAACATTCAGGTAAGATTCGACAAGAGAATCCACAACTTTTTTGCCGTACCCTTTAAGGGGGCAAAAATACTGTACTCCCAGCCGGTCTTCAATGCTTCTCACCTGTGAGATCGAAAGCACTGGGACCCTGTCATCCCGCCTGGTCCCGTCGGCAATCAATTTAACTGCCGGATCCAGAGCAAGAGTTTCGACAGCTCTTTCGTGGATATAATTTATAGCGCTTCTCGGAAACCCTTCTTTCAGTACCATCTCGCATGCCTTTTCCAGGATTTCTCGCTCAAGAGAAAGTACCCTGTGTGGAAAATGTAACTCCTCAGCAGTTTTTGCTGCGATTTCTCCTGTAGGGAGCAATCCGAAGTTACAGGTTACGAGTTCGACCTCAAAAAACGGCTCCAGCAAAAGGGCAGAGAGTGAACTGTCCTTACCTCCACTAAAGAGGACCGAGACTTTCATTGTGTTTAAACCCGGGTTATGGACGTCTTGCGTTTCGTTGGCTGCATCCGCATCAGGAGTGATTTCAGCTTCTCGTCATCGATTTGTGACTGGAGCCTTCCACTCTGGGCAAGTGAAATCAGCTGCATCTCAAGCTGTTCTCCAAGGGCCGCCCTTGACATCTTCAGAGTTGTAAGGCGTTCCCTTGCTTCGGGGGTCAGGATTTGCCTCAGGATAGTCTGCTTTTGAGCTTCCATTTCAGCTCTTGCCTGTTCCTGCTGATAAGCTGCCTGCATATCAGAAGGCTGATGCTGTGCTTGCTGTTTCTGGATTTCTGCAAGCCGTCTCTTTCGGATTTCTTCGAGTTCATCATCCATATTAGACATGGTAATCACCGAAAAAACCTGTTTTCTGGAATCTGGTCTGTATCAAATATGAAAGTAGACCTGAATTTCTCAGGTCCCTTTCTTAAGGGGTTTATTTTTCAGTATTTTGCAAGTCCAGGAATCTTTTCGAGCAGTTCCTGCCTAAGTTCGTGTGCGGCGTTATCCATCATGGAACGTCCTTTTGCAGATACTGTTCTTCCGTTCTTTACTTTTTGCAGGAAGCCTGCAGCTTCAAGCTGCTGTATTGCCTTTCTAGCAATAGAACCGCTGCCCTTTGCCTTGCTGGAGGGCTGGACACCCTTGTCCTTCTTTCCTCCATATACAGATCGGAGTCTCTCGGTTCCGATTGGCCCGTCTGTATAGATTTTTCTCAGGACTGCTGCGCACCTGATGTACCACCAGTCTTCGTTGGTTGGGGGAAGTTCTTTGTGAACCCCGGTTTTCACGTTCCCAGCCCATTCAGGGGGAACTATCTTTTCATTTTCCTTAAGAATACCTGCAAGCTTTTCGATCATTTCCATTGCAGGAACATCAAATACTGTTGTCATGCTCTCCTCCTTATGTGAATTACGTTAGTTTTGCAGGTTCGGGCGATAGTGCCGATTCTTCCCCCCCGAATCTGTTAGGAATGTAACTCTTGTTCTCGAAAAGAGGTAACTCTTATGCTCTAACGAGAAATCCATTACTGGTTTATAAGCTGGCTACGGACTCTTTAATATTTGGGCCCGAAGACCCGATAATGCCGGTTAATATGATTTTAGTCTAAACTGGAAAATGGGGTTGATAAATTTATTGGTTAATATATACATTTTTCGGTAAGATACCGAACAGGTTTATTAATGGCATTATTCTTTTTTAAAGGTTTGTGCTCTTCCCGGACCCACGGATATATAATTGACAGGGACTTTCATGAGCTCTTCAAGCCTTCTGACATAGTTTCTTGCATTTTCCGGTAGTTCATCATAGGCTTTCACCTCTGTCAGGTCTGTTTTCCAGCCAGGGAGGTCTTCATACACCGGACTGCAGTCCTGAAGGTCTTCTGTAAGTTCCGGGGGATAGTCCAGGCTTTCTCCCTTATACCTATATCCTACACAGATCCTGAGAGGGTCAAGGCCTGTCAGTACGTCCAGTTTGGTAAGGGAAATTTCCGTATATCCGTTAAGGGCAATAGCCTTTTTAAGGAGTGGAAGGTCGAACCAGCCACATCTTCTGCCTCTGCCTGTAGTTGTTCCGAACTCTCCTCCGGCTTTCTGTAGCCTTTCTCCCAGTTCCCCGGAAAGCTCTGTCGGTAGCGGCCCTTCCCCTACTCTCGTTATATAGGCTTTTACTATGGCAATAACACTGTCCACTCTTGTAGGTCCCACTCCAAGGTTGGCACATGCAGAGCCTGCAATTGTGGAAGAAGAGGTTACGAATTTCTGGGTCCCGTGTATAACGTCAAGGTGGGTTCCCTGGGCAGCTTCAGCCATGACATTCTTTCCTTCATCAAGAGCCTGATTTATTTCCCTGGAAACATCAGTAATATAGGCAGCAAACTGGTTTCCCAGTTCAAGGTATCTTTTTATGAGGACCGGATCTCTGACGATTTTCGGGTCTCCTCCCATTGCCTCGATTTCCTTTTCTTTCTGGGGAGCAAGTTCTTCAAGCCTTGCCAGGAAGCGCTCCCTGTCCACAAGTTCAGCCATGCGGATCTCGTCTCTGGCTACCTTATCAATATAGGCATAGCCGATTCCGCGCCCGGTGGTTCCTATTTTCGTTTCCCTTGCAGCTTCCCTGAGCCCGTCCAGTTCTATGTGGTAAGGCATAATGATGCTTGTTTTTGCATCAATCCCGAGTTTCCCTGCATCTACTTTTATCCCGTGCTTCTCAAACATTGCGGTTTCTTCGGCTAAAACCTCCGGGTTCATGACAACCCCAGGCCCGATCAGGACTCTGGCATCAAGCAGGATGCCTGAGGGGATCAGGTGCAGTTTGTAGACCTCATCTCCTACCCTTACTGTGTGGCCTGCATTGTTCCCGCCCTGGAAACGGGCGACAATATCATAATCTTTTGCAAGAAGGTCGACAATCTTGCCTTTTCCCTCGTCACCGAACTGCGCGCCTGTGATTATCGTAAACATAAGCCCTGAATCGGGCTTAACCTTAATAAGGTTTTGTTCGGTTTATTTGCTTCCTTCCCGGGAGATTCTCCCCCGAATTTCTCAATGTATTATTTTTTAAGTCCGTACATGGTTTATATGGTGAGGCAGGGGCACATAGAAGCAATAGCCTGCCGTGAAGCAATACATGTCAGGATGTAGCAGCTAGATTATGAGGCAATGAGATGAAGGGGCAGGCAGTTTAAATTCTGCGCCTTTGAAAACAGGGCAACTTTGAAAACAGGGCAACTTTGAAAACAGGGCAACTTTGGAAACAGGGAACATAAGTGTTTGAATGCAAATGCAGGCAAATTTAGAAGATTATGCCTCTGAAAATAAGCAGGCTGAGGACCATCAGGATTATCGCAAGGATTGTTACCGTCTTTGCGCTGTCTCCATCGCTTCCAAAGATAATCGGGATCGGGCCGAGCATAATTACTCCTCCACCCCTTATCCTTGATTCGGCTTTTCCTGCATGAGGCTCTTTTCTATCGGGTTCCTCAAAACCGAACGAATTTCCTGAATCAGCTTCTTTTCCGAATCGGTTCATCCTTTTTGAATATCTTTTTTCAGGTTCTGGATTCTCGCGCATGCCTATGGCTGTTCCGATTATAGTAATTAAAAACCCGAAGAATATTATGAAAATTCCAGTAAAAACAAGTAAGGTCCCAGTCAACGTTTTGTCTTCCAAAGGAATAGATAAAGAATCGTTATTATTAACCCAAGCCCAAGCATATTTGTTGTAATTTCAGGAGTAGAGCCAAATGCTATCGGGATAGGTCCAAGCATGATCAGGCCGCTCATTCGAGTGCTTGCAGAATGCTGTAACATTGTAAGGGCAATACCTAACAATACTATAATAAAGCCAATAAATGTGACTGTTGCGCCTACTCTTATAAAATCTTCTGATGCACGCATGTGGAATGATATTATGCTTTTATTATTAAATCTATCCTTTGAATATTTTCGGTATGTAGACGAGTTTATGCTTTCTATTATCTACATCTGTAAATTATATCCCAAATATGTACAAATTCTCTATATAATTATAAAGTTCGGGATCTCTTCTTACAATTTATGCGAAGTGGCCTCTTTTCAGCCCAGGACTCATCATCTTTATAACGAAAGGTTTTTATATCGCTCGTCCTTCAGGGCAGAGCTGTATAAAATGCCGTAATTTTCGGCATCTACTTCTTAAATTTGGGATATTTCAGGGATAAATGCGGTGACATTGGAACGTGACAATTATGTATAATTAACTGAAAGAAAAATATAGAGTCTGAAATAAACAAAAAAGCTGATGTATATTAAGTGAGTATCAGAAAGCAATTTACAGGGGTCAACAATGGGCTGGAGGCATTTCAGAAAATTATATATATCCTTTTTATATTTATATATACATAATTATTTCAGGCATCTTATATATACTGTGAACACGATAAGAACCTCTTCAATTGCATTTTAACCTTTGATATGTACGCTATCCTGTAAAAGGAATATGTATAAATTGTTCTGTACTGGTAACATGCAATTTCCTTCCGAAGGGTAATATTTATGAAAAGTATTGTTCTGTTCCTGGCGCCAGTTTTCAGGCTTTTGCTTTTTTGTAAAAGTCCTGATGGGGCGGAGGCAGATTCCGGAAGAGTTGCATACCGAAGTCCGCAGGGTAGTTGCTAAAACCTTATTAGCTGCAGATCATTTCCTGCAAACCAGCTTAATCGTAAACCTTTAGCCTTCAAATCAACTTAATTACCCAGATAACGCGCGTTAAGAACTCAATTAACCTGAAAACAGGATATTTAAATCAATTTTATACCATAACACAGGTGTTTTCAAATGTCAGAAGACAGTGCCATAAGATCTTCTCTGGAAGATATTAAGTCCAGGGTAGAGTTTCAGCTTGAGAGCGGGGAGATCATTCCTGAGGACGTGAAATCTCTCTTAACCGAAATAGAGATCCTTAAGGTCCAGACCGAAAATATGAAGGCACGGCTTCTTGAAGCCAGTGTAGCCACAGGCAGGCACCTTCAGGAGATCAATAAATTAAAAGCTCATCTGGAACAGCTTACCGAACCTCCACTTTTCATTGCAACCATTCTTGAGGTAACCGGGGAAATTGCCCTTATCAGGCAGCATGGAAACAACCAGGAAGTCCTTACGCAGATACCTGAAGAATGCCTCGGAAAAATAGAGCCCGGAATGAGGGTTGCTGTAAACGGAGCTTACTCAATTATCTCCATAGTGAGCAGGGCTGCCGATGTGAGGGCTCAGGTTATGGAGCTTATCAATTCTCCTGGTGTGGACTACAGCATGATTGGCGGGCTGGAGGATGTACTTCAGGAAGTCCGTGAAAGTGTGGAACTCCCGCTTACCGAACCCGAGCTTTTTGAGAACCTGGGAATCGAACCTCCCTCCGGGGTTCTGCTCCACGGCGCCCCAGGCACGGGGAAGACCCTGATTGCAAAAGCTATAGCCTCTCAGGCAAAAGCCACCTTCATCCGGATGTCAGGTTCCGATCTCGTCCAGAAGTTCGTAGGGGAAGGCTCAAGGCTCGTCAAGGATATTTTCCAGCTTGCAAGGGACAAGTCCCCAAGCATCCTCTTTATAGACGAAATCGATGCTGTGGGCAGCATGAGGACCTATGATGGGACCAGCGGTTCGGCAGAGGTAAACAGGACAATGCTTCAGCTCCTTGCCGAGATGGATGGTTTTGATCCGAAAGGTAATGTAAAGGTGGTTGCAGCAACCAACCGTATTGACCTGCTTGACCCTGCCCTCCTCAGACCTGGCAGGTTTGATAGGTCCATTGAAATTCCACTCCCCGATGACAGAGGCAGGATTGAGATCCTGAAGATCCACACCCGTAAGATGAAACTTGCCGATGATGTGGACTTTGAGAAGCTTGCAAAGGTTATGTCAGGGAGAAGTGGGGCAGAGATTAGCGTAATTGTAAAAGAAGCCGGAATATTTGTATTGCGCAGACGTGGTCAGCAGATCGCTATGGCAGACTTCATGAAAGCTTATGACAAGGTTGTAAACGTGAAGGCCCCAACAATCCCTCAGGCCATGTTCGTGTAACCTGCTAGAAGAGCTTATTTAGAAAGTCCCTGCCTGGAGATGGCTGGATCAGAATATCTGAACCCGATTATTGGCCAGGTTGGGCTAAACTTTCCTTTTTTCTTTGCCGGGCAGGGGTCCATTCTTTGCCGGCAGTTCTTATCTATTTTTAAAAATCAGACGAAAGATTTATATTATATAGATCACTTGAATATGCTGCCTTAGAGGCGAAGCATAATTAACAGCATGCTCCGATAGTGTAGCTCGGCCAATCATTCAGGACTCTCACTCCTGCGACTGGGGTTCAAATCCCCATCGGAGCACTTTTCCTTTTTTACACCTTTTTTTACACTAATTAATTCTGATATTCTTCCATTTAAAACATCTTACGCCTTTTTTCTCATGATATAAATGCCTTCTATCCTGACATCCGGCTTTTTATTACTGTACCACTCTCTATGTTGCCTGTCCCAGAGCATCCCGGCTTTTTTAAGTAGCTCTTTTACAGGATATGTGTCCCCTTTAGCAATCCATTTATAATCCTCTTTTGCCGTTTCCTGTATTGTGGATTCTTCCTGTCTGTTTTTGTGAGTTTCCTGTTCACTTATTTTAACCACATCTTCTGATTTTGGAACCGATGGAAAACTGACATGCGGTTTAGTTATCGGGTCTCCAATTAATCCAAACAGATTTTCTTCAGGCCTTCTACTTCTTATATGAGCATCTACCTCAAAACCACTGTCTGACAATGAAATCATCCCCCTTTCACATCTTATATTTTTTTATCGATGTACCCATCTTATCTATTTTCATTTTAATGTATATCCTGTTTATGTTTCCGGGGTGAAAGTATTAATCTAAAAGCAATTAATTGCAGAAAAACAAACTAACTGGTAAATATGGACCCAAAAACTATCTACATCGAAAAAAAACTCCGGGGTTACCTCTTCGGTACAGCCTGTGCTGACGCTATCGGGCGCCCTATTGAACACCTTCCCCTTGAGAAGATCAAGGAGAAATACGGAGAAAATGGGATTCTTGAGTTGATCCCTGATGCTTTCTGGACCGATGATACCCAGTTGATGCTTGTACTTGCCAGAGGGCTCCTGCACGGGGCAAAACTTGAACTTCCTGGCCTTATGGATAAGATTGCAGAGGAACTTGTCCTGTGGCTGGATGAACCCGACCTTGGAGCAGGAGCAACAACAAAGGGTGCAGCCCTTAATCTCAAGGACGGGATTCCCTGGACCAAATCAGGAATAAACTCAAAAACGTGCGGTAGCCTCATGCGGGTTGGAATCCTGGGCTTCATTTTCCAAAATGATCCCGAAAAACTGATAAAAGCAGCCTCACTTTCCGGCAGAATTACCCACACCCATCCGGCGGCAGATGCCGCATCCGTTGCGGGTGCATATGCTGTAAAACTGGCTCTTGATGGGGTAGACCCCGAAGAAATGTTTTTACCTCTTCTCCGGGTAACGGAAGGAATTTCTGATGAATTTACGGAAGCCCTTAAAGGCTCTTATGAGCTTGCTCATAGTAATCTGAGTGATGAAGATGCCCTCCTGAAAATCGGGCAGGGCTGGTATGCGGATGAGACTTTCTCCCTTGCTTATTTCTGCATTCTTCGATATCCTGATAACTACAAGAAAGCAGTTCAAACTGCGGTGAATATAACCGGAGACTCGGATTCGGTGGGAAGTGTTGCAGGCGGCATCCTCGGGGCAAGGCTTGGGATCGAAGCAGTACCTATTTCCTGGGTTGAAGCTCTGAAGGAAAAAGAGAAATTGGAAGAAATGGTTGCGCCTTTGCTTGAGAAGTATTTTCAGGTTTCAGGGATGAAGTGAGATCTTAAGAAACAGAGGTCTTTGAAAATGGATTTCTTGAAAATGGATTTTTCCGAAAAAGGAGTTTACTGCCTGGTATTCGAAAACCGGGATTGTGTAATTGAAGTCGGGAAAAAAGGCTCGTTTTCGTTTTCTGAAGGCTTTCATATCTACACAGGCTCGGCACTCGGACCCGGGGGCATGAAGAGAGTAAAAAGGCATATCGACCTTTCTTCAAAGAGGGATAAAAATCCCAGATGGCATGTCGATTATCTCCACCTGAACTCTTCGTTCAGATTGGCATGGGCAGTTTGTGCCGCCACTTCTGCCCGGCTTGAGTGTGAACTTGCCCGCAGGCTTGGGGGAGATTCAGCTCCGGGATTTGGGTGTACGGATTGCGCCTGCGGTTCCCATCTGTTTTATAGGAAAGAGAACCCTCTTTCGGAGATCATGGGAGTTTTTGAAGCTCTTGGACTCCGGGTTGTTGTGCTTGATTGCTGAATTATTATTGAGTGCTGAATTATTATTGAGTGCTGAATTATTATTTTCTTTTAATCCTTCCCTTTCACATAAACAGGAAAACGTTTAAAGTAAGGCAGGATTTTATCTAAGTTACTAGAAAAACGGTTTTTATCTGATCAAGGGAGATTTCATGGAACCGTTCTCTTTTATCGCCTGCATGCCTGATAAGCCCGGAACACTGCACAGGGCAGCCGAGATTATCACGCGGTATGAAGGAAACATCAACCGGATCCAGTATGACCGGAGGATCGACAGGAACACCGTTTTTTTCGAGGTAACGGCTGCTTCACAGGCTTACCAAAAAATCCTTGAGGAGCTGGAAAGAATAGGTTACCTCCAGAACTCCCTGCAGCCTGTAGCTTTTCTTAAATTCAATGTCTATCTCCCTAACTGCCCCGGAGCTTTATTCGATATCCTTGACCACACCACTTCTTCGGGGGCAAATATTACTTTCCTTGATTTTGATGATAGGGGGCAGCACCCTGAAAGGCTAGTTGTGAGCCTGAACATTGAAAATGCTGACCTTATAGATGCTCTCCTGAACCAGCTCAAATCAAAGTACAGGCTTGAGATTGTTGAATATGACACAACAGGAGAAAAGCTCGATGATACGGTTTTTTACCTGAGGCTTGCCCAGAAACTGAGGAACTATCTCGGAAACGCAGAAGATGCCTTTTTAATGAAATTTTTGCACGACATCAACCATATCGCCCAGGAACTCTCAAACCTGCGGAAAGACCCTGTTGAGGTCTTTGAGAACATCCTCAAAGTCGGGGAAACCCTTAGCCGGACTTCAGGAGAAGGCTTTTATGCCGACGTGCAGAGGGTCAGTGTAAAGGCTGGCATTGAACTTTTCTGCTTCCAGCTTCCCTGTGGAGGAAATATCTATCTTTTCGATACTCCTGACGAAAGGGTCATGATTGATACGGGCTACGGGATATACCAGCCGGATGTCGTGAATATGCTCCAGCACTACGGGCTTGGAGACCTGAGCCTGCTTAAAAGAATCTATATTACTCATGCAGATGCTGACCACTGCGGGGCTGCAGGCTATTTTTCCGCTCCCTCTTACCTCAATCACGAAACCCTGAAAATTACGCGGGAAACCAGCAGGGCTTATGGGTCCAGTAATCAGGGTTGTATTCTGGAAGAGGTTTATACAAAAATGATTAACCTCTTTTCAAGGTTCACCCCTCCTTCAAATGTGATCCTTTTCCCTGAGATCCCGGTTCAGGCTGAAGAAGTCGAGAAAAGGGGAGCTTTTCCGCTTATTGCTCGCTTCAGGATAGGAGGCCTAGAGTTTGAAGCCCTTCAGGGCCTTGGAGGGCACATGCATGGGGAAATCTTCTACCTGTGCCCTGAAGAAGGGCTCGTCTTCCCTCAGGATTCAGTAATCAATTTCAGGAGCTTGAGCCCGGAGAGGGCTGAATACAATTTCCTGGCTGATTATCTCATGACATCGGTAAATGTAGACAGCAACCTTGCAAGAGAGGAACGAAATGCCCTCATGTCCCTGATACTGGAACTTGATAACAAACTCTCAAAGAAAGGCAAGAAATGCTTAATCTGTTGCGGGCACGGTTCGGTATCTGTACTCGAAGGCGGAAAGCTTGTCAAACATTCCATTTCTGAGAGATTCCTTGCAAGAAAAAACTTGTAAGATAAAATCGGAATATGTAAAATACAGGTTCTATAAAATTAATAAATAGTTTGAAATCCGAAAATAAACTAATTGATTAAAGATAATCCGAAAATAATCTAATTGATTAAAGATAATCCGAAAATAAACTAATTGATTAAAGATAATCTGAAAATAAACTAATTGATTAAAGATAATCTGAAAATAAACTAATTGATTAAAGATAATCCGAAAATAAACTAATTGATTAAAGATAATCGGTTTTAGCCCTGGTATTCGGCAACGCTAAGAAGTGATCCTGCTTGTCAATGTTTTCTCAATTTGACTATTATGTTCTGATGCTTCTGAATTCTTTTTCCTTTCTAGACTCCTTTATGCTATTTGTAAGCCTTCAATTCGATTATTTTCTTTTTCTGATTCTTGCTGCTCTCTATTATTACAGGGGCAGGCAGGAAACAATACTTTTCCTTGCCTTACTCGTCTCATCCTGGGCTTTAGCCCTGGCGTTAAAGCCTGTTTTTGAAGTCCCAAGGCCTGACACCGTCCGCTTTGTGACCTGCACCACAGGATACTCGATGCCGAGCGGGCATTCTCTTATGTCCTTTGCTCTGGCTACTTTTTTGCATCCGAGAGCAGGGAAGTACAAACTTTTAGTCTGGGCTTTTGCTATTACCGTGAGTTTGAGCCGGATATTTATAGGAGTCCACTACCCTTCGGATGTGATCGTAGGCGCACTTATAGGTTGCATAGTCGGATTTTTCTGGCTTTATATTGAAAAGATGCTGATAAAGTCCGGACTTTTCGGAGGCGCTTTAGAATCCATGAGGGATAGGGAAGAAGAGGTTTTTGATCCTCCTCAGCAGCCTTGATATTTTTGGAGGGCCCTACAAATGTTCCGCCAGGGTCTAGTAACTTGAAATCAGGCTCATAAAAGGATTAAAACGAAAATAACAGAATTAAATCGGAAAAACAGAATTAAATCGGAAAAACAGAATTAAATCTGAATTAACCAGATTATATAAAAATTAAAGGCCTTACATGTCACCAGAAATATTTTGTCTTCTACATAAAAGGTAGGTAAGAAAAGTTTGAGCTCAACATTCTGTAAAATTAAATGCGAGGGGTGCGATTCGAACGCACGAATTCCTACGAAAATGGGTCCTAAGCCCATCGCCTTTGACCTGGCTGGGCAACCCTCGCACTGATGTTGTCTTTGCTTAGTGGCAAAATAAGATAAGAGATAATTTAAAACTATTCAAAAAGGATTAAATGCGCCGACCGGGATTCGAACCCGGGTTTTGGGCTTGGAAGGCCCAAGTCATAGCCACTAGACCATCAACGCAAACTGCAACACATCTAGAGGTATTTGTTAAATATAACGTTTTCGCTTGACATTCCATCTTTTTTCATACATTCCTGCTTTATTGTGGCATATCTCCCCTTTCCTTTCCCATAATTTCTCTTATTTTTATGAAATCTTCAACCTCCTCCCGGTAGGTGGACATTAGGGGGTAGAATATATTTTATGATGCCGTTTTTGAATATTTAATAAATATGTCTTAGATCTAAAGCTGGTTAACATGTGGTTCAATTCCCATTTAATCTAAAACAACTACACATTTTTGCAATAATGTTTAGTATGGAAAGATAAGTTTCTACTATTGTATACCATACAAACAAGTCAACTACCCCACGCTCAAGCAGTGGGGCTTGCAAAAGCCCTGGTTGACCAGCCTAAGTCTTAATTGACTACGTTGGAAATGTCATGATACCTGCGAATGCTTCCTAAGTTTGTAGCTCTATCGTGTAGCATTAAAAGTCCTGAGAGGTAGGGGCGGTGTGCTACACCTGACAAGCATATCCAACATTGGCGAGGGGAGACGGTTTTCCAAAACCGTGTTACCTGCTACGGAAATTCGTTTCCAAAGCAGAGTGGAAAAATCCAAACGTGGAACGGAATGCCGGAAAGTTGACGGCATTCCTCCCTGCGCTAAATCAACAGGGCTTCCCGCCTGTTACATGTGAACTTATAAGGGCATATTTTCTCCAAAATGCCGTCAGTAAAAATTCTCCCTCTTTAATATCGATCTGCCGAATCCAGGTTCAGGATTAACTCTTAATATTTTCTTTTTTAATAATCGGGTGGTCCTTGAGTGCTTGGTTGAGATGGTTAATATTATTCAGAATATCTGAACATTGTCTTCTGGATTTCTCCCCTGCGCCATGCAGGGTTGTGACTGTCCGCTTGCCCCCTGCAAGAAAAAACTCCTGATTATGTTTGACCCAGGAACTGTCTTTTAAATTTAAATGTTATAATGTGTTCTCGTTATCCCGTCTGGGAACCTCTCCCTACGAAAAACGAAGGCCGAATGCCCGTTACTTTAGTGGCGGGGTGAATGTCGTCAACTTCCGGTACATTTACCATTTTTCGATAACTGTTGGCTTAATATAAGTTCAAAACCTATATATACTTGATAAATATGAGAAAAGGAAGTTTATATAGGATTTATCCTGAACAGGGCCAAAAGCAAGTGCTTGAACAGCATTTTGGCAGTGTCCGCTTTCTCTATAATAAACTTCTTCATGTTAAATCTGTTTTATATAGTCAGTGTGGATGTAGTATCCCAAGATCAGAACTTGATAAGCATATTCTTGTCTTAAAAGATATTTATCCGTGGTTGAAGAATGTTAATTCTCAATCTTTGCAACAGGTAAACAAAAACTTAGATAATGCTTATCAACGTTTTTTTAAAGGATTGGGGGATTATCCAGCTGAAAAATTAAAGAAAAAACAACATTTCTCTTTCCAGGTTCCTCAACATTATAAAATTAACTTAACTACGTCTGAGATATTTCTACCTATTATTGGCTGGATTAAAATCAATATACATAGACCCCTTTTTGAACCTGAATTATTTGAAACTCATCTCAAAACAACTACCATCAATAACGAAATCATAGTTGAAAAGGATCTTAATTCAGAATTCTTAAGAACTGCTACCGTTTCCAGAACATCAGCCGGAAGATACCACATTAGCATCTTAACCGAGGATCTGAATAAATATCCGGTAACTCAACAATATTCCGAATCAACTATGGTAGGTGTTGATGTTGGAATCAAGACATTTGCAGCCTTATCTACAGGGGAGAAAATTGAGAACCCCAAGTTTCTTAAAAAATCTATAACGAAACTTAAAATGCTACAAAAAAGAGTCCGTAGAAAGGTTAAAGGTTCTCAAAACCGGAAGAAAGCTGTTAAGAAACTTGCAAAACAACATCAATTAGTTTCAAATCAGAGAAATAATTTTCAGCACAAAGTTTCATTGTCACTAATACGCGAAAACCAAGCAGTTGCAATTGAAACTTTAAATATAAAAGGTATGATTAAAAATCACAAATTAGCTCAAGCTGTGGCTGATTCTGCATGGAGCAGTTTTGTAACAAAGTTGGAGTATAAGGCTCAATGGTTTGGCAAGACAATTTTGAAGATTGGAATGTTTGAACCATCTTCTAAAAATTGTCATGTTTGCGGATACCATAATTCTGAATTAACTTTAAAGGATAGAGAATGGCTTTGTCCTTCTTGTAATACAAACCATGACAGAGATATTAATGCAGCCATCAACATTAAACAATTTGCAATTAATAATCTAATCACCTCTGGAACAGAGGGTAGAGCCTGCGGAGTTATTCTCAAAAGAGAGAGCTGTGAAGCAGGATGCCCGTCATTTCAATGATGGGTAGTTCACTGAATTGCTTCTGTTAGAGTTTAGAGTCTTCAAATTCAGATTAATAATAGTAAATCGTGTGAAAGTGCCAGTCACATTCCCGATCATTATCTTTTTTAGTTTTATATTCGCAGTTTTATTTTATTGTTAACCCCATTTGCCTGCAAGATGGATTTTTAACATGAATCATTTTAAGCAAATCTGTCCAAATATATATCTAACCACATAATATTTTTATCCTTGTTAGAAGTGGGCTTTCTGGCTAAATTCAGCTCTGTTTGCTACTTTTTGAAAGAAAAACACTTTATTCCTGCGTATCAGCTTTGCAAAAATTCTGGTTTACATATCTACAGGGCATAATCTAATACTATGACAAGAATATAACAATGTTGAGATTAAAATCACTATTATTATTTTTAATGTGGGGATTAAACTTTAATTTTTCCTGTTTTACTCCCAGAAATCTTATTTCTCTGATAAGGAATATATACTCTTATATAGAGCTAGACCTAAATTCTCAAAACCAGCTTTCTTCTCTTACACTGCCCTGGCTTCAAAACCGGGCTGAAGAAGCTAATAGTGTAAAGGCGTCAATAACCCCTTACTAAAGCGGGAGGCTTGTTTCGGCAAGTCTTGATTGACCAGCCTAAGTCTTAATTGACTCTATTGGATATGTTATGATACATCTGGATGCTTCCTTAGCCCACTTCCCTATCGTGTAGCATCAAAAGTCCTGAGAAGTAGAGGCGGTGTGTTACACACGGCAGGCATGTCCAACATTGGCGAGAGGAGGCGGTTTTCCAATACCGTGTTATCGGCTAAAGAAATTCGTTTCCAAAGCAGAGTGGAGAAATCCAATAAAGTGAACGTACTGCCTGAACGTGGAAGTAATGCCTGAAAGTGGAAAAATCCAACAAAGCCAACAAAGTGGAAGTAATGCCTGAAAATGGAAGTAATGCCTGAAAGTTGAAGGTATTCCTCCAGTCACTGAATTAACGGGCATCCTACCTTAGAGATCGTGATACAAATGGAACCCTTCATTCTGGCGTTTGCTATCAGCTGGGCACTCATATTTGTCTACCTCCTTTCATTACTTAAGACGTATGCAGAGTTCAACAAAAGGTTAATGTAATGATCGAGCTATACGGGGTTTTAAGATGAATAAAAAAAAGAAAACATTGCTTGCAGTTGCGTTTATTGCTGGTGTGTTTATCATAGGTTTATATGGGATTGACTCTTCAGACGGATACCTTGCGGTATCTGAGCTTCTCTCTGACCCTCCGGGCTATGCCGGGCAGAATATAAATGCCATGGGGATTGTAGAGGTTGGAAGCCTTGAAAAGTCTCCTGGTATGACATCATTTGAACTGAATGATGAAAATGATGAAAATCTTAAGATACATGTGAATTATGTAGGAAACCTTCCTTCTAATCTTGCCGAAGGAAAACAGGTGACCATCAGCGGAACAATGGTTTCCGAATCTACGTTTGAGGCAAATAAGATAGTTACCGGATGTCCGTCAAAGTATACGGAGTAATATTGGTCAACTACCCTGAACTAAAATTCAGATAAGTATTACCCTACGTATGTAGGTGGAGGGTGATTTATTCGCCCTCATTAAATTAATACAAAACTAATTCAATAGAGCAGGATGTGGAAGTTGACGCATTCCTCTCCTGAGCTAAACTCAGGGGTTTCCTGCTGAGGGCTTTATGAATATTGAAGAATGGGAAGAATACGGATATGTAGAAGCCGGGATAGAGGACTCGATTTCCCGAATAGAGGAATCCGGCTTAAAAAAAATGGTTGAACATGTCTGTCATTCAGGGGGAAAACGAATTCGGCCAATTATCCTGCTTCTGGTCAGCGAGATTTGTTCAGGCTCATATTCCCGGAGCCTTAATGCAGCCCTTGCTGTTGAAATGATGCACTCGGCTTCCTTAATTCATGATGACCTG
Organism: Methanosarcina sp.; assembly: GCF_028693135.1. Taxonomy (GTDB): domain Archaea; phylum Halobacteriota; class Methanosarcinia; order Methanosarcinales; family Methanosarcinaceae; genus Methanosarcina. The sequence goes on from NZ_JAQUVZ010000030.1 coordinate 35,364, forward strand.
CTGGATCAGGGGCTTATCCGGAGGAACCTTCCTTCTGCTCCTGAAAAATTCGGACCTTCCAGAGCACTGCTCTGTGGGGATTATCTTATCGCAAAATCAATTGCGTTCATTTCTCCTTATGGGGAAAAGGTAATTCGAGATTTCGGAAAGGCAGGAATGGATATGGCGGAAGGAGAAGTCCTTGACCTGAGGCTTGATGACGATAACTTCGGAGAAAGCGACTATTTTAAGTGTATCTATAAGAAGACAGCTTCTCTATTCGCAATCAGTGCATCCATTGGTGCTTATGCCGGAGGAGCAGACGAGACTCTTGCGGAGCGTTTTAGCTTCTTTGGGAATTCCCTGGGAACCGCATACCAGATTGTTGATGACATCCTTGAATTTCTGGAAGTTGTTGAGGGCAAGGAATCTAAATTTACGTCTGAAACCCTGCCGCACATTTACATGAGGGACATGTCAAAGGAAGACGCATTAGAAAAGTCCATAGATTCTGTAAAGCTGCATGTTAGTGCCGCAAAGGAAACCCTTAGAACATTCCGAGAGTGTCCAGCAAGGGATAAGCTTTTCCAGATAACTGATTATATAACTATAGACATGCTTGAAAATGTCTGATTTAGCTCCACTCTTCCTGAAAAATGAACTTACTTTGTCGAATTTCTGTGTCTAGAATACCAAAAATGATGTCATTTAGTTTCTTACTTTAACCCTAAAAGTTTTCAGTTTTTGACACTAACTTTATCAGGTGTATCCATGCGAGTATATGATAGTCCGGTGATTAAGGTAAATGCCAGTACAGAAAATGAAAAGCTGGTGCTCGATGCAGAAGGCCCTCTTTCCCAGCTTGCAAAACCCTTTCTGAAACGTATAAACAACATCTTTGCGGAAGAAAAACCCATCTCAATAAACGAAGACGAGATTATTTTTTCGACCTGGGTTCCTCCTATCCCGGGTCCCGTTTTCAGCCGGGTTATAAGTGCTGAGATTGCAGCCATAATGAAGAAACGTGTTCCGGATCAATTTTCAATAGGGATTACCGCCCGCTGTCCAAATCGATGTATTCACTGCGGAGCAGCCGACATAAAACCTGAAAGGGAAATGACCCTTGATGAGATCTGTTCCGCTGTGGATCAGAGCCTTGAACTTGGAGCATACCTGGTTTCCTTTGACGGCGGAGAGACGATGCTCAGGGATGATCTCGTTGAGATGGTAGCCAGAGTAGACAAGACCAAGGCAATCGCCACATGTTTTACTTCAGGCTTCAAACTGTCTGAAGAAAGGGCAAAGGCACTTAAAGCTGCAGGACTTTACGCCTCAAGGATCAGCTTTGACAGCCCGTTTGAAGCTGAGCACGACCGCTTCAGGGGACGGAGCGGTGCATACCGGGATGCAATTGATGGAGTAAAAAACGCGAGTGCTGCTGGAATCCTTACTGATATGTTTGTGGTTGTTTCCCCGCATAATATTGACGATCTTGAGGAGTTCTATTCCCTTGCAGCCGATCTGGAAGTGAAGGAGATGTCAATCTATGAAATAATTGCAGTAGGGCGCTGGCTTGAACATGAGGATGAGGTAATAAGCGAAAAGGATGTATCAAGGCTTCAGACTTTCCAAAAAGCCATGAACAGCAAACCCGAAGGGCCGAGGGTAACAGCTTTTCCCTACTTTATGGGCCCTGAGCTTTTCGGGTGCTTTGCTGGCAGGCGCTGGATGCACGTCGCTTCGGACGGAGAGGTCATGCCCTGTGCATATACCCCACTATCTTTTGGCAATATAGGTGAAGAGCCTCTGGAAACGATCTGGAAACGCATGGGGAAGCATAATGCCTACAAGAAGGATGACGCAGCCTATTGCATGATGCGAAACCCTGACTTCCGGAAGGAGTATATACACACTATCCCGAAAGGGGCCAGAATTCCTTACAGGCTTAAATAATTCCCTTTTAATGTTTTTTAAAAGGAACTTTTAGTATCCTCTTCAAATTGTATGGGAAAACGTATATTTCACACATGCGCTAAAATATTAACAAGTTTCCCAAGTTTGGAATACACACTCATGTGGCATAGTTAACTTCCAAACTGTATGATAAAATTGTTTCTTATTTTTCTAGTTGGAAAATTCTCCCTAGAATTTTAAGAGGATACAAATTTTACTTATTTTGGTTTTTCATTTTTTCATGGTTCCTTCTGTTCATGATTTTTTTGTCTTTTCTTTTCCTTCTGCCCTGTTTCTCTTGTATTATTTTTTCCTGTTTTTAAACTCTAATCCGAGATTTTTACGATAATTATTTTTTTGTTTTCTTTCTAAATTTTTAATGGATTGTAGGAGCTTTATTTTGAATTTTCTTCTGAAATCAAAGCCTTTTAACCCTCGAATTTCCAGGAATAACTTTCATTTGGGAATTGTGCAGCATATTCTTAATTCGAATACCTATTTAAAAACGGGGTTAAGTTTGTCTAAAATAAACTCTACACTTCTGAGAAAACAGGTTTATATCTCCTTATTATTCATCATTTTTTTTTAAGACTGTTCCATTCTTTCCTCTTAATAAATTCATTTTTTTCTTTTTAAAATCGCTGTGATTTTTGTATCTCTAAAAGACGATGTTGTGTCTGTTTTAAGGTTGAATCTTCCTGTGCAATTTATATTACAAAGTCTTAAATCAAAGCTGAAGATTCACATTTATTTTAAAATGATTTTTAAATCATCTATTAATATATTAATTCGAAAAAGTTCTTTTCATGGCGTTGCTATTCTTTTAATGCAGGCAAGATTTAACATTTTTTTGCCTATCAATTATATTCGACTGTTTATATTTAATTATTTTTTACTGTTCTATTTAATCTTTTGGATTTAAACCACATATTTTGCTATTTATATTTCTAAATTTCTTAAAAATTTCCTGTGAATTCGATATATAATGAATATTCATTATAATTACTCTATCCCTCTCCGATAAAACCGAAGCTGTTATATAGTTCTTCCGCGAAGGATTTGTTAACTACCTCCATTGGAGTAGGGATTTTTAATTATTAATTTATATATTAAATTTTTAGAGACGGAGATTCACATGGCTAAAAATGAAATCTTATCCGAACTAAAAAAAGCGGAAGAGAGCGCTAAATCAATGGTTGACGATGCCATTGATTCCAAAAACAAGCGCATCTCCGATGCTCGGGCCGAAGCCAGGGAAATCCTGAGGCAGGCCGATATCAATGCACATAAAGCTGCACAAGACTCTTTTAAAGTAGGTGAAGAAAAGATCCTGGAGGAAAGAGATAAGATCGTCAACGATGGTGAAAAAAACGCATTAGCCATGTCCCAAAAAGCTCAAGCTAACATCGACAAATCCGTCAAGTACCTTGTACAGGAGTTTGAGAGGGCGGTCCTTAATGAGTAGACCTAAAGAGATGACAAAGGCCGTTATTGTCGGGCATAAAAGCATTCTAAAAGACACCATCGATTCATTGCATGATACAAATCTCTTTCATATTGAAGATTTTGTCGAGGACGAGTCTGGTTTTAAGATCAGCAAGCCATTTAATAACGCAGAAGAAGTCTCGAAAAAGCTTGTGAAGATCCGTTCCATCTCCAATTTTTTGGGGATTGTAAAAAAAGAACCGGTAGTTCAGAATACTGACTCTGTTCTACGCGACCTTGATTCGAAGCTGAATGAGCTGGACAGGACAATTGCAACTAAAACAGAATCAATTGCCCAACTTGATAATGAGTTGAAAGACCTGGATTCCCAGAAGAAGGAAATCCTGCCTTATCTGTCCATCAATCTCGACTTTGATGATTACCGTGGCTACGAGAACCTTAAGGTTTTCGCGGGTACTGTAAAAGGAAGCCTGGATGGAAGTCAGATTTCAAGCATCACCAAAGCTTACGAGCTGTACTCTGACCCTCAATCAAAAGCGGTTGTACTGTTTGTAGCCAAAAAAGATGCCGACAAAGTCAGCGAATTACTTCAAGATCTTGGATTCAGAGACCTCAGAGTTCCGGAAAGAGGTGGTGTCCCAAGCGAGCTGTTAAGATTTATCGAACAGAAAGAAGCCGAAGTCACCAAGAAGACCGAGTCCTTAAGGGCTGATATCGAATCCTTGAAAGTCAAGTATACCGATTTCATCCTTTCCAGCGACGAGGTCTTGAGCATCGAGAGTCAGAAGGCAGAATTGCCTCTAAGGATCGCTACATCTGCAAATGCATTCATAATCGAAGGCTGGACTCCCACCGAGGATTATGACAAAGTTGTCAGTGCAGTCAACAGTGCCACTAATGGCAAGGCATACGTCACAAGCCTCGAAATTGATGAAGAGGATGAGGAGCATGTCCCTGTTGAGTACAACAACTCAAAAATTGCAGCGCCGATGCAGGAGATCATGGACCTGTACTCCAGGCCCAAGTATACTGAACTCGATCCATCCTCAGTGATCTTATTCACTTTCCCACTGATGTATGGGCTGATTCTCGGAGACATCGGATATGCACTGATTCTGGGAGTACTTGCACTGGCTGTCAAAAAAGCAGTAAAATCAGATGCAGTGAAGCCTCTCATGAATATTCTGATATATTGTCAGATATCAACATTTATATTCGGAATTATTTATGGCGAGTTTTTAGGATTCTCATTAGCGAGTCTTCATACTGCACATGGTGTAGTTCCAGGCCTGATTCCGGGCTGGGAAACTATTGTTCTGTTTGGAGGGCTCTCAGGCGAGGAATTTACGTTCCCGATCCATAGAACTCACATGATAATGACGATGATTGGTGTAACTGTCATCATAGGACTGCTTCAATTAAATCTCGGGTTTTTGCTTGGATTTTCAAATATTGCCAGGCACCATGGATTTATGCACGGGCTTCTTGAAAAAGGCAGTTGGATCATTATAGAGGTCGGTGTACTTATAGCAGCTATCGGAGTACTCGGCGGTAATTCCATTCTAACATACGTTGGAGCTGCTGTCTTTGTAATCGCCGTTTTGATGCTTCTCAAAGGAGAAGGAATTCAGGGCGTTGTTGAGTTGCCATCGCTGATGGGTAACGCGCTTTCTTATTCCCGTATCATAGCGGTAGGGTTGTCTTCGATATACATCGCATCAACAGTCAATGATATTGCATTTAAAATGATCTGGGCTGATCATTCTCAGATTGGTTTCTTAGCAATAGCTGCAATAATCGTGTTTATACTCGGACACTCTCTAAATACCGTTCTGAGTATTATCGCTCCCGGACTGCATGCACTCAGGTTGCAGTACGTAGAATTCTTCGGAAAATTCTACTCGGGCGGGGGCAAAAAATACAACCCATTTGGATACATCAGAAAATACACGGAGGAATAAAAACATGGTAGGAGAAGAATTAGTTAGTGGACCTTTCCTGGACGCAGACGGAATGAAAGCACTTGGTGCAGCACTCGCAATCACAGTAACTGGGCTTGCATCTGCATGGGCTGAAAAGGAAATCGGCACCGCAGCAATTGGCGCTATGGCAGAAAACGAAGGGTTATTCGGTAAGGGTCTGATCCTTACTGTCATTCCTGAAACCATCGTTATCTTCGGTCTTGTCGCTTCATTGCTTATCAATTCTGCTTAATTTAAGAGCGTATTTCGCTCTTAAATTTCTTAGAGCATTACTCTGAGCTTCTCTGGGTGTTTGTTTCTTACCAGGCGGAGTTGGAGTGTTATATGCTCTAAGTTTCCCTTAGGTATCGTTGCACTCTAAGCAGCTTAGAGTTTCTGCTCTAAGCTTTAGAGCACTTTTTTGCTCTATATTTATTTGGAGGTGTAAGCATGGGACTAGAGATCGTTATAAAAGACATCCAGGAGGGTGCAAGAGCCGAGGTTTCCCGTCTAAAAACCGAAGCCGATGCGAAGGCATCCGAGATCACAAATGAGGCTAAAGAAGTGCAGAAGAAGGTGCTCGGGGACAACCTTGCCAAGGTGGAAGAGGACCTCCAAAAACTGCACCAACAGGTTATCTCAAGTGCAAACCTGGAAGTAAAAAGAATTACGCTTAACAAGCGCAAAGAACTTCTAGATAAAGTTTATAGCCAGACAGTTGAAAGCATCAAGTCAATGCCGGCGTCCAAAAAAGAAGAGCTATTGAAGCATATTATCAACAAGTATGAGACTAGCGGTGCTAGATTTTATTCTTCTAAGGCTTCAGAAGAGACTGCCAGGAAATTAACCTCATTGACTTATGCGGGTAATATAGACTGTATCGGCGGTATTGTTATTGAAAACGAAGACAGGACAATCAGGTTAGATTTCACATATGATTCAATCCTGAAAAACGTGTATGAGCGTTCATTGAAGCAGATATCTGATACTTTATACGGGTGATGTTCGATGCGGCTTTTGGAGAGACTCTGGGGAACAAATCCCTACCGAAAATCCGATAAGAAGAAAAAAGGCACTTCTAATTATGCTTATGCCGTAACCCGTGTCCGTGCGATGAAGAGTAAGCTGCTTCCTAAAGAAACGTATCCACGGCTTCTCAATATGGGGATTGATGAAATCACCCGCTTTATCCAGGAATCTGAATACAAAAACGACGTTGACGAACTGGCAATGAAATACAGCGGTGGCGACCTGGCAGAACATGCATTAAACAGGAATCTTGCGCTCACCTATGATAAGTTGCTCAGGATCACCTCAGGAGAATTGAACTACCTGATCGTTGCATATCTCAAAAGGTATGACATCTGGAATATAAAAACGCTTCTTCGCGGTATTCTTTATAATGCACCAGTTGAGGATATCCTCGAGTCTCTTATTTCTGCCGGGGAATTTACCTATACTTTCCTGTCAGAACTTGCAGCCAAGGCCACATATCAGGAAGTCATTGATGCCCTAAAAGAGACCGACTACTATCCCCTACTGCAGGAGTTTGACGGGACTAACCTGGCATATATCGAAAACGAGCTTGATAAGGCTTATTACTCAAGCCTGTTTGCTGTAATCGGAAAGCCAAGATCCAAGGACCGTAAGCTCTTTGTCAGATTCATCAAACTCGAAGTCGATGTCAAGAACCTGGGTACCCTTTTCAGGCTGAAAAGAGCAGGAGTCGAGGAGTCTGATGAGATCATGCCCCTCATAATCGAAGGTGGCATGGAGCTGAAGTCCGAGAAACTGGCACCGCTTCCTTATGAACAGTTTATCGATGCACTTCGAAAAACTCATTACTGGGATGCAATTTCAAGTGTCGCGGAGCTGGAGACAGCTTCTTTGACTATTGTTGAAAGCAGGCTCACAAGGCACTCTCTTGAATCTGCAACCACTTATTCGCATGTATCTCCGATCTCAATTGTACCTATTATGGACTATATTATCCATAAAAGTAATGAGGTCAAAAACCTCCGGATTATTTTCAGAGGCAAGGAGGCTGGCCTCGATGATACACTAATTAAAGACCAGTTGGTGGTTATCTAATGGAATTGGCAGTGATCGGAAAGAGCGGGTTTGTCACGGGGTTCAGGCTGGCTGGTATCAGAAAAGTGTATGAAGTCGTTGATATCCCAACCACCGAGTCCGCGGTAAAATCGGTGCTTGAAGATAAGAGTATCGGGATTCTTGTAATGCATAATGATGACATTGGTAATCTGCCTGAGGTATTAAGGAAAAACTTGAATGAGTCTGTCCAGCCCACAGTAGTAGCTCTGGGAGGCAGCGGGGCAGGCTCAACGAGTTTAAGAGATAAAATAAAACAAGCGGTAGGTGTTGATTTGTGGAAGTAAAAAGTGAAATTTATCGTGTGGCTGGGCCTGTCGTCACTGCTATCGGCTTGCAGGCAAAAATGTATGACCTGGTCAAAGTCGGTAATGAAGGGTTGATGGGTGAAGTCATCCAGATAGTAAAGGACAAGACCATCATCCAGGTATACGAAGAAACGGGAGGTGTCA
>NZ_JAQUVZ010000031.1:0-38155 GCF_028693135.1 Methanosarcina sp.
TTATTTTACAAAAAAACGATGATTTATACAGTTTAAGCGAATACAAAACAGCCAGCGAGGGTTCACTTCATCCCCGACCTAAAGGTCAGGGTATTCGTGACCCTCTGCGCTCCCATAGTAATAAAAAGTATTTAGCTATGCAAAACTCTACGGAGGGCTGTTGCTGATAAAACAGTTTCAGCTTTTTGTACAAAAGTGATGGAAAAGGATGAAGTGCCACACTTGGGAACTTCTCCAATTCAATTTATTTTATTTTACAGTTCTTCATTCAAAAAAACTGATCTGATTACACTCTTTTACCTATTACGCACGCCAGATAGCTATGATCTTATCAATTGCTATGTGCGTGTATTTTCCTCCGTTTTCAAGAGTGAGTACATTGTCTGCGCAGGCTTTCACCTTTCCGTTAAAAACATCAGGCCCCCCGCAGTAGACGTCTATAACTTCGTCGAGATGGTGTTCCACTATAAAAGACTGCATTTTGCACCTCAGGGTATTTCCCATTTATCTAATTTTGGTCCTGCTGAATAGAATCAGTTTTTATTCCCTGTATGAAGAATAATAAGCTTAATTTCATTCATCAGTCCAGAGAGTTATCCAGCTGTAACAAGGTTTAGAAAAGGATCAGTAACGCCCATTCTCTGCCCCCGGTTGTCCCCTTTATACTGAGTTTGAAATATAATATTTGAGCTTACTGAGCCCACATAGCTATAATCTTATCAATGGCTATGTGTGTAAGTTTTCCTTCATTATCGAGGGTGAGGACATTATCTGCACAGGCTTTTATGATTCCTTTGAAGATATCTGGCCCGCCGCAGTAAACATCTACGTTACTGTCGAGGTAATGCTCCACTATAAAAGATTGCATCATATTTTTACTCCCGCTGGTCTTCTTATTTTTGATAGGCTGTTTTTGTTTGTTTGCCTGTTACCTGTCTACCATTAATTTACTATACCGGTTTTCAAACCGATATCTTAGAAACAGACATCTTTGTTTAACTAATTGCTCATTCCTTATTAATTTATTTATAAATTAATATTGATTTTCCGGGTGCGGTGGCTTTAAATTCCATTTAAGTAAATTAGCTTGTGTACTTAAACCTCAATTCTTTACCGGCAACGGTTTTAATATAAATAAGATCATAATTATATGGTTTTTTACTTCAGGTTTATTTGCGCGGAGGAGCCGGGGAAAGCTAAGTTTAGTTGGAAAAAATATTACAAAGTCTGCTTTTACGAAAAACAGAATGAAAATTCAAGTAATACATATAAAAATACTTTTTACTTCATCTCTTCAGAAGCCAGTATTCCAACGTATAAAAAAAGATTTATATGCTTCTATTCTCAGATTAACCCCTCAAATAGCTCTTTTCCATTCGGTAAAGTTCCCCTGAATTATGTGGGTCTGTTATTCAGTAAATAAATTAATGTAATAAACCTTTTTCATGGCAACTCTCAATTCTTGCCGCTCTCGTAGAGAAAAATATCTTCAATGCTTGTGTTAAAAAGTCTGGAAAGCTTGAACGCAAGATCAAGGGAAGGGTCATATTTTCCTTTTTCAATAGCGTTTATCGTCTGCCTTGTTACCCCCACCTTTTCAGCAAGACTTTCCTGGGTAAGGTCATGAATTGCCCTGTAAACTTTAATATTATTCTTCATCCCAGCCCCCATATTCCCTGTTGTAAAACCTGTAAAACAGGGTGTAAAGCACAAGGACACCGCAGCTTGCGTATGCCATGAAGAAACCAAGGTCCGTATGTCCGGGATAGGTATTCCTCATGGCTATCAGGACAGCACCTCCAAGGGCAAGACCTGAAGCCACTATCTGGAGAGTAACGCGCGAAGCCTTCTGGCTAACCTGGTGAATCCTTTCATCTTCGACTACATCTTCTAGCCTGCTCTTTAAATTGTACATAGCCGCCATGCCTGCAAGGACAACACCTACTGCAAGCGCCGGATTTCCTATAGAGACTGAAAAACCTACAACAATCCCCATGATCATCGTGATCAGTAGATAAATCATTTTAAATTCCTTTCGTTTCATCTGAAAAACTTCCTCATATATTTTTCAGTTATAATTGTCACCACTTTCATTCTTTCAACTTCAGCTTAGAGTATGCTTTTAAAGACATATAGTCAATATTTATATACAATATGTAATGTTTATTTTACATTAAGTAGAATATAGGTTACATTACTTATAGATTTCGGAGTGAATAGAATAAATCTGAAAAATGGTTTGAAAAATAGGTTTGAAAAATAGGTTTGAAGAAGAGGTTTGAAGAAGAGGTTTGAAGAAGAGGTTTGAAGAAGAGGTTTGAAGAAGAGGTTTGAAGAAGAGGTTTGAAGAAGAGGTTTGAAGAAGAGGTTTGAAGAAGAGGTTTGAAGAAGAGGTTTGAAGAAGAGGTTTATCCTCTTAGTCCGTGCCTGATTGGAATTTCAGCCGGTTAATCTTAATCTGGAACACAGTGCCAAGTGAGGTTAACTTGGGGATCGCAGAGGCACATCGAGAAGTCCCCTTTCTCGGAGCGAAGCGACAGGTGGGGGTAGTTCACACCTGCTCAACAGTCTATCAATAATAATTGATATTTTCCAGGACATTTCTAATCTCTCTCAATCTCTTTTCTATTTTGCATACATTTCTGCAGGGTTTCATCCTGTTTCATCCTGTTTCTCTCTTTCTAACCACAACTGTGGAAATAATTTATATTAGATGAAAACACTATTAAATCTATGGAGGATAATTTTTTAAGATATACTGAAATTATATTTTGTATTACCCTCTTTGTACTTTTTCTGATTTCCTGTAGTAGTACACCTGTTTGAACTAAGTTCGCAAGAATACTACAGCAAATATATTGGTAACCGTGGATTTACTCCTTGCATATTATAAAAATAATTAATTTTTAGTTCCCTTATACGGAAGACGGGACTATACAGGAAGATAAAGTATTCGCGATAAAAAATATCTCACATCCGATCTTCAAAAAGTTCTCTAAATTCTTCAAGCCTTTCCTGGGGGCTTATTATAAGCAGGATATCATTGGGATTAAGTTCTGTCTCAGCTCCCAGATCATAAATAAGCCTGTGTTTCCTGGAAATTGCAAGTACAGAAACTCTATATTTTTTCCGGATCTGGAGGCCCCCTAGAGTTTGTCCTGCAGCTTCTGACTGCTTTCCTACTCGTACGCTTCGGATTTCTACATCGGAAAAGTCAAGGGAAATTTCACAGACACTTCTCCGGCGAATTTCAGGGTTGCGAAGCATCCTGTAATGGTCAGCTCTGAGTTGATCACCCACTGTCTCAATCTCGTTTTCCGGGACCATGTACCTGTTGAGTACCCGGGAAAAGAGTTCTATAGAGCTTTCAAACTCGTCCGAGATGACCTCATCAGCGCCGATAGCATAAAACCGGTCGAGTTCGCTCAGGAAGTGGGTTCTTGCAATAATGTGGACCTCCGGGTTTAGCCTCCTTGCCGCTTCAATGATCCGCTTTGCACTTACAGGGTCGCCTGCAGTCACAACAACTGATTTTGCATCCCTGATGCCCGCATGTTCCAGTACGGCTTTCTGGGCTGCGTCCCCGTACATAATGTGCTCTCCTTTTGCCTTTTCCTTCCTTACGGTATCCGGGTTGATGTCGATTATACTGTAGGGAATCGAAGCTGCCCGGGCAGCGATCGCAACATTTCTTCCATTGACTCCATAACCTATTATTACCAGGTGGTTTTCAAGCTCTTTTTCCAGGCTGTGCTCCACAAGCCCGTTGTACCAGCCGGATTTCAGCACCTGAGGAAGGGAAAGCTCCTGGGCAAAAGCCGCAGCTTGATGCCCCATGCCCATGATGAAAGGGGTAAGCACCATTGAAAGCACTGCCACGTTCAAGAACTCCTGATAGACTACTGATGAGACCAGCCCGTTTGCAAAACCTACGTTCGCAAGAATAAGGGAAAATTCCCCTACCTGGGAAAGGGAAAGGCCGACCAGGACCATTGTATGCAGAGGAAAACCTATGAGGAAAGTGCTCAGGGCATTTACCACAGCCTTCAGGAACAGCACCGCAAAGGTGGCAGCAAAAATCAGAACGAGATGTTCCCTTAATATATCCAGGTCAAGTAGCAGCCCTATGGAGACAAAAAAGATGCTTACAAACATGTCTCTGAAAGGGATTACGTTACCAAGGGCCTGGGTTGCATACTCGGACTCTGAAATGATCAGGCCAGCAAGAAATGCCCCAAGAGCCAGAGACAGGCCAGTCATGGAAGTTAGCCAGGCAACGGAAAGCCCAATTACTACTACACTCAGGAGGAAAAGTTCACTGTTTCGGGTCTGGGCGATCTGGTACATAAGAAAAGGGACTATATACCTGGCGCTGATAAGGGTAAACAGGACAAGTCCCAGACCCTGGAGCATAAGTTGGAAAAAAGCCGTTTCTGTCCCCGGGACTCCTGCAAGGAGTGGGGTCAGGAGGATAATTACCACAGCAGCCACGTCCTGGAAAATAAGGATGCCAAGCGCTATTCTCCCGTGAGCACTGTACATCTCTCCTCTTTCCTGCAGCAGTTTGAGGACGATGGCAGTGCTGCTGAGTGCCACCAGAAGCCCCATAAAGACCGAGGACTCCCAGGAATCGCCCAGCCCGAGGAAAATAAAAGCGACTAGAAGACTGGTAATGGAAAGCTGCAGCCCTCCTCCCAAAAGCACAATGCGTTTTAGTTTGAGAAGATCACGCAGGGAAAACTCTATTCCGATTGTAAAAAGCAGGAGCACGACTCCTATTTCAGCGAGGAGTTTTATATTCTCTCCTTCCTGAATCAAACCGAAGCCAAAAGGTCCTGCAAGGATTCCAGCGAGCAAAAAACCCACGAGTGGGGCGATTTTTAGCCTGGAGAATATAAAAACCACCGGAATAGAAATTCCAAAGATAATCAAGAGGTCTCCAAGAAGTGACGATTCCATCAATAGAAATTGAGTTATCAAATAATATAAATGGCATTGGTGCCGCGACCCCTTTTGAGAAGAAGCAGCAATATATAACTATTCTGAGAAATTGGTTGGAAACTTTGAGGAGGGGTTCAGGGAATTTGAAACCATATCCAGGCATCTTGAAACAAAATAAAGGGGTCCTGAGGCACAATTTTACGGAAATGGGTGACTGCAATAGAATGAATAAAATCCTGAAATGCCTATCACAAAGCGGATGGGGTGGATCCGGCAACGAGATGAAGATAATTGCTTTTTTGAAATAGGGGTTAAGATCAAGCACAAATAAGGGAAACCCCAGGCAACAAAAGAATTTATGCGAAGTGCAGTTGGAAAAATAAGGATAAAAATGGATTTACGGTGCATTAAAATTTTTTTTGACCCTTAAACCTTGAAATAACTCATTTTAAAAAGTCAATATGATATTGTCGCCTTTATTCCTCTTTAACTGCATTATTATTTCCTTAAAACTTCTCAAAACAGAAACAATTGATCTTCTTCCTTTTTATGCGCATATACTCCCCTCCAAAGGGGCAAAATAGTGAATCCCAGAAGAAATGTAGTTGTAAATGATTATAAAAGGACGGCACAGGGCAAAATCAGTAACGGCATTGAATAAAAAGAGATTATCAGGAATTATTTTTAGAAAAGGAGAATTATTAAAACTTCTTTAGACAAAAAGTATTTAATATATGTATTAAATCTTAAAGCTTACCAATTTAAGGCGTATTTTTCTTCAAATGAGCTGGAAAAGACAGGATCTTATTTACTAAACAGGATTCCATTTACTATATTCTGGACAGTTGTCCCTTCATTTTTCTTCCAGCTTTCACGAGGGTTGAAAGTGATATCTAAAATTAAAAACTGTTTTAACGCATCTAATGAAGAATTTTCAGACTGGAAATGGCAATACAAGCACAGAATTACGACCGTGGAAGAGCTTGAAAAACTGATTTCGCTCTCGGAGCCTGAAAAAGAAGACATAAAAAAAGCTCTTGAAGTTTTTCCCATGGCGATATCTCCTTATTATGCTTCTCTTATTGATCCGGCAGATCCTGGATGTCCCATCCGGATGCAGGCTGTGCCCATTTCAGCTGAGCTTCAAAAATCTTCCGGGGAACTTGAAGACCCTCTCTGCGAGGACAGTGACTCTCCCTCAGAGGGGAGCTGTATAACTCACAGGTACCCGGACAGAGTACTTTTTCTGATCTCAAACCGCTGTGGGATGTACTGCAGGCACTGCACCCGCAAGAGAAGGGTCGGCAACAGGGAGTATGACTATTCTGAAAAGGTAATCAGGGAGGGGATCGAGTACGTCAGGGAACATCCTGAAGTAAGGGATGTTCTACTTTCGGGTGGAGACGCCTTGCTTGTTTCTGATGAGAGGCTGGACTGGCTCTTAAGGGAACTTTTTGACATTCCCCATGTGGAGATCGTAAGGATCGGCACAAGGGCTCCCGTAACCCTGCCCCAGCGCATAACCCCTGAACTGTGCGAAATCCTTGGGAAATACCCGTCGGTCTGGCTCAACACCCACTTCAACCACCCAAAAGAGATCACCCCCGAAGCTAAAAAGGCTATGAATATGCTTTCTCGTGCCGGAATTCCCCTGGGCAACCAGTCTGTACTTCTCAGAGGAGTAAACGACTGCCCGACGATAATCAAAAAACTCTGCCACGAGCTCCTCAGGATAAAGACCAGACCATACTATCTCTACCAGTGCGACCTTTCCTTCGGGCTGGAACATTTCAGGACATCGGTTGCAAGGGGCATAGAGATCATAGAGATGCTCAGGGGACACACCTCGGGGCTTGCTGTTCCTACTTTTGTGGTTGACGCCCCGGGCGGGGGAGGTAAAATCCCGGTCGGACCCAATTACCTTATCTCAAATTCGGATAATGGAGTCACCCTCCGGAATTACGAAGGAGTGATCTGTATGTACTCGGAACCTGCAGATTACTCCGCGGTGTGCCCGCAAAAATGTTCAATCTGCGATAAGCACCCCGGGCTTAAAAGTGATATGGGCCTTGCAAAACTCTACGACGAAGAAAATGATATCATATCTCTCGAACCCGAAGGCCTTGAAAGAAAACAGCGTTTTTGAAGGGAAAATATCAGGAAAAACCGGTGTTCCTAAAGCAAAAAATATGTTTGAAAACTTAAGGAGGAGTTACTGCGGAAAAAAACGTTCCCTTAACGCTTGAGATTAAAGAAGAACTTCCTGACTACTGGAAAAAAGCAGAGCTGAAACTGCCCGGGGCAAAGGCGGAACTTGTAATTGATTACTACAATAGAAGATTAAAAGTCATGAATTTCTCCGGGTTTTTTGAAGAAATCTCCGGAACCATCGAAGCCCTTGCCGAAGCAGAAGACATGGGAAAAATAATCGTATACACCCCTCCGGAAAAAGGGCATGAGCTTGAAATCTGCGGATATGCTGAGGAAGGGATCATCAGGGGATACTATGCCGGAAAAGACTGCCATATTTTCTCAAGCTACCCTATAAATTCCAGAGGAGTTTCCTCCAATAAGGAAAAAGAAGACCAGGTAATCAAAAATTGCCTGAGGAAGGGTAAAGGAACTGAAAAAATCCTGCAAAAATCAGGAGATTCCAGGAAAAAAGGGAGCTGGAAACTACAAAAAGAGAAAATCCGGCTTCCAGAAAAGTACACGCTTAGACCTGCAGTCCAGGCGGATGCCTCCGCAATGGCAGCCCTTTACAGCCAGGGATTTCATTTTTATCCCACTCCCCTACACATGGAAAGCTACCTGCTCAAAACCATGGATTCCGATGTTCTTTACCTCCTTGTGGAAAAACAAGGGAAAATCGTGAGTCTTGCCTCGGCAGAAATGGACCTCGAAACCGGGAGTGCTGAAATCACCGACTGTTTGACTATTTCTTCTGAAAGGGGAAAAGGGCTGATAAAAGAGCTTATCACAGCCCTGGAAAAAGAACTTTTTGAACGAAACTTTCTGATCTCCTATACCCTCTGCAGGGCTTCGTCTCCTGGCATCAACGCAGCATTTGCTTCTCATGGTTATGCCTACACAGGCAGGCTTGTAAACAATTGCAGGATCGAAATGGGATTTGAGGATATGAACATCTGGTGTAAGATGCTGAAGTGAACTGCCCCTGTAAAATTTATTCACTAATTTTGCATCTTTTAGACTTGAGCAATACCCCTACTAAAAACCGACCTGAAAATTAGACCTTAGGGAAGAACACTGATTTGCTGTTGAAGCTGCTCTACGGTTTTCTTCGCAGTTTCTTCAGCCAGATGCTTCCTGTAAGCTTTTAAAGACACAATCCCTGTTGTGGAATCCTGCAATTCCATATTCCCGCGTATCAACTTTTCCCCTTCTCGGAAGCCCGTGTTCACAAAGGCTACAGTTACATTTCCTTCTTTGAATTGTTCAAAATATTTTGTGTCTTCTCCCGTAGAGGTATAGAAGAACAGGATATTCAGGTCCGAAGAAGCGTAAACAGGAGTATAGAGTCCGTCGTGTTTACTGACATTCACCAGGAGGGTTTGAGAATCATACTTTTCTTCAACTGCATCGGTGACTGATACTTTCATGTCTGCTTTTTCCAGTTCCGATTCGAGGCTTTCCCTGAGGGATTTCGAGATGGAATCTTCACCCTCAACGTAGAGGTAGATCCTGCCCGGAAAGTCAATCTGGGGGTTGCCTGTGGAGTAGGCACTTACGACGGAGTTAGCTCGGGTCTCACTCCGTGCCGCCTTGAATTCCAGGACATAAAAGGAAGAAAGGGCAACTGCAAGGATGAGCACGGAAAGAAGGATTTTCTTCGCTGCTGTATTTTCTGCCATGTTTTTCAAAATTAGATGTTTATCGTTAAAAATAAATTGGATTGACGAGAATTCCAGATTTAAACAGAGGATAGGATCTTAATATGAGAATACGGAATATCGAAATGTAAATGAAAAGAAATCTACAGGAAATCAGGTTAAAAAAGGAAAATGAGAATTCCGGATTTGAACTATCCTGATGGATAAAGCCGGAATCCCGGGTTTCAGATAAACACGATGAACAGCAAGTAGGACACCGTCATCATTGCAAGGGACTGCTTGAGCCCTGAAGATAGATTTCCCGAACCCATTTTTCCTGCAACCAGCCCTGATCCAAAGCCCTGCAGAAGAGCTGCATGGAAGAAGAGGAGGGTATACTCTTTCAAATTAAAGCCTCCCATGGACATTGCCGGATTGCTGGAACCGTCAAGGGCAGGGAGGAAGAACGCAGCAAGCACATATACTATGATCAGGAAGACGCAGAATGTCACAAAGATGATGAAGACATAGATAAACATCTCTGCAGCACGCTCTTTTTTAAGGCTTTTCTCAATATCGGCATCATCTGCAACTGTACTGATAACCTGGTGGATATTCCCTGTGGATTCGCTTGCTTTGGCTATAAGGGACAGGCTTCTCCGGGTCATGTTAGTCCGTACCCTGGCTTCAAAACGTTTCAAGGCTTCTACGAGGTTTGAGTTCCAGCGGATATCCGCAACTGTAGATTTGATTTCGGATTTCAGCCTGCCCATATTTGACTGAGCTGTAATACCAATGGCATCGGCAAGTAGAATCCCTGTCCCGTTTATACTTGCAAGCCTTTTAAGGAACTCCGGGATCTGGTCCTCAATCTGCTTGACCCTCCGAATTTCAAGTTCGTGGAAAATGATGTAAGGAATGAAAAGGATAAGAATGGTTACATAGACATAGTCGTCAAGGGTGGATGCAGTTTCAACAAATCCTCCATAGTAAGGCATGTGTTTCACGAAAGAAGAAACAAAGTACCCAAGCGCAATGGGAGCACTTATTATAAAAACGGATGGTGGATTGTTACGCATAGTTCTTATAGGGTGCAGAAGCACACTTTTGACCCTGGACACATTTTCATAAAACTCCATCTTCTGAAGCAGTTCCTCATCTTTTTCTGTTACTGGCTTTACCCTGACATCACTGAAAGAATCCTGCTTAATTTTGGAGATTATCTCCTTTGGCAGCTTTTCCACATCTCCTGTAAGCATATCCAGGAAGACCAGGAAGATCATTGTCCCGAAGGGAATTACCCCATATACCAGAAGATAGAGTTGGGTAGGTCCCCCATTATCGATCATATTCATGACAACGAGGATAACCATCAGGAACAGAGGAGCCACAACGAATACCGTAATATAAACCTCTGCAAGGAGCCCGAGGGTCTCAAGGAAATGCTTTTGTTCCTTATTTGCATTGGCTTTATAGACGTCAGTCTTATTTTTCAGGTAAAGGGTAACGTCTCCTCCACTGGATACTACTGAAATCAGGCCGTCTATAAGGTCTTTGAACTGTTCGGACGGCGTCCTGTCGGCTGCGTCCCATAGGGCATCCTGAAGGTCTTTTCCAAAATATTCTATGTCCCTTATAATGTATCCGAATTCCCTTGAGGTTGTCCCGTAGATGTGGGGGTACTTCGAAATCGACTTCATGATTTCAAAGATAGTCATGCCCCCGCCCCTCTGCATAACATAGAGATAAGCTGTCGCATGGGGCATTGTTGCATTGATAGCTCGCTTCCTGCTATCAGATTTCATGGACGGGTAAGCCATAATAAGCCCGTAGGTAAGGGCTCCGATCATCGAGAAGAAGAAGAGGGCCCCTATAATCGTAAAGATGAAGGGAAGGTGCTCTCCGATAAATGCAGGAATATCAAATGCCCTGGTTACCCTATCCGAAATGCCAAATGTCGAAACAATAATTTCTGGGGTTAGGCCTCTGAAAATCAATGCTCCTATCAGTAAACCTGAAAGCCCGCCGAAGACTCCTGCAAGCAGGGAAAATAAAATTGCAGTTGAGACAAACTGTTCCACAGGCAGGGGAATCTGGGCTTGGCGAAGCTTTACCCTTAACAGGGAAAATTTTTCTTCCTTCTCAAGGATTTTTTCTCCGAAGATCCTGAATGCCAGGGTATTTATAGCGTTCATGGATACCCCCATTAAATGCGGTGCAGTAACATATCCCACAAGGTATCGTTTCCAATCGCTTCCATTACAAGCTGAGGGTTTGTGGCATACATATGTACTACTAGGGAAACACTAACATAATCACGGATCTGTTTTGCTGTCAGGTAGGCAAGGATCTGTTCTCGGTTTTTAAACTCAATAAAGAGCTTATCAGGGTTCCAGCCCCTTGCTTTCATAATCTCATTGAGCACATAGGAATCCCCCGCCCGCTTGTAGGTGTCATGCACCGGCTCCCAGCGGTAAAAATCATTGATCCTGAGACTTCCTGTCCTTGCATCAAGCCCTGTAATTTCTACAATTGATTTGGTTCTCCGGACCCTGTTTTCATTGACATATGTCTGCATCTGGATACAGATAACTCCAAGGGCCTGCATCATCACGTGTGGAACATTGATTGGTTCATTTTCAAGCCTGTTAACCACAGTCTGCACATCGCTTGCATGCATTGTCGAATAGGTAGTGTGCCCTGTTGACATTGCCTGGAAAAGGGTAAGAGCCTCCATCCCCCGGACCTCTCCCACAATGATGTATTCCGGGCGCTGCCTGAGGGCGGCTTTCAGGAGTTCGTACATGGACACCTCTCCGGTACCGCCTACAGTGAACGATTTCCTGGTTGCTCCTGCGATCCAGTTGTCGTGGTGGAGCATGATTTCTCTTGTATCTTCAATGGACACTACCTTTGCCAGCCTTGGGATGAAAAGAGAAACAGCGTTCATAAGGGAGGTCTTGCCCGAAGCAGTACCTCCTGCAAAAAGTACACTGATGTTGTTTTCAATGGCAATCCAGTAGTAAGCCATCATCTCCATGCTGCAGGTCCCATATTTGATAAGGTCAATCGGGGTTATGGGGTCCCCTTTGAATTTACGTATAGTATAGGAACTTCCCCTTGTTGTGATCTCTTTTCCAAGGGTTGCCTGAATCCTTGAACCGTCCGGAAGAGTTGCGTCTACAATCGGTTCCCCTATAGAGATATGCTTGCCGCTCCTCTGGCAAAGCTTGACAACCAGAGAGTCCAGTTCCTTTTCCCCAAAATGGACATTGGTTACGATGTTATTGTGCTTTCTATGGTAGAGGTAAATGGGGATCTCAATACCTGAACAGGAAATATCTTCAATATTCGGGTCCCGAATGAGCGGATTTATCCTTTCGTACCCGATGAAATTTCTCCTTAGGAAATACATTATTTTGTGAATAGAGGAAACTTCCAGGGTACTATAATACTGATCAAAAAGCCTCATGCTTCTGTTAATGAGACTGACGTCCTTATCCTGTCCGGACATTATATCTTCCTGGGTAAGAACATCTTCCAGATTGTCCCGGATCCTCTCAAGAATGGCTTTTTCATAGGTGGTGAGGGTGGGCTCAACAGCATAATAATGTTTCATCTCCACGTTTTCAATTATGCTGATAAAGGCGTAAGGCTCCTCCACCCAGTAGCGCTCGATTTCAATAAATCCTGCAGGAATTTCATATTCAAGAAGCGGGCCGCAGGTTTCAGGGTCATATGGGGGAAGAACCCGGATCTCCTCATCCTTCAGACTCCGGACGATTTCAGCAAACTTCTTTTTTGCTCCTTCGGGGGTTTTTACTTCTTTAAATATCTCTTTAAGTTTATCACTTAATTTTTCGCCTTCTTTAATCCCAGCTATGTCGCGGCCCAGATCCTTCATATTCTCAGCGAATCCAGCCTTTTTCTTAATTTTTGCTTTTTTGGGACTTGTTTTAGTTTTACTTGACTTTTTGACTTTTTTATCCTTTTTTGTTTCCGGAGAATTATTTATTTCGTCAACTCCACCTTCGTAATCCCTGTTTTTCTCATTATGAGGTCCTGTAGGAGGGAAAATACCTTTTTTTTCGGTTTCATTAATAAGTTCGACTTTCTTCTCAGGAGCAATTTCTGCAGAAACAGCAAGTTTTGGTTTAAGAGTTACTTCTGCATAAACAGAAGGTTTCGGTTCAAAATTCCCACTTTCTTCCGGATCGATGGGTTTTTGAGTTCCAGCGGCTTCTACAAAAGGAGGGGTTTCCGATAAGAGTTTATTTGTCATGCTCTGTTTCGTCTCAGTTTCCGGAGAAAAATTATTTAATTGAACATTTTTGAGCACAGGTTTAGTTTTCCGACTTTCAATCTTGATTTTCATATCCTGAAGGTCGATAATCTCGTTTTCTTTATTTTCATTTCCTGTATTATCAGTTCCCGAAGCTGCCTGAATAATATTTTTCATATCCCTGTTGTTGTTATCCGCCTGGAATTTGTTAATGTTATCTGTATTCAGAGTATCTCCAGAAGACGTCTTTTTTACAGGTACCTGTAGAAGACAGGATTTTCCTGCCTGAACATCTTTTTCCTCGCTTTTACGCATATTCTTGTCTGGTTTTTCTGAGTCGTCCGGAGATTTCTCGTTTTTGGAAACCATAGAAGCTCGCCCCACCAAGGATTTTTCCCCTCTCAAAGTTATTTATCAGTGTATAATAATGTATTACCAAAAGTTTAAATTTTTTTAATAAGTGCTAATGACTTTTTAGTATTATTGGTTATATTACTTAATACTTTGTATATTCTTTTAAAGCATGTTTTTATTCCTTTTAGAGGACTAAAAGTGCCCTCTTAAAATTCAAGGGAGAATTTTTCCACCCGAAAATCATACAATAATTTTGTCGTACAATTTTAAAGTTTAATGTATCTTTTGAGCTTGTTTTTCATGCCTGTTTAACTTATTAACTTTTCAGTAAATATGTGATATTTTCTTTTACCCATACAATTTGAAGAGTATACGAATAAAAGGGAAATTACTGGAATTTTCATTTATTAATCATATACTAAATGGAGTTCAACAGTATTAATCTTTTCATTACTTGATTGTATGTGCAAAAAATTATATTTAGATTGTAATGTTTTAACTACTAATATATTTTGTATAAGTACTCGTTTCCAGTTCGAAACACAAAAATGATGTTTTAAAAATCACAGAAAATCAAAAGAGATGAAGGTCAATAAAGAAGAAGGGAATAAGGCGTAATGAATGAAAAGAAGTAATGAATGAAAATGAAGTAAATAAATGATAAGATAAAAAGGAAAAAACAATAAGATTTGATGTAATGTAGATTTTTCAAAGGAGTTTAATCCCTGATAAAGTTATTTCAAACCTGATAGGATTCAGACTGATGTATGTCCTTCGCATTTTAGGAATCTTTATGTAGCGCTCAATATTCCCTGTATAGGGGTTTTCGTCTACCATAAGCCGGAGACAGCTGCTTACCGAGTATTCTGCAAGGTTATTGTTCGTCTTTAATGCAGTATCGTCCATGATGAACATGGACGTGCAACCTGCCTTTGTGCTCAGGAGGAAGGTTAGAGCATCAAACTGGTCCCTGAAATCCTGAAGAGAGAGGCGAAGAGTAAAAACTCCGATATTATCGACAACTACAGCCCCAGTCCCATCAGGCACATACTCTGAAAGTGAGGGCAGATCTATCTCCAGACCTTCAGGAGTAAACCCAAATTTGGACGTCTGGACTTTCTCGGAACGGCTTTGAAAAGCCTTTTCGATGGCCAACTGACCTGATTCATAATATTTGGTAAGTCCGATGCCCATCATTTCAGATAACTCGAGAATATCTTCAGGAAGTTCTTCTGTTGCAACAAGTACGCATTTTTTACCCTCTACACATGCCTGATGCAGAAAATGAATGGAAAATGTAGTCTTGCCAGTTCCTGTATCTCCGGTGATAAGAAGGACCCTGCCTGGCAGGTATCCGCCTCCGATCCTTTCGTCAAATTCAGGTATTCCCGATGATGTCCGTCTCATGGTCTCGACTCAATCCATTTTTGTACGCAGTAACTCATTCAAACTCTTTAATTTATAGCAACCTTATAACTCTTAAATTATTATATTGATGAGATATGTCCTGAAACTGAACTTTTACTTACAGAATATAAGACGAGCTCTTATATAAAATTTACATACAGAATATTAAGGCAAATCTACAAAATTAAGAAAAATAAGGTGCAGGGATAAAAATTTATAAAAAAAACGACGAGAGGGGGACTCGAACCCCCGGGATGCGGGGCATCACGGGATTAGCAATCCCGCGCCATACCGGGCTTGGCTATCTCGTCATATTGAACTTTAGAAACGCGTCCCCTAAAACGCATTTCATATATATAACCTTTTCCGGAGAAAAATACTTTAAATAAATTGGTTCTCCTGGAAAATTGCAGTTAAGTTACAAAGCCAATTTCTCAAAAACTATTAAATGATGTGCTTAGTGATGAGCACACCGTAGGTCGTTGTACCTCAGAGACTTCAGTAGGCTGATATCTCTTCTCCACCCCGCGACCCCACAAGCGACGGTTGCCCATGGTGAGTCTGCTCCCTTCCGGGCCTCGACCGGTTTCCACGGTTAGGGTATGAGAACCTGTTTTCCAGCAAGTCCACATACCTGCACTATCCAAGCAGGACGGGGCTTCTCAGTTGAGACTTCAGGCTGGAATCTCTTTGACGCATCTTCCTTTGGCTTCGTTCCCCGCATATCGGCGATTTCGGGTTACAGGTAACGCCGGGCTACCCGAACTAGCTCATCAGCTATACAAAGACATTAGTCACTTATAAAACTATCCCTTCCGATATCTATTTTAAATCCCCTTTTATTAACACATGCTGCGCCCGGGAAAAACAAATAAACATATCATGAAAAGTATTTTTTGAAAAAGAATACATCTGAGGAAAACCAATGGGCTGAAGATTTTTTTACCGAATCCGATTTTAATTCTACTTTTAAAAGCTATTTTTAAAAATCAAAAAAAGGTTCTTGAGAATGCTGGCCCGACTTAGAAATATATATTGTAATGAATAAAACGCCTTATTTATTTATACGTCGTTTTTCAAAGTAATAGATACATAAAATAGGTGCATAATATTCCAAACGGCTTTCAGTATGTTAAAACACCCGACAAAATAACTAAGAGAGGGGAGTTTTTATGAGATATGGAGTTGCAATTGACCTGGGAACAAGTGGGTATCGGGCTCAGAAGATTGACCTTGATACCCAGGAAATTAAAAGGACAGTAATAACATTGAGAAATCCTCTTCCCGGAGCGAATGTGATGGATCACATGGACTTCGCAATTCACTACGGGCAGGATCTTGCGCATGGGCTTTCCGTAAATGCGGTAAAGACCCTTTTCCAGACCCTTGATGTTAAAAGCGGAGAACTTGACAGAATTTCAATCTGCGGAAACCCTATCCAGTTATCTATTTTTCAGGGAATCAGTATTGAAGACCTGGCTTATGCAGGGGAACGGAAGAAAAAGAAGTATAATATACAGGAACAGAACAGGAATGCGAGAATAATATCCAGCAGCGAAATTTCAGGGCTTGAGGAATTTAACTGTGAGGTTGTTGTCCCTCCTGCAATAAAACATGAAGTCGGCGCCGATGCCCTTGCTCTTATAATTAAATCGGGAATGCTTAACAGCGATGAGATTTCGATTGCAACTGATTATGGGACAAATGCCGAGATGGCGCTCAAAGTAAAAGACATTATTTATACAGGCTCGGCGGCTGCAGGCCCGGCTCTTGAAGGGCAGCAGATAAAATATGGGACCCTTGCTTCTCCTTATGCAATTTCTGATTTTGAATTTGAGGATGGAGCATTGAGGAATTACGTATTGAACGAAGAGATGAAACCCGATCCGGGAGATCTTGTGGATCCCAAAACCGGAGAAATTCTGGAAGAGGGAAAGATCAAAGCCAGGGGAATTACAGGTACTGGGGTTATTGCCCTTCTGGAAAAAGCTATTGGGCACGGTCTTGTTGAACTCCCTAAAGTCAAAACCCCGGATCAATTAATTCATCTGCAGAACAAAATCACATTTTCGGAAAAAGACCTCAAAGAAGCCGGAAAAGCCATAGGCGCGATCAGAGCAGGGCATATCACACTCTGTGCGGTTGCAGGCATAGAACTGACAGATATTGATACGGCGTATATGGCAGGTGCTGCCGGCACATATATGGATGCGGAAAAAGCCCAGAAAATTGGCTTGATCCCTTACTCTACAGGGAATATTGCCCAGCTCGGGAACACCTCTCTTGCTGTTGCAAAGGAAATCCTACTTTCGGAAGAAAGGCTGTGGGAGCTTCAGGATATCGCAAGCCAGATTATAGGCACTCACACAATGTTTGCGACTGCTCCTGAGTTCCGGGATGCCTATGTCCTTGAACTTGCGTACTGGGAAGAAGGAATGCCCTTTAAGATGTTTAAAAAATTCCTTAAAAAGAAAGGGCTTCCCTCACTTGATGAGCCCATAGCCAATCCTGTGGTAGATAAGCGGGTGGAAAGAGATATTCCTGTTCTTGGTGAAGAAGGTCTCTATGTACTCGAAAGAGTCGGGACCTATATGACAATGGTTGTCGACTGCCCCGAGTGCAGGAAGTGCATAAAAGTCTGCCCCAACGACGCCATTACAATTGACGAGGAAAACAGGGTTATGATAAGCACCGACCTATGCGAAGGTTCACATTGCCAGAAATGTATCAGAGCCTGCCCACCTGATAAATTTAACTGGGAGAATCTGGAGGTCTTTAAACCAGAGCAACCGGAGTAAGACTAAGCTGACTGCCAATGAGTCAGCACTCAGGTACTTATAATATAGAAAATAGTTATTCTGGAACTCCCAATACATCATTACGGAGAGTAATGCCGATGGGCGAATATAGTTAAAAATATTTAAAAACAATGCTCAGCATTACTCTTATTATTTTTAAAGATTGGAACAACTATCTGGAGCGAGAATCCATAGCTGGCAAAAAGTTAAACCTCGACAGATCTCCAGGACGGTGCGACTCACATTAATAAAAAACTAATTCAATAAAGTAGGATGTGGAAGTTGACGCATTTCTCCCCTGACCTAAACACAGGTGTTTCTTGCTAAGGTTTTATGAATAGGCAAACAGTATATGAATGGGCAAACAGTCTCTAAATATGGACTCAGTTTGGAACAAATACTATTTGAACCTCAAAAAGAGTAGAATAAGCAAGAAAAATAATGGTCAGTTTGTGAATTCAAAGTAAAATTGAGACGTAATCTTTTAACAAATTGAGAGTTTTGGGTGGTTGTGTGCATAATAAACACAAATTATATAAATAACTTCATCGTAAGGAATTATTGAGGCATCTAATCCACTTTCACACCACAAATTATCTACCACATCTAACCCAATTAGATTTTTTAATTACGCAACGCCGTTTTTTAGATGCCTCATTACCCAATTAAAGCAACGCTGATTAGGATATATAATCATTATATATAATCTTTTATATTCAATTTTTAAATTATAAATCAAGTTAGCGATCTTATTTAGTATGAGAAGTGAATTTTGTGCAGAATAAAGCCAAATTCCTGAAAACTCAAAAGCTTTAAACTCAAAAGCTTTAATATCTACAAAAATTTCTCTCTTTTTAGTTTTAGATAAATCCGGGTCCGGGCATCCGGTGTACTACTCATAACATAATATCTTATAAAATTATCCTGTACATAAAACCCTGTGAAATATTTTTGAAAATTATGCCTGTAAAGGCTGAGATTTTTAATGATAGGCAACCTAACTGAAACCTATGGGGATGATCCCGAAAAGGGGGAATCGGGGAATGAATTATTTAAAAAGGGTAAGGGGTACAACTAGCACAAATTTTATAAATAACCTCTACATAGGAGTTAATGAGGCATCTAATCCACTTTCACACCGTAAATCATCTACCACATCTAGCCCAAATAGATTTTTAGTTACGCAACGCCTATTTTTTAGATGCCTCAATCACCCAATTTGGATGAAACGTTTGATAAAATCTTCTATTGGATTATAGATTTTCTCAGATATAAATATTTATATTTAACATTGCCTATAATTATGCAGGGTATCTAGTTGTTTATCGAACAAAATTACCTGATAAATACCATCTTTCAGAAGGAAAACACAGGCAAATACCTCTGTATATCTCCCTACTTTTTTATTGACTGGATAGAATAAGGAATGAATGTAAAAAAGAACGAATGTAAAAAGGAAAGAAAGAGGTCAGAGGGAATAGGCTTCGCGAAGTTTTACAACGAGCGCTTCGACCTGTTCCACTGCTGTTCCTATATACTTATCCGGGTTTACGAGGTTCTCAATATCTCCTGCACTAAGGTACCTTGAAACAGAAGGGGTATCCAGAAGTACCTGTTTGAAATGCTGCCCGGTATCATGGGCTACCATCGCTGCATTCCGGACAAGTTCATGGGCTTCCTGCCTACCTACACCTCTTTTCGCAAGTTCTATCATTACAGCTTCTCCCATGTTCAGGCCTCTTAGCAGTTCCAGGTTCCTGCGGATATTTTCGGGATAGAACCTGAGATTCTCAAGCACACTGATCCCAAGTTTTATAATATGGTCTGTGAGTACACAGGCTTCCGGGAAGACAACCCGTTCACAGGAAGAATTTGTAAGGTCCCTTTCGTCCCAGAGGGTATTGTTAAGAAGTTCAGGCTCAATCATTGCTCTTACGATCCGTGCAAGCCCGCAGATCTGCTCGGATTTTATAGGGTTGCGCTTGTGAGGCATGGTGGACGAACCTACCTGCTTTTTCCCGAAGCTTTCCTCAACCTCGGCGATTTCACTGCGCTGAAGGGTCCTGATTTCTATGCCGATCTTGTCCAGAG
The DNA here is from genome assembly GCF_028693135.1 of Methanosarcina sp. Lineage (GTDB taxonomy): Archaea > Halobacteriota > Methanosarcinia > Methanosarcinales > Methanosarcinaceae > Methanosarcina. The sequence goes on from NZ_JAQUVZ010000031.1 coordinate 19,704, forward strand.
TCGTAACAGTATTTGCCATCCACATCACAAACTCGGCATGCCTGTCCCTCTGGATGATCTGGTTTGAGACATCCACAGTCCCGATTCCGAGGTGCTGCATTGTGAGTTTCTGGATCAGGATTCCGGATTTTCCAAAAGCTGCCTGGGTCCCGACAGCTCCGGTCATCTGCCCCACAGTAGCTCTTGGAGCCAGCTCGTATAAGCGGTCCAGATGCCTTGAAATCTCGGAAGCCCAGATTGCAAAACGGAGTCCATATGTTGTGGGGACACCTATCTGACCATGTGTCCTTCCGCAGCAAACCGTGTTCTTGTGAGCTTCAGCCTGGTTTACCAGAACCCTGAGCAGGATTTTGAGTTTGTCTTCCAGGAGATCAATTGCGTTCTTTATCTGGAGCGCTGTTGCTGTGTCAAGGATGTCGTTTGAAGTAGCTCCGAAATGGACCCACTTTCCTGCATTGTCTCTGCACTGCTCAGAAATCGCAACAACCACAGCCATCATGTCGTGGTGGATTTCGGCTTCGATTTCGTCAACTCTTTCAGCCTTTACAGAGGTAATACATTTGGAGATTATCTCAGCCGCTTCTGCGGGGATGAGTCCCATATCCGCTTCTGCCTGGGCAAGGGCGGCCTCTGTCTGTAAGATTCTTTCAAGTCGGTTTTCCTGACTCCATACATACTTCATTTCCGCTGTACCGTACCGGTATTCTATAGGATGAATAGCCACATCAATCACCTTACTGGAATCGGGAATTTAATTTAGTCCCGGATCTACTTTGGGTCTACTTTAAGCCTTAATTGTTCTTAGTTTTTTAATAGTCTGAATTTAGTATTTTTTTCCTGAATATCCTTAAACTAAATTATCCTTTAGGCTAAATTATCCTTAGCCTAAATTATCCTTAGCCTAAATATTACTGGCAATATGAAGTTTCAATATCAATTTCACTAATATCATATAAACCTGCTAACCGGTAGTCTAATATTTCAGTTACTGCCAGAACTGCCAATATTAAAAATACCACTGTTGTCAATAAGTTTAGTATCATTACTGTCCCGCATCTGTTAACTTTAGCCTGCAGGGTACGAAATAAACAACAGAACCAATAAATAAACTTTGAGTCTGAGAATATAAATAAATCAGAACATGTGAAAGAGAAGAAAATAGACGAAAATAGAAGAGACGAAAATAGAAGAAAAGAAAGGGTTACAAACTCAGCAGGTAGCGTAATTTTTTAATGAAAAACATTATATGTCTTAACATCCTTTAAGCGGGCTATATACCGTATCAATAATAAAAAATAATAGCAGGTGACAAAAATGGGTCGTTTTCCAGAAGCTGAAGAAAGATTATTAAACAAAAAAATCTGCATGAAGTGTAATGCCAGAAATGCCGTACGGGCAACCCGCTGCAGAAAATGTGGCTACGGTGCTCTTCGAGTAAAATCTAAGGAATCCAAAGGAGCATGATCTTTTTTGCAGGTGGAAACACACCTTCAAAAGATTATTGAACAGGACGGAAAAGTTCATCTTACCCTTATCGACCCGGCGTCCCAAAAGCCTGAACGAGCCGCTGAAATTGCTCTTGCAGCAGTTGAAGGAGGCACTGATGCCATCCTTATCGGGGGCTCAACCGGAGCGTCGGGAGCCATATTAGATGAAACTGTAATAAAGATTAAAGAAAAGGTAAATGTTCCCACCATCCTTTTCCCTGGAAGTTCAGCCGGGCTCAGCATGTATGCAGATGCCGTATTTTTCATGAGCCTCCTGAATTCCAGAGACCTGGGGTATGTGATTACAAACCAGGTGCTTGGAGCTCCGCTTGTATATAAAAGCCAGATTGAGCCAATATCCATGGCATACCTTGTGGTCGAACCCGGAGGCACTGTTGGTTGGGTAGGGGACGCAAAACTGATCCCCAGGAAGAAACCTGAACTTGCTGCAGTCTATGCTCTTGCAGGCAAATACCTTGGCATGCATTATACGTACCTGGAAGCAGGATCCGGAGCCGATACGCCTGTCAACCCTGAAATGATAGGGGCTGTCAAACACGTCCTCGGAGAAAACAAACTTATTGTTGGCGGCGGGATCAGAGATGCAAAAACCGCAAAGCTTTGTGCTTCTGCAGGTGCGGACATGATCGTCACCGGCACGATTGTTGAAGAAGTAAAGGACGTAACTGAAAAGGTTGCTGAGATTGTATCAGCCATAAAAAGATGAATTCCTGAAAAAAGATATTCAAGGTGTGCTGCCTGCTTTTCAGAAATCCAGATAAAAATTCCTTATATTCAACTGTTCTTTTTTAAATATCGATTTATTTTTTTAATACCCTGCCTTTGAAAGCATAAGCTATCTTTACAATCGGAATCTCATTTCTCCAGGGATTCGGAGTGAAAATATCCTGCATTTCTATTTTGAAACAAACTTTTGAAACAAACCCTGTATTTTTACATTATGATCCCTGAAAATCAGTATATGACACTTTTTTAGTTTCAAACTGGCAGCTTTTTAAGACCCGGGAAAAGGTCTCCACAATGCCTTCAAGAGTTGTCAAGTTGTATCTAAATATCTCCTGGTTCACACCGGGAAATAATCTGGTTCACACAGAAAATAGAGGATATTTCATGCCTATTCTGAATATAATAATAACTCCAAATAAGATATTATGGAATAATGGTTCTTTAGATCATAAACCCGCAAAATGAAAAAGGACAAAATTGGGGGAAAAATATGGAAGTAAGAGAAGAAGTCCATGAACAGATTCTGGAAATCCTCAAAAGTGCAAAATTTCCAATCAACACGCTGGAGGAATTAATTGCTGCTTTACCCGAGGGTCTGGATACTACATGCATGATAGGTGGTACTGAGGTTACGGCAGCAGAGGCGAGAAGCCTGATTACTGAAAATGATTTTCCATTCAAAGACGCAAAACACGTAGCAAATCTCCTGGTTGAAAGAGCGGGGCTCTAAATTTGAGGTATATCTTTTACACGGTTTTCAATGCCGCAGATGGAAAAACCAGCCTTTGAAGCTTCAGGCTGAAAACATTTTTTACTGCAGAGAAAGCCTGATCTCTTATAAGAATGTATTAAAACTGCCCTTGACGCTACCTGCTAAAACGTTGTCTATATATCCTGGGATACCTGCTGCATTACAGGATTTCACTTCGCTGCAACCCTTACTTATACCGAAACTTTTTATTTTTGAAACCGTTTTTATACTTAGAAACTATCCTAATGCTTAACTTTCTGGGATATGTAACAGCATCAATTTACAGTCAGCCGATTGTAATAAATAGTTTTAAAGGTAATATCTGACTCTTATTTTAGTATCATTATCCTGTTAACACAAAATGTTCTGTTAATATGAAAGGGTCCGAAAAAGGCATGTTCAGAGCAGACAAATTTTCATGCAGCAAATATAAATTCTGCAGAAACCCGCAGGACCCTTTAACTTGTAATAAACACTAAGAGGTATGATTATGATCAGGATTTCCAATCTGGTAAAGGATTATGAGGTACGTTCCGAAAAAATAAGGGTATTGGACCATATCGACCTCACGGTGAAGGACGGAGAGATTCTCGGAATTACAGGTAGAAGTGGAAGTGGGAAATCGACCCTGCTCCGAATTATCCGGGGAATTGAGTCCTTCGATGAAGGAACTGTAGAAATTGAGGGGGAAACTGTAACCCCTGATTCAGGGATGGAAGGAGAACTGTTCCTGAAAAGCGTAACCGCAATACACCTCCAGCGAAATTTTGGGCTCTGGAACGGACCTGCGATAGAAAATATCATAAGGAAACTGAATTACCTCCGGATAGGGCATGAAGCTCTTCCGCACAACGAGACTGAAGATTATGACGAGCTCTTTGTCGAGGCGATGGAGTACATGAAACTTGTGGGGCTGGAACACAAAGCCCTTCACTCTACCAATCTCCTCAGCGGAGGGGAGAAGCAGAGAGTTTTAATGGCACGACAGCTTGCCGCAAAGCCCAAAGTCCTTCTCCTGGACGAGCCTGTAACAATGACTGGGCCGGATACAAAGCAGGAAGTCCTTGATGTGATAAAGGGCTTGAAAGAGAAACTGAATATCCCAATTATAGTGGTCTCCCACCTTCCTGAAATCCACGCCTATCTTGCAGACAGGCTTATATTCCTTGAGAACGGGAAAATTGCAGCTGATGGAGAACCCGCCGTGGTTCTTAAAAACTTCCTTAGAGACCTAAAACCCAGGGAAGAACTCTCAGAGTCCGGGAATAAGGAAGCCTGCATTAAAATAAGGGATATCTCAAAACGCTATTCTCTTATCCGGATGGGAGAGGTCCTCAATATCAAAGACTTCTCTCTTGATGTTTATGGGGGAGAGATCCTGGCATTTATCGGTCCTTCTGGAGCTGGAAAGACAACCATTATGAAATTGATGGAAGGGCTAGTCCCGCCAAAAAGCGGATCTGTCGAATATTTATGCAGTGGGGACTGGGTAGATGTTACCGGATACAGCAAGAAGCGCATGGAGCTCAGGCGGATTATGAGTGTTATGAACCAGGAATTTTCAATGTCCGTAAACTCCACTGTGAGGGAACAGATCCGCTTCAGGTTGAGCATGAAAAAGCAGGGTGCAATTGAATACGCGAGAAATAAAGCCCAGGAAATAGGACTTTCGGATGAGACTCTGGATACTGTCTACCGCCTGCCCGATATGCCTGAAGAGGAAAAGACTAATGCACTAAGGGAGCTGGACCTCAATGACATGGTTTTTTCCGAACTTTTCCCCGTAATTCCGGTAACCGATGTCGATGCCTATGCAAGACCGGTCTTTGAAGCCCTTGACCTGCAAATGGAAGTCCTTGACAAAACCCCTTACCAGATAAGCGGAGGAGAACATGTCAGGGCTTTTATTGCCATGAGCCTTGCTACCTCTCCCGAATACCTTATGCTCGACGAACCTTTCGGGGACCTCGACCCCGTAACCCTCAGGGACGTGACAAATTCATTAAAAAGGATCAATGAACGCTTCGGCACTACCATTGTACTCGTGAGCCACCACATGGACTTTGTCCGGGAAGTTGCCCACAGGGCGATATTGATCGAAAATGGAGCCATTGTAATGGATGGGAAGCCGATTGAAGTCTGTCAGGAGCTTATCAACAGGAGCAATGCCCCTTACATGGTACACAGCCTGGAAGACCTCATTGAAGGCAACTTAGAAAGCCAGTAATTCGAGAGTCTGCTAAAGACTCTTTTTCTTATTTTATTTCGGCATTGCCAATTGATTTCATCCTCTCCAGATTGTCTGTCAATTGATTTCATCCTCTCCAGATTGTCTGTCAATTGATTTCATCCTCTCCAGATTGTCTAATAAGCAAGGGCCGGATTAAAAAGCATCAGATTTTATTTGCCTTCTTCCTGAGATTCATTTACAAGCCGGTCCCATTCCTCATTTCCGAATTTTATATACAGGCTCGGAGGTACGATTGGTTTTTCAAGGTCTTTAACTGTTTTTTCTGAAAGCGCCTGATTTTCAACAACCTCTTTTCCGGCGGATCTGAGCAGTTTGTTGTATTTTCCTATCAGAGGTTTTAGCATGATATTTTTTTTGCCCCTGAAAATTTCCCCTTCTCCCCTGTAGATTTCTGCAATCAGTTCGGTGTGAAAAATTCTCGCTAGCCGCCTGAAAAATAAGTGCAATATCTCGAAATTTGTTTGCCCGGGCAGCCCGGCATTTGAAATCACAACGAATTTCGGATACTTCTCGTAACGCTTAGAGTGCCTGTATTCACCCATCTCATCCTCCTCAAAGTGAGGCAGAAGAACAGGAGTAAGCCTGTCTATGAAATTTTTCATTATTGAGGGAACGTTCTCAAAATATACCGGGCATGCAAAGATTACGATATCCGAAGCCATAAATCTGGGAAGCAAATCATCCATGTCATCGCGAATAGTGCACTTTCCAGGTGTCTTGAGCCAGCACTCAAATTTTCCCATGCAGTGCCTGATATCCTTCTCGGCAAGTATAATATTTTCAGTTTCTGCCCCGGCTTCTTCTGCTCCTTTTAGAAACTCTTCAACCATAATGAGAGTGTTTCCTTCCCGGCCCTTATGGCTCCCGCTGAACACTGTTACTTTCATATAACAACCCCCTGTTGCCCCATGATAATTAAAACTGGTGAGCCGTCTTTTCTTTGGCTCAGAATCCTCCAAATCGTTTTCAAAACCCTTTATCAGCACCTTCAAAGATAGAAGTGATAAGTAGAACCTTCTTTTTACTGATCACTTTTGTTTCTGTCCTCATTAATGTTTTCACTTAACTTTTTTCCCACATACCATGCTTTACCCAGATGTTTTCCGATTCCCCAGTAGTTGTTGTCGTACATTGAAAATACAATGGGTTCGACCTTTTCTATATCAGGAATTCCGTTACATAGATACCTTTCTTCTGCATAACTTTCCACAATCTCACCGATGAAAACCTCGTTGTTCCCGCCGAAGTCCAGGGTGTTCACTAGTCTACATTCCATGTTTACAGGGCATTCCCTGATCATGGGAGCTTTTTCGAGCTTTCCGTAGAAAGTTTTGAAAATACCGGATTTGTCTACCTTTTTCCCGGAAACTATCCCACAGTAGTCTGTAGCTTCAACTATGTATCTGGAAGGAATATTTACGCTGAAGCAATTGTTTTCCTTGATTCCTTCATTTGTATAGTGCATTTTCCCCAGGGTAACTGCGATCATTGGGGGACTTGCCTGAACGATTCCGCAAAAAGCAATTGTAAGGTAGTTTGGCTTTCCGTTCACATCGGCACCCACGAGGGTAATGGGCATGGGATAAAGGAAATTCCTGGCTCCTATGGTTTTTTTCTCTTCGGTTTCCACCCTTTAATCCTCCTACAAGGTTAAGTAAATTGAAATTCTCCCGAAATGTAATTAGTATTCCGGTTTTAAGCAATATGTTGATAGATATATAATTCCACGGAATATAAATGCCCTGTGATAATCTGAAATTGAAACTGGGGGTTAAAGGAAAAAGAAATTTAAAGGAAAAAGAAATTGAAAACGATTCAAGGAATAGAGGTACAAAAAAGAAAATTTGCAAGCAGAAAAATAATGAGTGTGGGTTAACAACTGGCCCGGTTAGTCATTTACTCATGTCTCAGTGCATCCACAGGAGCCAATTTTGCAGCCTTGCTTGCGGGATAAACCCCGGCAGCAACTCCCACAATGAGTGCAACGATGAGGCCTGCCTCAAAGATGTAAGGGGAATAAAGGAAGGGGAGATTAAGGATATTTGTGACGGCATAAGCCCCTCCTACTCCCACCCCTACCCCCAGGAGGCCTCCGAAAAGGCTAAGAATAACGGATTCTATGAGAAAGAGCAGAAGAACGTCGGTGCCTGAAAACCCAAGTGCCTTCATAATTCCAATCTCCCGGGTACGTTCCGTAACTGTGACAAGCATGATGTTCATTATTCCTATAGACCCTACAAGCAGAGAAATCAGAGCCACTACAACCAGGAAATTCTTAAGAGAATCCGCAAGCTGATTCGTCTGTTCAAGGATATCTGCCTGATTGAATATGGTATAGGGCTTTGCGTCTTCATCGTCGATATCCCGTGAAGAGACTCCGAAGTTCCGGGCAAGCCGTTTATCTACCTCGTCCGAGACAACGTCCAAATCCTCAAGGTTGTCGGACATGGCAAAAAAGGCTGAGAAATCATCTTCTTCGAGCATCTGGTTGATGGTTGACACGGGAATAAAAATGCTCGTGTCCCGATTGATTCCCCCTCCTCCGAAAGATGTACCAGGGCTTTCAATGATGCCTTTTACCTTGAACTTCCGGGTCACCGTCCTGCCCCCTTCCAGACGCAGGGTAATGTCTATAGAACTGCGGGTGGATATGTTCCTGTCAAATTTTTCGTTTGCAACTTCGGATCCGATTGCTGCCGAAAACGCATCCTGGTTGCTTATGAAGCTGCCACTTTCCATAATTATATTTGCAGTCTCCTCATAATCTCCAGTTACTCCCGCGATTTCTATATTTTTCTTCTGAGAGAAGGAAGTTACCTCCCCAAGCTGCTGTTTTATGGGAGAAACCCCGCTGATTCCGGGAGTTTTTTTGATGATTTGCAGCTCATTGTTGTAAAAAAGGTTAGGTTCCTGACTGTAAATAATAATAAAATTGGAACCCTGGGCATTTATCTCCTCTTCAAAAAAAACATTGAAACTCTCCCCAAGAGATACGTTTGCAACTACCGCAGCAATCCCTATGATAATGCCAAGCATAGTCAGGCCTGAGCGGAGCTTTGCGCTTGATATGCTTCCAAGAGAGATACCGATAGCTTGCTTTACCTTCAGCATACACCCACCCATTTTAAAGTTTCGGGGAGTTTAATTTTGGAATGAATCTTCATAAATCTTCAGCAGGAAATCCCTGAGTCTTTAGCTCAGGGGTAGTTGACGCAGGTATAGAGGGACTTAAGGGGCTTCAGCCCTCAGGCAATCCATTCAGGATTTATTTCCAAAAACTCCTGGATATTAATGTACAAATATATCCCAGTATGATACTAATGTGATAATATACTCCAGTAGATATTAATCTTCAAATATATAATAGATCACTGTTTGAATAAATGGGGGATTTTTCCATGGGTGCAGCTTTCGGCAGGTAGACGTAAAATTCCATTCAATTTTCTGTTGATATCGATTTTGTCATAACTTTTGAAATTATATTTAAATCAAAAACTACTACATGTTGACCATATCATCATTAATATCTATTTACAATAAATAGAATAAATGACAAAGTGGATTAAATATATATTCCGGATGACACTGATTTTCAATAGAACCTACAAAAAAATAACAATCAAAGATTTTTATATGTTAGGATATGCTTGATGCTGAATATAGGCTGGGTGATCTGTTACCAATGGTTTTCTGATGTAACACAGGCGTTAAAAAATGAGCCAACCTCACAACATTGTAAATTAGCACATTTCTTATATATGCTGATGTTATATGGTAAGAAAGATAAGCATGTGTAGGAAATACTGAAAGTTAAGACTAAAGAATAGATAAATATGAAGTATCATTCTAAAAATTTTATAAACTTATCCCAAATATGTTAAACTAGATTTAGATTGCTGAAAGTTGGCATCTATACCTTCACAGCCTTTGCTTCATGCCCCATTCAAATCCAAACTATGCGCTGAAATATGCACTATTGTAAACACATGGAGGGGGAAAGATTTTGATAAACAATACTGACAAAGACCCCGAACTTTTTTCAAACATTCAACAGAGCTCCCAGCTCTCCGCCGTATATAGAGATATCGAAGAACTGACCGAACTACTTGTTGCATATTTTAAACAAGGGATTGAAAAAGGAGATCACTGCCTCTGGACCGTTACGGATTCGCAGGCAGCTGAAAGAGCAAAAAATGAACTTGAGAAGGCAGGAGTGGATGTCGAGAAATACATCACTTCGTCTCAATTAGAGATTCTGCCAACCGGCACACTTTCTAAAAGTATTCTCCTGCTTGAATCCGCAGTAAAAGAACTTGTGGATGAGAAAAGCGGAAAAGCCTTTTCCGAAAGGTTTTCTGGATTTAGAATGAATCTCGATATTAATAGTGCCGGAAGCTCCTTCAAGCCCTGCCTTGAAAGGTTAGAAAAAAGCCTTGAAGAAATCGGTCCAGATAATAGAAACCTCACATTTCTCTGTACCTCCCTGCTTGAAGAATTATCAGGCAGCACACTTATTGAGCTGGTGGAGGAAAAGGGCGTTCTCGTTAAAAGAAAAGGCAAATGGGAATATCTGGTGAACACCTGCAACATAAACGGGCAAAAAGAGCTGGAAACCACCCTTCTCAAAGCAAAAAAAGATGCTGAAGCCACCAACAGGGCAAAAAACAGTTTCATAATGAATATGAGCCATGAGCTTCGGACCCCTCTCAATTCAGTAATAGGCTTTTCTGACCTGCTACTGGAAGGAGCGTTTGGGCCCATGAATACAAAACAAGCAAAGTACGTCAACAATATCCTGATAAGCGGGAAAAGCCTGCTAGAAATTATTAACAACCTGCTTGACATCTCAAGGCTTGAAGCCGGTGAAAAAACCCTCAAATATGAGGATGTGGACGTAGCAAGCCTCATTGGAGAAGTGAGGATGAGCCTCCTTTCGCCTGCTTCGATCAAAAAGGTCACCGTTGAATTGAATATAGACCCTTCTGTGAAAAATATTCGGGCTGATATTACAAAATTCAGGCAGATCCTGTATAACCTGATCAGCAACGCCATAAAGTTTACTCCTGCAAGAGGAAAGGTAATCATCAGTGCCTGTAAAAAAGAAGGAGTTCTTGAGGTCAAGGTTTCGGATAATGGAATAGGGCTTTCAAAGGAGAGCCACGAAAAGATATTTATGCCCTTTACACAGGCAGATTCTTCTGCCGCCCGTGGGTACGGGGGAGCCGGCCTTGGGTTATATATTGTCCGGAATTTCATAGACCTTCACGGTGGAAAGATCCGGGTTGACTCAGAAACCGGAAAAGGAAGTACGTTTACATTCACCCTTCCGGCAGAATCGGAAAATGCTCCTCTCCCGGAGAATAAAACGAAAAAAGCAAACTCTTCTCTTAAAGGAGTAAAATCGAAAAAAATGGACTCGACACCTGAACCAGGAAATTGAAATTAGAAAAACAGCTACTTAATAAGAGAACTTAAATTAAAATATCCAGTAAAAATAAGCCGGACCCAGTGGAAGATACCCATCAGAACAAATTGATTGAGGGATACCGGAATTACTCCAATAATCTCCCTACCAATCAGGGGGTTGTAACGGCAGTGAGCGGTCTGAAACTGCCTATACTTCCGACGCAACTCCCAAAATTTATGTTTAAATATTTATCTCCCTATCTCTCTGGCTTCTAATAAATCTTATTTCAGGACGATTTTGGTTTCTCCGGAGTCCTCATTTGTTTTCCCTCTGTCTTTTTCTGTAAATCAGTACACCGGCCACAGCGAGGGCAACAAGCAGGATACCAATTACAATCAGACCTGAACTAATTCCCTGTTTTTCCTCAACCTGCTGAATACGAAGATTACTTACCAGATTTTCGTGGTTGTTTATGCCGTTGCCGTAACTTGCAGAAAGACTAAGATTTATCGGTTCAGAGGTTCCCCCTATGTTTTCCGAAGATTGATCTGCTATGGCATCAAACTCTATTGTGAAAAGCTCATCAGCATCCATGGGCCCGATGAAATATTCGGCAGGGTAAAATTTCACCCCTTCAGCTTCAGGTTTTATGCTTACAGAGTCAAATCCATTTGGGTGGGTATTTGCCACATCAAACTCGAGGGTAGCTTCACCGTTTACCAGTCTGAGGGGTTTTGAAGAGATCACCCTTACATTCGAAGAGTCAACTTCAAGCGGAATATTCTTCCGGCTATTGTAGTCAAAAGAATTGCCCTCGATTACAAGTTCAAGGTTGTGAGTTCCTTCACTTGCATCTTCAGAAACCATAATGTTAAATGTTAGTTTGATGCTATCTCCGGGACCAAGGAGCCCCATTTCTCCGTAGGGAACCTCAAGAACAACTACTTCATCAGACAGTGGTCTCAAAACGGCAGCCTGGATTCTCGCATTGGTATCATAGTCTTTTCCATCAATGGTAACAGTAGGAGTTGTTGCGGTATTGCTGAGGGTTACTGTAACAGTACCTCTATCTCCGGGCATGAAAGCTTCAGGGTTAGAGATTACCTCTTTGAGTTCCAGAGTACCTTTGCTGTCAAAGGTTTCAGTACCTATCCTTATATCGAAAGTTTTCTCACTCCAGGGGCTGGTTTTATCGATCCTTGTACGGATGTCAATTGACCTGGTTCCCTTCTGAGCGTCCTTGTCCACGAAAAGGTGAAACTCTTTGGATGCAAATTTGTCGGGAGAAAGAGCCCCTATATTCTGCACCGCGTTTGCCTGGGAATCAAGAGAAAAGGGATATTCAGGGATTATTTCAATATCAACATCATCTGCCCGGTCTCTACCTACATTTTCTACCTGAACTGTAAGATCCAGATACTGCCCTATTTTAGCAGGGTAAGGGTTTGTTTCAACTATTGTAATTTTCAGGTTTGCACTGGCAGTTGCCGCAGAAGCAGGTGCTGCAAAAAGAAATGAAACTAAAAGCAGAAATATAACTACAAAAGTAATTGGAGTCTTCAGTCCTGTCATTCTCACTCATCCTGATTGACTAAATTTGGAAACTTCATTGGATGTTCTGGTTTACTCCGAATTATTCTGATTATCATATTATTCTGAATATTATATTAGTCTGTTTTATCCTGAAAAGATTTTGCACCAACTATGTTGGTCGAAATCACATTTATTGTGAAACCCAACGCCAGGAAAATCAAGGAGATCATTACTCAAAAGAAGAAAGTGGAAAAGGTTTCTAATATAGTGAGATCCAGGGGATTTAAGTCCGGCTAGTTCAGCAGATTTGGAAGTAATATCAAGAAATCGATCAGGCTCCTTCTGTTGGTAAAAATCCCGACCTTCCAAAATACAGTTGCAAGAAGACAGGTTCTCCCTGAATAATTTATTGGATTTATTCCAAAATAACCTCAACTGGCATCTCTCGTTCTTTCTTTTCACGCGCTGCGCTCCTCTTGAACTCACCTGCGTACCGTAGATCTAAACGAACTCAGTAGCTGTGTTGTGGGATCTAATACCAGAATATCAACTATGTAGCAGGAGACGACTGTATTATTTTGAGTATTGGATAATTCCGAGTACACTGAATCTTCCGAATTATTCCAGCTTATTCCGAGTTTTTCTGGATCATTCCGTCTTTTACGAGCACTATCCTGTCAGCATACTTCGCAATATCCGGATCATGTGTAATCATCACGATAGTCCTGCCCTCTTCATTAAGTCTGGTAAACATGCCGAGGATTTCACAACCTGTTTTGGAGTCCAGGTTTCCTGTGGGTTCATCCGCAAGGAGAATTGCCGGGTCATTGATTAGAGCTCTGGCAATAGCTACCCTTTGTGCTTGCCCTCCTGAAAGTTCACCTGGCTTGTGGTGCATGCGGTCCTCAAGCCCAACCATTTTAAGAAGGTCTTTTGCCCTTTTGCGCGCATCTACACCCTCTCTTGTATTAGCATAGGTGGGCAGTTCGACGTTTTCAAGAGCTGTAAGCCTTGGAATTAGGTTGAAGGTCTGGAACATAAAGCCTATCTCAAGTCCCCTGAGCCTGGCAACCTCCTTATCGGATAGTGTATTGATATCAAGGCCTTTAATCATGATTTTCCCTTCTGTAGGTCTGTCGAGAAAACCTATGAGGTTCATAAGTGTACTTTTTCCTGACCCTGAAGGGCCCATTATAGCAAGAAATTCTCCTTCCCTTACTGTCAGGTTGATGTCACTAAGAATGGGGACTTCCATATTTCCCAGAGTATAACTTTTTTTGACATCGATCACCTCTATTACCGGGGGCCCTTTTTGCAAAGTTTCTCCTCCGGCACCGCTGTCCGGGCGACTTGAACGGGGCAATTCACACTTAAATGGCTCTTTGTCTGAAGTTTTATCCGAGGCAAAAAGGCCTTCTTCCGGGGGCATCCTTTCTTCATTTCCACTACTTCTGCCTGCTTCCGGATTCGAACCTCCAGGAGACGAAACTTCATTATTGAGTATTTTAGTCTTCATAAACCCTCAGTCATTGTTCAAACTTTAGATATATTATTTTACGGAGTATTGTACAATATCAATATTTCCTGGTTTTAAGCTTTAAGTGTTTGTTATACACATTATTTTGTAATATAAAATCTGCAAAAGAATTAGTTTTATTGACCAAAATTTTAAATTTTTTATACATATTCATCAAGTATGGTGCCAAGTTTGAGAATCTCTATGCAGGCTCGTTTAATAATTTCAATTTTTAATTGAGCTGGCTAAAAATGGAAAACTGGAACGAAAAAACTGAAAAAGAAAAGCTGGAAATGAATAAAGCCGAAAGATGCTGAATAATGAAAAGATAAGGGTCATTTTTTTCAAACTTGAAAGACCCTTACTCATACCTTAAGGCATCCACAGGATTCATGCTTGCAGCCTTTCTTGCGGGATACATCCCTGCACCTACACCTACAATGACCGAAACCAGAATCCCAATTTCGATTAACTTGAATGGAAAAACCGGTGGAAGTTTGAGGACAGTTTCAAGGATGTAAGCTCCAAGCCCACCTATTGCAGTCCCCATCAGTCCCCCGAAGACGCTGACCATCACGGACTCCAGCAAAAAAAGGGATTGAATATTGGAGCTGCTGTAACCTACGGACTTCATTATACCAATTTCTCTTGTACGTTCGGTAACTGTTACGAGCATGATATTCATGATCCCTATCGAACCCACGAATAGTGAGACTAAAGCAAGGACAAGCAGGAAAGAACTTAAGGCATCTCCTAATGCTGCGGTCTCTTCAAGGACATCTACCTGATTGAATATGGTATAAGGTTTTGCGTCTTCATCATCAATATCCCTTTCAGGAATTCCAAAGTTTCGAGCAAGCCTTCTATCCACTTCATCCGAAACATCCCGGATATTCTCAGAGTTTTCTGCCATCGCAAAGAAAGCTCCATAGTCCTGTTCTCCAGTCATCTCATTCAGGGTAGAAATAGGGATATAAACTATCATGTCTGTACTGCCATCTCCCCCTACAATAGTTTCTTTTGAATCCTCCAGAATTCCTTTTACTTTGAAGCTTTTACTTACAAGCGTGCCGTCCTCCTGTCGAAATGCAATATCAACATTGCTTCTATGAGAGATACTCCTGCCAAATTCCTCTTTTGCAAGGTCATACCCAAGAACAGCAGAGTAAATGTCCTTATCAATCAGGAAACTTCCCTCTTCCATCTTAATTCCCTGGATTTCCTGAAAGTCCCCATTTACACCCACAATGCTCACGCTTTTAGTATCTGAAAGAAAGCTAATCTCTCCAGGTATTATTTTCCTGGGAGATACTCCGGAAATTCCGGGAGTATTTTCAATGATTTCAAGCTCACTTCCATAGAAAAGGTTTGGCTGGTCACTATATGCAATTATAAAATTTGAGCCTACAGAGGTGACCTCATCTGTAAAAAATTGATTGAAGCTGGCTCCAAGTGATGCGTTTATGATTACTGCTGCAATACCTATCACAATTCCGAGTGTTGTGAGTGCAGACCGAAGCTTGGAGCTGCGTATACTTCCAGAAGCAATACGGGCTGCCTGTACAAATTGTATCATATTTTACCCCCCAAATATGATATTTAGCCAATCATCATCTGCTTATTGTTTTTTCTTTCTGTAGATTAGAAAGGCTGCAGGGATACAGACCAAAAGAAGTCCACCCGCAATTGCAGCTGTAGAGCTATTCCCAGGAGACTGGGAATCAGTTTCAAGTTTCAGGTTACCTGCGACATTTTCATGCCTGTTAATCCCATTGTTGTAGTTTGCAGTTACATTCATAATTATGGCTCCCGACTCTTCCTTAATGGCTTCCGAGTTGTCTATCATTGCATCAAACTCTATTGTGAAAAGCTCGTCAGGATCCATAGGTCCTATGAAATATTCTGCAGGGTAAAACTTTATACCTTCAGCTTCAGGTCTTATGCTGACAGAGTTAAGCTCGTTGGGGTGGGTATTTGCTACATCAAACTCCACGGTAGCTGTCCCATCTATCATCCGTAGTGGTTTTGAAGGAATGACTTTTATATTCGAAGAATCCACTTTAAGCGGAATATTCTTCTTGCTGTTGTAATCAAAGGAGTTTCCCTCAATTGCAAGTTCAAAATTGTGAATTCCTTCCCTCGCATCATCTTCAACCTCTACATTGAAGGTCAACTTGATACTGTCCCCCGGGCCCACAAGCCCCATTTCATAATATGGAGCTTCACTAACAGTTATTCCGTCAGATAGAGGTTTCAAAACCGCAGCCTGGATTCTCGCATTGGTGTCATAGTCTTTTCCATCTATAGTAACTGTAGGCGTGGTTGCTGTGTTTCGAAGGGTTACTGTAACAGTACCCCTATCTCCAGGCATAAAGATTTCAGGAGATGAGATGATTTCCGCAAGCTCAACAGTACCTTTGCTGGTAAAGGTTTCAGTACCTATCCTTATATCAAAAGTCTTCTCACTCCATGGACTGTCCTGTCCAGTTCGGACGCGGATATCAATTGAACGAACTCCTTTCTGGGCTTTTTTATCAACATACAGATAGAATTCCTTTGTAGCAGTTCTTCCAGGATTGAGAGCTCCAATGTTCTGGATGGTGTTTGCATTTGAATCCAGAGTGAAAGGATACTCAGGGACTATCTCGATGTCAGCATTATCGGCTTTGTCCCCTCCGACGTTTTCCACCTGTATGTTCAGGGTCAGGTATTCTCCTATCTTTGCAGGATAAGGATTTGTTTCGACGATCGTTACTTTCAGGTTTGCGCTCCCTACGGCTGCAGAAGCCGGAGACGCAAAAACAGAAGCTATCAGAAGCAAAGAAAAAAAAGCTGCAATAATACGCTCTTTAATCAATTCCATGTATTCCCCACCTTAGTTATATTGAATTTCCCCATCTTTTACCAGGACAACCCTATCAGCATATTTTGCAATCTCAGGGTCGTGTGTAACTATTACTACTGTTCTTCCCTCATTGTTCAAATCCATGAATATTTGTAGGATCTCATAACCTGTTTTCGAGTCCAGGTTTCCAGTCGGCTCATCAGCAAGGAGAATTGAAGGATCATTGATGAGTGCCCTTGCAATTGAGACCCTCTGAGATTGGCCTCCGGAAAGCTCTCCTGGCCTGTGGTGCATACGGTCCTGCAACCCCATAAGTTTCAGGAGTTCCGTTGCACGCTTTCGTGGATCGATGCTCCTCGAATTGGCAAAAGTCGGGAGCAAAACATTCTCAAAAGCGGTCAGGCGAGGAACAAGGTTGAAAGTCTGAAAAACAAAACCTATCTCAAGTCCCCTGAGATGAGCAAGTTCTTCATCTGACATGCTGTGCAGATTCCTTCCCCTTATAAGGACCTGCCCTTCCGTAGGCCTGTCAAGGCAGCCTATCAGGTTCATAAGGGTACTTTTCCCCGATCCCGATGGGCCCATAATAGCCAGTAATTCTCCTTTTTCGATTTTAAGGTTAATACCTGAGAGTACCGGAACCTCCATGGCTCCAAGAATATAATTTTTCTTGACATTGGAAACTTCGACAATAGGGTACCTATTCTCAGGTAAACCTTCGACAATAGAGTGCCTATTCTCAGGTAAACTGTTCTTATTAATGTTCACATCCCCCCCCAATTTTACTGAGATATGATCAGAAAAATCACATTGAATAATCTTAATTGTTTTTACTCCTTATGTAAGAAAATCCATTTTAATCTATGCGCTCTTAATTTTTTTCAAAAGATCAACTTTCAAGTCCACATGCTATTGATTTCTAGGTCCCATTGCAGGCTTTTAAAATTGAACTTTGAAATTGATCACTAGGCACACTGTTTTTGACACTTAAATTGACTATTGAGTCTCAAACATGATTTTTGTTTGAAATCACCGGGCATAAAAATAAGCATAGTTTTGGACAGTAGAAATTGGAAATTGAGATTTATTTCTGGAAAAAAATGGCTTTTGCAGGAAATTTATTCTTTTAGCCTTCTACCTATCTTTATTATTTTTAACTGATATATCTCATACATCTGTTGTATAAATGTAATCGAAAAAAATGAAAAACAGTAGTCTCTGAATCAATCAGTTCTAAAAAGTTATTCTTATGCCGGGGTAGGCATCCAAATATTTAGGTCAAGGTTATAAACTTATGTAAAACATTTAAACATCTATTGAATTGAAAATTATCTTTTCTGTTATGCGGGTACTTGCCTCTAAATATTTGAGGACTATTTTTCATAAGGAGGTGTAGTTCTGTCCAATTTATATAACCTTGTATATATAGCTAAATATAGCCACTGCCAGATAGAAATTTGAACTGTGGATCTCAAGAATAAGAGAAAATTCCAGCAATAATCTTTCTAAGTGGCTGAAAGAGTCGCGAGCTTTGGAGGCTTGGTAAAGAAGGCTGTAAACAAACGTTTCAGAGAAGTGTATGCAAGAATATACACAAAAAGTGTACTCTAAAGAGATTACACAGGACCGGTGTGGAAATAATCTGAAATTCGGAGGGAATAAACATGCTCATAGGATTCGACTTAAGCCAGTTCTTTACGTTTGCATTCCTGAATAATCTTTGCTTTATATTCGAGATCTAAACAAAAGAATGTACACAAGTACCGTTGTGGAAATAATATGAAATGTGGAGGGAATAAACATGCTCATAGGATTCGACTTAAGCCAGTTCTTTACGTTTGCATTCCTGAATAATCTTTGCTTTATATTCGAGATCTAAACAAAAGAATGTACACAAGTACCGTTGTGGAAATAA
>NZ_JAQUVZ010000031.1:38255-42983 GCF_028693135.1 Methanosarcina sp.
TATGAAATGTGGAGGGAATAAACATGCTCATAGGATTCGATTTAAGCCAGTTCTTTACGTTTGAGTTCCTGAATAATCTTAGCTTTCTATTCATGATCTAAATATGGATATAAAAGCCGAAAAAATGGAACCAAAATTAACTGCGAAACAGTAAGTGAAGATAAAGAATGGAGGGAACTAATATGATCTTCGAGATGTTCTATAAAAATGTCAAAATCAGCTACGAGTCAACTGTATTCAGCATGTTTTACTGCTTTTAATTAAGCTGTAAGACAGGTGTATAACGGGGAACGAACAAAATCCAGGAAAAGAGTGGAGGGAACTGATATGATCTTCGAGATGTTCTATAAAAATGTCAAAATCAGCTACGAATCAACTGTATTCACAATGTTATACTGCTTCTAATTAAGCAGTAGAACTGGTGTATAACGGGGAACGAACAAAATCCAGGAAAAGAGTGGAGGGAACTGATATGATCTTCGAGATGTTCTATAAAACTGTCAAAATCAGCTACGAATCAACTGTATTCTCAATGTTATACTGCTTCTAATTAAGCAGTAAAACTGGTGTATAACGGGGAACGAACAAAATCCCAGAAACGAGTGGAGGGAACTAATATGATCTTCGAGATGTTCTATAAAACTGTCAAAATCTGCTACGAAGCAACTGAATTCAGCATGTTTTACTGCTTTTAATTAAGCTGTAAGACAGGTGTATAACGGGGAACGAACAACATTCAGGAAAATAGTGGAGGGAACTGATATGATCTTCGAGATGTTCTATAAAACTGTCAAAATCTGCTACGAAGCAACTGAATTCAGCATGTTTTACTGCTTTTAATTAAGCTGTAAGACAGGTGTATAATGGGGAACGAACAACATCCAGGAAAAGAGTGGAGGGAACTAATATGATCTTCGAGATGTTCTATAAAACTGTCAAAATCAGCTACGAATCAACTGTATTCCACATGCTTTACTGCTTTTAATTAAGCTGTAAGACAGGTGTATAACGGGGAACGAACAACATTCAGGAAAAGAGTGGAGGGAACTTATATGATCTTCGAGATGTTCTATAAAACTGTCAAAATCAGCTACGAATCAACTGTATTCCACATGCTTTACTGCTTCTAATTAAGCAGCAATGTTGAAGGAAAGCAAATATAATATGTACGAAGTTGCCTGTTTTTCAGGCAACTTTATCTTTACAAAATAAGTATATATCTATTGTCTTTTTACTTTTCTTATATTTTATAAATATTCTCTTTATTTTACGGCGATTTTTTAGTTTTTAATTGCTTCTATTATTTTAAATTACTATTTAATATATATTATAAAAGACCTATGCAAAATTTGAAATTACATTAAAAGCATCAATTTTAGGAAGAGATTTAGGAAGAGGTGCAATATATGTCGTACATTCTAATTTCCTTAAAGACTTTATGTGACGATAACTAAGTAGTTTAATGAAATTAACGATATGTATCGACTGTATAGTCGTTTACCACAAAGAACCATTTTGTATCTAAATAATCAAAGACTACTATTTGTAAGGAATAATTGTTCATAACATTATATATAAATTCATAATATACCTGTATATAGATACTCCAATGGCAAACAATATTCGAATAGTTTGTCTTAAAAAAACACCATGTTTAAAATATAGTCATTAATTAAGTGCAAAGTTTCTAGCTATGGAATATAAATTTCACAAAGCCATTAAGTTTTTTTAGCTAGATCTCTCTGCAATTGTTTGATGTCTATTATAGTTCAAGAATAGGTGTCTGGGAGTATAAAGCAGAATGGGGGTTGAAAAAGATAATCATTATAGTTCAAGAATAGGTGTCTGGAAGTATAAAGCAGAATGGGGGTTGGAGAAGAGAACCGATACATCACTGAAAATTGGGGTCAGTGTCAGTTTAAGAGCTTATCTCAAAACTCAGAATTTGCTCTTTGAATCCTGGATTTTGGAGAATCAGTCAAGTTTCGGATAATGATGGATAACCCTGAAAAAACTTAATACTTAGAATAAAATAGGTTTGAGATCGGCTCTAAAGGAAATGGCTTTGAATGAGAAAGAACAGCATTCTAGGAGTGGAGGGAATTATAATGTTTTTCTATTTAAACTACATAAAGATTACTTTCTGTCTACAGGTCGAAAAGTTAAGAATAATGTATATCAGTGGATATGGAGTCCTCAACAGGTAAGTTACATGTTTAGATGTTTACTGGTCAGCCTTTGAACAATGAGACAGTAAGGGCCCAAAGTGCCTGCTCAACGAGAGATGGCGGCATCCTTACTTTTCCACTGTCAATGGTAAACCCGAATAATCGTATGAGAGGAACTGTTCAGAAGGAAAAGGGAATAAGCATCGAACAAGCATCGAACTTCAGCCGGAATAAATCTATTGCATATGGCAATTTTCCTCCTGGCGTAGTTAACTTAACCCGGGGATTTATTCCGGTTGAATAACTAAAATATAGGGGATTTTTGATCCTCAATAAGGAATTATGAAGATTGATAACTATTTTAAATTTTGATGAGATATTTTTTCTGAAAAACAGACCATTTTTCTAAAAGCGTCCTCAGGTTGTCCACGGCCGATCTGTTGATCATATTCAAATATTCAAAAACGTACTTTCTACTCGATAATCTACAAAATAAAATCTTCACAAAATTCTGCTATCAAAAATTTGCCCGAATTCCGAAAACTTCCCTGCTCCCGGAATTTGGAAAAAAATACGAAAAAAGAAAAGAGAATTAAGAAATGGAATTTATTTTTTCACATTTCTTGAACTGCCGCTGCTTTTTGAACTGCCGCTGCTCCTTGAACTGCCACTGCTTCTAGAACTATCGTTGCTTCTTGAACTGCCGCCGCTTCTTGAGCTACCGCCGCTTCTTGAGCTGCCACCGCTTCTAGAACTGCCGCTGCTCCCGTTTGAACCTTTTGAGCCTCCTCCCCTGGATTTCTGGGCAAGTTCCACGAAAGGTTTACTTCCTTTTCTTTTGTTCTTGAAGATGTCAACCAGGGCTTCAGCCTGGGCAAAGGGGATGGATACGAATGAAAAGTGGGGGAAAATTTCTGCATCCCTTACATTCATTTCGTTGTCCCCGAGTTCCTGCTGGATGAAATCTGCTAGTTTTTCCGGAGTCATGCCATCGGCTTTTCCCATAGCTATGAAGAGCCTGGATTTGCCTTTTCTGTCGACATAGGAGCTGCCTCCGGAAATTTCAGTGTACATGCTCTCGTCGAATTTTTCCTTGAAGGCGTACTTTAAAAGGGCAGGCAGGATCTTTTCTGCGGGGTATTCTTCAAGGAGCTTTGTGCTCAGCTCAAGGCAGTCCCCATATTCTTCTGTCTTTATGGTGTTATCGAGTTCGGCTTTTACTCTCGTCCTTTTGGCTTTTATCACATCTTTTATCCCAGGGATACGGCCTTTCTTCATTTCGGACTTTGAAGTCTTCTGTATGTAAGTGAGCCGCCTGAATTCCGAGGATGTAACAAAAGTGATAGCAGTTCCCTGTTTGCCTGCCCTTCCCGTCCTCCCTATCCTGTGCACATAGGACTCTGGGTCCTGGGGCAGGGAATAGTTGATGACATGGGTCAGGTCTATGATATCGATGCCTCTTGCTGCAACATCGGTTGCTGCGAGGATTTGTATCTTCTGCTTCCTGAACTTGTTCAGGATTTTTTCCCGCTCCTGCTGGGAGATATCTCCGTGAAGAGCATCAGCTAAATAACCCCTGTCACTGAGTTTTTGGGCAAGCTGGCTGGTGTCAACCTTTGTACGGCAGAATACGAGCCCGTAGAATTCGTCTTCGATGTCGATGATTCTGCTGAGGGCTTCAAACTTATCGCTTTCCCTAACCTCAAAATAGATCTGTTCGGTCAGGTTTTCTGTAATTTCCTCGTTCGCAATTGTAATATGCTCGTAGTTCCGCATGTACTTCTTGACGATTCCAAGGATTGTCTTTGGCATTGTGGCTGAAAAGAAAAGCATCCTTTTATCAGGGCATGTTGCCTTTAAGATCTCTTTTATGTCGTCAATAAAACCCATGTTCAGCATTTCGTCAGCTTCGTCAAGTACGAAATACGAGATCTTTTCGAGGTTTAGGCTCTTTCTGTTAATGTGGTCGATGACCCTTCCCGGTGTCCCTACGACAATGTCCACGCCGATTTTCAGCATGCGAAGCTGCTGGGTCATGGACTGTCCGCCGTATATAGGGACAATGGACAGTTTTTTGTCTCCTTTTATGGAGTTAAGCTCTTCTGAAATCTGGATTGCGAGTTCCCTTGTAGGGGTCAGGATTATTGCCTGAACATGTCCTGATTTCTCAGGAATTTTCTCTATGATGGGGGCTCCGAAAGCTACTGTTTTTCCGGTCCCTGTCTGAGCCTGCCCTATAATGTCAGATTCTCCTTTCAAAAAAAGCGGTATTACCTTTTCCTGAATCGGGGTTGGTTCTTCAAACCCTTTCTTTTTGAGGGCTTTCAACATACTGTCCGAGAGCCCAAGCGCTTTAAATTTTGCTAATTTTTCCATGTACTCACTCTATGATTTACAATTATTTTTTACAAGTCTTGCAGATTGCAGACCTGGTGTTTACATACTGTCGGCCGCATGCCCGGCAGTTTCCTTTACGGAAAAGCCCACTTATCAACACCGGTACATGATACCGCTAAAAACAGGTAAACACGCCGTATAAATGGTTGATCTCCCCGGGACT
>NZ_JAQUVZ010000078.1 GCF_028693135.1 Methanosarcina sp.
TTGACGGCTACCATACGGATAAAACCATGACATACATGTTTGGTTCTTCCCTTCCGCAGTATGCCATAGATATCCATAATAAATGCGTGGCTATCCAGAACGAAGCTGCAGCAATGTTAAAACCCGGTGCTATCCCCTCGGAAATTTACAATACCATAATGAACGGGCTTGATGAGGAGTTCCTGGAAAATTTCATGGGCTTTGGGGACCGTAAAGTGAAATTCCTGGGGCATGGGGTTGGCTTATTGATCGATGAAACCCCTGTAATTGCAGCCGGGTTTGATGAGCCCCTGCAGGAAGGGATGGTATTTGCCCTCGAACCCAAGAAAGGAATTGAAAACATCGGAATGGTGGGAATTGAAAATACCTTCATAGTAACTTCTGAGGGCGGAGAATGCATTACCGGGAACAATCCGGGCTTGATCCCTGTATATTGAGCTGTGAAAATCAAGAATCCAGCTTGAATACTATAGAGAAATAGTCCGCCGACCCTGAGGAATATTTCCCTTTACCCGGAAACCGTTTTTCAATTAAAATGGTAAAAATGCCTCCGCCAGCTTGTCTGGCGGTCCTCACCAAAAAACAAAAAAAAGACATTAGAAAGAATATTTGCAGATTGTATTTGTTTAGATTTTTGATTATATTCTTGCCTTTTTTAGGCTGCTTTTACTTTTCTTCTCATCTCCTCTTATTTCTCATTTTTATTTTTGGAAGGCCGGGCTATTTTATCGACCTCATCAAAAGACTGGACCTTAAAATTAAAGTTCTCTGCATGGATAGAGAGTTTTATTCTATAGACGTTTTTGAATTTTTGCAAAATCACCAGATTCCACATATAGTTCCATTCCACATATAGTTCCAGTTGTTAAGAAAGGAGAACGGATGAAGCCGGTCCTGAAAGAGAATAAGGCACGGAGTGAACAATATGTTATGGGGGACTCTATGAAAAAGATTCTTTTGGATATTGTCATTGACGTCAAGTATCTTAAAGGCAAAAGAACAAAACGGGGATGTGAAAATCTTGGTTTTGTCGTTTTTGGAGTCAAATGGTCTCCAAGAAAGGTCAGCACGGTTTACAGGAGAAGATTTGCTATTAATCGTCATACAGGATGAGAAATGTGGTTAAACCAAAGACTTCATCTAAAAATGCCATTATCAGGTATTTTTATGCACTGATATCTTTCCTGTTAAAATACATATGGCTATACATTCAGAATAAACATTTTACTATTGTTAAAAGAGGCCCTCAGGTAATAGATGAGGACAAGTTCAGATTTGAAATGTTTATACTTCTAATTGAGGAATGGTTGAGAAGAAAGTTAAGGGTTAGGTTAGTGGTGGAGTGTCTGAGGTAAATGAATGGAGGGGAAATATAGAGGATGGATTTTTAGCGAAGTACTGAATTTGATTTTCTTGTCGCACCTGCGGAAAGCCAGTTTTAACTGGGCCTTCACCTGAAAACCATGCTCCAGACCTCTTTACAGATCTGTAAACACCTTTGACTGTATAAAGTCAATGTACGAATCGATAAATATTAAACATAAAACATAATTGTATATTTATATTAGTTACTCAATCATCGTTCTTCGGGTGATTTTAATGGTAGATGAACGTGGTTTAAAAACAGAGACTACTAAAATAATGAATGAAACTCCCTTAATTATGGGGTCAAATGAATATGAAATGATAGAATTATTTAGGAAGATCAACGTAAGCAGGCCCATTGCTTTTACCCTTGCCTGTCTTGCAAAATGAAGTGAAATTTCTTCCCAGAGCATTGAAATGGTCTCGGGCCTGAGACAGCCGGAAGTCAGTGTTGTGATGCGGCATCTCCGTGAGAACAACTGGAATTGAGTTCTGTTTTATGGGAAGGGGCCGAAATACGAGATTAAAGCTCATCAGAAACGAATAAGTAATACGATCAGAATCAAGTCAAATGATCAGAATAAAGTCAATCGTGGTAATCAACTAAATCCCAATCCGAAACCAAGCACCAGGGGCGGAAATCAAAAATGAGTCATCAACAAGCAAATACTTCCATGAAAAAGAGAGTTACAGATTTAATTGTTATCTTTTCTGATGGACTGTACGAACGAGAAGAGGTCGTTGCAGTTTCTCTTCTTTCAGTCCTTTCTGGGCAGTCAATTTTTTTATATGGCTTGCCAGGCACAGCGAAAAGTCTAATTGCCCGTCGTTTATCAAAGGTGTTTAAAGATACAACTCATTTTGAGTATTTAATGCAAAGATTTAGCACTCCTGAAGATGTTTTTGGACCTGTGAGTATTCAAGAACTAAAAAAGGATAATTACATTCGCAAAACAGAAGGCTACTTACCTACTGCTGACTTTGCTTTTCTTGATGAAATATGGAAAAGTAGTCCAGCTATTCTAAACACTCTCTTGACTATTATAAATGAGCGAATTTATCGTAATGGCGGAAAAGACGAAAAAGTTCCATTAAAAGCATTGATTGCTGCAAGTAATGAAACTCCACCACCGAATCAAGGATTAGAAGCTCTCTATGACCGTTTTGTAATGCGAATAATAGTAAATCCTATGGAAGAACGAGAGAATTTTGAAAAATTACTTGATGGGGATGCTGCCTCTACTGATATTGAAATTCCGGATGGACTACAGTTTTCTCACGATGAGTTTGAGCAACTTTCCAGTGAAATCGTTAAAGTAACAATTTCTAAAGAGGTATTTACTATCATAAATTCAATCAGAGTTTCACTTGATGAATTTAATAAAGATAATCCCAAAATTGCAGTTTATGTTTCTGATCGTAGGTGGCAGAAAATTGCACTCATTTTGAAAACATCTGCATTTTTGTGTGACCGCACTGAGGTAATACCCGTTGATACCCTTATATTACGACATTGTTTGTGGACACTTGAACAAAATAGAGAGCAAATTAATGAAATAATTGAAAAATGTGTGAAACAGTTTGGCTGCGCTAACAATGAGAAGTTAAATAGCTGGGAATTGGACCATAAGGATCTTGAAAAAGGTATATCTGATGCGTTTTTTTATACGGAAAATATTTATGACACCGAGAAAAAAGAAAATGTGCTAAATTATGGTGGGAATTCCGGTTATGACAACGATTCATTTGTCAAATGGTTTGATTCAACTCCACCCATAAAATTTACTAAGGGAACTCAAAAGGCTGTGGACTCAAGGATTAAAGGTACTTTTGTTAAAGCTTGTGAAGATTCTTTGAGTTCACTTGCGGAAATTATTAATGACACAAAATCTAATGTCGCTATTCAAAACAAATTGAATGAAACCCCATTTGTACCTTCAGAAAAAAGAGAATTAGTGCTTGATGCATTCAACTCTTTTCTTAAAGATTTAGAAAACCACAAATTGAATTCCGAGCATTTGTTGAAAAAGGTGCAATCTTATGAAATCTCCAAATCATGAAATTGCTAAAACAGAGGAATTAGTCAATACTTTTCTTTCAGAAGATTTCCCTGATCTAAATAGTGGAGAACTTGAAAATGAATTGAGTGGAAAAGTTAGTAATTGGGAGGAGTCAACTCTAAGTTATTTAGAAAACACAAACCCTTTTGAAAAACATCGGTCTAAATTGGTCTCTGCGAAATGGGATTTTCGGGCATATGGTGGCTCTGAAAAGTCAATTATAAGCGATTTAGAGGAATATAAGTCACTCCAACCATCAGCAAATGTTATGTTTTGGGAAGAAAAAACACTTGCTGTAAAAAAAAAGGTAGAGGAAAAAAAGAAAGAGTCAATCATAGAAAGCCTTGATGCTATTCGTAGGAATGAACAAGAAGAATGGAGAAAAGAGTATGAAAAACAATTACTTGAATGGCAACTCAAGGAAATCCAAAATCGCCGGGAACAATTGTTAAAAGAGTTAAAAGAATGGCTTGACCCTTTACAGCAAATGAAAGAGGTATTTGATGAGTTGGGTATTGAGCCTGGACTTTTGTGGGATTCAAGTGTTGGCAAATTAAGTAAGCAAGACATATCTTTCCTTAAACAATGGGCAGAATATCTGAAAAATAATGAAAGCGTTCGTAATTTATGTGAATTAATGGGAAGATTACATAAAGAACAACAATCTCATCACACAGAGATTATTAATTCAACCGTGCAATACTCTGTTATAAAACCAGATATATATTCCAATGAAGAGATTATTGGTATTAAGCTTGGTAGAGATTTAGAAAATGTTATACCACAGGAATTGGCTCTATTAAGTGATTCTGATATTGCATTGCTTTTTGACTTGAAATATGTTGAAAATCGACTGATGTGTTTTTCTAAACAAGGCGACAAAATAGAAATCGTTGAAGAGAACATTCAGAAAACCGTAAGCATTGTTGATGATGAAAAGATGGGGCCGTTAATTATTTGTGTTGATACAAGTACATCTATGTCAGGTGCTCCAGAGAATATAGCTAAAGCATTAACTCTTAGTTTGTCATCTCGAGCGGTTTCTCAAAAGAGAAAATGTTATTTGATAAATTTCAGTACTTCAATAGATACCCTTGATCTTACCCCTCCGAAAGGCATTCATGATTTGATAGACTTTCTTAGAATGAGTTTTCATGGGGGCACCAATGTTGCACCAGCTTTACACGAAGGGGTGCGGATGATGTTGGAAGCTGATTACAAAAAAGCGGATTTATTGGTTATTTCAGATTTTGTTCTCTATGGTTTATCTTCTGCTATTGTTTCCCAGTGCAAAAAGCAAAAACAAGAGAATAATCGCTTTTTTGCATTGTCCATCGGTAGTTTTGGCACTCAGCGTGTTGATGAAGATGTTTTTGATCAGAATTGGACATATGACCCTCTAAGTGGTGGCATTTCAGAAATCAACAATGTGGTTGAACAGGTTACTCGGAAATGATGGAACCAGAATAAATCGCCGTTTTTCGTCCATAATTCAGGAATTATTTTGGCTCCTCGCTTTTTTGAGTGGTTATCCCTCACAAAAACCAACACGGTCTTGAATTGAATTCCATTTTACCCACAGATAACGGCGAAAAGCCAAAACCCTTGATAGACATGCAAAGTATGAAAAAGAAATCTTGATGTTCGCTACGGAAATGAGAGTTCCTTTCAGCAATAACCAGGCAGAAATAGATCTCAGGATGATAACGGTTCAACAAAAGATATCGGAAGATTTTAGGGAACATGTGGGGCAGATGTATTCTGTAGAATGAGGGGATACATATCTACACTAATAAAGAATAAAATGCCTGTTATTAGTTCACTTCATGAGGCGATTGAAGGTATGCCTCCTTTACCCTGAATAATATTCAGGACATCCGCATGAGATAAAAGTTCAGTTAATGGATGGGCAGGTTGAGAAAATTAAGGAAGTATATTAAACATTTGAAGGAGAATCGATTTTTCAAAACGTCTCGTTTTAAAATTCACGTAACCGAGTAAAAAAGAAAATTCCAGGGCCTTTTCGGGGCCCTTTCATTAACCTTTCAATAGGCTTTCAAAAGGCTTTCAAAAACCAATCGGCCTTTTGGCTGGGATCATAGCTATTGGCACCTGGCCTACGAGGCGGGCTACTATCCTGCAGCGGGAAAGGAGATATTTTTCTTTCCTGATGTCCTCAAGGCGGTCGAAGATGTGGCTGTTTTCAGGGATTTCGGGAATATTTTCCCGGATGATTGTTTCGAGAGATTCCATTTTTTGCATGAGGACTTTTTTGTCGGCTGAGGTTTCGAAGGCCCAGTCCCGGACTTCACGGCTAACGGCAGAGGTGATTTCTTCGGAGGAAGTGCCTTTTACCAGGAAGCAGGCAAAACGGGCTTTTGTCCTGATTTCCTCAAGGGTGTCTTTCATCCTCTGTTCCGAAACCTTCTGCTTTAGGGTAGGTTGTCCTTTTTGCTCAAATCTCTTTGAAAGGACGGCTTCTTCTTCAGCCCGCTCGAAAAGGGCGGAGGAATCCTCAAAGATCCGGAGAGAAGCTTCAAGAAGCTTCTTCTCGGAAGCAAGGTCTGTTGAACCGGTTTCGGCAGCTTCCTGAATGATTTTTGCAAACTTCCTAAACGCCATGGAGAGGGCATCGATTTCGTCTACATCTCCCACTTCATAGACCATGGCTGAAAAGTACTTCTCGGACTCTTCCCTGTCGGTCTCGGAAGGATCGGAAGATAGGGGAACTTTTCCGGAAGATCCAGCAGACAGAAGATTCAGGAAGACTTCGTAGAAGTTCAGGTAGAAGCCTGGAAGGGGGTGGTTGAAAGCTGTTTCGGCCGAATTCCTGAAATTCAGAACGGCTTCTTTAAGCGCGCGCATGTATTCGGCTCCAGATTTTGCCTTTGCCGCATCATGGAGGGAGGCAATCCCGAGGGCGCGGAAAGCATACTTCCGCACGTACGCGCACTCTGAACCTGTTAGTTTCTTTAGGCTCTCCAGGGCCTGATAAGGGTCGGGATGCACCGTATAGGCAGACTCAAAGGCCCGGGCAGCTGCCCTCTGGACAGAACTGTCCCTGTGGTTTGTAAGGGACAGGAGATCAACCCAGGCTTTCCTTTTGTCCGGGACCAGCGGGAAAGATGGAGCAAACGCCTTTGCGGCTCCTTTTCGGACATCTTTGTCCCAGTGGGATGAAAGCTGCACAAGTCGACCCCAGGCGTCCTGTTTATCCTCTGCGAAGGGGAAGGCCAGAGCGAGCAGGTCCGATGCACTTTTCCGGAGGTAATTTTCCGGTCCTGAACAGAGATCGGAAAGATTGTAAAAGATACTCGTTTTATCTTCCACCAGGGGGAGAACCATGGAGAGAAGGTCGGAAGCATCCTTGCGGACAGAGGATTCATTGTCGCCACCCATCCGCAAAACCTCCTCCCAGACGCCTGTCATTATTTCCTGTCCCAGGCCTGCTTTTATGTCCTGTTCTGAACCTACTTCTATGCCCTTCTCTGAACCTTTATTCATGCCTATATTCTGGTCTCCTAGCCGGGAAAAGAGAGATCGGAGGGACACGGATGCACCCTTCCGAATTATGGGGTCTGGGTGTGCGGAAAGGTTTAGCAGTTTGCCACAGGTCCATTTCTTTTCCGGCAGGTGCGGGAAAGCTGATGCAAGAGAGTCGGCAGCATCCATCCGGACAGAACTGTCCACATCGATTGCCAATTTAAAAAGTTCGATAGAAAGCTGTTTTCCCGGGTTTCCCGGTCCTTTTGCATTTCCTTCCTTGAAGACAGAAGCGAGGGAATACGCTACACTCCTGCGGACAAAGGCAGGATTTCTTGTAATTTTCGAGAGTTCTTCAGAAGCTTCCTCATCGGAAGCAAGGTAAGGATAGGCAGAAGCGAGGGCATGCATTGCCCGCCTGATCACATAACTGTGGCTTTCGGCTTTCAGGCGGAGGAGGTCTTCCCAGGCTTTTTTCTTGTCGGAGACGTGCGGAAAAGCCTGGACAAGGGTGTCGGCAGCTCTTCCCCGTACATAGCTGACTTCACTTCCCGCAAGTTCGGTAAGGTCTTTCCAGGCACTGTCTTTATCCTCAAGGTGCAGGAATAACGAAGCAATGGAGTCTGCTGCCCTGTCCCTAACATGGCCGTCTGCGGCTCCGCTGAGCCTTAGAAGGGTAGACCAGGCTCTATTCCTGTCGGGAAGGTGAGGAAACACCAGAAACATGGTATCTGCCGCACGCCGCCGGAGAGTCCCCTTTTCAGAGGCAATCAGCCCTAAAAGGTCCTGCCATTCCGTTTCTTTTTTTCGGGAACGGATAAAAGCGGAAGCAAGGGCTTCAAAAGCTTCTTTCTGGAGAGTTCCTCTCTCTTCCAGAGCAAGCTTGAAGAGCTCTTTCCAGGCTTTATCCTGGTCTTCAACGTGCGAAAATACCACCCCGAGAGCTCGGGTAGCCTCAACCCTGGTGTTCATGTCCGCAGACTCCCTTAGCTCAAACAGGTCTTTCCATGCCTGTATTTTATCAGGGACCAGAGGGAAAACCGATTTGAGGCAGGAAAAAGCATATTCCTTTACAGAATCGGTTCCAGAACCCGCAAGTTTCAGAAAGTCGGTCCAGACCATCTGTTCTCCGGGCATAAGGATATAAGATGTAGCAAGGGCATGCACAGCTGCCTTCTGCACCCTCGGAGCCGGGCTGGCCGTAAGGCCTGCAAGTTTCGTCCAGAGTTTTTTCCTGTCCGGCACATGAGGATAAACTAATTCAAGAGTTTTGACTGCAGTTTCTGTTACAAGGTTGTCCTTATCTGAGGTGAGCCTGAGCATATCATCGAAAGCCTGCTCCCGATTAGGGAGAAATTCAAAATTAGCACTCAACTGTTTCAGGGCATCGATTTTCTCTTCCATATAGGGATTTAAAGTTCTGTCGTGTAGGGTTTCTTGGTCGATCACGTTTTCTCCATCCGTTTCTGGTACCAACCATCGGGTTTCATGATTTACAGGTATCGACAATCGATCTGAATATCGGTCTCGATTATCGGTCCGACTACTGGTTTTTGTCGCCTATTCATTTCAGTCGAATACCCCGCTAGCTTGCTGCGGGGATGAAAACTTCCCCGGTAACCGTTAATTATAATACGATTTATCAGTTCCATTTTTCGTTTGTTAACTTCTGCTCGAACTAAATGGTTTAGGGTTATTATCTCCTTTTACGGAATTTGGAGTGGTGGCGCGAACATACCCCTTGCTTGCAGAGGGGTGTGTCCGTGCAACTTTGATTAGAAGTGAATGTATTTCTTTATAAATATTCGGATTTTGATTTATAATTCAGAACGTCAAACAGTTTGACTCCATTTTCAGCCCACCCCTTCTCTAGCTATTCTTTTTTAGAAGTATTTTTAATTTATTTTTTCAGGATGTGGGCATAATTCCTGAACATTAAGACAATAAAGCCTATAATGCAGGATATTATTGTACTAAAATTTTAAAAAGAATATTATAAAAAATATACATAATTAATCCTTTCTCTTTAACGGGGGCACTTCATTTCTCACAGACAAATTATATCCACAGACCGCCTTCAGATCATCCCTTTTTTATTACTATGGGAGCGCAGAGGGTCACGAATACCCTGACCTTTAGGTCGGGGATGAAGTGAACCCTCGCTGGCTGTTTTGTATTCGCTTAAACTGTATAAATCATCGTTTTTTTGTAAAATAA
>NZ_JAQUVZ010000032.1 GCF_028693135.1 Methanosarcina sp.
ACCGGGTGCCTCAAGCTCATGCATATTCAGATTTATGCGGGCAGCTCTACACAGAAAGTTCCGATTCCGAGAATATAATCACTGTCTATGAAAATATTTCATACAGCCAGTACAGCAATGAAACCCTTACGGAAGTGACCCTGGTTTCAGGGGCTGACCTCTCAACTTATCTGGATAAAAATGGATATGCTCTGCTGGATCTCCGGGTGGAAAATAAAGCTCTTGATGCTTTTGTATTTATTCCAAAGGGGACAAGGCTGCTTGATAGCCAGAAAGAGCCTCTTAAAGCAATAAAAATAGTAGAGGCAGACCAGCCGCTCTTGCCAGGTACCTTATACCTGGTGGGGAAATGTTATTGTGGACTTGAACCTGAAGGAGTGGAATTCGATCCTTTTGTCAGGCTCAGTCTTGGCCTCAATGACTCTATAGAGGGTAACTTCCCCTCTATATACAGCTATGATGGGGCTAATTCTACATGGACTCTGATTGACAGTACTCTCAGTGAAAACATAATTTCAGCTGAACTAACTCACTTTTCGGTGTATGCAGTTCTTGCAGAACCTCCGGCAGAAGTAGAATTGCATGTTAACCTGGTTCCTGCGTAACCCGAATTGCGATTCGGGATCACAGGAAATCGAGTATTTTTTGGGAGTTGCACTGTAAGTACAACAGCCCGTCGTCCGTTTCGCTTCGCTCAAGCAGACTAATTTTAGGTTTTAGCAGTGAGCTTCTCTCGCTCAAGATGTCTAAATTACAGATCTTTCTGACCCTTGCAACTTTATTCGCTGTACCGGGTCGTTCCTGTCACGCTCGACGCAGGAGAGCGGTCTGTCCCAAAAAAGAGAGTAAAGAAAATAAAGGCCATCAAGCAAAAATTATCTAGTAAGCTGGTAAGACACCAACAAAAAACGAACAAATCAAACTCTGCCTGAGAAATATTTTTATGAGTTATTTCTTATCCGGACTTCTTTCTCTTTTTGGGAGGAACTCCAAACCGGCTGGTGGAGCGCATATGTACTCGTAGATTAAAATGCGATTTTCTAGATCAAGAGAATTATTTTTCATATCAGGTGGCCGTTTTTCCATAGTATCCGATTTCTTTTAGTTGAGTCACATTCAACGTTATTTTTTTTAGCTTGTGGCAGGCCGGGTTCAGTCCCGTGCGGCGCAGGGAGAGAAAACTGAAAAATCTCCTCCACGATTCCGGAATAGGTCCATTAGTTAATCAGGTACCAACTGTTGTTTCATAACCTGCAAATGCCTTTTCAGCCAGGTTCAGGAGATTCTTCAGGTTTGATTCCTTCCTGGGGATGTGGAGAACTGAGAATGTGGAGAAGTATCTGAGGAAATATATGCAACTTTTTATCGATCCTGCGTCTAAGGTCCAACAGTAGTTCCGATCAGGCTTACTTCCGAATGACAAAAACATATTGATTTTACTTTTTACCCACTCATTTTCAAAATATTTTCTATTACTGGTTAGAGTTTAAAATTCTTAATCTATAATTTCCACTAACAGTTCTCAAAAAATAATTTTTTATCGAGTGATTTTATAGCATAAGCTATTAAGTTAGCAATTTTTAATTCAATACAAGTTATATTGTAGTTAATCGAGTGCGTAGCACTCGATTTCGTTCTTCATTAAACCATCTCAAACATTCCAGTAACACCTTAACCGGAATAAAATTCAGCGATTTTAGCCCATATCTAACAGCTTTGTTTATGTCTTCATTTATTAATGATTTTAGCTCATAAGCTGTAATTTCGATAACTGACTTTAGCATATTTAGAACATTGTATATGATGCATTGAATAACAAAGAACAATACTCTTGCTACTGGTGATTTTGTACATGTTCGTATCTTGAAGTCGTTTTTCACTCTATAGCCAGTTTCTATGTTCCATCTTTTTCTGTATTCTTGAGGAATTGTCTTTTCAAATTTCTCAGTTGATTCTGCCTCTTTGTTTGTAGCAAACAGGATGTACTTTTCCTTTTTATCATCATATATTGCCACAATATTGAAGGAAGGTCCTCCTTGCTTAAATTGATATTCAAAAATTACTGAAGTATTTCCCCATTCTTTTTGATGATTTTTAAGTTCTCTATTGATAACCTGATTTGATTTAGCTGCTATAACAAAATTGACTTTAAGTTCATCTAATTTTGAAATCACAGCTCTATTACAAAATTCCTTGTCAAGGTATGAGGTCCCTGTTTTTACACCTATTGCCTTAAGTCTTTCGAATAAAGATTCGATGAATAGAGAATAATTCTTGTTCAAACTATTAATGTCGATTACGTCAAGTGTCAAGTGAGAAGTTCCAATTATATCCAGGGTACAAAACGATTTACCCCACGAACTGCCATTCTTTGGTTTTATGCCCCTAATTCCGGGAGTATTTTTGTCTCCATAAAATGGAACATCATGAAAATCAATAGCTATGTCATGAACAGTGTTTTCAAGTTTCATCATCTTGAAAATCTCAAAATTCATTTTTCTGAAAGCAGAAAGAGTATCTTCAATATTATTGTCTTTGATGTAATTGAAAATAGTATCTGCTGAGGGGATTCTTAAGTCAGGATTTTTGCTTTTGAGGTCATTACTTGCAGATTCAAGAGAGTTTGTAGAAAATGTTGAGGCATGTAATAACACGTTTAAAATGTCCTGACATTCATAATTTGCAGATTCTGGCAAAGTTATTATATCATATTTGCGAAACAATTCAGAGGATACAGCCATCAAGCTGGCTGTATCTATGGCCATGGAGTCGTTTTTGGTTGGCATCACAAACGAATTCCATGGTTCATTAGATCTTTTTTTCGGTAGATCATAAATATTTGATGACTGCCAAATTCAGCATTCGGAACTTGGGTTATTCGGAACTACTGGTCCAATCAGGAAGCTTTATATTGGAGACTCAATTTAAATATAATTTATATGTGGCAAACACTACTCACAAAGTTCGAAAAATACCCGGCACAGGCAAAAGTACTTAAGTTACTATTTGAACGCGGATTTCAGGTGAACGAGGAAGGAAAGGTAACTTCCGGGAGCATCGAGATAGCACACACCCAGCTTGCAAAAGAAGTAGGGGTTGACAGACGGGTGGTTGATGCGACCACAAAAACCATTGTCTCCGACGAACTCCTCAGCACGATATTCAAAAATGTTCATTCAATCCCGTTTCTCAGAGACGTTGCCCCTGCTCTTGGGCTTGGGGTAATCATCATCATCCCTGAAGACGCCGCCCATGTTGGTATCCTTGCAGAAGTTGCAGGCCTGATTTCCAGACACAATTTAAGCATCCGTCAGGCCGTCTCAGATGACCCATACTTTACGGACAATCCCAGGCTCACCATCGTTACCGACCACAAAGTTCCCGGAGACCTTGTTGACGATATCCTTAGCCTTCCCTCAGTAAAAGGAGTAAGCATCTACTGAACAAAAATTCAATTTTCACAAAATCAGAAGTTAATGAAGCTGGACTGGAATTACAGTTTTTTGAGAGTGCCAGCCCGAAGGGGAAAAGCAGAGACTCAAAAAGCTCCTTCAGTGATTTTTCCATCCTTTAGCTTTACCACCCTGTCCGCAGTCCTGGCCATTTCAGGGTCATGGGTAGTAACAACAAAACTTACTCCTTGCTCCAGGTTGATTTTTCTCATAAGGTCCGTTATCTTTTTTCCGGTCTCGGAATCAAGGTTTCCTGTAGGTTCGTCTGCCAGAATAAGCCTGGGGCTGTTTGCAAGTGCCCTTGCTATGGCAACCCTTTGCTGTTCTCCACCTGATAACTCGGAGGGCAGGTGATGCATCCTGTCCCCTAACCCGACAAGGTCAAGAAGCTCGTTTGCTCTCTGTTTTTGTTGGGGACGGGAGACCCTGTTGAAGTACATGGGATAGCAGATGTTCTCCAGGGCAGTCATTGTAGAGATCAGGTTAAAAGCCTGGAAAACAAAACCTATTGTCTGCCTGTGCAGCCGGACAAGACTGGAAGAATTCCTGTAGTCAACTTCAGTGCCCTCGATGAAAACCCTGCCCGATGTGGGCTGGTCCAGACAGCCAACAATGTTAAGCAGGGTAGACTTTCCCGAGCCTGAGGGCCCCATGAAGGAAACAAAATCTCCCTCTTCAATCTTCACATTTATTCCCCTGAGGGCTTCCACGCGCAGCCCTGAATCGAAGGTGTAACACTTTGATAAGTCTCTGGTTTCAACGATAGTCATTTCCAATCCCTTTCCTGATCCCTTCTGCAAACAGTCAGCTGCCTCCCTCTAGAGTTTCAGGCTTTTTAAATTCAAGTACAAGTATTTCATTTGTTACCAGAAGGTAATCCCCATTATCCTGAATACTGGCAAAATTCTCCGCAGATTCCAGATAAGCCCCCACAGGTCTCTCATCTAGAGCAACCTGGACAGTTTCGTTTGTCTGGTATATGTCCTTCCAGCTTTTTCCCCCCCCAAACAGGAGCTTTATGAGATCTCCAATGACCGGAATACTCTCGGTTTTCTCGTTAAAGAAAAGCCTGTTCCGGGCTCCTGCGCCTGAACTGTAGCCCCCGGAAGGAGAGACTGTTATCAGGCGTGCATCTGCAACATTCTCAGAGTCAATATCCCCCTCAAAGTAAGCGGTCGTTGTGGCCATTTCGGGATCGATCCCGTATTCGGCATACAGCATGTCGCAGCCTTCGTTAATCCAGTATTCGATCACCGGTAACTCTTGACCTTCATAAACGAGCAGAAGCCCTATGCTCTGCACGCAAAAGGTGCTTCCGTCCTCGGCTGTATTCACAAGTGAGATAGAATAGTTGCCTGGTTCGGAAATTTCCTCGGTCAGGTCATAAGCATGCGTGCCTGAAAAAAAGTCGTACCTGGATACAAAGCCCTTTGTGTCCGTATACATCTGTCCTCCCTTAAGAGGCACAACTGTTCCCGAATTTTCAAGAGAGGCATTAAATTCCGGATAGATGCCTTCAAGCCCTTTTTTACTCCAGACCCAGTAAACGTAAGCCTTTGCAACCTTTATGGAACTCCCGGCAGGGGGTTCGACACTAAAGTTTACCTGATAACTTTCATTATATTCAAGCTCCCCGCTGTACCTGCTGTCCCCCAGAGAAAAGTCAAGAGCTCCGTGGTGTCCGTCATGGAGGACAGTCTGCAGAGGTTTGTCTCCAGCATATGAAGCCGAAGCCGGGGTGATGAGCAGCAGGAGGTTAATTAAAATCGCAACATTTCTCAAATTCATTGTTATCCTCATCCGACTCAATTATGTCATTATGCTCGTCTACCTTCACGCTGAGGGTATGCTCACCTTTCAGAGCGTTAACTCTTATCTCATTCTCAATCGAGGCATGCCCTGCCAGTTCAGGGATATTCAGGACCGTAACACTTTTCCCATCAAGATAGAGGTTTACGTCAAAGTCCAGGGCTGAAGCTTCTCCGCTATTTATAAGCGTTATCGGAATAGAGTAAGCCGTTTTTTCTGCTGTCCGGGTTTCCTCAACACAGCCGCTAAAAGCCGCTATCATGAGCACCGCCAGTAAAAGCAGGAGAATAGGTTTTTTTCTCCGGGCTCCAAAAAGAGATAAGAAAGAGAGACAGATTAGCGAAGCCGATGCGGTCTCTTCCTGAGCCTCGAGTTTCACGGGTTCTCCGAGGGAAACCGAAAGTTCGGGCTTTGACCTGACACTGACATTTAATGTACAGGCATTATTTTCCTTCTCCAACTCTTTTATTTCGGCTTCGGGGTCCACGGAGAGTTCAAGCAGGTGCTCCCCTTCGACTGCAGGCCATGAGAATGTGGACATGTACACTCCGGAAGCTTCCATCAGGACAGGGAAAGTTAAAACCTCACTTCCATCTATCCGGAAACTTACCGTACAGTTTTCTTCGCAGATTCCTCCGGGATTGTTTATTGTAAAGGAAATTTCTGCCATTTTTTCATCAACCAGTTCCTGTTTCGAGATTTTCATTTCAGGGTAAAGATCAGGTAGTAAGGAAGCTGTACTGTCAGAAGTCAGGACCAGGGCTGCCAGGACAGGGTGCAGGTAGTCCTCTCCTTCCTGGATACTGATTTCCCCGTCCCCGTCCAGGTCAAGCCCTCTCAAAAAAGATACGGAATTACGGGGTCCGGAATTACTGGCCTGCAAGTAATCGAGCACGTCAAAATGTTCTATATCGAAGTAGCTGGAAGAAAAACCCTCATTTCCACAGGCATCAAAGCTCACCTCATTGGCAACGTCCCTTGCTTTTCCACCATAGCTCTCAGACAGGTACTCAGGGGACACTCCAGGCATTTCTCCGTTGAATTCCAGATAATCAGGCAGGTCTTTTGACCCGGTAAGATATACTACCGAAAGTTTGGCGGCCTCTATGCTGCTTAGAGCCTTTCCTGAGCTGAAATAGACGTCTTCCCGGTCGTTGACATTTGCCGTGTTTCCACTCCAGCCGTTTCCATGAAGGTTTATGTTCCCGCTCAGGAGCTGGTAGGAAACAATGGGCGCTTTTGAGTCTTCACAGGCTGCAGCAAGCACTGCGCCGTAGACTCTCCCGTCCAGCCTGTTCCCTGGCTCGCCGCTGCTTGTAAAGATCTCCACTATATTTTCCCCGGTTTTAGTAATGTTACTTATGTCATAGGAAACCCAGTAAACCCCATTCCCTGCACAGTACACATCCTCGTTTTCGTCATTGACTCCGGCAAGCTGCATCTGTTCAAGCCTTTGCCCATTAAACTCAGGCCGGACCCAGCCTTCATAGTTTTCAGTGCCTCCCCAAATTCCTATGTACAGGTGAGCCCAGCGGAGAGTGCCTTCTGGCACGTCAAATTCCTGAGAGTAAG
This sequence comes from Methanosarcina sp., assembly GCF_028693135.1. GTDB lineage: Archaea > Halobacteriota > Methanosarcinia > Methanosarcinales > Methanosarcinaceae > Methanosarcina. The sequence continues at coordinate 6,834 of NZ_JAQUVZ010000032.1, forward strand.
GGGAAAAAGAAAGCCCGTGTCCTCCATCTATGTAGACCTCTCCCCTGAATGTGCCCTGAGCATCCGGAGCAAAGGGTATGCCCTCATACGAGTATATGGCTCCGGCAGGAGGGATTGAGAGTAGAAATGAGAGCAGGAGGATTAATAGTACGGTTATCTTTACAGGATCTATTTTCATAGCCATTCACTTTCTTACCAGAGTGAAATTTGAGTTTAAGGGGAAGCTCAGGCTTTCTCTGGTTTTTTATTTAGATAAATTCCTCTACGTGAAGTGTAACTTTCCGGGTAAATCTCACACCATTAAACAATTACAGCGAAGTGAAGGTTATTAAATATTACTATTTTTCTTTTTTGTATGAAATTTTGTATATGCAGTTTGGATTGAACTAAGAAACTCAAAATTGCTTTGGGGTATTCCATAGTAAACCGCAGAGCATTCAACTTAAACGTGATATGAAACTCTGTAATTAGTTTCACTGAGCCTGTATATGTTCAACTTATTCCAATATTTCATGGGATTCTTCTATGAGCTTATTCAGTTGAACTGTGGACCTGAAGCTGGATGAAAGTGATCATAAATAGAATAATAGTAACAATTTATGTTATAATATATTTACAAATACTTATTTTTTAAAAGAATTTATATATTCAGAACCTATTATCTGTTTACTAATTAAAATTGTTATAAAAGAATCTCAGTGACTTTGCAGGCGGGAAAAATATGCAGGCAGGAAGCATGGAGCAGAAAGAGAACCGAAGGATGGCTTATGGGATAAAAAAGGATCTGGAAATAAATAAGGAGTTTAAAGCAAAAAACGGACATTATGAAGGAAAAGCAAAAAACAGGCATAAAGGCCGAAGGGAAAAAACCCGCAGGGTCGGGAATATACTCTGTCTGGCGGCGGGACTATGTTGCCTGATAACAGTATTGTGCTGCCTGCTGGTCGCACCTGCCCTTGCCCAGGCTCCTGAGAATAATGGCTATGTGGCAGATAAACCTCTTGAAGTTTACAGCCATGATATGGTTCAGGGAGGACTTACCTATACGGTAGGGAACAGCTATTACAGTGGAAAGATCTACCCCGGAGATGTATATTCTGTGAGCCACAATGTCAACCTGCCGGAAGGGGCAACCGTGAAACTTGCAAGGCTCTATGTCTACTGGGCCTGGAGTGCCGAAGGGGTTACAGGCAGGTACCCTGAGCTGAACCTGAGCTTTAACGGGGAAGAGCTTGAACCTGAGCGGGAGTACAGCGACAGAAAAGGCTGGGGTATTTATGATTACCCCACAGGCACCTGGGCTTATGATGTGAGTGCTTACGTCCCCGGTTCTGGCACCTTTAGCACGGATATTAAAAATAAAGGCCCCGGGGCGTCTTATGTCTGCTTTAACGGGGCAGGTCTGCTTATCGTTTATATGGACCCGAACGGGAAATATATCGAATACTGGGTCGGTGAGGGAGCTGACGAACTCAATTCTCAGGTGGACGAAAACGGAAACTCGCTTTACTATGCTACCTCAAACCAGACGATATGTGAATTGCTCATGCCCACCCTGCAGCTCCCTGTCCGCAGCGCTACTCTCTGGACGGTCACTCAGTCCGGGAACTGGGAGGATAATACCCTTCTGGTTAATGAGGAAAAGCTCTCCGGAATCTGCAATGGCAAACCTTACCCTGACCTGGATATTGATGTAAGGGAAATCACGGGCAGCCTGAAATCCGGAGAAAATTCCATTCTTCTCCAGGCTGTCGGGGATTATGTGACGCCCTCAGGAGCTTTCCTTGTGCTTGAAAATGATTCACTGGCAGAAGAAGCACAGGCTTCCACAGGGAAGACGTCGGGGAATCCGGAAGAAACATATATAACTCCGGAAGCCTCTGGCACAGAAACTTCAGACACAGAAAGTTCCGGAACTGAAGCAGAAAAAGCTCCAGGATTCGAATTTATTTCTACTTTTGTCCTTTTAACAGGGGGAAAAATAGCTTCAGGGCACCGAAAGCAGAAAGGTCGGAAATAACAGGTTCCTTTTTGCAGGGGGCATTCTTTATCAAACCGGGACTGTACCCCCGAACCCTGCATAACTCAGATAGATTCCTCCTGCCGTAAAAAGGACTGTATATGTTAGAAAAAGGTAATCGTTCCTTTTCAGCCTGAGTTCGTTTACGTAGGTCCTGTGCCTGTTTGCCCGAAACCCCCGGGTGTCGGCAGCTACTGCGAGTTTTCGTCCTGCACGGAGTATATTAACCACGAGGGGGACAAGGGTGTATTTCAGAGCTTTTGCTTTCGTTCGGACCCCACCTTTTAACTCAAGCCCTCTTGCCTGCATCGCATTGAGGATCAGGTCGCTTTCTTCGAGCATTGTGGGGGCAAAACTAACTGCAGAAGAGAGCATGAATGCAATTTCGTAGGGAAGGCCCACCCTGTAATTTTTCCCACCGAGTTTTATTTCAAAAAAGCGGACAAAAGCGGTGATCAGCCTGGAAGGGTGGCTTGTGGCAAGGACCAGCATTGCAGCGCTCAGGGATGTCATAAAACGGAAAGCCTGATACAGCCCGTAGACGGCCCCGTCCGCATAGAAATATACTCCTCCTGTTAGCGGGCCCACCAGGGGGAAGGAAGGAGGGAGGAGAGTTAACAGCGGGTCTCTTGCCCAGTAATAGAAAAGGGCCTGCGAGAGTATAAAACCCAGCCCAATACTCCCGAAGACAATGAGCATTGCTTTTATCCTGCTTTTCGAGGGCCTCAGGATGAACCAGAAAGGCAGGGTTGAGGCGAATAGTGCTACCAGCAGATAAGGAGTTCCGAGTACGACACTCAGGACCGAAATCCCGAAAAGCCAGAGCAGTTTTACTCTCGGGTCCAGCCTGTGAAGCAGGCTGTCTTTTTGTTCATAGCGAAAAAGCCACTTCAAACCTCAAATCCTCCGTCCAGGTTTTCATACAAAAGATGATAATCGTCAAACTATTTCTTACTTTTCATAATGATTTTAAACTCAAAGGTGTAAGAAACAGAACGATAGTATGGACCAAATAACAGACACCCCTCCACAAGTCAGGCTTGAAAAACTCACATACAGCTACCCATATTCGGATTCCCAGGCTCTTTCGGATGTGAATCTTGAACTCAAAAAAGGAGAATTCGTGCTCCTGGTAGGCCCAAGCGGCTGTGGAAAAAGTACTCTTGTACGCTGCCTTAACAGGCTGGTCCCTGAAATTTCGGGAGGCAGCTTTTCAGGGCGCGTCCTGCTCCGGGGAAAAGACCTCGAGCACGAAAAAGTCCACAGGCTTGCCCTTGAAGTGGGGATGGTGTTCCAGAACCCTGAAACCCAGCTGTTCTCCCTGACAGTGGGTGAAGACCTTGCCTTCGGGCCTGAAAACCTCGGGCTGCCCCGGCAAGAAGTCAGGTCCCGCGTGGAAACAGTGCTTAAAGAGGTAGGGCTGGAAAGTTTGAGGGACCATTTTATCTTCACGCTTTCAGGAGGTGAAAAACAGAGGACCGCAATCGGAGGAAACCTGGCAATGCAGCCGGAAATCCTGGTCCTTGACGAACCGACCTCGGACCTGGACCCTGCCGGCACCCGGGAGGTGCTTGAGCTACTCAGGCGGCTGAATGCGGAAAAACAGACCACTCTCATCCTGATTGAACATAAGCTCGATGCCGTTTTTGAAATGGCAGACCGCATGCTTGTTATGGACGAAGGTAGGCTCATCCTTGACGGAAAACCTTTTGAAATCCTGTGTCGGGAAGAAGAAAAACTCCGATACCTCGGGATCCATCCTCCCCAGCTCACCGAGATTGCCGGCTTTCTGGGCTTGGCCTCTGAAACTTCAAATGTCCCTGCCTATGAAACTCTCCTGAAACGTCTGACTGAACTTCTGCAGGCCTCTGAGGTAGAAAGCCAGCTCGGAAGCCGGGAAGGGGCAAAATTTGAAATTCCCGATTCTATTCTGCAGCCTCCGGAAAGCTTTCCCCATGTCCGGATCGAGAACCTCTGCTACAGGCATGAGGACGGTTCGGAAGCCTTTGAAAACCTCAACCTTGAAATCAAACAGGGGGAATTTCTTGCCCTGCTCGGGCACAATGGTGCGGGAAAGACAACCCTTGCAGGCCACCTTATAGGATTTTGCAGGCCTGCATCCGGAAGAGTCCTCCTTAATGGAAAAGACATAAGCAGGTACTCCACAGCTCAGCTTTCAAAGCAGGTAGGCTACCTTTTCCAGAACCCGGACTCGCAGATCTTTACAGATAGCGTGTTTGAAGAAGTCCGTTTCGGGCTCGAGAACCTGGGAATGCCCGAAGAGGAAATCAAAAGGCTGGCAAATTCGGCCCTGGAAATGATGGAACTTTCGGCTTACAAAAACAGGCACCCTCATGCCCTTTCAAGAGGACAGCGCCAGCGTCTGGCAGTAGCCTCCATTCTTGCCCTTGAGCCGGACCTGCTTGTCCTGGACGAGCCTACCACAGGGCAGGACAGGGGGCACATCCGCAAGTTCCTGGATAAGATTCGGGAGCTTAACAGGCTCGGGAAAACGGTGATTCTCATAACCCATGACATGGAGCTTGCAGCGGAGTATGCGGAGAGGGTTGTCGTGATAAAGCAGGGACAAATCCTGCTGGAAGGCCCGACCGCAGGGGTATTTTCAAGCCCTGAAGAGCTGGGTGCAGCCGGGCTTATCCCTCCGCTCCCTGCAAGGCTTGCCCTGGACCTCAGGAAACAGGGAATTGACATCCCCCGGCTGCTTACTGTTTCCGAACTGAAAAGCTTCCTCCGGGTTCGCTGTCCTGGACTTCCGGTTTGCAGGAATACGGAAAAAGAGGAAATTACTATAGAAAAAGAAGAAGGAGAAAGGGCAAGCCTCTTTTAAAGCCTTGCTCCGCTCATTTTTACAGCCGTATCGTAACCAAGCAGCCCTCCTATGAGCCCCCCCGCACACGCGAATGCGAGCTGAAGTCCTATATACCAGGGCGCATAGGAGATTTTCCACTCAACAGGAGCATAGAGCAGGTAAAAAACAAGGGTTGAGACCATACCTCTTGATATGCCGTAGATTACGGCGGTCAGGCGCCTGTCTGCATAATCCATCCCGAACAGGATGACCAGGAGGTCAACAACAACCCCTTCGGCAAGGTAAAAGCCCAGCCACATTATATGGGAACCCCAGACAACCATGCTGATTAGCAGGACACAGGTAAAGAGCAGGGTTGCAGTGCCGGGCTTTCGGACCAGCTGCAGGGCCACCACCATCAGGACAACGGTAGGAATTGCAATGACCAGCCCGTCAAACCAGCCCAGGTTGATGAGCTTGCTCAGGTACCGGAACACAACGGCAATAACAGCGGCAAGGAGTGCTATCGTTATCAGGTCAACGGTTGAAAAGAGGTCAAGGACTCCGGAGTGTTTTATTGCAGCTAAAATGCCGACAAAAAGCAGGAGGCTTGCCAGGATCGTAAAATAAGTCAGCCAGGAGGGCGGGGGGATGAGGCTGACCTTATGTTCGCTTTTCTGCTCCCCTCCGGGGTAGACTGCATGAATCGTGAACGTGACCTGTTTTTTAAACTCAACGGAAGCAGGAGGTTTTACGTCAAGAAGGAGGCTTGCACTTTGTCCGGGAGCCAGTTTCCCTATTTCAGCCGTAATTTTCTGGCCTTCTTTTATTATGAGATACGGCTGGGGAGAGATGCTGGTTTCCAGGCTTTCCGGGACTTCGATGAGGACAGTTATGTTGTATAAGGGCTCAGTTCCAGGATTCTCAAGGTTTACCCGGGCTCTTTCCCAGGAATGCCCCGCTACAAGGACGTCAGGAGCCAGGTCTTTGTCAAGGGGAATCTCCAGGCTGACTTCGAGGGGGGTGGCAGCTGAGCCTGAAACTGGTTCTGATGCAGAAACTCCGGGAGCCCAGGAAGCTGCCAGGATAAGCGCAAGCATTAATGCGAGAATCCGTCCGTATTTCATGTTTTACCTCTTTTCATCTATTGCTTTTGAATTCAGGTCAGAAGAAATCCTTTTTTCTCAAACCTTCTCCCCAAATCTTTCTCCTCAAACCTCATCTCTTTCTGAACCTCAGAATAACCGCCAGGCAGGCAAGAAGAGAGACAACAATTACCGAAAATGGGACCTGCCCCCCTTTTGCGGTTTTTTGCTCATGGAGCTTGAGATATTCGCTGTCCGATTCCGATTCGGAAACAAGGACTGCAACACATGGATGGAGATAGCCTTCATCGCCCCGCTCGAAGCAGAGGATGCTTTCCGTACCTTTCGGGGAAACTGAAACCGAATACAGGTCAAAGTACTTGCCCTGCGAGGAATTCCCCACATCGTTTCCGATGTTCACTGAATCGAAATAGAGTTCGTCCCGTTCTCCTTCGGTGCCTGCCACAAGTAGGGTATGGAGGCTTGCATTTTTCCCGGGGGATGTGCCTTTAAAGGTGCTTGTCACACTGTCTTTTTTATTCGTATAGGTAAGGGCATAGTTGCCTTCGTTGATCCAGAACCTGACCGGAGGCAGAGAACTGTTTTCGGAAACGGCAGCGAGGGTGATGCCGTAGGGCCCGCCTCCAGGGTTTTCTGATAGGACAGAGACTTCATTTAACCCGGCACGGAGGGAAGTATTATTGGCATCAAGGCAGTAGAGGGCTGTACCCCAGGCTGAAACATAATCCGGCTCCTGTTTTATAGCGAGTTTTTTCCCGTTGACTGTTACCTGGATACCGTCCCCGCTGTCATAGTTCCAGACCGGCACATAAAGCCTAGCATACCTTACCTCTCCGGGGGGCAGTTCGAAATACTGGAGGTAAGGGTTTTCTCCGGTATACCCGTGCCCGCCGTTGACATATACTTCTCCCCTGACAACTCCTTCTGCTATTGTATAGGGAGGGATGCCGTCTCCCTGCCAGCCCCCATTTCCCGAAAAGAAGGGAAGCAGGAACAGCAGTCCGACTCCAAGAAGCCCTGCTATTAAGATCTTGTTTCCTATATGCAAGGTAGTGTCTCCTGAATAAACTGAATGTCTCCCTTTTAGAGCTGCCTTAAAGCCCTGACCGGGTCCAGTTTTGAGGCCCTCCAGGCAGGATAGAGCCCTGAAAGCTCGGATACGAGTAAGGATACCAGAATTCCGGCTGCAAGAATCTTGAAGTTTAAGGCGGTCAGGTGTTCGATATTTCCTATTTCAAGCCTTGACATTAGCAGGGACCTTCCTACCTTGTCTATGAGGGCTGCAAAAAGAATGCCAAAAAGGTCTCCTAAAACCCCTCCAATGGTTCCTATAAACAGGCATTCGGCTAAAAACATCCGCAAGATGTCAGATTCCGAAGCTCCGAGAGCTTTTGAAATCCCGATTTCCCGGGTCCGTTCGTAGACCGAGACTACCATTGTGTTGACCACCATCAAGCCGCCTACAAGCAGGGAAATACTTGAGAAAAAGGCAAGGACAAGGGTCACCCCGTTCATGATCCTGTTGACCGAGTCGATTTCGTCCTGGGCACTTGAAGTGGAAAGTCCCAGTTTTTCGACCTGCTCTCTTGTTTCACGGACCAGGGACGAACTCTCCACCTTTATCAGGACTCCGTCATAGTATTCCTTTTTGCTGAGTTCTTTTGCATATTCAAGCCTCATGAAGGCCCCTGAATCTATTTCGTTTCCTGCAGGCTTCAGATAGCCCACAGGAGTGAAGCTTATTTCCCTATCAAGAGGCCTCCCGTCTTCTCCGTAAAGGCGCAGCCTGGCTGTTATCGGGGTTCCTATTCTGGCCCCGTCTATTTTTTCCAGTTTTTCCCACAGATCACTTCCAAGGACGATCTGGTCCTGCCCGCTGTCAAACCAGCTCCCTCCGGCAAGTTCAAGCTCATTTGCAGTTCTGTAATCCTCCTGGACGCCGAACAATTCTAAATAGGTACCCGAAGGGCTGACATAGGCATCCTTTACGTAAGGACAGACCACTTCCTCATATTCCTTTATTCCCTCTATTTTTGAGTCACTTATAAGGACAAGCCCATTTTCTCTGAGCCCGGGAGATACTTCAATTAAGGTCAGGTCCCGGGACTTCTGGACCTCTTCGACTGCATTGATACGAAGGCCTTCTCCAAACGAGACTACGGCTACTACCGTTGCCACGCCGATAGCGATTCCAAGGAGAATAAGCAGGGTTCTGAGCTTTTTAAGGCGCAACTGTCGTATTGCCATTGCGAACTCTTCAATCAAACCGTTCACCAATCCCTTTTTCCAGTTCCTGCCAAGGGTGCAGGAGCCATGTCCATGCATATGAATTTATATAAGCGTAAAATATACGACTTAAAAATATTGTATACTACATTATTTCATAATACAATATTTAAATTAATTAACATAAATTATGGGTATATAACTTTTTTGATTTTTGGTGGATATCTCCTTGAAGCAAACTCTTCCCCGGATGTAACAGATATGTCTCTTCAGACAATATCAAATGAAATTATCAAACAGCTCCAGGCTTATGTATTGGCTGAATCTTGTGAAGTCTGCTGGAAATTTGAATGATACAGCAGCAGATTTCCCAATATATTTCGGAAAAATGATTAAATTATTAATACAAAATCAATTCGATGAGTATAATTAGTTTGACTATGTATGTTTTATACATATGCAGATCGGAATTGTAATTCATAACCTCCAGCTTATGGATTCTCCCCAGACCGTAAAAGACATTCTTACACTTCTTTCCAGGGAAAATTGCATAAATGCCTGTCTTTGCGGTACCATGGGAAAAGTTGCTGCGATTGATGCAGGTCTTGAAAGCTTGATTGATATCGAGCAGTTTCAGAAACCCAGTGCCTGCATCGAATCTCTTTTCGGGTCAAACGACCTGGTGTGCCTTCTGAACCATGGCAGGGAGCTTCAAACCGGCCGGACTTTCGGTAGGATCGTGGTTTCGCATATACAAAATCCTGACGAGAAGCCCCTTATCCAGATTGAAAGGCCCGGATGCCTTGATGGAGAACTCATCTCCTGGAACCAGGCTGCAGACCCTCATGCTAAAAAACTCTCCGGCCTTCTTAACCTTAAAATTTCCCCGCCTCCGCTGCCAGCCAACACCATAGAAGTCAGCAATCAGGGAAAGAGGGTTCTGAGAAGAATCTCAACCTTTCCAGGGGCAAACATAATGGTCGAAGGGATTGTGGTTGGAAAAGCTACTTCCTCGGAGGTCGCCCTCGTATCCGAAAATGGCTTTCTTACTTCAATGGAAGGGGGAATCATAAAGGATCAGGGTATCGAAATCCTCCATAAGCATAGAGAAAGAGTACCTGTTGACCTGTCCAGGGCATGGGTAAAAACCACAGCTTCCCGAAAAAGCCCCACAGTCTGCAAAAGCCTGACGGAAGACAAATCCGAAGGGAGAGCGAAAACCTCTTTTTTAAAAAAGAGGTTTTTGCAGGAGAAAATCCCGGAAGGGAAAGTTAAAGTCATTCTTATAGACCACTGTGCAGAGCGTTCATTTGAGATGATGGAAGGGACAGGTCTTGCCATTACTATTGGGGATGACACAACAGAGCTTGCAGGAAATATCTTATCCAGATTTGGAATCCCTGTTCTGGGGATTATGGATGGGGACTGTGATGAACTTGCAACCGCAGTGAGCTATGCTCCAGGTTCTCTGATCCTGCATTTAAAGCTCGGAAAGGATGATGAGTTCGGGAGAAAGCTCCAACAGGATATCTTTTCAGGAGAACATGCAGCTTTTTTTGAAGATATTGAGAGTCTGAAGCTGAGGATCATAAATATTGCAGACAATTCCCTGGAATCCATCTCAGAATACTGAGCCTTTGCCTGTACGATTCCAAACCCTGGAATCTCAGAAAGAACCCTTAAAAATGTTAAAATTCCCTTAAAAACGTTAAAATTCCATTAAATACTTTAAAATTCCCTTAAAAACGTTAAAATTCCATGAAAATCTCTATAAAATATCCTTCTGCCCTGTAGAAATCAAGATTTTTCCGGATTACCGCGAGCCTGGGGGTGGAAAGGAATAGAATAAAGTTTTAAGAAGATTGTGGTTAATATTTTCTAAATAATTAACATAAAACACGTACTATATTAAATGATAATATGTAATATTTTATAATATGGAAAACAAAAACAAATGCTTTTAATATAAGAATCTCGAGATGTGTGATATTTAAAAATAAATTATGGAACTAAAATAAATTACAGAATTACTGAAAATACATTAAAATCACCTGAAGCTCAATTTAAGATATAGAATCAGCATGAAAACAAAATAATTTTGAATTGCAGTCCGATCATAAATATGGGCCAGGAAATATTGAGGTTTGCGAATGAGAATTAAACTTGTGTTATTCATCATCGCTCTGATAGTCTCGGTGCAGGTGGTTACTGCTTCTGACATAGGTGTTGGAGTAAGCCTCGGAAACATGAGTTACAGGCTTGCTCCGGGAGCTTTGGCAGAGCAGTCTCTGTATGTGATAAACACCGGGACTGAAACTGCAACATATAACGTTTTCCTAGACGACAGCGCTTATGATAGCTGGTTTACATTTTCTGCATCTTCTTTTGAGCTGAGGGCAGGGGAAAATAAAGAAGTTAAGGTAACGCTTAGTGTCCCGGCTTCGGCTGAAGAGGATGTGGACTGCAAGATAAAAATCCCATGTACTGTACCCGGAGGAGAGGTTGGAACAGGGGTTCTAATTCCTGTCCACATCGATATTTCCACCTCAGAGGAGAGTTCTTCCAGGGTGAGCTCTTCCGGCAGCAGTTCTTCTGGAGGGGGAGGAGGCTCTCCGGAACCTGGCAGCAACGTAAAATCCAAAGAGCTCTCACAACAGTATGTTGTCAGCGGTAGCAGCGTCAGGTTTAATTTCACACAGGATGCCACCTGCGTAATGTATGTGGAGTTTGATGCAAAAAAAAGCCTGGGGAAGATCACAACCTTTGTTGAGCTACTGAAAGATAGATCTACGCTGACTCCGGAGATACCTGAAGGCGAAGTATACGGTTACCTGAACATCTGGGCTGGAAACGATGGCATTGCAACTCCGGAAAATGTCGAAAATGCTGTGATCGGTTTCAAGGTGAGCAAAGCCTGGGCCAGTGAAAGCGATATTGACGCAAACTTGATCACCCTTGATTACTATAACGGCGAGAAATGGGAACCTCTGCCTACGAAGAAGGTGGTCGAGGATGAAGGATATATCTATCTGGAAGCCGAAACTACGGATTTTTCTCACTTCGCCATAATCGGTGAGAAATGGGACGCAGCTGATGGAAGTCCGGGGATGGCTCCAATCACAAGAGCAGGTGAAAAATTGAAAGAATCTGCTGAAAACCTGGAGTCAACCGCAGTCAAGAGACTTGAAGAAAAAGGTCCCGGTGTTCTGGCAGAAATTGAAGGCTATAAAGAGAAACTTCGAGAGCTTTACCTGGATTTGATTCGCTCCTTGCAGGAGAAAAGCTGGTTCTCTCAGGGCTGCTTATAAAGAGGCAGTATAAAACTAATTCCCTGAAAAATCTGGAGTCCACCAGCATCCGTAATAATAAAAGCGGTTACAGTGCCGAATAAAAAAGTCCAGCCCGGCAGGCCCGAAAAACAGTATAAAAAAGAGCCCATTAACAGAGCGTCTTAACCCGAGTAACAGAGAGTCTTAACCCGAATCCAGATCCAACCTGGATGAAACAAAATCCGGGTATTTACGTGAAGCTAAGGTCTGTTACCCGGATAAATAAATATATATAAAAATATGTGTTTTTATTCATGTCGCTTCCGCTTACTCATATTCCACAAATATATGTTTCCCATTATCTCTTTTTTCAGGTGGATGCAGGACTCTTTAATTCTAAGGTCCATAAGATAAAAGTGCAGTACTTTTTAAAACTCTCAGACAAGTGTTGCCGATCCGTCATTACAGGCGTTATAGTAAGCACTAGAGCACACATTGTCCAGCCAATATGCTCCATATGCTGTTCCGAAAAATCCGGCAACTTTGGATTCTGCATTTTCATATCCATCTACCTGATGTCCCGGAATAATGAAAACATTGTCATCATGGTGGGCATTTGAAACGACTTTCTCACCTGAAAGTTCCCAGAGCCGTGAATGGTATCCCCCGGTAATTCTGTATTTGCTGTCAGCCACTCCGTCTCCAGCAACCCAGCTTCCATCAGGATACGGAAGATAATGGGTGTATTCTACAGGGTTATCAACCCATTTTTGATTAAGGATTACACTTTTAACTGCCTTTAGACTGTTCTGTTCCCATACAAGGTTTATGGGGTCTTCCATTTTGTAATAAGTTTTGAAGAAATAGGTAAACTTTGAAAAAGTCCATTGTGGATAAGCTGAAGCAGTTGAAGAAATGGTTGAAGACGCAGTTGAAGAAACAGTTGAAGAAACAGTTGAAGGAGCAGTTGAAGGAGCAGTTGAAGAAATACTGGCCCACCATTTATATGGGTCATCGGCAGTGGTAAGCACTATAGATTCCTGGGTCACGATTTCTTTCTTATCTCCGGGCTTTAGTTTCAAGCTTCCGCTTTTGGCACTTACAGCAACCTCTTCTTCGTCAGGGATAGAAAAAGTCTGTGATCTTGTGAGTTTATCTGCCTTAAATTTACCTTTAAGCTTCTCTCCCGAATAAGTTTCAGTGATTTTGAGCGTCCCGTCTTTTTTATAATCATAAACTGTTGTCATCTCAACTTCCACAGTATGGGCCTGCTTCCATTCACTCCATTGTGAATCATCACCAGATTTCGGTCCATTACCTACTTTTTCGGCGGCTGTTTTTTCCGGAGTGGCACTTGCCGCCGGAACAAGCATTAGTCCAAAAAACAGGGTCATCAAAAGCAAAACGATAAACTTTGATTTTTTATTCTTATTCATCTGTTCTACTCCTATTAATTTCGTAGAGGTTGCGTGAATGCAGAGCTATTAACTTATAGAGAAACCCAGGCATGTATATAACTTTACTAATTTATCACTTTGTATATATTTTAGAATTTGTACTGATGGCGGACCTGTTACCTTTTCTAAAACCTCTTTTAAAGGAACTTTTTCTTTCTTACGCATTACACGAATTTCCTGCATAACTTCAAGAGAATCCGCAGCTAAAGTCAAATATAAATAAAACAGTGGCGTATCTTCATACATATCAGTAATAAGTATGTTGCTGAATTATTTCAGAATTCTTACATAAAAAAATCAAAACAATTTCTTGAATATCGGATCAACTGAAGGGGGATTTAGTATAAGGAAAGTTCTAATTATCTGCCTGGTTTTGCTGGCATCAATTCAGATTGGGGCAGCAAGCCCTGTTGCAGAGTACCTGAAACTCAGTACGGATGTGAACAACGGGTATGCAATCACCACCGTGGAAGAAAAGCTCAACAATCCGACTGATACGGCTGTTGAAGACCAGTTCAGTTTTTTGATTCCTGAAGAGGCTTTCATTTCGGGTTTTTCCCTGATTATTGATGGAAAAGAGTATAGGGCTGACGTACTTCCAAAGAAAGAGGCATCCGAAAAATTTGAGTCTGCCGCATCGGGAGGAAGGACAGCAGGTCTTCTCGAAACAAAGGATGAAAACCTTTTTGCCTATGCCCTTAGCTTTGAACCCGGGCAGAGCATCATCGTGAAGCTGACCTATGAACAGGCACTTAAGAAAACTCTCGGGGAATACGAACTCGTGCAGTTCATGGAAAGCAGCCGCCCAGTGGCTAACCTCTCAGTAACCGTAAACGTAAATGCTGCAAACCAGCTTATCCGCCTGGAAGCCCCTGCTTTCCCGGAAGCTGAGGTGGAGTACCTTTCCTCAAACAGGGGTCAGGTACGATATGAGGCTGACTCGCTGCCTGCCTCAGAACTCAGGGTAGTGTTCGAAACGGCAAACCCTCCTTTGAACGGGAACATGCTGTTTTACGAAAATGAGGGTCAGGGGTATATGATGCACATCTTTTCCCCAAGCGAAGAAAACCTTGGGACCTCAGCCATGAGCAAGGAAATTATTTTTGTCCTTGATAAGTCCGGCTCTATGCAGGGATACAAGCTCGAGCAGGTAAAGGATGCTTTCGGCAACATTATTGAGGACCTGCCGCCCGGAGATTACTTCAACATCATTTTCTTCGACAGTACGATACAGAGCTATTCGGGGACCCTCATGGAAGCAAACTCGGAGCAAAAAGCCGGGGCTTTCGACTTTGTAAACAGCCTTGAGGCAAACGGCGGCACAAACATAAACGAAGCCCTGCTTACGGCTCTTGGGATGTTTAACCCTGAGAGCGGGAGAGTGCCGATAATTGTTTTCCTTACAGATGGAGAACCAACTGAAGGCGTTGTTTCCCCTTATGCAATCCGCCAGAACATTAAAGATGCGAATACTGCACATGTGGCTATCTTTTCCATTGCTTTCGGGATTGAAGACGAAAATAACTATAGTTTCCTGAGAGCTATGAGCCTGGAAAACTATGGGACTGTGGAGAGGTTCTCTCCGGATGATAATGCTTCTGAGGAAATAGGGGGCTTCTATAAAACGATTTCAACTCCCCTGGTCACGGACATGACCTTCTCTTATAGCGGGGGAGTCACTGAACTCGTAAACACCGGGGAGAAGAACCTCTTTGCAGGTTCTGATGCCATTGTCCTCGGGAAATACAGCTCTGAAATCGGCAAAATCCAGGCGGATGTTTCGGCCAGTACCAGGACCGGGCCCCGAATTTTCTCAAAAGAGTTTACTGTAAGCCCGAAAGGGGTAAATGCCTTTATTCCCAGGCTCTGGGCATATACCACCATCGAATCCCTGCTGGACAGGATTGAAGTGGAAGGAGAAACTGAACCTCTGGTATCTGCAATAACGGACCTTGCCCTTGAATTTGAATTTGTGACACCCTACACCTCTCTCTTCGTGGAGGTGCCTGAATTCTCCAGTCCGGGAGCCGACGGTGGCGAAGAAACGGTTCCTGAAATGCCTGTGCTAGCTACGGAAGAAGAAATGGCTGCTCCTTTAAGTAACCAGATCCAACCCTCATCGGATTCTCGTTATGAGAGCGACATTGAAACTGAAGAGTCACAGGTATATGGAGGGCTGGTAGAAGACAAAGTTGCAAAAGAAGGTGCGGAAGAAGGTGCAGACGAAAGTACAGAAAAAAGTACACCTGGTTTCGGGGTTCTTTTCACTTTTAGCGGGTTCCTGGGAGTTGCGTTTTTACTTCAGAGGAGTTAGAGCTAAGAAAGTGAACTGAAATGAAGAGGACATTTTTCTGAAAACGAGGGGATCAAAATCCCCTTCCTTTTTAAATAATCAGAATCTTTTCTCGAGTTCAATAGTTTTGCTCAAACACCTGATTGTCCGGTTCGTATTTTTATGCAGGATCCCGATTCCTCCTGCGTCTTCCCATTCACTTATATTGTCGGAATTGTCATCAATAAGAACTCTTGAAACCCCAGAATGGAGTGCCTTTTCCGGGCGGAAACAGAGAATTGCTTCTTCTGCATAGGGGGTTCCGAGTTCCTTCCTTAGCCACATTATTTTTCCCTTCCTGGCATAGGCTAAAGCAGCCTTCCGGTCTGGATTCGGAAGTGCAGAAAGAATTGTCGGAGAAAAGCCGGAGCTTTTAAGGAAGCTATGAAGTTCCTTTCCCCCTGTCATCCAGGGCATTTCCGCCCAGAATCCTGTGCCGGCAGCTGAGACACGTTTCCAGAAACGTTCCTTATCGACGCTGTACCAGAACATCATGTGTTCACCGAGCTTTTCACAGGCTCCAGTGAAATCAGTGAGGACTCCGTCCATATCGAGAAAAAGCTTTACTCCGGCCACTGTTCGGGAAAAGGATAGAACAGGCGAATAATCAGGGAGAGTGTTCTGAGGTCTCATGGAATCAACCTGACTGGAATTACGCTGATCGAAATATATGGGCATAACAACCTTTCCTGATCTTCACTGGCGGCAAATGACTTCCTACTTCTTTATGTAATTGATTATAATAATAATTATTCATTGTAAAAATATTAATACCTTTCCGCAGGAATTAATCGAAATGGTAGGGAATACAAAGAAGATTAATAAAAAGACGGTGGATAAATGAAAAAGGAAAAGTGGGGAAAATAAAAAAGTTCGCGTGCATGAGTTTTAAATCATCAGATTTTTTCATAAAGATTATACTTATAATGGTTACAAAACTAATTCAGATTGATGGAACGAAAAATGAAAAAATACCTGAAAATAACCCTTTATACCTTATTGACACTTTCTTTGCTCATTTTTGTATCAGGTATTTTAGTCGTTTCACACCCGTTTTTCCTGACCAAGCATGTCAATTCACTTGTAAAGCACAGCGGGGCCGATCCTAATGAATTTAAGCTTCAGACTTACACAAAAGAAGAATTCGCGCTGGAATACTTCAACGTCTCTTTAAGCCCGGAAGACGACTTTATAGAGCTTTTCGAGAACCATTATGGCACTTCAAATAAAAAAGACGAGTTGTTGATGGTCACTTATGATATCCAGGACCCGGAGGACAATTCTACCTATACGCTCTACGGGATAAATAAGTATACCGATCTTGTCTATGTAAGTACCAGAAAGGCACACTGGGTCAATGAAAGAAGGGGAGAATCTTTTCGTAAGGATATAAAACCGTCCGCAGATCAGGACAGGGAGTGAGCGGCTAGGAATGAACCCGAAGAAGCTCGCTTTTTACCTCTGGATGCTCCTGGTCGTAGTAGGGATAACAGCATACCTCCTCTTCCCGGATGCAATAAACATCCTTTTCCTGGAAGAACTCTCTACTAAATATTATTACATAGCTCTGGTTATCTATTTCCTGCTCCTCTCAGCCAGAGGTCTGACCATGATTCCCTCGACTCCCCTTCTCCTTGCAGGGGTATTGATCTTTGATCCCCTGGAACTCTTTGCCGTAAACATGGCAGGGATACTGAGCTCCTCCACCATAGTATACTATTTCTCTAAATACCTGGGTTTCGACGTATATTTTGAAACAAAATACGGCAAATATACCCGAAAAATAAGGAATGGGCTCACAGACAAAGAACTTCCGATAATTGTCGGCTGGAGTTTTTTTCCGCTCGTACCTACGGATTTGATTGTGTATGTGGGATCGAGCCTGAGAATACCCGTGCTTAAATGCCTGCTGGGAGTCTTCATAGGGGAAGCCGTAATTAATACATTTTACATACTTTCGACAACATTGATCCTAAAGCTTTAAAATTCGGTTCAGCTTTGAAAAAACATAAACAAACCGGATTCCCCAAATTAAAATATTTTCGGTTCTCATTGACCTTAAGACCTGCATGACCTTTAGGTCCGCAAGAACCTTAAATAATTGTTAAATAATGCTCTTTTTATATCACTCATATAAAGTAAGCGAAAAGCAAAGGATGAGGTCCTGTGAAAAGCTGCCTGGTCTTCCCTGTACACTGTTGAAATAAAGATCCAGTATTTAGATATTCCCTGAAATGAATAAACAACGCAGTAAAAGAAACCGGAAAATGCCACATGAAAAACCACAAACTTTATCAAGTCTTTATTTTCACTTTGATATCATCATCGGTACTCCTGTATTCCGTAGAATACCTGATTCTAGGAGATTCGAGTACCATCTTCATGGCTTTTTTGAGCAACATGGCTTTCCTTCCCATAAACGTCCTCCTGGTTTCGATGATTATTCACCAGTTGCTCAATGATATGGAGAAGAAAAACAGGATTGAGAAGCTGAATATGGTAATCGGGACTTTTTTCAGCCAGACCGGAACACGGCTGCTGGTGTTCTTTTCCGAAGCAGACCCCCGGATTGGAGAGATCCGGAAGTATCTGGTCGTAAAAAAGGACTGGGGTGAAAAGGATTTTGCCGACGTGAGCCGGCGGCTGAAGAAATACGATTATGCCGTTAAGGCTGATTCTCTTGACCTGGCGAACCTGAAGGATTTCCTGGAGCAGAGAAGCGACTCGCTCCTGCGCCTGCTTGAAAACCCGGTTATGCTCGAACACGAGACCTTTACCGAACTCCTGATGGCGGTTTTTCACCTCAAAGAAGAGTTGCTGAACCGGGAAGAACTCAAAGGGCTTCCTGTAAGCGATCTCGAACACCTCGAAGGGGATGTAAAAAGGGCCTACAGCCTGCTTGTTTACGAATGGGTCGCCTACATGGAGTACCTTAAGATCAACTACCCCTATCTGTTTTCCCTGTCCATGCGGACAAACCCCTTTGACCAGGAAGCTTCGGCCGTGGTGAAATGAACCGACGAGGGATGTAAGAAGACATTTCTGTCTTCTCATTTTCGTTATTTTGTTCAAATTCTTTCCATTAACTTTTTGATATCTGTCTTGATCTCCGAGGCAAGCTTTTTCGCATTGTCTCCGGTTGAATCAACCAGCTTTTCGACCCTATCGGTAATGTTCTTTATCTCATCCTTTACATCAATGGACTTTATTTCTTCAGATAGCGACTTTATTTCCCCATTTATACTCTTTGAAAGTTTTGAGGCTTCATCCCCGGTCTTTTTTGCAAGGCTATCAATATCATCCCCTAGCTTTCCAATTTTTTCCTGAATATTGAAACCTTTTTTACCGGCTCCGGTTTCTTTTGTTTCAGTCTCAATTTCTTTTGTCATATAAACCCCTTTAAATGTTCAATAATGAGAATAGATTTCTCTCATGGAGAGTGCCTGTTTTTTAAATACTTATATATCAGCATCCAGAATTATAACATTATCTTTGAAATTTACGTTTTTTCGGGATTTGTAAAAGAATTGTTTTCAGGTAAGATGCCAGCATCCGAAATTTATAATACGAAGATAAAATATATATAGAGTTCATAACATGTAAAGGAGTCTTACAATTTTACAGAACTTCAATTAGCTTTTTTGTGTAGTTCACTATATAAACTATAAATTGAAATAGTATGCTTGTAAAGAGTAAGGAAGTTTAACAAATTCAAAGAGTGTGTCAGGTCAGGAATAAATTACCGGAAAGAAGGGGAAAGGACCCGATGAATATAAAAAAGGCTCCTGTAATGCATCCTCTGTAAGCTGATAAATCAGAAACCTGATAAGATACATTTTTCAGTAGATAACTGGATCTCCGGGACAGAATATCTCCATAAAAATGATAGAGGAGACATGCAGACCTTAGTTATATGCATAGACAGGGATAACGACCTGGGCGAAAAAGCAAAAATGGGAACTCCCATAGTAGGCAGGGAGGCAAATGTTCAGGCAGCAGTTGCACTCGGGATTGCTGACCCTGAGGATTCGGACACGAATACGATTTTCGGAGGGATCCGGATCCTTGACGAGCTTCGGGCAAAAGGAGTTGACGCTGAGATCGTTTCTTTTGCAGGTGATAAGAATGTTGGAGTGATCTCAGACCAGAAGATCGCCGACCAGCTCGAATTCTATCTCCAGATGAACGACGTGCGGAGAGCCGTTTTTGTCTCGGATGGGGCAGAGGATGAAACTCTTGTCCCAATTGTGCAGTCCAGAATGAAAATCGACTCCGTAAAACGTATTGTTGTTATGCAGAGTGAAAACCTGGAAAGCACATATTATATCCTCAAGCACGCCTTCAGCGATCCCAAGATATCGCAGACTTTTTTTGTGCCTATAGGCCTTGCTTTTCTTATTTACGCCATCTTCCTGCTTGCCCACTATCCCGAAGGGGCAGTTGTGGGAATTCTTGCAGCTGTCGGGCTTTACATGCTGTACAGGGGCTTCGGGCTTGATGATATTGTTGCCCTCGAAAAAGAAAGGCTCTGGGATGCTTTCCTTGAGCAGAGAATGGTTTTCATCAGCTACACTGCTGCCCTGCTTACCAGTCTTGTAGCCACTGTATACGGAGCTCTGGAGGTATGGAAACTTTACTCTGCAGAAGGGGTCTGGTATCACGGCACCCTGACTCTTATTTCGGTCTTCATCAATGTATCTGTCTGGTGGTACGCAGCAGCCCTCCTGCTTGCGAACTTTGGAAAGATTTTCGATCTAAGGATGGATGAAAGGCCCATATATAAAAATATCTCTCTCTCCCTCTTCGTGATCGCAACAGGCCTTCTTTTCTGGGGGGCAAGCACATACATCCTAGCAGTAGCTTCCATATCGGAAGGGTTCTTAAGTGCTCCCTCCCTTGCGCTGCAGTACTTTGTATATTCGGTTACAGTTGCAATCCTCATTGCACTTGCAGGGATAAAGTATTCTCTGTCAAACCAGACTCTGGAAAACGAGAAGAGGGTGAAACGAAGAAAAAATAAAAAAATCGCATGAACCTCGGAGAAATCAATCAGTTGAATATTAATAACTTTAGTATTAAAACGCGGGAAAGGAGATCTAAAAATGGATAAGGCAGCTGAAATTGCAGAAATTGCAGTACTTGGAGGTGTGGGTTTTAACTCATACAGGGACTGTGAAAGCCAGACGGTAAAGACCCCCTATGGGGAGGTTACTGCTTATATAACCAGCATAAAAGGAAGAAGCGTTGCAATAATTCCCAGGCATGCCGAAGAAATCCATATTCCCCCGCACAGAGTTAACTACAGGGCAAATATCTGGGCTGTGCACTCCCTGGGAGTAAAACGCGTAATCTCCACAAACTCGGTCGGGTCAATGCGTGGGCATCCGATTGGCAGTTTTGTCTTGCTTGATGATTTCATTGATTTTACCCGCAGCAGGCCTTCGACCTTTTATGACGATAAAACTGTCCATGTGGATGTTACTGAGCCCTATTGCCCTGAAATTAAGGCAGCTCTTAAGTCTGCCCTGGGAAAACAGGGACTTTCCTATACCGAGGGAATTTACGCCTGCACTGAAGGTCCCCGCTTTGAGACTCGGGCTGAAATCCGTATGATGAGCCAGTTTGCAGATGTTGTTGGCATGACAGGCGTGCCGGAAGTAGTTCTTGCAAAGGAACTCAGCCTCTGTTACGCTTCCCTTGCCATCGTTACAAACCAGGCCTGCGGGATGACCACCCAGAAATTAACCGTAGATGAAGTCACAGAAGTTGTCGGGAAGGCGCAGGACTCAATCTTCGAAATTCTTTCGGATGCGATTGAAAAAATTCCAGAGCCTCGGAGCTGTATGTGCAGGTTTGCAAAGGAAGGAGCCTGTCTTTAAGATTTTCAAAGAATATGTGGGAAAGTATCAACTGAAAGAAAGTATCAACTGAAAGAAAGTATCAACTGAAAATATAAGATTCTCTCTTCAGTCCCGCCTCTTCCCACCTCTTTATTCAACTCAACTGCTGCTCAACTGAACTTCTCTATTTAAATCGGTCTTTTTATCGAGCTTAATTTCCTGTTCATCTGAACCTATATTCTGGCTCAACCGAAGATCATGTGTTCTGAAAATCAGGATTTTTGTTCTCATGAAACAAACCAAAACAACGATTATATAATACATAAGTGATAAAATATAAATACGATAGATGCTATATACGGAGATACATGGAGATACTCTGAAAAAAGTACTCAGGAAGGCATACACTACAGGAATAATCAGGTGGGATGCCCTGAAAAATGTTTTTACTCTGGAAGAATTACTGAAAAACGTAATCGTATTTTTTACCTATATTTTCACAGGCGCTGCTGTAGTCTTAGACGGCAAGAAGACCGAACGACGGCAGAATACTATCATTTTTCGAACTCCGAAAGGAAGCTTTCTTATATCATTCACATATCAGGATAAACAATGACGCTCTGGGTCCTAAGCTATGCTGAAAAATCAAAAATTGTAGTGATGACTATAAAGGACCGGATGAAGCAGCCGCTTTCCATAGCTGAGCTCCATATAAAGGACAGTTATAAAGGTCCACGACCTCATAAAATCCGGCTTCTGACCGGCAAAAATGAGGAGTTCATTCCTCCCCAGCAGTTCATAGAACTTTTGCGCAGTGCAAACCGGATTATGCTCACAGAAGGAGGGAACCCTGCTAATGAAGTGGCTTTTCTTGAAATGCTCAAGGCCTTTCAACTCAGTGCAGATAGGGTGAAGATCTGTAAACACTGCTGGCTCAATAAACGTTTTAACTTTGTTAACAGCAAGTCCATTAAGTACCACGATGAGCTCATCTGTGAAGACTGTGCAAAAGACGAATTAATTCGGGCAGTCCGTTCAGCAGATGCGCCGTACGGCGAAAAATCGGTTGATTTCCTTGAGCAGGTTCTCCACAAAACAAGAGATCTTGACAGGACAATCCGTATGCTGAGCCCTGAGAGGCTGGACCCTGAGTTCACACGTTATGATACTATCAGGACAAAACCCTACGAATCCACGGTCAGGGTAAAGAGCCTCCCTCTTGCAAAAAAGTTCAAAGAATTGCTTCTCCAGAAATCCGAGACCCTGCTGCCCGTGCAGGCGTTGTCTGTAGAAGCCGGGCTTCTGGAAGGAAAAAACCAGTTTGTGGTTTCTGCAACCGCAACCGGAAAAACTCTGATTGGGGAGATGGCAGGGGTCCAGAACCTGCTGGATAAAAAAGGGAAAATGCTTTACCTGGTTCCCCTTGTAGCTCTTGCAAACCAGAAGTACGACCAGTTTACGGAACGTTATTCAAAGCTCGGGATCACAACCTCCATAAAGATCGGTGCAATTCTCATAAAGACCTCTCAGCGGGTGAAAATGCATACAAGCCCGAATGCGGATATAATTGTGGGAACCTATGAAGGCGTAGACCACATGCTCCGCTCAGGAAATGCTGATTTTCTTGGCAAAATAGGGACTGTTGTTATAGATGAGGTACATACACTCGAAGACCAGGAAAGGGGGCACAGGTTGGACGGGCTTATCGGAAGGCTTCGCTATGCTGCGCCTGAAGCCCAGTTCATCTACCTCTCTGCAACCGTTGTAAAACCTGAAGCTTATGCAAAGAAACTCGGAGCCCAGCTTATCCGCTATGACCACAGGCCGGTTCCCCTTGACAGGCATCTCCTTTTCTGCCAGGAAAACGAAAAGTCAAACCTGATTTCCCAGCTTGCAAAAGAAGAGTATTCAATGTTCTCTTCGAAAAAACACAGGGGACAGACAATAGTCTTTACGAATTCAAGGAGAAACTGCCATAAGCTTGCAGGAGCTCTTTCAATCCAGGCTTCCCCTTACCATGCGGGGCTTTCGCAGTATGAACGAAAAAAGGTGGAAACCATGTTTGCAAAAGGGGAGCTTCCGGTAGTTGTGACCACTGCTGCCCTTGCAGCCGGAGTGGATTTCCCGGCTTCTCAGGTTATATTCGAATCCCTTGCAATGGGCATAGACTGGATTTCGGTCCAGGAGTTCCTGCAGATGAGCGGAAGGGCAGGCAGACCTGATTATCACGATCGGGGCATTGTCGTGCTCATGCCCGTGCCAGGGAAATCCTATTCAAGTTCACAGTCCGATACTGAAGAAGAGGTTGCAATCAAGTTACTGCAGGGGGAGATGCTCTCTGCAGGAGTCGAGTATGGGGAAGCTGAACAGCTTGAAGAGGTTCTCGCATCAGTTGCTGTTACCTCTTCGGTCCAGGACTTAAGGAAGATTCATTCCCTTATGTTTGGGGGCTTTGACCTGGATAAACTGGTTTCCCGCCTCCAGAGCTACAGATTCCTTGAGAAAAAGGGAAATAAAGTAACACTTACCCTATTCGGGAAAATTATTGCAGCCCATTTCCTTCCGGTCTCCAAGGCTTTCCTGATTCGAGATGCCGTGCTTGCGGACAACAGTCCCATTAAAATTGTAACCAATCTGGAGTTTTTCGATGCTGCATACTTCAAGTATTCAAACCAGATCGGAAGCTCTCTTCATGTGAACATGCCTTCGAGGGTTTTTCAGGGAGCAGCCCTTGATATTGTCTTTGACGGAGAATCTCTGTCCCAGCTGGACCAAAAAATAAGGGTACTTATGCTGAACTTTGCCTCGGATTTTTTAACCTGCACGTGCAGAGACTCACCTTACTGCGGGTGCGCAGAACAGAAGTTTTCGGAGAAGATTATCCGGCTGCGTATGGAAGGTATGGACCCTTCCCAGATAATTAAGATACTTGAGGATAAGTACGGCATTTCCGCATATCAGGGCGATGTTTTTGGGTATCTGGACGGTGCAGTACGCAACCTTGATGCTGTGGAACTGATCGCAAGGGTCCATTCGAAAAAGGGAGTCACAGAAGAAGCAAAAAAGCTTAAGAAGAAAGTCCAGGGCTGAACAAATCATAAAAGTTTTTGTAGACAAGTGATTTATAAGTTATGAAGAGGTAAATATTCCTGTTCACACCGAGAAAAATAATTTGCAAAGAGTGGCCTGTCAGTATATTGGATAACTGGTAAAAACCAGGGCCCGGATACCGGGGTTCTCACGAGAACAAATCACAGAGGTAATTTTTATGGCTGAAAATGTCGAATCCAGGGAAAATATTGAAAGTGAAGCTTCCAAAAAAGGGAAAAAGAGTATCACAATTGAGTTTCTAAAGCCTGAAGACTTCCGGCAGATATATGCAATAGGAGCTGCAGGTGGGCACAGCCCTTACGATTTCAGGATCGGTTTTTACAACGATACTCCGAAGATGTTCGGGGACGCCTCAGAGTCCAGGGTTATCGAAAGGCGTGTTGAAACCGAAGTGATACTTTCTCCGGTTGCAGCTCTTGAACTGAACCGCTGGCTGACCCAGCACATAAACGAGTACGAATCCGTTTTCGGGCCCATTTCAAGATCGATTCCGAGAATGACCAAAAAAGAGTCCGTAAAAGTTGATGAAAGCACTGATATTCAGGGTTACATCTAAGTTCAGGTTATTGTTGAAGTCAGATATAACGTGGTTAATACCCGCAGAATAGCCTGATCCGGAAGTCTGAGTTTTAGAGTGTTAAGGCTGCATAAAATTATAAAGACTACCCAAATGTAGGATTGCAGTACTTAACCTATTTTAACTTACTTTCTTTTTGGTGCAGGTTTCACTTCGTTTTAACCTCTCAACTCTTTAATTTTTGAGATATCCACCAGGCTCTCCTTACACTCCCTTACATCGATGGTTATATATCTCTGAAAAGGATATGTAATTTCAGTTTTCTTAAGAGCCGGTGGAGTGACGATTTGGAATTGTTTTTCAGTTGCTGGCAGAAAGCAGCTGATAAAGGCAGCAGGCTTATTGTAAATGCTTATAGAGCCCTGACACAATTTGCCCTGCGCCGGCTTTGGAATAAGAGAAGCAGGAACCCGGGAGTACGGGGAACCGAAAATCCATAATAAATAAGCGAGGGTTTAATTTTGTTCCCAAATAAAAAAGTTCAGAAAATCGTTGGATCGAGGATCCAGGTAGAAATGAAAGGCGACCTTAATTTGCTTGAAGGCACTCTAAAGAGTGTGGACGACTATATGAATCTTCATCTTGTAGATACAATGGAGATCGTAAAAGGGGAAAAAGTCCGCTCCCTTGGTTCTGTAGTACTTCGGGGCAATAACATCATACTGATCACTCCTGTTGAAGACTGAAACGTCTGAAGAAGGAACCTCATTAGTGTGGAAGCAGGCATGGATCTTGAAGACGAAGCATACAATATAATAAGAAGACATAAAGACGGCGTTTTCCAGAATGTTATCTGGAAAGAGCTGGATATCGACAGCAGAAAATGCTCCAGAATCATAAAAAAGCTTTTGGACAAGGACCTTATTATCCGTGAGGTGGGAGTCTCAAACGGAGCACGGACATACCTCCTGAAAGCAAAAGAGGAGGTCAAAGAGAAATACGATCTTCTGCTCTCCAGGGATCTGTTTTCAGCCTGTACTGGTTGTACCGGGGATTGCGAGCCCGAGTACTGCGGAAGACTCAGCGAATGGATCGAAAACCTTATGGTAGAAAATGCTGAGGAATCTGGAGAATCCGAAGAAGACATGGATATTGAAGATGATGGTAAAATTGAAGAAGAGATCTGAACGACAATTGAGATAAATCAAAAACTTTGGTAAAGTCTAAAGAAACCCGAAAGGTCTAAAGAAACCTGAAAGGTCTTAAAAGATCGTAACAGATCTTAACTGATACTCTTCAATAGTTGTCCACAATGGACAACTATTTATATGAGAACCCCTTATTGAAGAATCCCCTTCGATAAGGGAAATTAAATTCACTTAAGTACAACCAAAACGCTCCGGTAGTGTAGTCCGGTCAATCATTCCGGCCTTTCGAGCCGAAGACTCGGGTTCAAATCCCGGCCGGAGCACCAAATCCCAATTTTCTTTTCTAATATGTTTTTGTTTAATGTGATAAAGGTATTTTTGGATATTTTTATTGTTCTTGCATCTTTGTTACTCGAGTTTGATTTACGGGTCATAAGGTCAAAAGTTTCGATGCTTTATAGGAGTAGTTCACTACTTTCTCTCTTTTACCGTGCTTTCCTACATTTCTGAGCCCTGAATATAGTATTCTTACTAAATATTATTCAGCCCGTAATGGGGTACTTGGTAAAAAATAGTGAACATTGTCCTAAATATAAGACCAGATAAACTTTGTTTGATTAACAAACTGCGCAATAAGCTCGCAGAGAGGGGACAGATTTATATATTACAAGGTATATTGTTGACCTCGCTGTGAGATGCAATGTGCTCCGGTAGTGTAGTCCGGTCAATCATTCCGGCCTTTCGAGCCGAAGACTCGGGTTCAAATCCCGGCCGGAGCACCAAATCCCAATTTCTTTTTCTAATATGTTTTAATTTCTTTTTCTAATATGTTTTAATTTCTTTTTCTAATATGTTTTAATTTCTTTTTCTAATATGTTTTTGTGTAATGTGAAATATAGATTTTTGGGTATTTTTTTGTAATAAATCTTAAAAATTATTTTGTTTGAGGCTGAGCTGTGAAGTTGAAACTATGTCTGAAGAATTGAAGTTAACTTCCGTATTCTATTTTAATATCTCTTAACCTGCCTGGAATTCACACTCATTTTGAGAAATGCAGGACCTGCCTGGATTTCTTTCAGTTCCTGAGTCCTCTGCCCTGTCTTTTCCTTCCATCTTTTACAGGTCAACTTTTTGTCGATCATCAACTTTTTGTCGATCAGTTACTATATCAGTTACTGTAAGTCAATTTCTTCTAAGGATACGCTGGTGGAAATCCATTATTTCCTGGATTTTTTCCAGGTTCTGTTCATCATCGGGGACTCCTGCTGTACTTAACGATTCCAGTGCCAGCTTCCCTGCAGCAACAGCCGTTTCCATCTCATATTCCAGTGCAAGGACCCGGAGGGTTTCCAGAGCCCATACAATCTGGACAAGTGCATTTTTAGAATCCTGTCGATCAAGAGCTTTTCCCAGCTTTCCAAGTGTCTGGATCACAATCTCTACCTGAGGTTCATCTCTTTTTCTTACAGCAGCAGTACCCAGTTCCTCAAGAAGGATTGCAGCCCCGACCGCACTATTCTCCATTTCCTTCCCGGCTGAAGAAGCTCCTATTTCTCCGAGGAGGTTTACGGCAGCATCCCGGGTCTCGGAGAGGTTTTCTTCCATTGCTTTCATGGATAACTGCATAAGATATATCTCGGAAAGGCTTGCCAGAACCTCCATTTTTGCCCTTGCAGATTCTTTCCCGATGTTTCCCAGGGATTCGGCTGCATTTCTTGCCACAGCATCCATTCCCTTTCCTGCTAATTCCAGGGCAAGCCCTCCAAGCCCGGAAAGTGCTTTTAATGCAAGAGACTCTCTTTTCTGATCTGCAGCCTCAACAGCCACTTCTCCAAGAGAGCGAACTGAGGCTATGGATGCAATCTCCATTCCTTTTTCAGCAGTCATCCTGCCTATGTCTCCCATAGCAATTATCAGAGCTTTTGCATCGAGCTCGTGTTCTGCAGTAATATCCAGATGTATCAACTGCACTGCGAAATCCCTCAGACTGCTAAAAGCATCTGCCACCCCTTTAGCATCTCCATCGTAGGCTTTCCTGAATCCCTCTTCAATCATCCTGACTTCAGCCAGGTCACGTTCCTCCACCGAAGACATGCAACACCCCAGAATAGTCTTTGTTAATCTTATGTCCTGTCTCATGATCAGTTTTCCTATCAGAGCCACTTTCCTATCAGAGCCACTTTCCTGTCGGAAGCTCTCCACGGCTGTAAGAAATTCCTCCGGAATCTATCGAAAACCAGAGTATTTTATGGACATATTTATGGACAGCTAAGGAAGGGGGCGCGTAAAGGCACGGAAAAAAGTGCGAAAATGGTTGATAAAGCGTAAAGTATATATACTAATGTACAACATTATACGTTATTGTACTACACTGTATAATTGATTTGTTATGTTAATCAATTTATGATGTTTAACTGATTGTTGTTTAACCGATTTATGAAATTTAACTTATTTGTGGTATTTATATACTCAGGAACGTTCTCCTGAAAACTGATGTAGGAAGATGGTTTTAATGAAATCTCAGGATATTGCTATTATTGGAATTTTGCTTGCAGTCGGCGCAATCGTACGCTATTTATCCCTTGTTATCCCGGGACCCATAGTCTCGAATCTCGTAATAGCCTTTTACTGTCTTGCAATTATCCTTGTCGTACCCAAATTCACGGAAGTTATTGGGATAGGGATTGTAGCAGGCATCGTATGTGCCCTTCTCAGCCATTCCATTTTCCCACCTGCAAACCTTATCAGCGAACCAATAGGGGCAGTCACATGCCTGTTCACATATAAAGCTCTCAGTAACAAGCTGTCAATCTCTCCGGCTCTTTCAACCCTGCTAGGGACTCTTGCCAGCGGGACAAGCTTTGTAATTGTTGCAATTCTTATGGTTGCCCCTACAATCCTTTCCAAGTTCCCCACTATGGGAGCCTTCATAGCCACTATTATCCCTATTGTCGTATTAACTGCAATCGCTAACGCAGTTATTGTCCAGATACTCTATGTTCCTGCTTCAAAAGTACTTGCCCGGGGGAAAGCATAAAGCATGATCGAACTCAGGAACTTCTCGTATACCTATGGCACAGCTGGAACCCCAGCTCTGGATAGCATCAACCTCAAAATCCCGGACGGTGAACTGCTCCTTGTCACTGGACACAGCGCAGCAGGAAAAACAACGCTTGCCTTTGCAATGGCAGGGATTTTCCACCATGAAATCGGGGGGCGGATCGAAGGAGATCTCTCTTTCAAAGGAAAGGATATCAGAGGCTTTGACGGCATGAAGGAACTGAGCCGGCATATGGGAATGGTTTTTGATGATGCTGAGTCCCAGCTTATCTTCACAACCGTCGAAGAAGAAATCCGCTCAGGGCTCGAAAACCGCTTCCACTCCGAAGCTGAAATAGGGCGCAGGCTAAAAGAGGTAATGGAACTCTGTGAAATCAGCCACCTGAAACACCGGGCTCCCCACACCCTGTCGGGAGGACAGAAGCAGAAAGTTGCCCTTGCAGCAACCCTTGCCCTGGATACGGAAGTCCTGATTCTTGACGAAGCTACAGCCGAACTGGATACAAAAGCCGTAAGAAAAGTTTTTTCCATCCTGAAGCGTTTAAAAGAAGCCGGAAAGACGATCATAATCGTCGACCACAACATAGATGACTTCCTGGAAATAGGGGATCGAGTCGTGCTTCTTGAAAAGGGCAAAATAAAGGCCATTAAAAGCCCCTCGGACTTTAAAGCAACCTTTCACACACATGAGGAAAGTACAACAAGCCTTCCCCTTTCAAAAAATGATGGACAGCCGATTATTTCCGTAAAGAAACTAACCCAGCGTTATGGGGAAGTCCTGGCGCTCGATAACATTGACCTTGATATCTACCCCGGGGAGCTCGTCGCCATCCTGGGGGAAAACGGCTCGGGCAAGACTACCCTTGTGAAACATTTCAACGGCCTTCTGCGCCCTTACTCCGGAAACGTTACCGTGAAGGGGCTCGATGCCTCCATGGTTCCCATAAACGAGCTAGTGAAGCACACAGGCCTGGTCTTCCAGAACCCGGATAACATGCTCTTTGAAGATACCGTTGAAGCTGAAATCAATTTTGGGTTGAATAATATTGGAGTGAAAGGGCCTGAAGCAGCAAGGGCAATTCTCCATTCTCTGGAGCTCGTAAACCTTGGTGAAAAGCAGAAAGTCTTCCCCCGCAACCTGAGCCGGGGGGAGAGGCAGAGGCTGGCTGTTGCCTGCGTAGTTGCAATGAAGCCCGAACTGTTAGTGCTCGACGAGCCCACAACAGGCCTGGATGCCGAAGAGTCAGACCGGATGATGCAGCTCATGCGAAAGCTCCAGCAGGAAGGCCATACCATAGTCATGGTGACTCATAACCTGCAGATAGTAAGAGACCATGTCGAAAGGGTCATTCGTATGGAGTCCGGAAAAATTGTGGAAAATTCGGTTAACAGGAAATTTTCCAGTAAAGAATGTGTCAGTAAAGAATGTGTTAGAGGAGGCACATGCGCATGAAAGAGATTATGCAGTACATAAACAGGGACAGTTTTTTACACCGCATGAACCCGCTTTCGAAGATCGCTGCAGTAACGGGCATAATAGCCCTTGGCGTGTTCACAACAAACCCTGAAGTTCTGGCCGTTATGGTGCTTGGGATTTTTCTGGCTTCCTTAGGAGCCGGGCTCCAGCAGGAACTCCTCAAGCAGCTGAAACTCCTGGTCTTCCTGAGCGTTACCCTGATCCTGCTCACCGTTTTCACCCTGAAAAGCGGGGAAACTGTCGGCTACCTGATCCCTGCCGGTATCCTTACAGCCGGAGGGCTTGTCCCGGTCACAACCGGAGCTCTGGACTTTGGAACCGTCCTTTCCCTCCGTTTCTTTGCAATGCTTTTTGCCTTCCAGCTCCTGGTGGTCACCACAAAGCCAAGTGACCTTATGAAAGCCCTCCTGGCAATCCATATCCCTGTAGACTATGTGCTCATGTTCGTAATCGCCCTCCGTTTCATCCCTAGCCTCCAGATAGAAGGTCAGCGCATCCATGAAGCCCAGCTCGCAAGGGGCTACAACCCCGGGAAAGGCCTCCGCGGAAAAATTATGAGTGTAAAGCCGATCCTGGTGCCCCTGGTCGCAAATTCCCTTGGAAGGACCCAGGTGCTCGGCCTGACCATGGACATGCGAGGCTACAGGAGTCGGCAGAGCGTTGAGAAAAATCAGCTTACCTGGAATAAGACCGATATAGCAGCTGTGGGCTGTGTGGCTGTTATGGGGCTTGGAGTGGTGCTTGGCGGGTTTATGTAAGCTCGTCCTAACTTTTCCATTTGAAACTGCAGAGAACTCTTCTGAAAATGAATAAACTGCAGAAAATTAGAAAATTATCAAAATCCAAAAAAGAACGAAAAAATAGAAAGTTAAGCCCTAACTCCTTTTTCCTGGAATCCCATAGCCAGCCAGAATTGCTGCAGCAAGTATAACTACTGCAGCCAGGTTATCAAAAATGATCAAAATGTGATCAAATATCTTCAAAAGATGTTATCAAACATCTCTTTGGGTGTAACCCTACACCCTCCACTCCGTCTGCAAATGCTTTTGGAGTTGCTTTCCTGATGATGTTCAGAGCTCCGTTGACATCGGCGTTGATAATTATTCCAGTTGCAGATTTGAATAAACCCCGTTTGATTCGTCTGCCTACATATTTAGCTCTGTGTTCTACAGGTTCGTTATCAAGGAAACTACATTTTGATGTATGGCTCTCTTCTTGAAGAACAACTTCTATGTTGACTTCCTGAGCTTTGTACTGGATCATCTCAATTAACCTGGCCAGGGGAAGCTGAACAAATTTCTGGTTGGTTTTTCGTCCCATGTTGACATCTTGCTTCCAGTTTTCGTTTTTGCCAATTATGATTGATTTGACATTGTTTTTGATAGCGTAATTAACTATTCTACGGCTAAGTTTGTGGAAATAATCCTTTATCATGTTATTTCGTTTGAAGTCGAGTTTTGCTAATTTACTACCCCATTTAATTTTAGCCAGATCGTATATGTGCTGAATCCTGGCTTTTTTCATGTTATAGAACTGATTAATGTTGTTTGCAGTATTACCCTTAACAACAATTGGTTTTGCACCAAAGTTATTTGCGATAGTTGCAATATTGCGAACGCCAAGATCAATTCCCAAAACCCGACTGGAGTTAATTTCATTATCAGAAACTGTTTTGTCGTACACGATTTCACACGTATACTTATTTGCGTTTGGGATTACCCGTACTTCTCTGAGGTCCACATCAACTAACCTGGTTTTTAATTCAAGGTTTACCACTTTTGGGAAGTTGAGTATACCATTAACGATTTTACACTGCTGGTTTGTGAATACCAGGATGTCTTCCCCATCTTTATGTTTGTATTTGGGTGGTTTAGGTCGTCCCAGAAATAATTCCGGAGATTTTGCGTATACTTTTAATGCTTTGAAGAACGATTTCCAGCTTTTTTCCAGTAGTTTAAGTACCTGTTGAGCTGTTTGTGCTGGCAATGCTCGGTACTGCTCTGTGTTTTTTAGCATTGAGTAAAGCTGTTTATACCAGATACCTTCACCCTTTTCACCAGTTTCCTGGTAAAGCTTATCATTTTCAAAGAATCTTTGTCGTATTATGTAGTTGGCAGTATTAAACAGGTTTTTGGATGCGTGAGCTAGTCCTGAGATTGTTTCTGATTTAAATTGAATTTGCTCAGTTCTAGTCACAAGTGCCACTTTAGTCAATCTCCAGCTTTTATATGAATATATTAATTGATAGTATCAGATGATTATATTAGTTACTATTGTTACCATTTTTCGTCACCATACTTTTTTCAGGCTTCCGAAAATTCCGAAATTATTCTCCCCTGCTTCAGAATCGATAACATCAAACTCTTTCTCGCCTGAAGCCTCGGAAACTACCCTGAAATCCCTATCCTCTACAGAATTTACCAGAGCACGATACGTTTCTGGATCGTCTTCCGGATAAAGGGCCATTATTGAAAAGGCCGAGAACCCTGGAGTATCTGCCTCATAATAGACGTAATCATTGTCTTCACTTGTCTGGCTGGTAGGGAGTTCTATCCATTTTCCGTCTTCAAACTTCCAGAGTTTGACAGAAGAAGAATCCACGCCATTTGAATTAATCCAGGTTTTTTCGACCTTGAAGCCGACAATTGCGTTTTCAATGTTCTCGGGGCTTGCAGTCCCTTCGGTTTCGACCCATATATTTGTGTTTTCATAAACTTTCCCGGAGGGCAGTTCCGTTACCAGGGTGGATTTTTCCTTAAGGGTCTCGACAATAGTTGTAGTTTTCCCGACGGTCTTTTTGGGGTCGAATTCAATGTAAGCTATTGGGGTTACATTTTTTGCGAATACGAATTTAGCATGGTTGTAGTTGCTGATAAACTGCTGGTCGAGTTCTTTTATCTCAACATTGCTGGGAGGTTCTGAAGAGCCGCAGGCACCTCCGGAGCTTGAATAAGACGAACCAGAAGAAGAGGATGAAGAGGTCGTGAAGCGTGTCACTTTAAATATCCCTTCTTTTTCGTTATTTTCTTCACTAAAATCGAAAAACTGTTCCTCCGAATCTACAACTACTTTTAAGTCCATGTTTCCCGGACTGGTTGGGACCCAGTTGAATGTAAAGGAAGTTTTCGAACCCGCTTCAAGTCCGGAAATCGGGGAGAAAGAGATTTCATTCCCATTCAGGTAGCATTTTACACTGCAATTTCCAGATGGTGCAAGACCTACATTCATCAGCGTAACTTTAAATGTTACATTTTCGTTTTCGCATGGATTTGCCGGTTCCCAGGAAACGTCCTCGATTCTCAAATCAGGGGAATCGGGCACATCTATCAGTTTTTTATAAATGTTCCACCCCTGCTGGTCCGCATCACTCAAAATTTTGGGATAACTCTCATAATTCCCGGTTGAATCATTCTTCAATACCGCTCTGACCAGGAATAATACATCCCTTAAACCCTTATTTGGATTTACCTTCAGGTTGAGAGTTTCGTTTTGCCCGGTTTCCCAGCCTGACGTTACCAGGTCAACAAAAGGATATTCCGATGAATCAATTTTTATCTCGTCTTTTCCCTCAATCGAACTTCCACGCGGATAGAATTCTACCCTGTCTCCGCTTCTTCCCATACTCAATATTTCCTCATTATTCGGAAACGAAACAATAATATGGTCTTCAATTAATTTTTCTCCGTTGTTTTTTGTTGTTACGGAGATATTAGCGCATTCATTATTGTAAAGTTCCCCCTCTATGTAGACAGTCGTGCTGGTGGTTTCGAAAATAAGGGGGTCTGCGGCCCCTACTCCGGAAAGGTATAAATCTGAATTTGTTCCAGATGCTGCGGTATTAAATGGCGTCAACAATAAAAAAAACACCAGCAAGAAACATGGTACTGTCAAATATGTTCTCATAACTCCTCCCCCAAAATGCATAATCTAAAGGTCTAATCTTAAGAAGATTTTCAATGTTTTATTAGTAACTAATATTCACACAACCATATAATTTAATGGAAATGTAATTCCTAATAAAAATTATGAAACTAAAATTATCTAATTAAAAAAATTATAAAACTAAAGTTATCTAATTAAAAAAATTATAAAAATACGATTTTAAAATATGGAGAGTTGCTAATTAGAACCTTATTAATTTCTACTGAATCACTTATCTGAGAAGACTCCAGAAGCTTGGATTTATGCTGTATCTTTTTTATGTGCCCTGGGTTGAGCAGTTTTCTGGAAACAAAATTCTTTTCTGGATTTATTACCTGAGACCTCAGCTGAGACCATAAGATTCCTCATAGAAGAGTTAGATTTAAAATAAAACCGCTGGCAAAATTCGATGCCAAAACGAAATCTCAAAACTTGAAAGCAAAATTTGATGCCAAAATGAAATGTCAAAACTTGAAAGCAAAATTCGATGCCAAAACGAAATGTCAAAACTTGAAAGCAAAATTCGATGTCAAAGTTGGATGCCCGAATTCGAGAAATGAATCGAAGATCAGGATCGACAGCTCATGATTATTTAATATAATAGCTTAAATATAATGGATATGTAAAAATCTCTTAAAATAAAATTCAAAAGTAAACTTAACAACGCAAAAGAAAGTTCCAAAAACAGTTTCATATAATCAAAAAATTTTAATATTGAGGGGTTTTTATACTGGTTAGTGCAAAATTTCTAAGATATCAAAGAATTTATATATCATAGAATAGTAAAATAACTATCAAAAATATTTGTGGAAAGACCCATGGAGTGATTTATAAAACTCTTTATATAAATATTTGTAAGGGGTCAAATTAACATTCGGGGGAATTCTATAATTGAACACTCTATCAATAGTGGATATTCTATCTACACTATGCAATACGAGTTGTCATTTGTTTAAAAAAGTGTTTAAAAAGTTAGTTGAAATTAAGTTGGTGATTGATTGAGAGCCCGTTATTATGATCCCATGGGCTCTCAATCGTATGAAACCCCCTTTAAAGAATACTCCCACATATTCTTTGTACAATTGTAAGAAAAGCAATCAAAATTTGTTGCTGGTTGTGGTGATTGATTGAGAGCCCGTTATTATGATCCCGTGAGCCCTCAATCAGATGAAACCCCTGTTGATGAATACTCCCCAAGTATTCTATTTACAAACATGCACTAATGTGCTTCTCTTACAATTACAATTCTTCTAATGCTGAAATTCTATATATAATAAATTAGTATCCTCTTCAAATTAAATGGATTTTCAATCGCAGGAAAAATATAATAGTTGCTCCATTTCCTCTTTATCATATCTTGGAGTCACAAAATGGAACTCGAAGCTTTAAAACAATTGCTGGCGTCAC
>NZ_JAQUVZ010000079.1 GCF_028693135.1 Methanosarcina sp.
AGGTTGGGCATGCGCAACCATCTCCGAGTTCACAGACATCCTCTCCGGGAACCAGTACTACCCCTGCGCAGGACCATGTACCGAGATGTGCCTCCTTGAAGCCTCTGCTCAGTCCATTACTGACACCGCATCAGGCCGCGAAATCCTCTCAGGTGTCGCAGCTGCAAAAGGTGTCGTAACAGACAAGACCACAGGTATGGAAGCCAGGATGATGGGAGAAGTAGCAAGGGCAACTGCAGGAATGGAAATCTCCGAGGTCAACAAGATCCTCAACAAGCTTGTGCCCCTCTACGAGAAGAACTACGCAAGCGCTCCGGCAGGAAAGACCTTCCAGGAATGCTACGACGTAAAGACCATCACCCCAACAGACGAATACGTCCAGGTATACAACTCTGCAAGAAAGCAGCTTGAAGACCTCGGACTTGTATTCTAAGCCGAAAATTTAAGTACCTGATCTTCAGGCAATCCAGGTTCGGGAGTCCTATTCCCGGATCGATATTTTTCAGACCTCAGACGTTCATAAACGCAGTTTAAATCGTCAAGCTTTAAAAGAAAGATAGAAAGGGTAGTTGCTCACGAGCCAACGTTAGTAACGGACAGGAAGAAGGAATTAAACCTATCCTTCAAGAGTAATCGTTTCGATTCTCTTGTGTGTGTGAAATGAGGTTTTTATTTACTCGCAAACAACCGATGTCTTATTTCCGTATACACATATTTATAATTTTTTGTAATGAGGAATTTGCCCATTTTGATTTATGTCTCAGGATATCCTGTAGGATCAACCAATTTTCTTCTTTCCATTAAGAAAACGAGGGGAAATTCTTCAGATTACTTTATTTATATTTCTCATAAAAAAGCTAATATCCTCACATATCCATACTTAATTAAAAGCGAATCTGGGGGCATGAAGGATTCTACCGCTTGATGAAGACGAGGCGTTAGAGATAGGGATGGCTTCGGTAGATCAAAAAGACGAAGCAAGTATCTTTGAGGTCCTTTACTACCTGTCAGAGCTTGCAGTAAAATACGCAAAAGAAGGACAGGAAAGTGATACAAAAAGATTAATCAAACATATAAAAGAGATCGGGATAGCGTCAGCTCTCGCTGGATTAGAAATGGTTGTTACAAATACCCTTCTTCTTTTTTCCCCGGTTGCAAAAGAGGTTTGCAGGCAAGGGATGGAAAACGCCGTTGTCAATATAGCTCTTGCTATAGGTGAAATTGGAAAGACTGCAGGGGAGCAGAAAATGGAGGTTCCTGCAAAGATTGCAGCTTCCTGCCTGGGGGAGATGGGAAATACTGCAGCCTTCACGAGAACCCGAAAAGGAACAATAGCAGTCATTTTCGCTCTTGGGGAGATTGGAAAAAGCGTAACAAATCACAGCCTGGGGGATGCCGCAAATTGTACAGTGACTTTACTTGGGGAAACGGGGAAAATTGCGGCAAGCCAGAACTTCGAAGATGCAGTATTAAACGCCGAATTTCTGTTGCAGGAAATAGGGACTGGGGCAATTGAAAAGAACCTTAAAGAAACTGCCGACACCAGTGCGCGTTTACTTGGGGAGGTTGGGAGGACTGCCGACAGGCAGGGACTTGAAAGGGCAATACTTCAGGCAGCTTATTCCCTTGAAACCATCAAGTTTGATGCCCAGGACCGCTATCTTGTGAGTGCATCTATTATAGCCGAAGTAGCCCTCATGCGTTTTGAGGATTTAGGTCTCGAAAAACTGGAAGAAAAATTAAACAAAAATTTGAGAAGAAAGAGAAAGTTTCCTGATATTGATTAATAAATTTTCTCGAGCCCTTTAAAAGAACAGTCCGGGCAAAAACTCATGTCAACTACCCCATGCTAAAGCAGTGTGGCTTGCAAAAGCCCTGGTTGACCAGCCTAAGTCTTAATTGACCACGTTGGAAATGTCATGATACCTACAATGCTTCCTCAGTTTGTAGCTCTATCGTGTAGCATTAAAAGTCCTGAGAGGTAGGGGCGGTGTGCTACACCTGACAAGCATATCCAACATTGGCGAAGGGAGACGGTTTTCCAAAACCGTGTTACCTGTTACGGAAATTCGATTCCAAAGCAGAGTGGAGAAATCCAAACGTGGAACGGAATGCCAGAAAGTTGACGGCATTCCTCCCTGCGCTAAAGCAACAGGGCTTCCTGCCTGTCACATGTGAATACCTGAACTACACATCATCTGCTTCTACACAGAAGAGGCCTGAATGCCGGCAATACTGCCAGATATATTTATGTTTTTCAAGGTGTAAGGAAATTGGGGTAATCCAAATGTCTATTTTAAACGAAGCCAGAGCAATAGACCTTGGCTTAAGCTCGGCTAAGGATAATGATGAATTGGGTGTACTTAGATCTATAGATTTTTTAACGGAACAGGGAACGAAATACATAAACAAAGGGCTTGAACCCGATGCAAAAAGGGCTATAATCAGCATAAGAGACATTGGAAATGCAGCCGCCCTTCAAAAAATGGAACTTGGGGTTTTAATTTCCCTCATTTCCCTGGGAAGGATGGCGGAGGCTGCAAGGGAACAGAAAATGTCCGATACAGGTTTCAGTATCATTTATTCCCTTCATGCAGTCGGGAAGTCCGCAGTTGGACAGGAGATGGAAGCGGCAGTCAGAATCGCAGTTGCTTACCTTGGTGAAATTGTAAGCTCCGCATCCCTCCACGGGATGAAAAGAGAGTCTCTAGTATCTTCTCTTGCGATAGGAGCTATAGGAAAAGAAACATCCAGGCAAAAGATCGCCAGGGTTCCGGAGAATGAAGGCCTTCTTTCTCCTGCATCAGGCATAATTCAGTCTCTCCCTCTGGCCAATGGGCCATTCTTCTCTGATGAACTTCAGGGTACTCTGGGCTTCCTTACGGAACGCAGGGGAGATATCCCTCCTCTCCAGCATATTCCTGTTTATTCTGAACCCCAGTTTATTAATTCCGATTTCAGAAATTTTGAAAATATCATTATAAAGGCTGCTGATGCACTTGGAACGATAATGCTTGAGCCAAAAGAAAAGTTTCTGGTAAGTTATATGCTTGTAGCAAAACTTTCTATTGAAACCTTTAATGGTTCTGAGTATATACACGAAGCCGAATCCTTTGAATGAGTAAGTATAACTGAACAGGCAGGTTTCCAATCCTTAACTTAAATTTTTTCACTTTTTTACGCAAAATACCTGTTTTCCTGAAAACCTTCAAGCCTGCTTTTGGCTTTTTATTCTCTATAAAAAGCTGCTGTTCAGGTTCACCGAAAACCTAAAGCCTCGGAAGTCTCATAAAGAAGTATCTCCGTTACATGTAACAGCCAGAAAGCCCCAAGGCTTCAGTGTGGGAATGAATGGCGTACCCCATAAAAGTGTATATAAAAACGGCATATAATTTATTAGTTAATTATGGAAATAAAGAATACTGCTAAAGAGTATCGATCAGACAAACATTTAGTATTCAGTTGCCAGTATCATGTTATCTTTTGCCCTAAATACCGAAGGAATGTACTTGTAGGGGAAATTGGGCAAAGATTAAAAGAGTTGATCTTGGAAAAACAAGAAGAATATGGCCACGTTGTCCTGGACATGGAAGTAATGCCAGATCACGTACATCTGCTTCTTGATGTCAATCCAAAAGTGGGAATATATCGAGTTGTATCAAAAATCAAAGGATATACTTCAAATCAGTTAAGGAAAGAATTTCCATCACTCAAAAAGAAAATTCCTACTCTCTGGACACTTTCAAGATTCATTGCCTCGGTGAGCTCAGTAACATTGGATGTTGTGAAACAATAAATAGAGGAGCAAAAGTACAAATGATGCAGGGAAACGTATTCCGGATATATCCGGATGATGAACAAAAAACGCTTATCGAAAAGCATATCGGTAGCAGCAGGTTCATCTACAATCGTTTTCTCCATATCAAAAAGGTTTTCTACGAAAAATTCAGGATTGACATTTCGTTGCTTGAACTTGAAAAGTACCTTCCCATGTTCAAAGAAATTTATCCCTGGCTCAAAGAAGTTAATTCTCAGTCTCTTCAACAGGAAAGAAAGAACTTGCAGGATGCCTATTCCCGATTTTTCAAAGGACAAAATGGCTTTCCCAAATGGAAAACGAAGAAGGAAAATAACAAGTCTTTCCAGATTCCCCAGAGGTACAGGCTCAACCTGACTTCCTCGAAAGTGTTTCTTCCGGGAATTGGCTGGATGAAAATAAAGATGCACAGGGACATGTTCAGTCCTGAGTTCCTTGAGAACCTGATAGAGACTACCGAGGTTAAGGGGGAAGTTATTGTCGAAAAAGACCTTAATGCTGAGTTTTTGAGAACGGCAACCGTAAGAAGGACCCCTACAGGAAAGTACTACATTTCCATTCTGATGGAAGACAGGGAAGAGTACCCGGAAATACAGGAATACTCAGAGGATACCACTGTAGGCATAGACCTTGGGATCAAGGACTTTGCGATCATTTCCACCGGGGAGAAAATAGCAAACCCTAAATTCCTGAAAACATCTTTGAGCCGTCTGAAAACTTTCCAGAGGAGAGTAAGCCGAAAACTGAAAGGATCTAACAACCGAAGAAAAGCCGTAAAACAGCTTGCTAAAATCCATGAGAAAATCTCCAACCAGAGACACGATTTCCAGCACAAGGAGTCCAACACTCTTTTGAGCGAAAACCAAGCCGTTGCTGTGGAAACGTTGAACATTAAGGGGATGAAGAAGAACCATAAACTTGCTCAGGCTATCAGTGATTCTGCATGGGGAAGCTTTGTTTCAAAACTGGAATATAAGGCAAAAAGGCTCGGCAAAACCGTTTTTAGGATAGGGATGTGGGAACCATCCACTAAAACCTGTAACGTTTGCGGATACCACAACCAGGACATAACTCTGGATGTCAGGGAGTGGGAATGCCCGGATTGCAGGACGGTCCATGATAGGGACATTAACGCTGCAATCAACATTAAAAAATTTGCACTAACAACTTGATTCAAGATCACCCGTGGGACACGGGGAAGAGCCTGTGGATTCGTGGAGGTTGCTCCGGGATATGAAGCAGGAAGCCTCACAGCTTTAGCGTGGGGTAGTTCACAAAATAGCAACACTAATAATCTCCTAATTTCATAAAATAAGCCAGTCAATATCATCCTGTATATCAATTTTACCCGCCGAATTGTTTTATGCGGTGTAATGGCCTTAAACTGACATTCGGGCATAAAAAGTATAACAATGATTGTATAAATATGCAGGAAAACGGGCTTGAAGCTTGAATATGATTGAAGCTTGAATATGATTGAAGCTTGTAATATGATTGAAGCTTGTAATACTTGTAATACTATAGACCGATAAAGAGGGGCAAAAATAATGATCACATTAAACGAAGCAGAGGCAGTTGACATAGGTTTATCTTCAGTTGAAGGAAAAAATGAGAGCAATGTTTTCCAGGCCCTGGATTCCCTTACAGGGATTGCAGAAGGCTTCCTCTCTGAAAATGAAGAGGCAGATGCCGGGAGGGTTATCCTCTCAATCTCGGATATCGCACAGGCAGCTGCAAAGGAAGGGATGGAACTTGTCGCAATCAACTCAGTCCTTGCCCTCGGGAAACTGGCAAGAATAGCAGCAAAAAAGGAATACGGGACTCTTCTGAACAGGACGATGGTAGAAACAGGGAAGAT
This sequence comes from Methanosarcina sp., assembly GCF_028693135.1. Classification (GTDB taxonomy): domain Archaea; phylum Halobacteriota; class Methanosarcinia; order Methanosarcinales; family Methanosarcinaceae; genus Methanosarcina. Next base: position 5,676 of record NZ_JAQUVZ010000079.1, read on the forward strand.
AGGGAGAACGGCAGCTTCAAGTTCTCTTGAAGCGGGTTCAAAGGTAGCTGCTACTACCATGATAGAAATCTGGAACCTTTCGTCTCTTGGGAAGAAAGATCAGGACGAAATAATTGCCTTTTCCCTGCTCTTAAGAGATATAGGGGCTGCTGCTGCAGTGCAGGGTATGGAAGAAGCTTTGCTTAACGCAATAAGCTGCCTTGGAGAAGTCGGAAAAAAGGTAGCCTCAGAAAGCCTTGAGGTCGAAACTATCAGCACCCTTCTGATGCTTGAGGAAATAGGCAAGCTTGCTGCAGAAAATTACTTTGACAAGGCCCTGAGTTCAGTAGCTTTGTCGATTGAAGATGCAGGCAAGCTTTCTATGAAGAACAAGCTCCATGAGGCTGTACTCCAGAGCCAGTGGGCACTTGAAACCTTAAAAGTACAGGCTGAAGAAAAAGCCCTTACTAATTCCCCTATTGTTACGGAAATGGCTCTTGACAACTTAAAATTCACAGGAGTTTCAGAAACCGATAAAAACACTGAGAAATTTCAGGAGATAAAGGAGCTGCAGAAAAAGGTTTATTCGAGCCTGTAATTAGGATTAGCCCCTTAAAAACTCCTTCTTTTATTTTTGACTTCTTTTTTTATTCCCTTTATGAGTTATATATTTTAAACCAGATCTCTTTTTAAACCAGATCTCTTTTTAAACCAGATTTTTTGACCGATTGCATATTTTTCGAATATCCTCAGCTTTTTCAGTCTGACTTTTAAATACATGAGTACTTATCAGTAAAATACGAAAAAGTAATAACCTGTGGGGTCATAAATTATAATAACGACTTAAAAATGGAGGCTAAATTTGCTTTAAACAGAAGAGAACCTTCTGCTTGATCCCGGGCTTGAGGTGGTTAGGGCTCGAGAAGAGGCTCGTCTTCTCTGGATAAATAAACGAACTGGGTGAGCTTGAAATGAGATATTTTGCAAGTCAGTTCCCGCAGAAGGTAACATGCGGGAAAATTGAGTGCATAAGATCCCTTGGGTTAGCTGCAGCTGAAGTAAATATGAATGGTGGTGTTCTTAATGCAGCAGCTTCCCTCGGGCTGATAGGGCAAGAAGCAGCAAGAAACGGAGTTAGTGAAGCAGTGCTGGAGACTGCTCTTGCTCTTAAGGCACTGGGAGAAAAAGCAGTTGACATGAAAACTCTTTTTTCTCTTCAGCTGATAGCTATCTCCCTTAAAGAATTGGGAAAAGAGGCGGTAAGGCAGGGAATGGAAAAGGAAGCTATTAAAAGTCAGTTTTGTTTAAAGGAACTCCATAATTTTTACATAGACTCGGAAAATGGATTTAAAGCCTTCAACGATGATTTTTTTTCTTTAATCGGAGATATTGGAAGGTGCGCTGCAGATGCGGGTCTTGAAAAAGCCGCAATAAATGCCGCAGCCCTGATGGAAGATTTCTAATTTACTCTAAAAGATTTTGTTGAGATGCTGAAAGCTCAAAAAGACAGGGCTTTCAACAGCTGTTTAGAACTCTTTATCTACTGAAAAATCAGGGCTAAATCCAGAGAGCACTTTATCTTTTTTTAATGCTTTCCATAACTTTATTCTTCAGGTCCCTATATTAAAAAAAGTTAGTTAGTAGGGAAAAGGTAAGGAGTTGAACCCTTTACCCTACCGTGGAGGTTGTGTTGTTTGTACTCACTCGGGGAAATATGCCAGAACCCCGGATGAGTTTTTTATTCATATGATATATATTAAGTAAGATATGTATATAACTCTTATCCTTTCATACCAATGTTAGACTGTTTTGATTTAATTGTTCGGATGCCTTTTCAGCTAAACGAATCTATAATTTATGGATAAAAATTTATGACTATATAAAATCGTTGATATAAAAAATTAAGTTATTGTCCTACTTTTAAAATAATTGGTAATCTTTTATCCCGACATTGCCAGATCTTCTTTTCATCTACCTGAACCTCAATAGAAGATACTATGAAGTTTCATTTCACAGCAAAAAAATAAAAGCAAAATCAGGAATAATCGGCACACCCCTGGCAAAACATGGGAATCAAGTTCAGGGAATACTTTTTCCCGTCAACAGTAAGTTCTCCGTTGACCTTCATTTATTTCCCGCGCCCTGCCGCGGTATTTCCACTATACACAGAGAGAAAAGATTGCTTCAAACACCAGCCCGCCGACCTACCCAAAAGACTAAACATAAAACTACGCAAAAGAAGCTCTAAAAAACAAAGTAGGGATTAAGTTCCTTTCACATCATTCTTATCCCAGGCAGGCAGTTCCTGCTCAGTGAAGAGATCATAATTTCATTTTATTTGCTTTTTCCTCAAGTTCTTCCTTGCTTTCCTGAGCTTTCTTCTGAATTTCTCCCTTTGTTTCTTCGGATTTTTCCTGCACCTGTCCTTTCAGTTCCTCAGATTTTTCTTCTGCCTGTCCTTTCAGTCCTTTTAATTTATCTCCGATTCCAAGTCCCATGTAAACACTCCTTTATCACTGGAAATATCGTCGATCCAATTACAAAAAACTAAAAAGAAATAATTAGACCAATATAAAAACTAAGTTATACAAATATAGCTTTTTGGAACCTGTTTTACTGAATATAGATCCTGAAAAAAGATATTTTCCGTGTACTCATTCATCAACGCCAGAAAGTTCAGGGCAAAACAGAAATCCAGGGTAAAACAGAAATCCAGGGTAAAACAGAAATTCAGGGTAAAACAGAAATTCAGGGTAAAACAGAAATCCAGGGTAAAACAGAAATCCAGGGTAAAACAGAAATCCAGGGCAAGTAAATTAAGACTAATAAAAACCCTGAACCCGAAGCAACCATATTAGCTATCTTTACGGGTTTTTCCCGCGCAGTGGCGCGGCTTTTCCACGACACAATGTAAAAAGAGAAAATGTAATTGTCTGACCCCACCCAAAGAATATAACTGTTTTAGTATATTTATACCCCCGGCTCCCTTAAATCATCAAGTAGAGAAGCCGACACTAAAGTTCCCATCAAGCTTTCAAAAGCTCACCACAGTAAAAATCCATTTTTCATAAGAACCACTGAGTGACGAATTCAGATCCGATATGCCAGAAATAACTGTTTTATTATAGAGCTGACCCCAAAACCAAAAATTACTTCTTTAAATCTCAAATTTGGAATAACCAACAGAGTTTCTGATAAGGAAAGATAAGCATGAATATCCTATTATAAAAAACGCACATGAAATTCTTCGAATAACATGCCCAAACAATGAAAGTCCTTTTCACTTACCTTTTTTTGATATTAACTCCATCATTACCTTGGGACAGGAAGGTTGTTTTTTATTTGGCTCTTC
>NZ_JAQUVZ010000080.1 GCF_028693135.1 Methanosarcina sp.
TCAGTACATATGGGATAGAGTGAGCAATAAATTTGAGATGCCACCTCTGGCTCAAATCATCAGAGAAAAAAGCTCGTTGAGTTGAAAAACAGAGCTTTCCACTCAATTTGAAGGGGATACGGATTTTCTTTCCTGTATCAGAAACTGATTTATAATCAGCCCTCCAAGAATGAATAAGAGGCTGAAAATCTAAACTGTCATGATGGTTTAGATGAACTTAAAAGTCTTAAAAGTCTTGAAAGCTTGAACATACTTAAAAGTTCGAATCTCTAAAAGTTTGAATCTCTTAAAGATTTGAAACGCCGAGCAAATTGAACTTTCCTGAATCTTTGAAGATTTGAGGCTTCCTGATAATTCTGACGGTCTGGCCGGGTCCAGGGGTTTATCCAGATGTATGAACTGAAACTCGCTTTGAGGCAGGTATTATCTAGGAAAAAGCAGACCTTTTTTGCCATACTTGCGGTTGCCCTTGCAGTCGCCGTTATAACGGTAATGATGGCAATGCTTTCGGGTTTTCAGGATGAACTTGTAACCTCAAGTATTGAAAACACTCCACATATCGTTATCAATCCTCAAAACGAAAATGAAGAGTTCATCCACCTTTACAGGCATACATCTGCCCGAATTGCTGAAAAGGAAGGAGTCATAGCCGTATCTCCCAAATACCTGGGCCAGGCGGCACTGGAATACAGAGACAATGCCGAAGGGGTTTCTCTTCAGGGAGTTGACCCTGTGGCTGAAGAGAATGTTATGAGGGTGAGTAAGGATGTTGTAGAAGGGGACCTCATGGCCCTTGTCCACACAAGGTACGGGATTCTGCTCGGGGATAAGCTTGCGGAAAATCTTGAAGTCCATGTGGGAGACAGGGTAGATGCTGTTTTTCCGGGCTCGAAAACAACTTCTTTTAAGGTTGTGGGGCTGATCCATACCGGCACTGCTGCGGACGAGGTAACAGCCTATGCAAGGCTGGATTCAGTTCAGGACTTTTTTAACGAACCCGGAGTTGTGAGCAACATCGGAGTCCGGGTTGCAGACCCTTATCAGGCCGAAGTCATTGCCGCTTCGATTGAAGGAGAAACAGGGCTTGATGCCGTAAGCTGGATAGAAGCAAATGCCGAAATTCTCGGTCTCCTTGATACCCAGATGGTCTTTATAAATATCTTCTACCTCCTGATCTACGGGATTGCAGGTTTCGGGATTGCAAATACCCTTATCACCATCGTTGCCCAGAGGACCAGGGAAATCGGTATTCTGAAAGCGATGGGGGCTTCTCAAAAAAGCATAATGGTTATATTTATTTTTCAGTCCCTGGTCCTCGGAGCTATAGGACTTATGCTCGGCACAGTTCTTGGTTACATTGCAACCGTTGCCCTGCAGAGCTATAAAATCGAAGTTCCTCAGGAAATGTATTTCGGGCTTCAGACTCTTCCTCTTGAGGTAAAGCCCCTTAATTTTGTATATGCCTCTTTTTTTGCTTTCATAGTCAATATCATCTCGGGAATCTACCCTGCAAGGAAAGCTGCAAAACTCGACCCTGTAACAGCTATTGAAAGTGCCTGAAAGGAACTGATTTTTATTTTTAACAGGCAGAGTTGTGGCTCTGCAGCCAGAATTGCGATGTAAAAAGCATTTTCCAGGAGAAAGGAAAATATTCTCTTATTCCTGAACCATTTCCTTCAACATTTGTCTCTCTGAATTGCGGTGCCCATCTTCGGGTCACTTTTAATCTGGTTAACCGGCCGGCCCAGGCCCATTGCGGTGCAGGGTGAGAAAACTGAAAAATTCCAGCTCCAGGCACCAGAATAGATCAACCAGTTAATAAGAATAAGGGCCACCTATTTTTATTAGATCCTGAAATCCCTTTTGGTACTTCTGCTTTCAAATAAATCCTACCATTTTTAACCCTACGTAGATCATCAGAAGTACAAAAAGGTGTTTTAAATATTCCGGGTTTACCAGATGGGCAACATCCGCCCCTTTTCTTGCTGCAAGAAGCCCGGGAACTACAAGCAAAATCCAGTTAAGGAGATTGATATATCCGAGAGAATAAGAAGGAAGCCCTGTTTGCCCCCAGCCATTGATTATGTAGCCGACTGATCCTCCAAAAGAGGTAAAGATCATTATTGCAGCCGAAGTTCCTACGGCTTTCCTCATGTCAAAATGAAGAAAGATCAGCATAATTGGAATTCCAATTACTCCTCCCCCGATTCCAAGAAGCCCTGAAAAAAAGCCTATAATGATACCGGCAAAAATATAAGCTACCGGATTGGAGCTAATTTCATTCTTTTCCTTTACAGCCGGCATGGTATAAGTTTTTAGAGCTCCCATTATGATCACAACCCCGAAAATTGTACTCAGGGTAGAGGCAGGCAAGTAAGAAGCTACCGCTGCTCCCCCGAAACTTGCAATTGATCCGGATACCCCCATAAGCATAGCCTGTTTCCAGAGCACTGCTCGCTTTTGATGATATTTCAGGGTAACAAATATGGCGTTAATCAGGATAACGAAGAGGCTTGTCCCGAGAGCCGCCCTTATAGCCAGGTCTGGCTGCATCCCGGTTTCCTGCAATAGCCAGTACTGGACAGGAGACATAATGAAGCCTCCCCCCACCCCCAGAAGACCTGAGATAATGCCCGCAAAAGCGCCTGTAAAAATGAGGATACCAAGATAAAGGGGTTCTGTAGGAGTCATTTCCATTTTAGTCTTTTGTTTTTTTCCTGATTTTTCCTGATTTTCCTGATTTTCCTGATTTAAGAATATATTTCTGGCTGTTCTCTACATGAAATTGCGGGTTTATTTAAGTTAACAGTATCGTACTGAAAATATGCAGGGCTGCCACTGATGGTAATACGGAAAAATCCGGAACTTGCAGAAAGATTGTACTTGAAAGGATAAATCATGGTTTAAGAGGGTAACTATTTTTCTTAAATAATTTCCCCCTGGAATAATGCTTACTTCCTTTCTTATTTCCTTTAACTCAGCTTGAATTTCACAGGTTTACCTTCTGGATATTCAAGAGAGACATCTAGTAACTGTAAGTAGCTGTAATATTAATAAGTGAGAATGCTGCGCAACAAATATTTAAAATGAGTTATTATTTAGTAACCAGAAGCAAGTTATTAGCCAGAAGCAAGTTATTAGCCAGAAACAGGTTTACAAACTATTTACCGTACAGGATTTATAATTTATTTACTACAACCGGGTTAAAGAGGCGCTTTCATGATCAAAATCGAGTTACACGGCACATACAACATCTACTACGCAATTCAAGGCATGAGGAACCCCATGAACTCCTGGCACCTGACGGACAGCAGCGAGCCAGATGCAGCTGGAAACTGCAAGCTGGGAGAAAAGGACCTTAACCTGGCCCAGCGCCTGACCCTTGCGGGAAACGAACACGGCAAGTTTCTGAGGTTCATTACGGTCTGCTTTGACCTCTCTGCTCCCCTCTACTGGTGGAAAGAGTTTGATACTTACAAATTTACGGAAAAGAATTCAACCTCAACAATGCATAAGCTGACCAGCAAGGACCTGGCTCCCCACGACTTTTCCTTTGATACGATGACAGAATACAGGCATGCCCAGATCCGGCACCTCAACGACCTGATCAAAGCCTACAAATCCCGCGAAGGAGACAGTGAAGAGGATAATGCATACCGGAAAGCCATCTTCAGGGAACTTGTCCAGGACCTTCCGAGCGCTTACATGCAGAAACGGACAGTCATAACCAACTACGCCGAACTCCGGAACATCTACTTCCAGCGCCGCCACCACAAGCTTGACGAGTGGCGGGATTTCTGCGACTGGATGAAAAAGGAACTCCCGTATGCAGAAGAACTGATCTGCGTGGAAAAAGATGAATCCAAAAGTTAAAAACTGACGGCTAAAAAACAATTACTGAGCGGGGTTTCTTAAAAAGCCCTGTTTTTTCTTTATTTCACTTCCTTATTTCTCTTTCTTATTTCTCTTTCTTATTTCTCTTTCTTATTTCTCTTTCTTATTCCACTTCCTTATTTTACTTCCTGGTCATCCACTAAAATACAAAAATTAATAACGCCCAAAAAAATCAACAGGTGAAAAGTGACCTCAGGAACAAACAGGGACGTAAACAAAACAGATCAGATGCTATCTGAAAAGACTATTTTTCAAGTTTATTTATTTTGGAAAGGTCCCATCAGACAAGCTGGCAGGGACATTTTAAGAACTTCTGAATTGAAAAACGGTTTCCGGGGGCAATAGAAGTATTTCCTGGATCAGGTGGAGTATTATTCCCAGGCATCCGGTCTATTCAACTTTTCGCCTTTTTGCAGGATTCAAATCGCAGACTTGCAGTATAAATAACGCAAATGTTATAGGGCTTCAAAGTGTATTCTCTGTTTCTTCATGTTTATTTTTATGATTTATTTGGGATAGTGAGGGGACAAAATATGACCGAACTTAAAAAAACAGTTACTCTGGGGCGTGGAATTGTTCTGGCCATCCTCATGGTCATAGGTTCCGGGCTTCTGGGCCTGCCCGGGCTGGTTGCGGATGTAGGGACAGTGCAAGAAGTGGTTTTCGGCTGGCTCCTGATTATTCTGGCAGCAATTCCCCTTATTCAGATCTGCGCAAGGCTCGGAAAGAAATTCCCCTGTTCAGGTGGCATGTTCCATTATGCCCGGGAGGCTGTAGGGGAGTGGGGAGGATATGCAGTGACTGCCCTTGTCTGCGGCTCTTTTATTCTGGGAGAGCCGGCAGTTTCCCTAATTGGCGGCGAATACCTGCAGCACCTCTTTGACTTTCCTGATTTTGGGGTCCATCTGCTGGCTTTTCTTATCATCACAACCATGACCCTTATAACGGTTGCCGGGGTCAGGCTTGTCTCTTTTTTCAACTATGCAGCTGTGGCCGTATTGCTGATCCTGATTGCAGCCCTTACCTTTTATAACTTCAATTTCTTTTCTTCTGGGCTCGCGTTTTCAATACAGGCTCTTGGAAGTGGTTTATCCGCCATTCTGGGAATGAATTTTGAAGCTTTTGACCCTTATAATATCTGGAAAATATCTGCTCTTCTCTTCTGGGCTTTCCTGGGCTGGGAAAATATGTCCTTTGGCATTGGAGAACTCCAGAACCCGGAAAAAAATGTCCAGAGGGTTTTCTGGCTCAGTTTTGTCCTGGTAATCTTCATTTACCTGATGCTGGCAATCACAAGTATAGGAGCTGATGCAGCCGGAGTTCCTCTCTCCGGAGCGTCCGGCCTTGTGGAACTCGTTAAGTTCACACCTCCGGGAAATCTGCTCATCTGGCTGATGGCAGTAGTTATCGTGGCTAATGTAACCTGCTGGAACTTTGCTTCAAGCCGCCTTGTTTATGCATCCGGAAAAGAAAAAGTGCTTCCGGCTTACCTGGGAAAACTTTCGAAGCGTGGACAGCCAATGGCAAGCATCTTGAGTATGTATACGGCTTTCGTACTGGTGCTCCTGGGGACTTATGTGTTTAAGGTCCCGGTTTCTTCCCTGCTCATGCTCGTAAACCAGAACTTCCTCTTTCTTTACGGTTTTATCCTGCTCTCCTACTGGAAAACCGAAACCGGATGGAGGCGCTGGGTCTACTCAGGGCTTTCCCTCCTTTCACTCTCCTTCCTGGTTTCAGGGTTCACCTGGAAGATTCTCTATTCCGTTACCCTTACAGGGCTCGGTTATTACGGGTTTGTGAGAAAAACAAGAAAGAGGGAAAAGCAGCTTCTTTGACTCATTCGAAGCTGTAATTTTCAGAGCTGTAATTTTCAGACATTTAATTCGGAGCTGTAATTCTCAGACATTTAATTTTCTGCTGGTCCGGGGAGAAATAACCTGGACAAACTGCTGGCATATAGATAAATATTACAAAATATATCTACTGATTTACTGATTTACTGATCTACTGATCTATTGATCTACTGATCTACGGATCTACTGATCTACTGATATACGGATCTACTGATCTACTTAAGGGGAAAAATGACTGAACTTGGAAAAACAATTACCCTCAGGCGGGGGCTTGGGCTTGCAATCTGCATGCTCATAGGAACAGGAATCCTGGCACTACCAGGACTGGCACTTGATGCTGGCAGTGTCCATGAGGCAGTCCTGGGCTGGTTCCTGATCTCCCTGGTCGCAATCCCTCTTATCCAGATCTGCTCCCGCCTTGGCTTGAAATTCCCTTCAACTTCCGGCCTTGCCGGCTATGCCGAAGAAGCTGTGGGTCCCTGGGGTGGATATGCGGTCTCCTACCTTGTCGGTGGATCTTTCTTTTTCGGGCTTCCTGCTGTTGCACTTATCGGAAGCGAGTACATGGGACAACTTTTCACCCTTTCGGAAGCAGGGGTCGCTCTTTTTGCAGTTTTCCTCGTAACCCTGATGCTCCTCTCAAACCTTGCCGGAATGAAGGCTATTTCCCTTATCAATTACATGGCCCTTGCAGTACTTTTCCTGCTAATAAGCCTGCTTATCGGCTTCAACCTGGATTTCTTCGGCTCAGGCGTGGAGATCGCAAAAGAAGCCGTAAACGGCAACGGAAACGTAGACCTGGACAATGTCTGGAAGGTTACAGCCCTCCTTTTCTGGGCCTTTCTGGGCTGGGAAAATCTCTCTTTCTCCCTGGGAGAAATTAAGGATCCTGAGAAAAACGTGCCTCTCCTCTACTGGCTGAGTTTTGCTCTGGTAACCTCCATCTACATCCTCCTAGCCCTCATAAGTTCAGGAGCCAGTGCTGCAGGTGTCCCTCTTCGGGGGGCAGCCGGGCTTTCAGGGCTTGTCCTCTTTACGCCTGGAGGGGACTTGCTGGTATGGCTAATGGTTATAGTGGTTGCAGCAAATGCATGTTCCTGGAACTTTACGGCAAGCCGCCTGCTCTATTCCGGAGGCAGGACAGGCATTTTTCCGGCAGTTTTCGGAAAGCTTTCAAAGAGGGACATTCCTGTGTCCAGCCTCGTCGGGTTATATGTTTTATCCATAATCCTGATTATAGGAAGCTACTTTTTTAAAATCCCGGTTTCAGCCATGATCCTGCTCGTAAACCAGAACTTTGTCTTCCTCTATGCCTTTATCATAGTTGCCTACTGGAAGACTGAGACCGGCTGGAGGAAATGGGTCTTTTCGGCGCTTTCGCTCGTATCCGTGAGCTTTCTGGTCTCCAGTTTTACCTGGGATGTCGTTTTTCCGATTTTCCTGGTCGGGTTTGGATATTACAGGTTTCTCGGGAAAAAGAGACCATTAAAAACACTGCCTTCTGGAAAGGACCTCCCTTTATGTGAAGACTCTCCTGAGCTTCCTTGCCTTACCCGGCATTAAAAATACGGCAATGAAAGCCGTTTTTCGGAATGTGAGGAACTCTTGGAACTCTTAGTAATCAGGCCTTATCTGATAAAACCAGCTTCAATGACTTAATTTCATTTCCTCCTGTCTTATTTTCTTTTGGAAAAATTTTCAGTGGAATCCTGTAAAAATCGGTGAAATATTTGGAATATTTTCAGATATTGTCAACTATTTTCTAAGTACTCTCTATAAAAGTTTTCGGAGGGAAACTTATAAATTCATTGCCTTCTCAAAATAATGCAATAGTTTCCAGGCAATTTATAATAATAAATACAGGAGCCTGATCAAATGTCATTGGTAAGTGTTAAAGACGCACCTGGAAAAGGTAGAGGCGTATTTGCACAGAGAAATCTTAAAAAAGATGAAGTGATAGAAACCTGCCCCGTGATCGTTCTTCCTCCGGAAGAAGTGAATACTCTTGAGCTTACCCAGCTTTTTAACTACTACTTCGCATGGGGGACCGATTCAAGAGGAGCAGCGATTGCTCTGGGCTATGGGTCTCTCTACAACCACTCTTATACCCCAAATGCAAAATACCAGAAAGACTTCGACAACGGCCTTTTGAAATACGTCTGTATAAAAGAGATCCGGAAAAATGAGGAAATCACCATAAACTATAACTGTGACCCTGAAGACAAAACCCCTGTCTGGTTTGATGTTTCAAGCCGGAACTGATATTCCAATTTTTAGCTTAGGGAGATAAATTTTACTCTTTCTATGCCAATTTATTTTTTACTTTTTTACCATAAAATATGTGGCTTCTCCCGAGGCACCTTTCCTACTTCCACGGGCAGGCTTTCAAAAAGAAGGAGTTTCGCCCAGGCTTTTCGGGTGCTTTTTCCCCTCTAAATTGATCTGCCTTCTGCATGTTCAGTTCTTTTCGTCTTTGAATTTGGTCTGTAAGTGCGTCCCGTCACAAAACGGCTTGTTCTTTGAATCTCCACAGCGGCAGAGAGTGTAGTGCTCTTTTGACTCCGGGACCGAACCTTCAGGGTCTTCCAGTTCGATATTCCCAACAACTTTATAGAAACTGTCCTTGCAAACAATAATTTCAGGAGGGCGGGGGTAATCCTTATAATGAACTCCTTCTCTGGAATAACTCAGGGCTCCGGATGGGCAGTTCCGAATTATTTTCTCAATTTCCTCAGGGTCTGCAGCATCCGGATCGATCCAGGGTCTTTTATCTTTCCTGAAAACGGAAGATGCGTCCTTAACGCAAGATGCATCGTGGGAGCAGACTCCTCTGTTGTAGTGAATAGTAATCTTCTTGCCTATGTAATCCTTTACTTTGTCAGGTGTGCGGTCTTCTTCCTTTTCTCCCGAAAACCCTATCTTTGAATGTGCCCCGTCGCAAAAGGGTTTATTCTCTGACTTTCCGCATCGGCAAAGGGCCATTACTGGCTTTGTTTCAATAGATACACCTTTTGAGTTCCTGAAGTTCTTAAGGTCTCTGACAAGATACGGGCCGTCTTTTACGACTTTTATTGAAGGTTTTTTTTCTTCAGTTTGTGAAACCATTTATCCCATCCTCTGGTATTATATCCTAACTTTGACAGTTTCCACTATTTTGAACTTCATTTTGGTAGATAAATAAAAATAAGTGCTCTTTGTTTTGTGTTATTCGATCCAATGAATAACAACATAAAACTAAGAGCATTTCCTACAA
>NZ_JAQUVZ010000081.1 GCF_028693135.1 Methanosarcina sp.
TTAGCTTGTTCTGCTAGATCTAATAAATCTTTTACAGTGCCACTTTCAAAGACTGCATGAAAGATCACCCTTCAAATTCACATGGCGCTATTACTACTAATTTCCCAGGAAACTCTACAAAAAGAGGCGAATGCTTTTGATATGAAAGATACATCTTGCCTTGTTTCGGTATCAAATCTTTTCTGAAAAGTCCGGTATCTCCATCTTTTGTTGTTGCTTGGACAAGCCCGCCGCCAATTTGCGAGAGTGATATTACACGTTCGTTTCGCGTGAGGCTGTCGTAAAATTTGAATAGATTTTCTGGTAGTTCTTCGGGAGTGTTTACTGTAAGGGTTATATCTGGTATATCTTTTATCATAGTTTGTGGCTCCGTGATTTTTTATGATGGCTGTTTATTCCAGTTTCCTTTCTTCCTCTCCAAGCACTTTATAATCGGTTACAGGTTCATAGATAATCATATGCGGAGAAGGGTATTTCTTAGGGTCTATGAAAATTGGTTTATTATCCGGTTCTTCACATCTAACAGCATTACTTGAAGTTTTATCAACTTTATTTTCATATTTGCGCATTGTTTTAATCCTCCTTTACTTTAATTTTCCAAAGATCTTTCCTCTTAACTGCTCCACTTGACACTAAAATAAAATCGTGCCAGCTTAAACCGGATTTATCTTTTAATTTTACTAATTTCTCTTCTTGTTCGCCTTCAAATGTTACGTTTATCGTTATCATGTAATATGTACGTATAGAAGTTAAACTATTTAAAACTTACTAAGTGTATTGCTAAGTTAAATACTAAGTAAATTACTTAGTAACCTTTAAATAAGTTGACTGCGTAAAGGAATCTAGTAAAACGCCTCTTGATGGGGCACATGGAGATAAAGAAAATGCCTACAACTTGGAAATGTAATGTATGTGCGAACCCATGCACATTAAACGTTTTAGTGCCGTCAAAAGTAGCAAGACCCCCGGTGAACTGCCCATATAATGAGGATGTACCAAAGTGGAGAAAAGAGGCTGTAACTGAAGCGTATAATAAGGAAAAAGAAGGCGAATTAAATGGATAACAAAACCATTATCTATCTAAATAAAATACTTCAAATTTTTATAGTCGGTTTATTTCAACTTCCATTTATATTCCCAGAACAAACAGAACCATATGATAATTTCATATACATTTTAGTCGGAGTTATGATAATTGTGTATTTATTTATCCCGTCATCATGGGAAATGAAAAAAGAGAATTAATTAATTTTTGGCGAGCACTCCCCGCCAATCTATACAGCTATCTGTATAGTGCCTTTTGAAAAGGAGGTATATTAAGCCTCTAATTCATCAGTAATCAGTCCAGATTCAGCAGGAACCTGGATATCTGCTTCTTCTTCGCCGTTTTCTTCTTCCGCTGCGAAATTCTTTAAGAAATCAGCAACGTCCGACCCTCTTTTAAGCGTATAATCCTCGCCTACTGCCCCGGAAATGAAGGGATAGTCTACAAGGTGAAAAGTATTGAAAAATCCCCTTGGATTATTGAAAAGGGAGTCGGACAGTATATTTTCTCGCTTGAGGTTGCAGAGAGGGATTTTGGAGAGATGCTTGCTGATATGGCGAAGAAGTGAGTGGTTCAAGGTTGGTTACTTATTTGTAATTTTTCCATTTTTCTTTTTTAATTTTCTATTTTTATAATATTGTGTAACAGTTGGGAAGTTTTAAATACTTTCATTTGCAATAATAGTATATACTAAAATTGCAGGTGTAAACATGGAAGTATCTAAAAAGCTTACTCAGTTCTATACAAGGTCGTCAGTTTTCAAAGATAAAGATGTTCTAAAAAAAGGACATCACCCCCGTTTATTGGATGATGTTCTACACAGAGATGAAGTAATTGACAAATATCTCACTGTTTTACATGAAGCAATTGACGGAAAAGTACCGGATAACCTATTTATTTATGGAACTTTTGGAACTGGAAAAACGATGTTAACCAAACTTATTACATCTGAAATTGCCTTAGCTGCTGAAAATCTAGGGAATAAAGTTATTGTGGTTTACATATATTGTGAAACTCTGAGTGCCCCCAGTCCTATGATGCAGTACATTAACCAATCGCTTATAAACAGTATGCACGATGCTGAAAAGCTTGTTGGGATTACAATGGCAAAGAACTTTGATTATTTTTATAAGCTGGTTGACAAGTTTGATGGTCCTATTTTATTGATCTTTGATGAAATTGATAAGCTCAAGCACCCTGACATAATAAACCAGATTGCCAGAATAAAGGAATGTGGATTCACGAAAAACAACGTTTGCGTTATAGGAATAACGAATGATACTAATTTTTATGATAATCTCAATGGAAGAACCAAGAGCGTCTTAGGGCAAAATGAGTTATACATCCCTCCATATGATGCCGAACAGCTTAACGATATCCTGACATCCCGCGCTAATGCTGCATTTGTTGAAGGATCTCTTGAAGAGATGGTTATTCCTCTTTGTGCTGCGTTTGGAGCTCAGGAAAATGGAGATGCCAGGACAGCAATAGATATACTTAGGACTTCGGGAGATATCGCAGACCAGAGAAACAGTAAGATGATAGAAGAAATTGATGTTAGAGCCGCGAAAGAAGGGATGGAATTGAATAGACAACTTGAGGTTGTTGGGGGGTTGCCAACGCAAACAAAATCTGTTCTCGTAGCGTGTGCTTTGAAGTATAGCAAAAATAAGGAGTCTGTGGAGACATCTGAAATTTACGCAGAATACCTGAGAATTTGCGAGATAATATCAGTTGAACCTGTGAAACCGAGAAGAGTAAATGATTATCTAGGCGAATTAAGCGTGTTGGGGGTACTCTCTGTAAATAAGATATCAAGAGGGAGAAGGAGAGGAGTATTCAACGCGATAAGACCTCTTGCAGATACGGGGGCATTAATGGAAGTTATACTTCAGGATTATAGATTTGAAAACTTGAAAAGAAGGCTAGAGAGGGTGTAAGAGGGTATATACATACCCAATTGCCAATGTAACTTAGAAATGAGAAAGAGAGTCTAAAATAAAAAGCCTTTAGCTTTAATTTAAAAAAGCCATGTTGTAATGTTATGGAATTATTAGTATTTATAGTTAACTAAAAGAAGTAAAAAATAAAGAATTCTCTAACATGTAATTCATGGTTACATTGGCAATTGGGTATGTATATCAAAGTCAACTACTCACCATAAAGGTCTTGAAAGCAAAAATTATACACATTCTTAATTATCTAGTTACATTGGCAATTGCATACGAGTGTATGGAGGAACGTGTATGAGTGAACATGGAGAACAATTCCGCGCAATACTAAACGCAATAAGAAAGTTATCTGAATCTCAAGGAAAAATGACCGTAGAAGACATTAAAAATGAAACTGGAATACAAAATCCCGAAGAAACACTAGATCAACTCAATAAAAGAGGATTCATTTATTATGTAAATTCTTCAGAGTTCAAGTTAACACCTTGATAATTCATTTTAGAAAAAAAATAATTATGATAAAGCTGCCTTTGCAGCTTCCATTTTTGTAAGGTCCGGAGTTTCACCACTTGCACAAACTATAACCACATTCGCCGCTTCCTGCAAATAGTCTCTATACTCCTGTACTAATTCCTTTTGTGAAGCATCCAGCGTATTATAGTTATATTCTGTATCAAGTCTTTCTCCTCTTATCGTGGACATCACACTTTCACAAGTCTGTTTATATACGAGAGGACTCTGTTTTCCCTGCAGATTAACTGCTTCCATTACTGCATTTTCTACGAGATCAGCCCTGTGCTGAATATCTTTAGTAAATAAATCTTCGGTTTTTACATCTTGGATTATTTCAGGTGTACTTTGTACTCCATGCTCCCCGGTTAGCTCGTAAAGGATCCCGCCCAAAATCAGAAGAGAAAAGGCAGCTATGAGAGCTTTAAATTTAGCTGCTGCCGTCACCGATTCGATCATTCTTTATCAATCCTCACAAAGACTTTTACAAATTTATTTTTATGTCCTGCCCCCATCCAGACATCACCGCTGGATTGAACTTTTAGAGGCCCCCCGACTTGTTCCTTTATTCTCGATTTTCTTACTTCCGTGTAAATTGAATGAGGTAATAAAACATAGTGTTGGCAAGTTTCTAGCTCTTGATTTACATCTGAAACAAAAACCCTTATATCTTTTCCGAAGTTTATTTCATTTACGTGAATTCTTCCTCTGCTATCGCTTTTTCTATTAATCTCTAATAGTTTCCAGATATTAGTGTTTAGAGAATAATATTCACCGCTTCCGTTTTCGTCTTCTTGCATATTATTAAAAAGGCTTGATAGATTTATATACTTAACTGACTTTTCGCTCACACTATCAAAAGATTTCACAGAAACAACCGAAGGAACCGCCGGGTCTGAGCACCCGGCAAAATGGTACCCGTAAGGGTCCATAGATAAGGCTGGACTATTATGTCCGGCCGTCTGTAACAGACTATAATAAGTCTGGGACAGTGCCGGAAACATTTAGACCGCCTCGATGGCCATTTCTTCAAGCTGAGGTATGAGAGCAGGCGAATTCTGTGCTTTTATGGTTTCAATGAATTTGGAAACTGCTGCGCCGCGAGTTAGCACGTAATCGTCACCGAGCGCAGCCGTGAGGTGTGGGACATAATCCTTTTTAGATATGAAGATTACTCGATCAAAGCACGACGCGCCGGACGCATCAGTCATCAATTCCAGAGCATCACGTTTATTTTGCAAGTCCTTCACGCTGTGCTTGCATTCCCTTGTCTCGTATTCCCAGGCAAGTTTGAATTTTTTGCCGTTTGGCATGGGGAAAACTGCAATTCCGTCGGGTTTCTGATCCTGCCCGTAATTGTCGTCTACTGTCACGGATTCCGCACCATTAAGCCAACATTCCCCGGCGAGGAGGGCATTCATAAAATAATGCTCTGTAGTCTGCCCTTTGATTTTACCGTCCTCACCCAATAAAGATTTTTTATAAAACACTACTGTATTAATTCCGGTGAATGGGTTTCTCACTGTCTCTTTTTCGTATCCATTTGGATAATCCTGAATTTTCAACTCCGTGTTATACCAGGTCTTGCAGGATACTTCGAGATCGTGGACTACCTCAGACACCATAGGATTGAGCATGATTCCACCACGCATCGGCTCGTTTTCTTCTTCGATTTGGTCAATTTCTTGCCCGTAAATCATCTTATTCATCTCTTTAGCTAGAGGGCCTTTGTTTAGTATCGCAGCGTTCTCGAAGTCATCAAGAGCGTTATAATAGGGGATCTTGTGACCATAGAGGATTATAAGTCCGTACCCTTTCCCCGGAGTTATCAAAGTGCTTACATCATTATCATTAAGCAAAAACTCTTTTTGAATAGGGCCCACGTTGTCAGGCCGCCAGTTTCCGAGAAGCAGGATATAAGCCGTATTCGCTTTCAGCATGTCAAGCATTGTTCGAGGGAAGCCTGCTAGGTCCTGAGAAACTACCTTTGTGTACATCCCCCACGCTCTCCCCTGCCTAAAGAACTTCTCAATACTACCTTCCATAGTGGGATTTTTAACAAGGTCTGCGCCTTCGTCGAGGGTAAGAAGTGTGCGCTTAATAGGAGCTCCCGGTTTAGCATTTGCCAGTTTAGTATATACAACTGACATTATCATCATTGTAAGGGCTTCCTGCACGTTAGGAACACTTGTAAGGGCTGAAAGGTCAGCCATGATAAACTGGTTGCTCAGATCGAGAGCATTGTTATTCACAAGATATCCAAGAGGCCCGTTAGGTGTCAGCATTGCAGTATTGTTATACAGAGCTTCGATGGGACCCGACATTTTCTTATGTTGACCGTCATTAAGCCAGCCTTCGAGTTTGTTTCTAAGGTCTGTGAAATTGGGCCAGAAATACCCCTCACTCCACTTAGAAACGTTATCCATTACGATAGCCCCCTTACCATCAATTACATGGAACTCGTCGTATAATTCACTGAG
Source organism: Methanosarcina sp. (assembly GCF_028693135.1). Classification (GTDB taxonomy): domain Archaea; phylum Halobacteriota; class Methanosarcinia; order Methanosarcinales; family Methanosarcinaceae; genus Methanosarcina. Next base: position 5,988 of record NZ_JAQUVZ010000081.1, read on the forward strand.
AGCCTGGGTAAGCCAGTTTTTTTGCTGGTCTGAATATCCACTCCCAATTAAAAGCCCTATACATTCCAAGAGCATTGTAAAGTGGGCTAGATACGCCGCCTGATAACCTTCTTGTGAATCATCCATTACAGAAGGATCGAAGAATACTTGGAACATATTTGGATTTTGACCGCCGAACCCCACCTTCCAGAGCTGTCCGTTAAGAGCTTTACATACTCTCAGGTGATCGGTTTTTCCATCCTTTTTAGGTACTACATGGATTACATTATCACCATCAAGAAAAGCCCTAATATCGTCTTTCAGGAGCTCGACAGACTTTCCAGATCCAGAAGGAGCTATGATTATAGCGTTTGAATTTGTTGTATTCGGGTCATCAAAATCGTAATAAATCGGGTTTCCTGTCCTGGTATTCATTCCGAGCATCCGGCCCTTTGTTGCTATCTTAGGTTCGGGACTTCTCAGGAGTGAAGTTTTGGCACATAGTTCAGCAGGAACCGACTTCTTAAACAAGTAATCCCAAACATAAGGAGTTGGCTGCATAGACCTGAATGTTTCCGCCATTCCGCGCTGTGGTATTTCATGCTGGATTATTTTTCTATTACAAACGTCCTCTATGTTTTTAATAGTCCTTTTGACTGCTTTTTTTGTTAGCCCCTGCACCGCCACGAGTAAGACATGGTGAAACAGTTTTGTACTTCCGTGATAGAGCTGTTTTTGGTATTCGTGGATTCCTTCGGCTGCAAAATCATTAATAGCGTCGTGTTGGCGCAGGAACTTGTCTTTATTTTCCTGTACTACATTTGCTATCTGTATATTTCTCCTGGCAGTTTCGAGGGCTTCGTTTTCGTGTAGAGGGTTGAGAGGGTAAACGATCTGACATAGCTCTATACAGGTTTCTGGAGTTGTTGCAATCTCAAAAATTTCATCCATAAAGCAGGGGTCAAGTTCTGTAGGATAGTCCTGCCTATCTCCATACTTCGGGCTGATCCTGCCTATTACCATACACTGTATAAAAGTATCATTAGTTTCAAGCCACAACCCATCCTTTGAAGGTTTGAAAGAAACTGGAAGCGCGGTATCAATTACATCCTTCAGCATCTTCTCATTTTTGTGCTTCGTTTCATCTTCTTTTTTAAACTTCTTTTCCTGCTTTACCTTAAATATTGTATTTACTACTCCACCAGTTAACTTATTTTTTGCCAGGTATCCTGTAAACTTCATTTAAATCATCCCCTCTAAGTTCTCCATTCTTCCAAGTTGTGCGCAGATAATACCGTATTCTGTTGGATCGAGCACCGGAGTTACTGAAATACCGTGAATACTGAGTGCTTTTCCGTATCTATCCCTTACTTCGTCACATCTATCATTCGCTTCTTTATCGTCTGGGATATATTCAATACCTAAAAAGATTACATGCATCCATCCGACTCTATTTTTAATCTCATCGAAGAACATTTTCTTAGCTCTAAAACCATTCCTAACAATTAGAGGCAAGTTTGGATTTTTCAGTTTTTTTTCATAGACCGCGCTAATATTCGCAAGGTGTTTTGACTGGGCAGTTATCGTTTTGTGCAGGCACCTTTCAGGGATTGATTTATACAGAGATTCCATACCTTTGTAATATGAATCTCTATCATTGGAATCCGAAGGAGTTACACACCAAATTATCCCATGACTACAGTAATTATTTTCATACACCTTCGTTTTTCTAAATTTAAAATGCCCTTCAGTGTCCACCCCTTCTAATCCGGTCCATGCTGTTTTCTTATGATCTGAGTTTTTAGGGTCATATTTATATATTTCGTTTTTCTTTACAAGGTTCTTAGCTTTGAACATCGTTTTTAATTCAGTGTCATATATTGCGTTTTTAGATCTCGCGCATTTGTAAACCGTTCCTGCTATCGCGAACGCTGCTGTTATGCACCCGATAACAAGCGGATTGTTGTGTGGATTCCTGCTAATCAGGTCTAGCAGGAATACTATAGTAGTTCCAGCAAAAACAAAGATTCCAATCTGTTTTTTTCCATACCGAGCGGTAACAGGAGTATCAATTTTGATCAGGGAATTTGGTGTATTATCAGCCATCAAATATACCTCGCGAGTCTAATTGCGGTTGTTAGCGTTCTTGGTGACAAAAGCTTCCAGAAAACAGGCCATGTCACAAACAGAATTTCAGAGAGGACGATAGTCAAGAATAGGCCAAGGTAAACGAACGAAACACTATACCAGGCAAGTTCTTGAGATGTTGTGTAACTTACTACCGTGCAGCTAATCCAGACGATGAAAAACTGAGAGAAAATAAACACAGTTTCATAAGTCGTAATAAGTAGAGCCGCCCATCTTGTTTTCTTGAACCCAAACCCGAGCCCATATAGATACCAAACGTGAGCACTAATTACAATTACCACGAGCCGTAATGCAAAGAATAGAAGGGAAACGAGCCACAATATCCCGAAAGTTATGTATAGCCCGATACTGTCGCTCGAAAACGCCACCTGGTCGAGGACAGATAGCATTTGATTTTCAACAAGGTAATTGTTCGCTTTCAGCGAACCAAAGAATATCGCAACTCCGAATAGCAACCAGAAGCAGGTATAAGCATAGTATCTTGCCATATCGCCAACCGCAACATAACCGTAAGTTCCGGTGAAATCTTCCAGGAGTTTTGCCGATTCACCAGGGTCTACTGTCTGATAGAGGAGAAACAAAACCAACAGTCCGCCGAATAGAAGAATGGCTTTGATGTAAATATCCCGCATCGTGTTGATACGATCCATCATAGCAGGGTCCCTGGTTGGGTCTGTGGTATGTGCCGCTACTGCGAATATTGCAATTTCTGATGCATCCCTTCCAGTACTGTTTACATCCCCAAGCTGTAGACCG
>NZ_JAQUVZ010000007.1 GCF_028693135.1 Methanosarcina sp.
GCATACTATTATTTAAAAGTTTCGATTTGTGCCAGATGTAGAGGCAAATTCATGCGCATGCACGCATGAAGTGAAAAGACTTAAGGAAAGGGAAAAGAGTTATGCGCTTAAAAATTGGGAAGTAAGGCTATAAAGCTTTTTATCTGTAAAGAAGAGGGGTTTTAAGTTAATTTTGCCTTAAAGGAATATTCAACATATTTTTATATGAAGCTAATATATTCTTTTAGATATAACTGTAACAGAGGCAGGATACATTACAACTTTTAAGGGGAAAAAGGTAGTAATCGAGCCCTATAATGTGATACTCTGGGCAGCTATAACTAGTGTTCTCTATTTGATTAGCCTCAGTAACCACCTGCTCTTCCAGACTCTGGTAGAACTTTTCAGTGTGTATGTTGCATACGTGATATTTCTTATAGTGTGGAAATCAAGAGATCATCTGGAAAACCAGTATCTTCTGTTTATAGGGGTTGCTTACTTTTTTATCGGGAGTCTGGATCTATTATATACACTTTCCTACGAAGGAATGGGTGTATTTCCTGATGAACAGATAGATGGCTGTATTGAACTTAACAGAGGCTAGGGGACAGAGTTTACGATCTGGTTTAACAATTCAGAAAACTGATTTTGAAGCCCGAATTGCGCCTTCCTCGTGGATAAAACCCTGCGGGGGCTTCGGAATGTCTGCCTTGCAGAAAACCTGTACTACCTTGAGAAAGTGGGCATGAACCTCAAAAAGGTAAAAATCACCCTCCTGCTCCAAAGACTTCAAGAAGCAGCAGCAGTGAGGGCTGACTTTCTTCCGGCATCGGGATAGTTTCATTTGCCTGAACATGGAAAGCACCTGGAAGGAAAAATGAAAGGTGCTTTTTTCTTATTTCTTTCCCTGAATCCCTTTGATATTTCCTTCCAGCTAAGTACTTTCCATCTAAGAGCTTTCCAGCTGTGGGCTTCTTTTTAAGGGCTTAATACTCTCCAATGTCTGTCCATCCCAGCTCTTTCATTTTCGAAGAATCGCTTTCTTTTACCTTCCCAACATAAAATTCCTCCCCACAGAGGTACCCAAGGTCGCAACTATCAACCCTCTGTATGTCAGAGATCTCCAACATAAAATTCCTCCCCACAGAGGTACCCAAGGTCGCAACTATCAACCCTCTGTATGTCAGAGATCTCTATGCTGTAAACGGTCCCATAGTAAGCGGTTATCAGTTCTGGCTGGGTCGGAGCTTTAATAAACTGGATGTTCCCTTCTTCATACCACTGGTCCCAGGGAGTCTTTTCTTCAGATATCCTGTATTTCATTTCTACAGTGTTTCCTTCTGCTCCTGAGGTTCCCGTAGCATTCTCAGTAATATCAGTCTCATCAGGCTCGATTTCAAGAGGCCCCTGGGTAATTTCGTTCCATTCTCCATCGATTACAGCAGACATTACTTTCCCCTCAGAAACAATGACTTCTATGCTGTGAGGGGTGAGAGCTTCGGTTACAATCCGGTCTGTCCGGTTTCCATAGCCACCGTGCCTGCTCGTAAATGTATAGTTCAGAAAATGCTGCTCCGGAAAGCTCTCAAGCACCTCATGGGCTTCCATTTCGAGGTCAAAGCCATCAAAACTATATGTGGGTGCAGCTTTTACCCAGGTTCTAGCTATCCTTTCCGCTTCTTCCGGAGAAGTGGACAGGGCGTAAGCCCGAAGTTCAACCAGTGCAGAATCGATTTTCTGGAGACCTTCAGGCATATATTCGGAAGAGTATGGGTCTACAATTACGGTTTTTTCACGGGCTTCCCCATTCAGGCTAATCTCGAGTGTTCCCACATCCGCGACTACAGGTTGCCCTTTCTGCGGGATATAGCGTTCTTCCATCTGAAGGAATCCGTTTTCTTCAAACAGGTTGGTAAGATCTCTGAAAGCACTTTCATTGAAGGGCTTTTCATATGTTTTCATGAATTTTCCTTCATTGTCCGAAGTTGTAAACACAACCGATGTGCTGTTTACGGTTAGCACCTGCAGCTGCATTTCCGGGAGTGTGAACGCTCCGTATGTTTTGTGGGTTATAGTCGCATTCTCTGAGATCTCTGTCTGTTTCTCGGTACATCCGGCTACAAAAGTCAACATTAATATCAGTAGTACAGGAATCGTTTTGTTAATCAAAATCCCCTCCTTACTTTATTCTCCTCAAAGCTCTACTTTCTGGGTTACTTTTTCACCTGAAATTATTTCTGTAAAAAATCATTTATGTAAAAAATCGTTTCTGTAAAATCGTTTCTGTAAAATCGTTTCTGTAAAATCGTTTCTGTAAAATCATTTATGTAAAAAATCGTTTCTGTAAAATCGTTTCTGTAATATAGTATTTTTTTCAAATATTTCTTTTTTGTTCCGGTCTCAGGTAATTAATGATCATTTACGAAAATTGTCTTCATGCGTCTTCGGTTAAGCGAGGAATCGTGATAAATGACCTCCATTCCCACAACAGTTATCAAATATTTTTAAAAATTGAGAGGTGGAACCGGTATCGATTTCATGTAATCAGGCCAAAATTTAAGGTAGACTTCTAATGCAAAATCGATACTTTCAGGCAAGAAAATTCCTTAACCGAAGACTAATGAAATTGTCTTCTATCTTTCTATCTTTTATTCCATCTTCTCTACTCTTCTGATTTTTCAGACTCGAGGTAACATTTATATCTATACATTAATGATTATATCTGTACTCTATTTTTTGATATCTTCACACTATCGTATTGCTAAAAATGCTAATTTACTTTAGAAGGCGCAAAACCATATGAAATTACAGCTTGTTAATCTCCTTTTTTTTTCCGATAAAAGGAAAAATTTACTGTTACTGCTGTACGAAGGACCCCGAAATATTGATGAAATTCTTGATCTTCTTCAGGGTTCCCGAATTTCCCTGCTTCCCCATCTCAAAAAATTAAAAGAAGAAGGTTTGATTGTTCAGAACGAAGATGTATATCAGCTTTCTATAATAGGTAATATACTAATTACGAAAGTCAGGCCTTTAATGGATGCGGCCAGTACACTTGAGGAAAATGATTCTTTCTGGAGCCACAGGAAACTGGATTCTATTCCTTTTCATCTGTTAAGACGTATAGGGGAGCTTAAAGGAATCCAGCTTGTCGAACCCGGGCTTACTCACGGATTTGATCTGTTCCCTAAGATGATTAATCATTTTACCGGGTCTTCAAAGGTTATGCTCCTTTTTTCTTATTTTCACCCTCAGATCCCTTCTTTCTCCCTGGAGTTCGCAAAAAAAGATGTAAAGGTACAGCTTATCCTTAGCAGAGATTCATTTGATAGGTTTTCAGGGGATTTCCGTGATACGGGGGAAGAAATCCTGGCGAAGAAAAACGCCACTATTTTTGTGCACGCAGGAAACCCGCTTGAAATTCCTTCATTGATTGCTATTTCGGAAACTGCAGTATTGCTCGGGTTTTTCAATAAGAAAGGAAAGTTTGAAGGGCAGTACCTTCTTAGTTTTGAACCCCGCGCCCTTGCCTGGGGTAGAGAACTCTTTGAATATTACATTGAGAGGTCCGAAAAAGTCTGTTCAATGAATTATTCGGACTGCAGTTGATAGCCAGAAAGCTCCTTAAGGCCTGTAATCTAACTGGAATAAGAACCAGAAAATATATTTAAGTCCGGAACATGAGGCATCCAGTATTAACTATCTTTTATTCAACTATCTTTTATTCAACTATCTTTTATTTCCAAGCGATTTTTCAGGTGTCTCAATGAAACGAACCTCTAAGGAATGGAAAGTAAAACGGGCTGAATTCATTACAGGCAAAGCCTGTGCCTGGTGCGGCTCTTCTGAGCGCCTTTGTGTCCACACTCCCGGAGCCTTTTCTCCGGCAGAGGTCCGTTCCGGGATTTACAGTCTTGCTTATACCAGATTCAGGGAAGTGTACAGACTAAAGTATCAGAAATTCGAACATGTACTGACCGGCAAACACCACCATAAAAGCCACCCTGCCTGGCACAAAGCCTCTACTGTACATAAAGCTGAGCCTGACCATACTGACCTTGAAGAGCAGTGTATCGAGGTGCTTGTTGAAGATACAGGAGAAGGAAACTTCAAACAGCTTTATCATGAATGGCTTGAAGAAAACGGGATTAAAGAGCTAATTGAAGACGAAACCCGAAAAGCTGAGGAAGAATACGCGTCTCTGGAACATGCAATCGTGCTCTGCAAACGCTGTCACTTTGCAAGCCTGAAGGGTATGGAGCTCTGCCCGGTATGCAGAAAAAAGTATAAGTCTTCAAGGTATGAGACCTGCTTTGACTGTTTGCCCGATGAAAAAAAGAACGACTTTCTGGAAAGTCAAAAGGAAAAAGAGGAGTTTCCGAATAATTCGGAGCGTTTTCCTGATAAATCATTTACTGAAGAGCCATAGTTTTACTTTATGGCTTGGGGGCATGAATCCGGAACTGTTAAGGTTTTTTTCATAACAAGGTTCAAGGACAGGAATTAGGGAATATTTTCTGATTTTTTCAGAAAAGAGCCCAGCCGCTTCCTCCACACGCCCTGCATGTTCCTGTGTCCAGGTTCCCTGACCCGCCGCAAAGTGGACATATTATTGCAGGCTGGGCAACTAGCACGTTCCCCTGTCCTCCGCAGGCTTCACAGATTCCACCTTCACTATTTCCGGTTCCGCCGCAAAGAGAGCATTTTTCCGGAGCATACTCTGTATCGATATAAAGCATCCCATCACCTTCTTTATTTACAAGCACAGGGGTATTTTCCCGAGCAAAAGATTCTTTTAATACATCTTTTAGGCGTTCTGGATTAAAAGATCTTGCAAAAAGATAAAACAGAAAGTATTATAACGTATTTGCCGGATTTCATTTTACATTTATGTTCTATGTATTAAATCTTCGGTTTCTGTTAAAATCTGTGCTAACAGGGACTTTTTTATCTCGACTGCATCGTTAGGGCAAAGTTCCCTGCAGCAGTAACACAGGATGCATTTTTCCGGATTGATCCTGAAAGTTCCGTTTTCCAGCTGTTCTACAGCCCCGGGAGAACAGTTCAGATAGCAGGTCCCGCATCGAGTGCATTTTCTCTGGTTGATTCTGGGGTTAATAGTGTAATATTTGCCGAGGCTGCGCTTAAGGAAAGCAGGGGCTGTGCTGACTCCCCCGCTTGAAGGCTTGAATTTCTTTTTGACTTCTTTTAATGGTGTTCCGACCACCACAGGGCACTGGTTTCCGAACCCTTTCTTCAGGGCACCTGCTGTAGTGGGGATTTTGATAGGATCAAAACCAATCAGTTCTGCTGCAACAATATCCAGGGAAACACAGTCCGGGCTTGCCAGAATTACACCTGAGTTTACAGGTTTTCCATGGGAAGGCCCATTTCCCTCCATGCCCCAAACTCCGTCCATGACCGCAAAACCAGGCATGACGACAGAGTACACATCGGCAACGGCTTCTCCAAAAAGGTTCCGGTTTCCAAGAAGGTGTGTTTCTTTTCGGCATTTCAGGGGGAGGGCTCCGAAGAAATTCTTGACCGCGCCTGTATAATATGTAAGCTCATGGGTTTTGAGTTTCGGGAGGGATATTACAACATCGGCTTCAAGGACAGGGTTTGCAATGTACAATTTCTGAAACTGAAGCGGCTCTGGAACTTCTACCAGAGTAAAACCCGCAGTTTCAAAGTTCACAACCCTGGCTCCGGCTTTTCGGGCAGCTTCTTCTATGCCTGAAGCCTTCAGGGCTTTTGCTGTAGCTCCTGGTCTTGAGATCCCGGCTCCGTCTCCGACGACTGGCTTTCCTCCGGCACCGAGCACAAATTCACACATTGCTGCTACCACAGTGGGATGGGTAGTTGTGGCAGCTTCCGGTGGGCTGGCCGAAAGGATGTTTGGCTTGAGAAGTACGTGGTCTCCAGGATCAATTATGTTTTCAATGCCGCCCAGCAGGTCAAGAGCCCAGGCTATTGCTTCTTTTGTATCCGAATAATCAGGGCAGGAAACTATGGAGACTCTGTTCATTGCTAAAAAGTAAATGGAAATAATTATTGAATTCTTTTCCGGTTTCAGTTTGTCATCTAGCTTTCAGTCTATAGTCCGTTTGTCATCTAGCTTTCAGTCTATAGTCCGTTTGTCATCTTAAATACTTTTTATATCTCCCGGTTTTTATCTATTTTTAAGGCCCATCATTGAATCTATTTCTTCAGCTATGCTTTCCAGTTCATCGAACATCCTTTCCGAGTCCTTTCGCATCTCCTTTACTGCAGCTTTCAGGCTGCCTCCCCTTAGATAAATCAGGCGTTTTTTCCTGTAAAGGAGTCCGGAGTCGTTGAGGTTCCTGAGATGGTGGTTGATTCTTGAGATTTTCATATCAAGGTCTTCAGCCAGGAATTCCGATGAACTGAGTTCTTCATTTGAAAGTTTTTCAAGCAGGCTGAAGATTATTTTGTTGGCTGTGTTTTCGGTATCCCTTCCTGAAGAAAAGCCAAAGCTATCACAGAACCATAAAAGGTCTTCTTCAAGGCTCTTTATCTGGGGTTTTTCAAGATTTCTGAGGATAATCTGCTGAACCATCTGTTTATTATTTTGGAGATTCCTGTATATATATTTTATTTTAATTTGTAGATATCATTTCGATTTTTTTGCAATTATATTTATTTTACTTACAAATTTTCTCTGATTTGCTGGTAATTTTTAAATAGAAGTTTTGCATTATATGCAGATAGTTGGGCGTTTTACAGCTCAATACATTCATCGATTCCATGCTGACTTATAGCAACCAGTGAATGTGCAGCTAATATCAGGTCACTTACATATCAAGGAGGACTAAAGAGTGATTGTCAGACCTATTGGCGAACGAGTATTACTCAAGCACCAGAAGACAGAAGAAGTTACTAAAGGTGGGATCTATATCCCGGAGCCTGCAAGGCAGGAGAAAAAAGAAGGAATCGTTCTGGCTGTAGGGACCTTTAAAGATGGGAAAGAGCTCCCCCTTAAAAAAGGAGACCACGTAATTTACGGGGGGTACCAGGCTGATGAGGTTGAAATAGATGATGAAAAATATATTTTTGTCGACTTCAAGGATATCATGGCAACAGTTGTTGAAGAATAATTCTTAATGAGGCCGTTTCTGAAAATATTGCATCAGGCACATCACAAATGTCAGGTAAATCACGACTTCGATAAATTATAGCTTAACTAAGTAAGAATATTCTATCCTAATCCAGGTGAATACAGATGGCTTCAAAGCAGATAATGTTTGATGAGGGTGCAAGAAAAGCCCTCTTAAATGGTGTAGATAAAGTCGCAAATACTGTTAAGATCACTCTGGGACCGAGGGGCCGTTATGTCGTGCTGGACAAAAGCACAAAACCCGTGGTCACAAATGATGGGGTTACCATTGCAAAAGAAATAGAGCTCCATGACAAGTTTGAAAATATGGGGGCCAAGCTTGTCAAGGAGGTCGCTTCCAGGACCCAGGACAACACAGGAGACGGGACGACTACCGCAACTCTTCTTGCCCAGAGCATGATCCGGGAAGGCCTGAAAAACATCAGTGCAGGGGCAAATCCTATAGAGGTCAAGAAAGGGATTGAGATTGCCACCGAAAAGGTTGTAGGGTATCTCAAGAGCAAGAGTGTGGAGGTAAAGGACAAGGATAAAGTCATACAAGTAGCCACCATTTCTGCAAACAATGATGAAGAAATAGGCAACTTGATCGCCGATGCTATGGAAAAGGTCGGCTACAACGGGGTAATCACCGTTGAAGACTCAAAGACAATGGAAACCAGCCTTGATGTGGTTGAAGGTATGCAGTTTGACCGCGGGTTTGTTTCCCCCTACATGGCACTTGATTCTGAAAAAATGATCTGTGAATTTGAAGATCCCTATATCCTTATTACGGACAAGAAGATCAACAGCATGAAACAGATCGTACCTGTGCTTGAGAAGGTCGCTTCTGAAGGCCGGTCCCTCCTGATTATTGCTGAAGACGTCGATGGGGATGCCCAGGCAGCCCTGATCCTGAACATTATCCGCGGAGCCCTGAGGGTCTGCGCTGTAAAGGCTCCTGGATTCGGAAATGAGAGAAAGGAGATGCTTGAAGATATTGCCATCCTGGTCGGTGGGCAGGTTATTAGCGAAGAGAAGGGCATGAAACTTGAGGAATTCAGTGACTACATGCTCGGAAGTGCCAGGAAAGTCACGGTTGACAACCATAAAACCATAATTGTAGAAGGCAGGGGTGACAAAGCAAAGATTGATGAACGGGTCAGAGTCATCGAAGCCCAGGTCAATATTGCTGAAGCTGACTACAGAAAAACTGAGCTTAAAAAGCGCCAGGCAAAGCTTGGGGGCGGTGTTGCGGTAATCAAAGTGGGAGCTGCAACCGAAACCGAGCTCAAGGAAAAGAAGATGAGAATCGATGATGCCCTGAATGCCACAAAAGCCGCAGTTGAGGAAGGTGTGGTCACAGGAGGAGGGGTATGTCTCTTCCGTGCAGCTGCAATTCTTGAATCCCTGAAACTTGACGGTGACAGGCAGGTGGGCGTGAAGATCGTTAAGAGGTCCATAGAAGATCCTATCCGTCAGATAGCCACAAATGCAGGCAGGGAAGGCGCTGAAGTGGTGGCAACCATCAGGGCAGAATCCAGCGAACTTTTCGGGTACAATGCAAAGAGTGATGTCTTTGAAGATCTCTTCGAAGCTGGTGTAATCGACCCGACAAAAGTGGTAAGAAGCGGGCTTCAGAACGCGGCCTCAATCGCAGGCATGGTGCTTACGACTGAAGCTCTTGTGACCGATTTCGATGAAGAAAAGGACGAAAGGACAGATACAATTATTATCTGATTGCCGCTTTTTTCTTTTCTTTTTCCCTTTTTTCTTTTCTTTTTCCCTTTTTTCTTTTCTTTTTCCCTTTTTTCTTTTTCCTGTTCTCATTATTACTTTTTCGAAATCACTTCAAAGCCCTTTTTCTTTTTCCTTTATTTTCAGTAAAGGTTGAAAACCTTTTTCTGTCATTAACACAATGTTTTTGGTAAAAGCGTAATTCTCAATATCCATAACTATTGATCTATAGTTAAACGGTTATGTGTCTCCCTGAATTATTCATAATCAATCATAATCCTCCTAATCATCCGGTTCGTTTACTACAACCCCCCTTACCAGAAAGGTGAAAGTAAAAATGCTTGAAGTTTACTGCGACTCTTCTTATAATGAAGGTGAAGACTCTTACATCGGCTGCGTGGTGCTACGGGAAGGTGGGCAGATCCACCAGTCAACAACTAAAGTCCCGGGGCATCCTCGCAATAATCTTGACTGTGAACTTGCAGCCCTCAATTTTGCCATATCCCTTGTCAGGATATTTTCTGAAGCCGATAGTGAAATAGTTGTTTATAACGATTCTACTGAAGCCGTAAAAGCTTTTCAGGGAAAGGCACAGGATGTTGAAAAGGAGTTTTCAGGGTCCAGAGTTAGCTTTGAATATATTCCCCGAGAGAAGATGAACCAGGCAGCTGCAGATAGCCTGTCTAAAAAGTTTCCTGTTTTCTTCTCGAGTACATCCACGTCTGATGTGGAATCTTTTTCGAGGCGGGAAGACGTTCTTTCAGATATCGCCCGGAATGGAAGAAATGTTTTTTATCTGGAGAAAGTTCCGGAAATGTCCACAAACAAAAAAACCTGCTACAGGTTGATAGTCCGCACAATGGAAAAGATCCTTTCCGATGACCTGATTTATCCGGTAAAAAAAGGAGGTCCGGGCACTCAGGTAAAGGCTGCGGAAGAGATTAGAAAGGACCTTTCAAACCCTGAGGTACTTTCTTCTCTGAAATCAAAGGGTGTCAGGCTCGAAAACTCCTACTTCTTGCTCACGGATGAGACCTGGGGACTTCGGGGGACGGACAGTCAGGCTTACTCCATTCTGCCTTCTTCCATTCCCCATAAGATCATATGTGACGAAGTAGACCGGTCACCTCAAAACCTTTTCAGAAGAGCAGAACGTTTCAGGTAATTTTTCCTGCATCCAACAGCCCATTACTTTACATTCGCAGCGTATTATTTTATATTCTATCTTCCCGAAACCCGCGGACCGGTGTTATATAAGTTAAAGTATTCTACTCATAATATTTTTGTATCCAACCCTTAAACCCAGCTTAAACCCTGAGAATTCATGAAACCCATAGATTACAAAACACAGATCTTGCTAACAGTTTTCGTCAGCTCTCTACTCCTCGGAAATCTCCTCGGGAGCAAGCTAATTGAGATCTTCGGAATCGTAACCTCGGTCGGCTTATTTGGATATCCGGTTACTTTTCTTATTACGGACATAGTAGAAGAGGTTAGGGGAAAAGAAGTCACAAAGATTTTCGTACACGCAGGTTTCCTTTCACTCTGTATTGCAGTCCTTTTCGTTTTTGTAAGTACAGGTCTGCCCCCCTCACCTTTGTATCCGCATAATGAAGCTTACAATTACGTTTTTTCAAATTCGCTGCGGCTCATTCTGGCAAGCATGATCGCTTTTGTTATAAGCCAGCACCATGACATCTGGGCCTTTAACTTCTGGAAGCAGAAGACAAATGGTAGACACCTCTGGCTCAGAAACAATCTTTCAACAATTGTTTCCCAGCTGCTCGACTCTATTATTTTCATGTTTATCGCTTTCTATCGCGCAACTCCCGAACTGGGAGCAGTCCAGATCTTTTATATGATCATGCCTCTCTGGATCCTTAAAGTGATTTTTGCTCTCCTTGATACTCCTTTTGTGTATCTTGGGGTCAGGTGGCTTGCTTCTGAAAACATAAACGATGCCTCCAGTCCTGGGGAACGCAAAGAGGCAGATCCGGTTAAAGTTTAAAAAAAGCGCGGCTCCTGAAATAAGGTTCGATTCAGGAATGGCTCTGAAATCTATTTCTGGGACTAAATACTAATGCTTATGGACTAAATACTAATGCTTATGGGCATCTCCGTCCTATACATTATGGGGATGCTAATTATGGTAGAACATTCTGAGCCCGAAATACGGAAGGTTAAGGCCGAAATCCAGGGTAATGCGGAAAATTCTGAAAAAGATTACGAAAGAAAGGCTGAAGAGCAGGGTAAATCAGGTAAAGAGATTGGTACTCAATACACAGGAGTTCCCTCCGAAGAATTCTGTATCTCCTGCCTTAATATGCCCGACGAACAGCGTAAGAACATGATTCTGGAGATCCAGCAGGTAGCTGAAAAGATTTTGAAATCCCATGGAGTTATTAAAGAACCTGATGACCTTTTAAAGGGGGAATGGTTTCTCAAACTTCAAAAACGGGGGTTTGAAAAGAAACTGGTTCTTGCAAAATCGGGAGAAGAGATCTTTATAGGTTTTTATATCTATCAGGAAGAGGCTCCTGTTCCTGATCCAAACCTTGTTTTGCTTTCTCAATACGGGCTATGGTACCCGCAAAGAATAGAGGAAAAATTTGAAGAAACCGTCGCTTCTTTCTTTACGGGGGCTTATGGGGATTACGATTTTCTCAATGTTGTCCCAGAAAACGTTGAAAAATTCCAGGCATGTCAGCGTGATTTTGTAAAAACGCTTGAAGACCAGGGCTGGGATGGGCCGGATGTGGAGGTAGTTGATAGAATTATGCCGAAAGATTAAGTTTCTGTGGACTGTCTCTCCCTAACCCCTTTCGCCTGCAGGCTCAGAGGGTTAAGGAAGGGTTTTTCTCGCCTTAGACAGATAATATCTATTCAATTCAGAGAGTTAACTTTTTTCTTGTTAAACTCATTCCAGGATTAATTTTTCTTTTATGTTCCTTTGTTTTGACTGTTTGTTTTTCCCACAGAATATTTAAATATTGAAAGCATACGCAGTTTCAGGTACATACCCATTGATATTTCTTACTTTTATCGAGTGGCTTTTATATTAATCACTTTTCAGAAGGTTCTTTATGTTTTCGATAAATTCCGATTGCATCCTATCAAAAAAATCTGAAGATATCCCCCCTTTCTATGTGATGGAAGTACTGGAAAGTGCCAAAGCTCTGGAAGCTCAGGGGATACATATAATCCACCTGGAGGTCGGAGAACCTGATTTTCCTACTGCTCCCCATATCTGTGAGGCCGCCTGTAATGCGATTGGTCTGGGACTTACAAAGTACACTCACAGCCAGGGACTCCCTGCTCTCAGAGAGGCAATAGTTGAGGCTTATCATCAGAAGTTTGGAGTTGACTTGGACCCTAATCAGATTATTATTACTTCCGGGACAAGCCCTGGTCTCCTGATTGTTTTTATGGCTTTGCTTGAAAAGAGGGATGAAGTAATTATGTCGAACCCTCACTACGCCTGCTATCCAAATTTCGTAAAGTATCTGGGCGGGACCCCTATTTTTGTCTATACGAGCGAGACAAACGGCTTTGTCCTTGAACCCGAAACAGTAAGGCAGTGCCTGAGTCCGAATACCAAAGCTATCCTCATTAATAGTCCCTCAAATCCCGGGGGGCATGTTATGTCTCCTGAAAGTTTGCAGGACCTTGCTGCAATAGCGGATGAAAAAGGAATTCCTATTGTTTCGGACGAAATCTACCAGGGCCTGATCTATAGCGGAGAAGAACACAGTATCCTGGAATATACTAAAAATGCCTTCGTCCTGAACGGTTTTTCCAAACTGTATGCAATGACCGGCTGGAGACTTGGCTATATTATCTGCCCTCCTGATTGTGTACGCGCGATTCAGAAAATTCACCAGAACTTCTTTATCTGCGCTAACTCCTTTGTCCAGGAAGCAGGCATTGCAGCCCTGAAAGGTTCCCAGGAACACGTTGCTGAGATGGTCCGGATTTATAATATGCGTCGCCAGTACATGCTTAAAAGGCTTCTTGGCATGGGGCTCGAAGTTCGTAGAGAGCCAATGGGGGCTTTTTATGTCCTTGCTGATGCCCGCAAGTTCTGCAGTGATTCTCTTAAACTGAGCCGCAGGATCCTCAATAAGGCAGGCGTGGCAGTAACTCCCGGCATAGACTTCGGAAACGGGGCAGAAGGTTACCTGCGTTTTTCCTACGCTAACAGCCTTGAAAACATTGCAGAAGGCATGGACCGTCTGGAGGCTTTTCTTGAAAAAGAATTTGAAGGTGAATGATGAGAACTTCCAGAGTCAGTTCGTTTCTGCCTATTAATTTTTCGAATTAATTTTTCAAATTAATTTTTGTATGAAAGTACTCTGATTTGAAAAGTACTTTCATTTCTTCGTGCCTGTTATTTGAAGAATTTCATTTACTGGACTACTGTTTTCTCTAAATCTGTAACAGGTTAGACTCGGAGGTCTCTATATATAAATATTATAAAAAAGGGTGGTCCCTGATTAATTGGTTGGTATTATTCCAAAATGACCTTAAATGACATCTCAAGTTCTTTCTTTCCACTCGACGCGCTCCGCTTGAACCCACCAGCGTACCGTAAATATAAACGAAATAAGTAGCTGTGCTGGGGCTCGCATTCCAAAATATCAACCCTGGAGCAGGGGACAACCAAAAAAAGGATATTATCAAAAAAGGATAGATCTCGAGAGCGTCGACGAGAATGTGGATGCTGGAATTAAAAAGTATTCATACAAAACTGAGACTGTTTTCCTGAAAAACAAAATTAAAGAAAAGAAATAAAGGTGGGGCTGGTGAGATTCGAACTCACGATCGACGGGTATCTCCGAACAACTGCTTTCACAGTTTTTCTGGTGAGCATCTATCAGTGCTCCAACGGTTCCTCATTGTCCTGCCCCGTCGGGAAAGACTCGGTAGACCCGTTGTTCATCATTTATCCGCTGGAGCCCATCGCCATGCCGGGCTAGGCCACAGCCCCTTAATGAAGGTTAACAAGGATACTGACATATCTTTTCTCTTTTAAATAGTTAACGGCAAGAAATAATGTTTTCGAGAAAATATTTCTAAAAGATTACTATTTCTTCCTCAGTACATAAACAGGAAATAGATTATTCCTGCAAGGACTGCGAGCACAAATATCGTAAATGATATGTAGCCAATCAGGCGAACTGCAAAGTCATATACACTTACTTCGCCTGTCCATTTGCCTGTTCTGCGACGGTCAAAGTATTTCATCCATTTCTTGTCTAATTTCAAAGGTTTCAGGGCTCCCTTTTCAATTTTGTTCTATATCAGGGGTTTCACAAATAAAGTTGTTTATCTTACTTCCTGAGGTTTTGGGAAGTACGATTGCATAAAAGCCATAGAATCAAAGGAACATGAAGATCGAATTCCTGATCTGCTTGATTTCCTTATGAATACGAAAGAGGGTTAATAATGGCTTCAATTTGTTTTTAAAGCCATGCTAACAAAAAAGTAAATTGAGAGCCTTTTTTATCGGTCGGCTCTCGCTGTGTGCCGATGCCTGTTAGAAAAGTTATTGTCTTAATAGCGATTTTTAGTCAATTTTATTGAACTTGGATGCAGGTGCCCCACAAATTGGACAGTTTCCTTCAGGTTCACCTTCCATAGTATGTCCGCAGACACTGCAAACGTAATAATCAACCTCTTTATTATTTCCAATTTCTGCCAGGGCTTTTTCATATAGGCTAGCATGGATCCTTTCTACTTTATTTGCCACTTCAAAGCTCCAGAGAGCCCTGTTGTCCCCCTCTTTCTTTGCCTCCTCTATAAACTCGGGATACATTGTCTCAAATTCGTATGTTTCGCCGTTAACTGCCTCTTTCAAGTTGTCCATTGTGGTTCCAATTCCACCCATACGCTGAAGGTGATTGAAAGCATGGACTGTTTCTGCAGCAGCAGCGGCTCTAAAGAGTTTAGCTATCTGATGATACCCTTCTTCATCTGCTTTTTTCGCAAAGGCTAGGTATGTCCTGTTTGCCATCGATTCGCCGGTAAATGCAGCTTTAAGATTATCCTTAGAACTCATGTATATCTCCCCTTAATTTGAAATCTTTTTTCACCCTATTTACTGTCATACATATTATTCTTAACGCCCATAATGTCTAACCTTAAAATAGGCTGCACTTTCTGGAACATCTTTACTTTAAAGGAGAGGAGCAGGCAGGTTTGTGGAAGCGCTTATTTTTTAATTCTTGAAACGGTTCCAGGTTAAGGAAAGTATTTATTCTGGCTGGCAGGCAAGGGCCCCGTGCAGCACAGGAAGAGAAAACTGAAAAATTTCCCAGGGGATTTCTGGATGGATTAACAAATAACAAATTAATCCGAAAACACCTGTTTTTCTAATTCTAAAAATAGGTTTTAATCGATTTTTTAATCCGAAATTTACGCCCAGGGCAGGATTCGAACCTGCGCTCTCCCAAAGAAGAAACGGTTTTCGAGACCGTCGCCCTACCGCTAGACTACCTGGGCATTTTGCCTTAAGAACGTTTTAGATTAGCCTTAAGTTAGCTTAAATGTTAGATTAATGTTAGCTTAAATGTTAGATTAATGTTAGATTAATGTTAGCTTAAATGTTAGATTAATGTTAGCTTAAAAGTTAAATGGATTTTAAGTAATGGGGAAGTTTCCGGGCTGTGCCCGACGTTTCTGGTGCAGAGTTAAGTGAATACACTTTCTATCTTATATATTTTCTTCTCCGCGGGCTCCAGAATTTTAAAAATCAAAAAGTGACCTCTGACCTGCAGGCTTTTCTGGATTTTCTTCCTCTGGTTCCTTTGTTCCTGTTCCTGCTGTTTTTTCTCTCTCAGTTTCTACTGTTTCGACCGATTTTTTTATTTCAAGGTCCGAAAAAGATATCTGAGTTCTGGGCTTCCCAGTCTCTCTTTTTGTTATTTTTGAGGATTTTTTCTTTTCTTCCACTCTTTTTTCTGCAGGTCCAGGCTTTTCTGCTTTCAGGGATCCGGGCAGTTCGAGCCAGCCGTACTGGCCGCCTCCGCCGGGGTGGATTATAACATCGCCTTTCCTGAAGGCAAGAATTGCGCTTACTACCCTGTCATCCACGATTTTCAGAGCTTCAGGTTCTGCATAGATAAGGGCTTCAACCTCGTTTCCGAAATGCTTGACAATGGTTTCCCAGGCAGTCTTTACTCCTTTTGTCTGGACGCTTGCGTGGCCGAGTGCCATCTGTATGATCTCTGCAAGAGGAATCAGGTGAAGATAAGGAGGGCGGTAGTCAGGATGTTCTGGCTCTTCAAAATCTGCAAGTTCATTGACCCGGTCAGCCACTCCTTTTTTAATAATGCCCCTGCATATAGGGCAGCGCCATCGGCTGGCTTCGGCTTCCGGCAGCGAATACTGAGTAAAGCATTTGATGCATGCAGATCGGTTGTACTTTCCTTCTTCAGGGAAAAAACCGACGTTCAGAGTAGCCCCGTATCCCTGCTCCCTGAGAATGGCTTTTTTGATGCCCTCAAAAGTGATGTCCGGAACATTGAATTGAGTAAATTCCCTTGCCAGTTTGTTGGTATAAGGGGAATGGGCATCAGAGTTTGTAAGAAAGGTTAGTCGGTGCAGTTCCTCAATCCTATCCGCGTAATTACTGTCTGCACTCAGGCCAAGTTCTACAAAAGAAATGTAATCTGTCATATCGCCATAGCAGCTTTCCAGGCTGTCGTGGTAGCCATAAAGAGCAGTCCACGGTGTGAAAGCATGACATGGGCCGATAAGAGCTCCAAGGTCTTTTGCAATCTCTGCAATTTCACAGCCATCCAGCTTAACTGATGGGCGCCCATCTGCTTCAAGGTTTCCGAAAGGGGCAATTCTTTCTGCCAGCTCTTCGGCTTTTGAAATAGAAGGTAAAATAAGAAGGTGGTGTACCCGGTCTATATCCTCAATCTCGGTAGTAGGGATAAAAATTGTATTTCCTATCCGGATTTCTTCGTCTGAAATAGCTATTTTTTTAATCTCTTCCAGCCACTTCGGATGAGTACAGTCCCCTGTACCGATAAGCTCCATCCCTTTTTTTGAGGCTTCACTCGCAATTGTGGGTAGTTCCATTTTCCTGGAACAAGCCATCGAATACTTCGAGTGGAGATGGAGGTCTGCATTGACTTTCATAATCCTTCAGCAGGAAACCCCTGAGTCTTTAGCTAAGGGGAGGAATGCGTCAACTTCCCTATCCTGCTCTATTGAATTCGTTTTTTTATCTATGTAATGAGGGCGAATAAACCACCCTCCTTCTACCTGGAATTTTTTTTCTGTGTATTTATCCTATGTAGCGCAGGTCTTCGTCCGTGGGTTTAACTTCAGGGAAGTTCTGCTGATCTTCTTTTTCTTTCAACTTTTCGAGGATATTCTCCATTTCCTCTGCTTTTTTCTTAAGGGAGTCTGTGTTTACCTCGATCCCGAATATATTGCACAGCACCTTCAAAAGAGACTGGGCACTTTTTGGATCCATCAGGTATCCTGGTGTCATTCCCATAAGGCAGGCGGCATCTATGCTCCTCATCCCGCTGAAAGCCACAAGCAGGCCGGATGCACCTACGATTCCTCCGCTTGGCTCCGATTCCCTGAACTCGATCCCGTATTTCTTAAGCTCTTCGATCAGTTCCGTGCTGTTGGCAACCCCAAGGACTGTCTCTTCATAGGTGAGTTTGCCTGTTGGGTAGCCTCCGAGGGTGTATATCCTGGATACTTTTAGTTCCTCTGCAATGTCCAGATAAAGAGAGCAGAGTTCGTAATGTCCCTGTGAAGTAGTGCTCTGGTGGTCCCCTACAAGAAAAAGAACATCATTTTCGTTTGCTTTCCCCTGGTATATGGTGTTGCTTACCGGACGAACCGTGCAATCTTTATTGATAAGGACCTGGGGTGGAAAATGTGGAGAATAAACCTCCATAATCTTCTCAGCCTCAAGTTCGTCTACCAGATGTTCTGCCACCAGCTTGCCAACAAGCCCCACACCAGGAAGTCCGACTATCAGTATGGGGTTTTTGAGCTCAAGGTTTTCTTTCAGGCGGACAAGTGTACTTTGCTGCATAAAAAATCCCTTATCCTTTCTTTGCGAGTCTTCGGTACTTACCGTAAGGGTCCTTAGGAGAAAAGCGAGCCGGGATAGCGGGTAAGACTTCTCCCCCACAAGCCGGGCATTTTTCCCTCAAAGTGTACCTGCCGCAATTTTTACATTTGCGGATCTTTTGTCCCAAAGGTTATCACGCCTTTGCCGATTCAATATGCCGTTTGAAAATCCCATGTCCGCCAAGTTTAGCAATGGTGTCCACTGCTGTCTGAGCGGATTTTTTAAGGACTGATTCGGCTTTCTTATAGTCAGGAGCTATTACCTTGATTCTATATCTCGGAGCCCCTGTGTAACTTACTTCGAGCTTGATATCTTCTCCATCAACATCACTGATGGAATTTGCAGCATGAAGGGATTGTTTTATGATCTCTATGCCGTTTGGAAGATCGCAGGTCAGATCCACATACCCTGCGATATCCACAAAGGGTAGTTTGATATTTTCTCCTGCGATTTTGATTATGCTCTGTAAGTATTTCTTGTTGACTTTGAGCCCTTTAAAGGCGTTTTCCCCTTCGACAGCTGCTTCTTCGAAGGCAGAGTATGCACTTCCAAACTCTTCTACAAGTTTCTCATGCAGAGCCTGCAGGCCACTTTCATCGCCCTCGCTCTCGGTCTCTTCGGCCACGAACTGGAGCCACTTGGTGGCTTTCTGCTCATTCTTCCAGTCCTGAATCTTGGCCCGACGCTGGTGCTCATTTACGTCTTTCAACGAAAGGTCAATGTGGCCGCGGGAAGGGTCCACGTTCAGAACCTTGCAGACAATCTTCTGTCCTTCCCTTACGTAGTCCCTGACGTACTTGACCCAGCCTGCTTTTATTTCGGAGATATGGATGAAGCCTTCCCTTCCTCCGAATTCCTCAAGCTCGACGTAGGCTCCGAAATCAGTTACATTCTTCACCGTACAGACAACAAATTCTCCGATTTCAGGCCAGTTATCGTTTCCCATTCGTACCACTTCTCAATTTTTGTTCTCTATTATTCTATACTCTATTTCTGTTCAGTGCTTTTCCTGATCCAGTTATTCAAGCACTTCCAGAATATGAGTGGTAATTGTCGATTTTCCACCGGTTGGTTCGGCAAGGGTCCTTCCACAGACTACGCAGGTAATTTTACGGCTTGCGCTTCCGAATATGATCTGTTCGTTCTCGCAGTCGTTGCACTTTACGCGCAGGAACCTGCTCTTTGGTCGCTGGGTGTAGTCTATCATTATATCTTACTCCTTGAACTCGAACTTCTTTGCCCTGAAACAGGGTCTCTGGTGTGCTTTCTTACATACGGTGCAGCGGTACCTGAGCCAGATGCGCTTTGTTGGCTTGTCGCCACCGGGCACCTTTGAGAACTTTCCGCTGTTTCCTATGCCTTGCTGTCTTTTCTTCTGCCTCGCAATGTGAGTCATTGATGAAGCTTGTCCCTTCTTGACCCTCTCTGCTACGTGTTCGCTGTGGGTCTTACAGAACGGGCAGTAAGTTCTGAACCGCTTTGGAATTTTCATTATTTACACCTTTTTTGATGATTATTGGTATTTCTGTTGTGTCCATTCCAGCTTTTGTGGAAAAGCACTGTTAAATATATTTATTGAATATACGTATGGCGTTACGTATGGCATTTTATTCCTGGGAATCTATTATTTGGGAAGCTTTAATTGATGAATTTGGGAAGCTTTAATTGATGAGTTTGAAATCGTCTGGCCTCTTTTATCTCTATTTCCGGAGTGACTGTCTCCTATTAATGGTGAGGTCAGAGCACGCTAACAAGGTTAAGCTACACAGATATAGCTACACATATATATACTAATACTATTACCTGAAGTGTTTTTCCTTCATAAGGCACGAATCTGTCGTTTACCGGGTCTCTGATGCGCCTGCCCACAACTGTTTTTCTGGCTAAAATAAGCTGCATGTCTCAAGGAGTCAATTCTTTTCGGAATTCTTTTCTCCGGAGTTTTTCTCTCCGACAGCAATCAGTTTTGCTGCTTTCCGCTTTATCAGCCCTGTTGCGTTCAGGTGCGGCAAAACAACCACATCTTCGGCATTGACCTTATAGTTCTGGCTGTCTGCTCCTGTGAAGGTAGGCAGGTCCTTCAGTATTCGGACAACAACGTATTTTTCGTTTATATCGTTTTTGCTCGACTCTGTCCCTGTGCCTTTCCTGTCTGCAGCCGCGGTTATTTCCCTGCCTGTCTTTGCTTCTGGATGAAGCACTTCAGGCGCTTGTTTTGTTGCCCAAACACAGGGCCAGACCGCAACCTTCCCGGAATCAGGATAAAGAATGGGACCCAAAAGCTCTACTTTTGCAGCTTCTATTCCCTGAAGCACAATGTCATACACCATTTTCTCCGCAGGAAGCAGCTTTTCGATATCCTTTGAAATAGGTTTATCAGTGTTAGATTGGATCGTTGCCCTGGTAATGACCTTTCCTATCCTTTTCATAAAGATAGTCTCAAGGTCCGAAAGCGCTCTTTCATGCTCGTCATTGAGCATCTTTGATTCCGGAGAACGGGGATTATTAATCTTCCCTATCTCTTTCTCAAGCTCTCGGATGTATTTTTCAGCTTCCTGGTAAAAATCAGCCTGAATCGTTTTCAATGTCTGGTTTTTTTCCTTATACAGTGTTTGGCTGATTTTTTCTATGTCCATACTCCGCAACACCTCTACAAATTAGATATACGGCTGCATACTCCGGAACTTCCTGTATGCCTTCTTCTATTCTTAAATCCTTGCCCTTCAGCTGTACTGAGAAAGGCTTTGAAACGGTTATCTTTGTTGGTTTGTCGCTGAAGATAACTGCGTCATTGAGCGGATCAAACCTTTCCAGTTCGGATAAAGCAAGCTTCTTAACCAGCATCCCGGACCCGCCGTGCAGGGACCCGGGTACGCGGATCAGGCGTTTGATGTCGGCAGTAACCGGTTCGTCAACACTGGCTCCGAACCTGTGCAGGAAATCTTCAACTGATTCCTGCATAAAATATGCGGCAATCTCCTTAAAATTTCTTACGTCGAAGTCCAGCCTTCCCCTCTCAAGAATGTCATTTAAGCCATTTTCGCTGTTCGTAATATTAATCAGCTTTTTTATTGTTGTTTCCCCAACTTTCTCATGCCTGCGGAGTTCGGGAAACATCTTTGTCCTGTGCTTCTTTTCACACTCAGTTTTCATGTAGTCCGTAAGATAAAGCGCAATCCTCTTTCCCCATCCGGAATCGTATCCAACAAGCGTGCACTTCACAGGTACGTTCTTTATCCCTTTGAAAGCCTTTGATCCTGTCCCGAAATCTCCATCCATTGCAACTTCCTTGAAAAAGTACTTGAAATCAACGTCCCTCCCGCTGATATAATTCACGATTTCTCTTCTCTCTGAACTCCCAAGCTTCAGGACTTTCGGATTCGTAACGTGTAAATGATATCCTCTTCCCCCGGAAAATACCAGCTCAATTTCCTGCTCTGAAAATCCAAAATCGTCTAAAAGAAAATCTACGAGCTTAAGAGTCTCTTTTTTCACAAGCTCAAGCATATCAGCATAATTATTCGGGGCATTTGGCAGGTGGTCTGCATCAAGGTCAAAGATCAGTTCTGCCCCGAGCCAGTTTTTCTCATTCATCTTCCGCGCATCAGGATATTCATAATATGCAGTCGAATAGTAAACATGCGCAGGAGCCATTCCGTAAAGGTAATCAAGAGCTTCCCCCGGTGAACCGAAAGACTTGTGCCGATGCATCATTTTTTCCGGCATATCATCGTAAAAGATGAAAGCCCATTCCCGGTTGAGCAGGTGGTCCGGAATACCTATTTCAGCGGTTTTATAATAATTCTGAAAACAGGATTTCAAATAACGGGTGGTTCGGTTGTCCATGGTTTTTGAGAATTTGGGTTTTTGAATCTTTTATTTAGAGTTTTGGGTTGGGATTTTCTATGATGGATTAACTCATATTTTACTTTTGTTTATATTATTTTTTTTAAATCAGTTTCTCCGCAAATTCAGATCTGAGTCAGAGGCTTCGAACCTGATGGAAAACCATTTGTTGTTATTGGGAAGGACTTGTTATAGTATATTATAAGGGGAAGGAATTTATTCCGTACGAAAAACAGTTCATAGACAATAATACTAAATTGGCTAAGACGCCTGGAATTAAATTTCCTGTTAATATATATAATATGTCTATAATTGTTTCTGTTAATGTCTGTAAAATATCAGAAGAACTGTTGAAACTGACCACGGAATAACAACGGAATAAGAACTTTTGGGGGGAAGATCTTATGGGAAGTAAAATTAGCCTTAAAAATCACATTAACTCAGTTATATGCCATCTGAAAAAGGATGAAATTGAAGACTCATATGTTATGGCAAAGCCTGGAAACTTCACAAATCTTGAAACTTTGGCCAGCTCTTATTCGGGTATGGAATTTGTACTTATCCCGTCCGGAGAATTTGATATGGGGGCATCTTCCGAAGAAAAGGGCAGATCAGATTCCGAATCTTCGCTTCATAAAGTAACAATTAAAAATCCTTTTTACATGGGTAAGTATCCGGTTACTCAAAAACAATGGGAGAAGATAATGGGAAATAATCCTTCCCACTTCAAGGGTGAAGCCCGACCTGTTGAGATGGTTTCCTGGAATGAGGTCCAGGAATTTGTTAACAAATTGAATGCAGCAGAGGAAACTGATAAATACCGTGTACCTTCAGAAGCCGAATGGGAATACGCCTGTAGAGCCGGCACACAAACAAGGTATTCATTTGGTGGCGATGAGTCAAAACTTAATGAGTATGCATGGTACGCTGAAAACTCAGGTAGTAAAACTCACTCGATTGGCCGGAAGAACCCGAATCTCTGGGGTCTTTACGACATGCATGGGAATGTCTGGGAATGGGTTCAGGATAAGTGGCAGGAAAACTACATCGTTTCTCCTCCAGATGGAAGCGTTTGGGAAGACGGGAACAGCTTCTATCGGGGTTCTCGTGGGGGCAGCTGGTACTGTGATACCAAATCCTGTCGTTCAGCTAGCCGTTTCGGGCGCGACCCTGAGAGCCTTTTCAGTAACCTGGGCTTTCGCCTGTTGAGGGAACTGTAACCTTACTTCCTCCTTTTTAGGCGCATATATGCTTTCCCACAAATCTGTGATGGCAGATGATTGCGGTTTAGAGATCCTACTTTGCATCTGATGTGCTTAAGTTTAGGTGCATGAGCCGGAATCAGGCGACATTAATGCGCTTAAAAATACAGAACTAAGGCTCCAATCCCTTTTTTTCTTCTCATCCGAACCACTTTCAGAATTTCTCCAATAACTGCCGCCAACAATAAGTCCTCTTGAGCGAAGCGAAAAGGACCGCGTACTCCCGAGGCGCAATTCGGGCAGCGAAAAGGACCGCGTACTCCCGAGGCGCAATTCGGGCAGCGAAAAGGACCGCGTACTCCCGAGGCGCAACTCGGGCGCCGAAGCTCTAATCGGTCTAGACAATAGACTTATACCTGAATCCTCTATTATATCCACTTCATGAAACAGGATATGTCAAGTGCCGACGTTGCTGCAGTTGTTGCCGAGCTGTCAGGGGGCTCGAAGTCCATTCTTGATTCGAAGATCGGGAAAATCTACCAGCCCGCAAGTGGGGAAATTCGCATCAACCTTTACGTTTTTCATAAGGGCAGGGATAACCTGTTCATTGAGGCCGGGAAGCGTATCCATTTAAGTAAACACTTCAAGGAAAGTCCCACGCTTCCTCAGGCTTTCCCCATGCTCCTCAGGAAATACCTGGCGGGGGGCAGGATCGTATCCGTGGAGCAGCACGACTTTGACAGGATCGTGAAGATCGGGATTGAGAGAGGGGGGATCAGAAACACCCTCATTGTGGAGCTGTTCGCTCGGGGAAACGTCCTGATTGTGGATTCTGAAAACAAAATTATCCTGCCAATGAACCCCGTGACTATGAAGGACCGCAGGTTGAGGAGCGGGGAGATTTATGAGCTTCCAGAGGCACAGTTGAGCCCTGTGGAGGCTAAGGTTTCGGACCTTCTTGATGCGTTTTCAAAATCAACGGCTGATATCGTCCGGACTATTGCCACGAGATTCAACCTTGGAGGGGTCCTGGCAGAAGAAGCCTGTGCACGTGCAGGGATTGATAAGTCTAAACCTGCAAAAGAAGCCACTGTAGAGGATGCGGAAGGGCTCCGGGAGGCGCTGCAAGATCTCTTTTCTCCGCTGTTCAGGGAAAGGGCTGCAGGCAAAGGTGAGATAAAGGCTGAATCAGAAACCGGTGCCGAAACTGAAGCTGGAATTGAAACTGAAGCTGGAATTGAAACTGAAGCCGAGGTTGGAACTGAAACTGGAATTGAATCTGAAGCCGAGGCTGAAATCGAAGCCGGCAATGAAATACAGGTTGAAGAAGTTATAACTCAAGCTGGAAGTGAAGGTCAGGTTCCGGGACTCCGACCTCAGCATATAAAGATGGAAATCAACGGGAAGATAGAACCCTTCGATGTGGTACCTTTTGACCTCTCCCGTTATTCTGAATACGAAAAAGAATATTTTGATTCATTTAATACGGCACTTGACGAGTTTTTCGGGAAAAAATCACTGGAACAGGTTGCAGAGGTAAAGGAAGCCGAAAAAAAGGAGAAAAACCTTGGCGTTTACGAAAGGCGGCTTCTCCAACAGGAAGGGAGCCTTGCAAAGTTCGAAAAAGAAATCGAGAAAAATAACATTCTTGCAGAGATAGTCTACGCCAATTACCAGATTATCGAAGAGCTCTT
The DNA here is from genome assembly GCF_028693135.1 of Methanosarcina sp. GTDB lineage: Archaea > Halobacteriota > Methanosarcinia > Methanosarcinales > Methanosarcinaceae > Methanosarcina. The sequence continues at coordinate 24,679 of NZ_JAQUVZ010000007.1, forward strand.
CTCCGTACTCAACGGCGCAAGGGCGAAAGGCTATTCCTGGGATGAAATCCGTTCTATCCTTAAGCAGGCTAAAAAGGCCGTGCCTGCTGCACAAATGATCACAAATATTGACCAGAAGACCGGGACTGTAACGGTTGAGCTTGATGGTAAAAGTGTCAACCTTGATATCCGGAAGACAGTGCCTCAGAACGCCCAGGAATATTACGAAAAGGTCAAAAAGTTTACTAAAAAGAGAGATGGGGCTATCAGGGCTATTGAGGACACCAGAAAGGCTATGGCAAAAAAGGCGGCTGCAAAGGTTGCAAAGGCAGGGAGGAAGCTGCTGGCGTCCCGGAAAAAACACTGGTACGACCGTTTCAGATGGTTTGTGTCCTCAGACGGTTTCCTGGTTGTAGGAGGCAGGGATGCCGACACTAACGAGGAAGTTTTTAAAAAATACATGGAAAAAAGAGATATCGTCTTCCATACACAGGCACCGGGCGCTCCTCTTACAGTTATTAAAACCGGAGGAGAGGAGGTCCCGGAGTCTACCCTTCGGGAAGTCGCACAGTTTGCAGTTTCGTATTCCAGCCTCTGGAAATCCGGACAGTTCAGTGGGGACTGCTACTGGATTAAAGCCGAACAGGTCACAAAGACTCCTGAGTCAGGAGAGTACATTAAAAAGGGGGCATTTATTATCCGCGGGGAGCGCAATTACTTCAAAGACGTACCTCTTGGGGTTGCAGTCGGGCTTGAGCTGAAAGGGGAGACGAGGGTCATAGGTGGGCCTGTTTCTGCAATCCGGAAGCATGGGGACTATATCCTTGAACTTACTCCGGGAAAATTCAATCAGAATGATATCTCGAAAAAAATCTACCGGACTTATGCGGATGAGCTTGGTGATCCTCGTTTTGTAAAACAGATCGCATCCCCTGACCTGGTAGCTATGATGATCCCTGCGGGGGAGTCAGACCTCAGGAACCAGAAACCCGGACGAAAAGGTCAGGGAACCGAGCCTGACGGGAAAGAATACGGAATTCGGGAAGTCGAAGACAGACCTGAGGGCAGTGGGGACGAATCTGAAGAGGAATTTGGAGAAGAATCCGAAGATGAATTCGGAGAAGAATTCGGAGAAGAAACCGGAGAAGAAACCGGAGAAGAAGTCGAAGAGGAATGCGGAGAAGAAGCCGAAGGTAGTATTGAAGTGGAAATTGAAAAGGAGACCCGAGAGGAAAGTGAAGAGGGAAGTGAAGAGAAAATTGAAATGCATGGAGTGAAAAAGGTATGAGGGTTACGCACCGCTTTCTGAAAGGCAGGGAAGGGGAAATTGCCGTAACAGCCGAAACCCTTGATGACCTCTGGCACCTGAAATACATAATTGAAAAAGGGGACATGGTCTTTGCCCTGACCAAACGGAAAGCCGATAGCGCAAGCGACAAACTCCGCCCGGAAAAAGTAGAGAAAGTAAAGGTCAGGCTTGGGATCAGGGTTGAGGAACTGGAGTTCCATAAATTCGCGAACAGGCTGCGAATACACGGGCCGATAGAGCAGGGGATGGACACCGGCTCCTATCACACTCTTAATGTTGAAATAGGGACTAACATTTCCATCGTCAAGGAGCACTGGAAAAATGACCAGTTTCAGCGCATCCAGGATGCCGAAGAGGCCGGAAAACGTCCCAAAGTTGTTCTTGTGGCAGTCGAAGAGGGTGACGCAGACATTGGTTTTGTGCGCCACTACGGAATTGAGATATATTCCCATATCCGGCAGTCTTCGGGGAAGCGAGAGACCGGGCTCAGGAATGTATTTTTCAGTGAAATTGTTGAACAGCTCAGGCATGCGGTTCCCGAGGACGCCTCTATAGTGATTGCAGGCCCCGGGTTTACCAAAGAAGATTTCCTGAAGTATTTCCATGACGTTGAGCCTGATATGGCTTCAAAGGCGCTGACTGAAGACACTTCCATGATAGGGATGTCCGGCTTTCAGGAAGTACTCCGCAGGGGAGCTGTGGACCGAATCATGCAGGAGTCCCGTATAGCTCGGGAATCCTCTCTCATGGAAGACCTCATTAAGGAGATCTCAATGGATGGGAAAGCCGCTTATGGTTTTGCGGATGTAAAAAATGCTCTTGGGTACGGGGCTGTCGAAACCCTGCTAATTGCTGATGAAACCCTGCGGGAAGGGCGGGAAAAAGGGGAAAATATCGATAAACTCCTTATGGAGGTTGAGAAGGCACAGGGAAAGGTCGTTGTATTCAGCACGACCTTTGAGCCCGGGGAAAAGCTTCACAAACTGGGAGGAATTGCAGCTCTGCTCCGCTTCAAAGTAAAGGGCTGAGCAGGTACAAGGTCTGCACTTTCAGCTTTTTAGTTTTTCTTATCTAACTATCTATTTGTTTTTACTTTTGTTTTTACTTTTGTTTGGTCCCGTTCTTTTTTATCTCTTATTTCCTTCTGCCCTCGTTTTTCCAGAAAACCGAAACTATTCATTTTATTTTATGTTTTTTATGTTTGGTTTATTATTATTTTTCTTTTTTTGGTTCAAATTAGTAAAATTTATTAACTACTATTCTTTATTTGTTGTTACTTTCTGCTGAATTTATAATAATATTTGCTTATAGTTTCCTTTTACGTATGGTTTGATTAACAAAATTCTATAAATTGGTGGTGATGTTTATGAATTTAGGTATCCAAAAAGCTTTGTCTTCACTTTTTGTTGCATTTGCAATCTTTTTGATGCTCCCGCCTTTAGGCCTTGCAGCTACGGCTATCAACGGGGCTCCTCTTGACACCAATGCAACCTCTTCCGATGGTTTTTGCTGGGATGCAACCACTTTTGGGGGCTTTTACTATTCAGCAAACAAACACAAGGATCTTGTGGCCTCTGAAAACTGGTTTGGAGAACGTCTTCAGTACATCGAAACCGATGACCAGTACGAACTTGGGAAAAACAACCCTGGAAACCATGTTATTGGTGAAGAGGAGCTTGTTTATTCTACAAGGCAGTTCCCCAACAAATACAAGGTTGTTTCTGAGCTTGGACTTGATGGCAGTACAACGCCTTCCGAACTTGGAGGGATGGTTTTCTACAAGATTCCCTGGTTTGGCAAACCTTATGTTGCTGTTGAAAACGATGCTACTCAGCTTGCAAACCTCGTAATCGACCAGGAAGGAAGCGATAAAAAAATACTTAAAGCCGGTGATGTCTGGGATCTCGGAAAAGGCTACTCTCTGACCGTGAACCAGGTTGATGTCGAAGGCAACAAGGTCTGGTTCTCCTTATCTAAAGACGGGGAAGAACTCGAATCCGGGATTGTTAATGCAGACGGGACTGTGGAAAGTCAGACCTTTACTGCAAAGGCAGATTTTGGGGACGGAAAAGATCAGCTCTACTTCATCACCTATGTTGACTCGGTTTTTGTGAGTGCTACCGATTCTTTTGCTGTCTTCAAATATACCTGGCTTATTGACAAAGATGACATCCTTATTATTAAAGAAGGGGATGAATACCAGGGCTTTGAGGTAAAGGAGGCTTCCGAAGATGAGCTTGTTCTCAAAAATACCGGTTCGATTACCTTGAATCTCGATAAGGATGTAAAGAATTACTTTACAGATTCCTGGTATTTCATGATTTCAGATGAAGGGAAGGGCAGTACTTCTCCTAACGGCTACGTTATTTGTCCTGTAAAAGAACTAAGCAAGCCTGGAAATTACACTTTGAGAGGTGTGCCTTTTGACACCGGTTTAACCTCCTCCGATGAGTTTTGCTGGGATCCGACCACTTTTGGAGGCCTTTATTATTCTATAAACAAACACAAGGATCTTGTGGCCTCTGAAAACTGGTTTGGAGAACGTCTTCAGTACATCGAAACCGATGGCCAGTGCGAACTTGGGAAAAACAACCCCGGAAACAATGTTATAGGTGAAGAGGAACTTGTTTATTCTACTAAGCAGTTCCCCAACAAATACAAGGTTGTTTCTGAGCTTGGACTTGATGGCAGTACAACGCCTTCCGAACTTGGAGGGATGGTTTTCTACAAGATTCCCTGGTTTGGCAAACCGTATGTTGCAGTTGAAAACGATGCTACCCAGCTTGCAAACCTCGTAATCGACCAGGACGGAAGCGATAAAAAAATACTTAAAGCCGGTGATGTCTGGGAACTCGGAAAAGGCTACTCTTTGACCGTGAACCAGGTTGATGTCGAGGGCAACAAGGTCTGGTTCTCCTTATCTAAAGAAGGGGAAGAACTCGAATCCGGAATTGTTAATGCAGACGGGACTGTGGAAAGTCAGACCTTTACTGCAAAGGCAGACTTTGGGGACGGAAAAGATCAGCTCTACTTCATCACCTATGTTGACTCCGTTTTCGTAAGTTCATTTTATTCTTTTGCAGTCTTCAAGTATACCTGGTTAATCGACAAAGATAACATCCTGATTATTGAAAATGGGGATGAATACCAGGGTTTTGAAGTAAAAGAAGCTTCTGAAAACGGTATTGTCCTCAAAAATTCCGATTCGATTACCCTGAACCTTGATAAGGATAAAAATAATTACTTTACCGACTCCTGGTACTTCCAGACTTCAGATGAGGGAAAAGGCAGTACCTCTCCGAGCGGATACGTTATTTATCCTGCAACGGATGTTGTTATTGAAGCTGAAAAAGCCTCTGAATCCGCAGATAATTCTACAGAAGAGGCTAACGTAGCAGATGCGGCTCCGGGTTCAAACGAGTCTAAAAACGTCTCCCCAGATTACAGGGCAGCTCCGTCATCCTCTTCCAAAATTGCGGGCTCTGAAGATAGCGAAAGTTACCCTGAGGGAGCCACCGAGGAAAGCTCCGTAAAACTTCCGGGCTTTGGAATAATTTCCGGGATTAGCGGGGTTATGATATGTCTGTTGCTTAGAAGAAAGAGGTAACCTGTTATTATTCTGTGAGAAATAGAGAGTTATTCTCCTGGAGTTTTGTTCTCTTTGAGAATTATCTCTCAATATCTTTTTTATTTGGTTCTTTTCTGTTTTTTCTGCTTTTTTTGGCTGATTGCCAGAAAGGCTGGCGTAGGAGTTTCTGCCTGCCTGTGGCTTGAAAACGGTTTAGGGGTGAAGGTAAGTATTCTATCATTCCCAGGGGCATTTTTTCAGTATAATTATCTTTCTTAATTGCGGCACTGGTTTACAGGTATTTTTTTTCTCACATCGCAGACTGGTCCAGTCCCTTTGCAGCCCAGGAAGAAATATCTGAAAAATTCTATCCTTGATTCCGGAATGATCAACCAATTAATCGGGAACTGCTTTTTTTCAGATAAGGAGAAGGGCAATAAATCCGCTTAAGAATATTCCATCAAAGGTCCCTGCCCCTCCGATGCTTGCAACAGGAGCTCCGAGATTCTTGATTTTTCCCAGATTAAACAGGTCAGCTCCTATAAGAGTCCCAAGCACTCCTCCTGTATAAGCAATAATAACACGGCACTGCTCAGCAGGGCAGCCAGGGATATGGATAACCGAAGTAAGCAGGATTGCAGTAAGGGCAGCTGTCAGGGGCGGGACCAGAGCCGGAGTTGCAATTCCTATTCCCCGAATTGGCTTCGCTACGGAATAGGTTATGGCTGCAACAACCGCTACACCAATTCCTGCAAAAAGGAGGGAAGAAGGGAATTGTGTCAGAAGATAGGTGGAAATAAGGACCGGAATAACTGCCCCTCCTACATTGATGGCAAGTACTGTTTCATTTCTAACCCTCTGCAGGATAGGAACCCTGTAGGAAATCCCAAAGACCTTTACATAATTTTCCTTGACAGCAGGAACCTCAGACCTCAGGGTTGTCAGTGGGATATTGATCCCGCTTCCAAGGAGGGACAGGAGCAGGATTAAAAGCGCGTCTTCTGCGGAAAATCCTATTTTCATGAATGTAGAAACAATAACTCCCAGAAACAGAGATCCAAGCCCGAAGACCATAATGAGAATCAAAAGGAAAAGGAATTTCAGGCTGAAAGGCATGTAGAAGATCTGTCTGCTCATGGAATCACTCGCTGTTCTCCGGGCTTCTGCATATTAAGAGGTATGTACATTCTCTTTATTAATGAGTATCCGTTTTCATTCGAATTTCCATATCTGCACCGGAGGACTCCAAAAACCGCGAAGAGCCAACATTTTCTCTGCATTCCTGGTCAGATGTATCTGGCAGCAGGCTGTAAGGATTCCATACAGATGGTCTCTTTTGCATCTTTATATACTCTGAGGACTCCGCCTGACTCTGATATTGTAACTGAGATTGCTACCGTATCCCTGCTGATGGCGGCTGCTGAGACATGCCGTCCTCCCAGCCCTTTATCAATATCAATATTTTTCCCGTCCACGTCAAGGTATCGTCCTGCTGCATGGATAAAGCCTGTCTCATCTATCACAAAAACTCCGTCAAGCTGGGAAAATTCCTTTATGGATTCCCAGTTTTTCTTGTCAAGGATGTTTCTGTGAGCTTCTTCATGGCCTGCATAAGGGTTAAGAATTATCTGATGAGAGCGTTTCAGGACTTCTTCGGAATCGCCTACAATAAAAGCAGCTCCTATTTTTTTCCCTTCCCTGCCTGTAAGGGCGATATCAAAAGCAATTTTCAGAACTGCATTCATGACTTCAGGCTTGACCCTCTCTTCACATTCTTTCATTGCTTTTATCAGAGGGTTTTCATCGAGGCTGTGGACTATAATAGAACTGGAACCGCGAGTTTCGACAACACCAACGACAGTCCCGCATTTGGGCCCCCCAAGCACGTACTCTATGGCTGTGGCATGTTGCAGGTGGTCGTAGTTTCCCGAAGCTTCCCGGTTGAGCTGGTCGCTGAGTTCTTTTGCAGGACTTTTTCCTTCTTTGCCGGTTGCTACGAGGTGATCTATTATGCTTTTCGGGCGCATGGCTATATAATAAACCGGGACTTCTCCGGTCTCGATCCCCTCAAAGCTAAGGTCTCCTGAGACCATAATTGCGGCAGCACCAAGTTTCTGGGCAATATCGGCTGCCGCTTCTGCAATTATACGTGCTCTGTCTATGTCGTTCACCCCTTTTTATTTTTATACAAATATTGTCAGTCCTGCTTTTTTGTTATAAGGTTAGTTTATATTTTTGCTGTTTGATCTTGAAGTTAATTATTATTTCTTTTAGTTGATGTTATTCTCCATAGGTTAACATTAGTTCTCAGAGTTAACATTAACGGTTATTGCATGCGTAACAGGCCTGTTTACTATGTGGTGTAATATTTGATATATTATAATTGTTCTGTGCTTGCTCCTATTTTTTCTCGTTTCTCTGTTATTTTTCTCCTCAATTCCAGTTATTCATTTCGCTCACCTTTTTTAAATGTATTTCGGGTAATGCGGGTTTACAATTTTTTTCTGAAAACGGCATCCTGAATTAGATTTTCCTTAATGGTAAAGTGATAGAAACATTTTTCTGGTTATTTCTTCTAATTTATACTGGTGAAAGCTTTGATCAGGACATTTATAGCAGTGGAACTGGACCCGAGTTTCAGGGAAAAAATCCGCCAAATCCAGGAGAAATTTGCCGATTTTGAACTTAAGTTTGTTAACCCTGAAATCGTTCACATAACTCTGAAGTTTCTTGGTGATGTTGAGGAATCAATGGCTATCCCCCTGGCAGAAGCTCTTGATTCTCTTATTTGTGAATCTTTCGAAGCAAAAATTGAAGGCATCGGGGTTTTCCCAAAGTTGTCGAATCCTAAAGTGCTGTGGCTGGGGGCAAGAGGAAACTTCGAGACTCTTCATGATGATGTGGAAAACGTACTGAAACCTTTTAAATTCAAAGAGGATGAGAGGGCATTTACTGCTCATGCCACCCTTGCCAGGGTAAAATCCCTGAATAAAAATCAAAAAAATGCTTTTGCAGATGTTCTGAAAGAGTTAAAAGATACAAAAATTGGCAGCATGCAGGTAAATAAAGTGCTTCTGAAGAAAAGCACTCTAACCCCCGACGGTCCTATTTATGAAACCCTGCATACGGCATACCTGGACTGACAGGTCTTCTTGCGCTGGACTGTATACGTCCTCAACCCCCTGATCAGTTCCTTTTGTGTATCTTAACTACAACATCTCACACTGGTCTGTCCTCAGCTATAGCCTTCTGCTTCATATTCTCTGAATCCGCTTGAATACACAAGCCTGTGGTCTTCGGTTATTATAAGGCATTCAACACCTTCGAGATTTTCTATCATTTCAAGCCCTTCTTCTTCTCCCATCACGAAGACTGCAGTTGCAAAAGCATCGGCATCAATAGCGTTTCTGGCAATTACCGTGCCGCTAATAATGCCTTCTGAAGGATATCCTGTTCTCGGGTCCGAGATGTGGGACACTCTTGCCGACTCGTTAAAGTAACGTTCGTAGTTTCCACTTGTTGCTACTGCAACATCATGAGCTTCAATTGAAGTAACATATTGTTCGCTTCTGTCAGGGTTCTGAAGGCCTACCATCCAGGATGTGCCATCGGGCTTCTGACCTATGTATCTCCCGTCTCCTCCCGCATTTACAAAAGCGTTTTCAATCCCATTCTCCTGCAAAGACTCGATTGCTTTATCAACTGCGTAGCCCTTTGCAATTCCTCCCAGGGCTACTTTCATCCCGGGTTTCAGGCTTACATCCCCATCTTCGGTGCTTATTTCCGAGTAGTTTACGAGTTTGAGAGTTTCATTCAGTTCATCTGCAGTTGGAGGTTTCTGCGATCCTTCAGGGAGGAATTTACTCTTCCAGAGGTCAAGTACTGGCTGGATGGTGATATCAAAGGCTCCTCCGCTTTTCTCTGAATAGTACTTTGACTGCTCCAGCACGTGGACAAAGGAAGGGTCAGCATTTTCAACTTCTCCTTTTGTATTCAGGATATTAAGCTGACTGTCTTCTTTTGAAGGGCTCATAAGAGCGTCAATTTTGTATATTTCACTAAATGCATCATCTATTGCCTTCAAAGCCTCACTTTCATTCGAAGCGTATACAGCTATCGTAACTGTAGTATCCATAGTGCTTCTTGTTTCTTGAAACTCCTGAAGTTCTCTATCCTCTTCAGGCTCAGGCTGTACACAGCCTGATACTAATATAGATATAATCAGTAAAAACGAAAATAGTATTTTGTATTTTGAATCCATGCTCTATCAATTTTTCCTTCTTGTTTTTTAATTTTGGGTTATTTTTATTATTCGATCCAGATGTTTCTTTTACGAAAGTCGAAGGCAGAAGGCCTGTTACTTTAGTGGCGGGATGAATGCCGTCAACGTCCCATATTTTCGCTATCTTCTAACCTCTAAATACTATTCTGTCCTATACTATGTACTGAATTCCTAAGCGATAACCAAGCCAGGGAAACCAGAACCAATTTGATCTTTCTTCACCTCTGGAACAGAGGGTAGAGCCTGTGGACTTATGAACGGTAGTTTGAGGTATGAAGCAGGAAGCCCGTTACTTCAGTGATGGGTAGTTCACTGGATCGGGGTAAAAATGAAATTGAAGGTGAAATTTGATTTTTATTCACTTCTTTGAGTACTTTTTTATTTTCAATGTTTTTTCATCTATTTTTTAACTCTGTCTTCTTATGTTCTATTTTTTGGTTTTTCTTTGTTGCCTCTTTTTATTGATATAAGACCTTTTATGTTCTTCCGATATTTCTTTCATTCTTTTTTTCTTTATCTTTTTAGTTGCTGCATTTATTCCTTGCTCTATGCGGAGCGTTCTATATTTATTCACTTTGATTTTCTGCTAGATTCATGATTAATGGTTAATAAATAATTAATTGTTAATTACTCTTATACGTTTATTAAATTTAATATATTTTATATGTTATACTATTTTTAAGGGGTTTATTCCTTTTCTTTGAAGGTTTTAATCGGATTCTTTTGCCAGGTTGGTTGAGATCTTCTGCAGGATTTTTAATGTATAATCATGTATATTTTCTCTGGAAAAATATATATATTAAGAATGTGTAAGTTTTTCCTTATATTTCAAATATTTTATATATTTGACCAATATATACAACCTACTATATATAAAGTATATATTTTTATTACTTTATACAATTTGGGTCAATTCCCTCAAACTTATTTCGAAAGAAATAAGTATTACCTCACGCAAACATTTTTCGTTGAAGTGAAATTTAGCTTTGTTTTTCGGAGTAAAATGGCTATCTAAAGCAAGGACAGGAAAAAGCCGGTGATCAAAAAGCCTTCAGGGGAATCAATTATGCCAAAAAGAGCTAGGCTAGCCGTTCATGTCAGTTCCTTCTCGCTTCAGTTTTCCGTTTATTGATTTTCTTTCGATCTCTAGACGATGCCACTGGAGGTCTGGAAGGGGCGGCAGTGTATCCCCTGGATGTGTACGATTCAGCCGTAAATATCCTTCAATCTCATTCATTACTCAATAATAAGCTTCAAGTTGTTGAAATTTGAACTTTGTTTCTTTCCAAGCATGAACATAACAACGTGAACAAAAAAAGAGAATGTGGTCGTTATGAATAGGTTAAATCTGTTGGTGTCGGGAGTCGCTGTGCTGCTTCTCGTGGCTGCTGGTGCCTATTCTTCTCTTGGCTATGCAGGGAATGATCAAATTGCATCCCACTACATGACCAAGGGAGAATGGTCCGATACGGTCTGCGGAGGCTGTCACTTCGATGTCTACGAAAATGTCAATCATTCTTATCATGTACAGGTAGATATGGATCGATGGTCTCCCCTCACAAATTTTGATATTGAAACATCCGGAGAAGAGGAATGGGTCAAAGAATTCGGGAAGTACCATCCTGGTGGAGGTCCGCTTGCAGAATATGGTGTTGGCGTTGACTGTATGATGTGCCATGAGCAGCATGGTCTCTACGATTTCGAAGCCCGTGCCGAGAAAATTGAAAAGGGAGAATACAATGATGCAAACAGTGCAGCCATGGTAAAGTCCAGCCTTGCTGCAAGAACCAGTCCTATACAGTTTTTTGTCTACAATGCTAACCTGCTTACCCCCTATCCCTTGCTGATCGTTTTCCACGATGATGTAAATGGGGCTCCTATGGAATCTTCCTGTGCCGAGAAATGTCACATCACCGATGTGGAAACGAGGGCTGTAGCCTGGGGCAGTGAGGAAACCTATGCAGAGTCAGATGCTCATGCCGCAAATGGCGTTGAATGTACGGAATGCCACCACACTGAAGGTTTCATCATAACCTCGGATCACCAGATAGGACGTGGAAACACTTCTGATTCCCCCGACCTTCCGGAGAGCCACTACGATGATACCATGCGCAGTTGTGATGACGCTGCGTGCCATGCAGGTATCTCTCACGGTCCATTTGCTGACTCTCACATGGAATTCCTTGCCTGTGAAGCCTGTCACATCCCTGAGCTTCCGGGAGGAGACCTACCGGGCGGCAAGCCACTTGAATCTTTCAGCTGGCAGAATGGAGAACGTGAAGATGTTTACCGGGAAGCAGACTTCCAGCCTGCCCTTGCCTGGTACAACGGAACCTTCGGCGATGTCCTGCCAAGCGTGGATACAAGGAATGACACAGGTGTAATGCTTACCCCGTTCAACAATATTACTGGAACCTGGTGGGACGCAGGTACTGACTCTGAAGTGCTTGCAAATCCGGACACAAGCATCTCCACTGGAGACCCGATCCCTGAACAGTATGTGAAGGCAGCGGATTCCAACGGTGATGGTGAAGTAACAGTGAACGAAATGCAGGCTTACGATGCCAACGGAGACGGAAAGCCCGATTATCCGAATGCGGTCCTGAGGACAGTGGAACTTTATTATCAGGTCGCTCATAGCATTGTCAGCAAAGATGTGGGAATTTCTTCTCCTCTGACCTGCAGGGACTGCCATGGAAGCAAAGCCGTTATTGACTGGACATCTATAGGTTATGTAGAGGATCCGGGAGGAGACTCAGCAGCCGCAAAAAGCATCGCTGTTACCTATCCCAGGCCGAAACCTGTAGAGGTTGAAACGAAACCTGCACTGTAAGGAGGCAGCAAACCTTGAGTGACGTTAGTAGACTTGATAAACTGCCTGAAAAGGTGATTATACCCATGAGGCAGCACGACGGAATTGCTTGTGCTCCTCTGGTAAAGAAAGGTGAAGAGGTTCTCGTCGGCCAGAAGCTGGGGGAATGCGAGGGCAGTGACCTCGCTTATGTCCATTCCCCCTTCTGTGGGACCGTGGAATCAATTGGGTTGATGCCAAATCCCACCGGAAAGAGAATCCTCAGTGTTGTGCTCACACCTTCAGAGTGTACACAATCGGTTGAGTTCGTTCCTGAAAAGAATGCATCTCCGTCAAGGTTAATTCAGATAATCAAGGAAGCGGGAATTGTTGAGTATTACGAAAAGCCCACATACCTTGCCCTGAAGCCTGGAAAGAGGATCGATACTCTGCTCATGAATGCAACCTTCCCCCTGATTACCCGTGCTTACCTGAATTCCCTTGACAAGGTCCTCAAAGGGTTCAGTCTTATGCTTGACGCAAGTGGGATATCGAGGGGAGTAATTGTTGTCCGGGCAGATGACAAGGAGTCCATAAAAGCCTTCAAAGGTGCTGTAGTTGATGGAAAACCCCTCACTATTGCCCCGATCATCGGGAAGAGGCATGCTGATTACTACCTTGAAGATCTTGATGACCGGATCATCGTGGTTGCAGCAGGCAAAATAACCTATACCCCAACGATGATGAACCTGCTCTCAGCTGATGTGATGGGCAGGAAGATCTCCCTGGGACGCGAACCCTCAGATGTGCATGTGGTAGTATGCGGAGTAAAATCTGCCAAAGCAGTATACGATGCCATTTATGAAGGTAAGCCTTACCTTGAAAACGCAGTAACGGTTACAGGAGCTGTCAACAAGCCCGGGACCGTATTTGTCAGGTTCGGAACTCCTATAAAGGACGTAATTGATGCCTGCGGAGGTTACAAGGGTGAACCTGGAAAGGTTATTGTTAACGGATCCAGGGTTGGAGTAGCCATTTATACGGATGAGGCGCCGGTGGTTAAGAACACCACTGGAATTGTTGTCCAGACCAAAGCAGAAGTCCTGCAGGATGATACGACTGCCTGTATCCACTGCGCCCGCTGTGTTGACGTCTGTCCTATGAACCTGCTCCCGACCAGGATTGCATCCTATTCGGACATAGGAAATTACGAGGAATGTGGGCAGCTGTACGCTATGAACTGCATTGAGTGCGGGGCATGTGCGGTAGTCTGTCCCTCAAAGAGACATCTTGTGCAATTGATCAAATACTCAAAACTTCAGATCCACAACATATATGCCGCTGAAGCTATGGGGGAGGCGACTAAATAAATGGCCTTTATGGTATCCCCACCTCCTCATATAAAGGAAGGTGTATCGATTAAGAAATTAATGTGGAGCAGATTCATTGTTCTTCTCCCGTTATGTTTAGCTTCGATTTACTTATTTGGATTCCCTGCTCTCGGTAATCTTGTTGCCGGAGTGCTGGGTGCAGTTTTTATCGAACTGGCAATCCAAAAGGCTTTCAAACAGAAAGTCACAATCGGTGACGGAAATGCAGCCTATATGGGACTGCTGATCGCACTGATGGTCCCACCCTCAGTCCCCTTCTGGCTGCCCTTTATCGGAGCAGTCTTCGGGATAGGGGTTGTAAAGCATGCTTTTGGGGGGCTCGGCTCTTATATGTTCCACCCCGCACTGGCTACCTGGGTCTTTTTGAAGCTTTCCTGGGCTTCACTGATGGTTCCGACCTCAGTTCCCCAGCTTGGTTCTCTCTCAGACCTTATCCTCGAGACCGGAGCCGGGTTCATAGCAGATGCATCCCCCATAGCTATGATCGGTGTGCTGTACCTCATTGCCAGAAGGTACATTGAGTGGAGAATTCCTCTCATGTATTTACTGACAACTATGGTGCTTGTCGTTTTACTCGGAGATCCCCTTTCTTACGTCTTTACAGGGTCTTTCCTGCTTGGAGTGTTTTTCATTGCAACGGAAACCTCCACCTCTCCAATAACTAAGAATGGAAGACTTGTTTACGGGATTGCTTGTGGGCTCCTTACAGTAATTTACGGGTATTTCACTGGAAATTATATTGAGGGGACCTTCTATGGACTGCTGCTTGCAAACGCCATAGCTCCGATGATCGAACGCTCTACCGTTCCAAAGCCTTTTGGAGGTGTTGAAGCGTGAAAAATACCCCGGCAAACATTATCATAAAAATGATTGTACTTTCAGCGCTTGCGGCTATACTTCTGGCAGCGACCTTTGTCCCTACCCAGGTGCAGTTGAAAGTGCTGCAGGAGGAACAGCAGAAACAGGCATTAAAAGCGGTTCTGCCTCAAGCTGCAGATTTCGAGCCGGTGACCGGAGATAAGGTAGATGCTGACGGAAATCCTGTGGTTCTGTATTTCCGTGGAGTCGACTCTTCCGGAAATATCGTAGGTTATGCCTTCCGGAATACTCAACCCGGTGCACAGGGCCTTGTTGAGGTTCTCGGTGGAGTAAGCTCGGACTTCAGCACCATAACAGGAATGGAAGTTATGTCCCACGCCGAAACTCCGGGGCTTGGAGCAAAAATTATTGAGCCTGGGTTTAAGTCCCAATTCTTAAACCTGCCTGTTGCAGATCTGAGCCTGTCCAGTGCTGGTGGAAAAGTTGATGCCATTTCCGGTGCGACCATTTCCTCTACAACGGTGGTGAATGCTCTACACATTGGTATCGATGGTGTGAGAGCTAAGGAAGGGTGATTCATATGGGTGATAATAGGAGTGTAGCAAGTGAATTTATGCGAGGAATTACCAAGGACAACCCCACATTTGGCCTCGTGTTAGGGCTCTGCCCTACGCTGGCTGTCACCACTTCCGTTGAAAACGGGATTGGTATGGCTGCGGGGACCTTATTCGTCCTGGTCGGTTCAAATATGCTGGTATCATTACTTAGAAAAGAAATTCCTGATTCAGTGAGAATTCCAATAGAACTAATTGTCATAGCGACTTTCGTTTCGATAGTGGATATGGGAATGGAAGCGTTTACACCTGATATATACGCAGCTTTAGGTGTATACATTCCCCTGATCGTGGTGAACTGTATTGTGATCGGACGTGCTGAAGCCTATGCCTTGAAGAATGGAGTCTTTTACTCGATAGTTGATGCATTCGGTATAGGCACAGGGTTCCTGCTAGTACTAATGCTTCTTGGAGGTATCAGGGAGCTGCTGGGTACAGGCGGGATCAAGCTCTTTGGAGTTCAGTTAGTTGACTTTGTCTCCATGCTGGGGTACAACCCCATAGGTGTTATGACTCTGTCATCGGGAGCTTTCCTTACCATTGCGGTTCTGATGACTATAGTCAATTACCGCAAGATTTTAAAGGCTATGAAAGGTGGTTAAAATGGCAGACGCATCTTTATTTGCAATCTTTATGGATGGCGTGTTCCTGAAGAACTTCCTGGTGGTCCAGTTCCTGGGGCTCTGTTCCTTCGTGGGTGTCACAAAGGACGTAAAAAGTGCATCCGGGATGTCAGGGGCAGTTATCTTCGTTATAACGCTGTCAGCTTTCGTGTCCTACCTTCTGTACACGTTCATTCTGTTACCCTTGAGGCTTGAGTACCTGAACACTATTGCATTCATAATAGTGATTGCAGCGCTTGTGCAGCTGGTAGAGTTTATTGTCCGGAAGTTTATGCCACCACTGTACAGGTCACTTGGTATTTACCTGCCTCTGATCTCTACGAACTGTGCAGTGCTCGGCGCTGTGCTGCTTAATGTGATGAACGAATACACCTTCATCCAGAGTATTGTTTTCGGGATTGCTGCAGGGGTAGGATATACTGTTGCAATGCTCATTATGGCTTCCATACGTGAGAGGAGTAACGTGCTCTATGTCCCAAAAGCAGTTGGTAGAGGGGTCACATACGCGTTCTTCATTGCACTGATCATGTCAATGTCCTTTGCTAACTACTTCAAGGTGATTCCACTATGAGTGACCTTACAACAGTCCTCATAAATACCGTTTCGGTACTTGTGGGACTTTGTATTGCTGTAGGCGCAATGCTGGTATTTGCCTCCAAGGTCTTTAAAGTGGAAACCAACCCTCTGGTCGATGAGGTTGCTTCCCTTCTCCCGGGAGCCAACTGTGGTGGATGCGGATTTGCCGGATGTGCTTCCTGTGCTGAAGCTATTGTCTTAAGTGGCGCACCCATCAACAGTTGCCCTGTTGGAGGATATGACGTTGCAAAACAGATCGGCGTAGTTATGGGACAGGAAATTTCAGAGTCCGAAAAAGCTTTTCCCTTTGTCCGCTGTCAGGGTGGACAGGCTCATTGTACGACCCTTTATGACTATCATGGAGTGGAAAGCTGCAAAGCTGCCCTCATGCTCTGCGATTCCACGAAAGGTTGTACCTACGGTTGTATTGGCCTTGGGACCTGTGTCAAAGCCTGCCAGTTTGATGCCCTCTCCATGGGAGAAGACGGCTTCCCGGTTGTGAACAAGAACCTCTGTACAAGCTGTGGGAACTGCATTGCAGCCTGCCCTAACGGTATACTCACCTTTGCCAGGGACTCAGAGAAAGTTCATGTGCTCTGCCGCTCTCATGACAAGGGTAAGGACGTTAAGGCGGTCTGTGAAGTCGGCTGTATCGGCTGTAAGAAATGTGAAAAAGCATGTCCCGCAGAAGCTATAAAGGTCACCGACTTCCTGGCTGAAATCGACCAGGAAAAGTGTACCGGATGCGGGGCCTGTGTCGAAATCTGCCCGCAGAAGTCAATCGAGCTCCGGTAATCCGGGCTCTTTTTTTCTGACAGCCTTTAAAGACTAAAGAGGTGAAAACTATGCCGTACAAAACTTTCCTTGGCTTGCCTGAAAATATCGTGGCAGCTCTTTGTTATCCTGTAGGCTGGCTCTCAGGCCTGTTCTTCCTGCTCCTTGAGCGCAAGAACAAGTTTGTCCGCTTCCACGCTATGCAGTCGATCCTGCTCTTCATGCCGTTTGCTCTCTTCATCTTCCTGGTGGCATGGATCCCAACGATCGGCTGGATCATTGCAGATGGCGTTGGAATGCCTGGACTGCTTCTCATCGTAATCCCGATGTACATGGCCTTCAGGGGCTCAAAGTTCAAAATCCCCATCATAGGAAAGATTGCCTACGATTTTGCCTATGGCGAGTAAACAAACAGATTTACCTGAAAAACCGAATTGCTCCCCCAAAAGAGCAATTCAACCTTTTCTTTTTTGACTGTTTTCTTGTTTCAGTCCTGAATTTTTTAGTTTTTTATTCCACCAGGAAAATTTCCCCACACAATGTGTCAATTATCGGACAATTAAATCCCTCTTATCTCCAATGAATTCCTCTGTCCTCTTATCTCTAATTTAATAACAGTCGTTTTGCACAAAAAATACATTCTCAACTTTCCGCTAAGTTATTCCTCTGAAACCGATTCGTACAGTTTTCTTCTCTCCGGAGGCATGGCTTCAAGATATTCTTTTGCTTCTTCGGGAGAGACTGCCCTGCGGGTCCCATCGGGTTCCTGTATGACCACACCGCTCTCTATGAGCATTCTGTACCTTGCTTTTCTTACTTCCTTATTCGGGTGGCAGACGAAATGGCAGTTGGAACAAGTATATTCCATTCTATTTCCTGGAATCAGGCAAATAAAAAACCCACCCTTTATCTTCGGCCTTTCGCGGTAAGCTTCTATGGTACCGGGCAGAGCAGCAATGAACTCTTCATCCTTTGCAGGGATTTTAAAGCGCGCAGGAGACCAGGTGGACCACTTTCCGGAGGCGTTCAGACCTGTAAGTCCCCCGCAGACAAGGAAACAGCGGCTATTGCTTCTTCGCTTCCCGTAACTAAACTCCTTTCCTCCAAGGGTTACAGTGACTTTCTCAACCGGGTCCACGTATCCGGAGGAACAGACTGAAAGGCAGAGCTTGCATTCGTCACAGTAGTTTTCTTCCTCTGGCAGGGGGTCTGTCGGAACTAATTCCGCGTCAGTAACGACCGAGGCTAGGACAATCGCTGATCCGTATTCCTCTGTGATAATATTTCCTGAGTATCCCAAATACCCTATCCCGGAGCGGACCGCCAGATACCTGTGGGATATAGGTGGGTGCATGTCCAGTTGCCAGTTTTCAGTATCCATCCGGTAAACGAAATTTGCTCCCTGAGGGACAGCTTTGTACCCCATCTGCTGCAGGAACCCTGTCATTTCAAGGGCGATCCCGTTGGCAAGGGTGGTGGTTCGCACTTTATTAGTTTCAAGGGATTCATGGTCCTCTTTTTTAAAGTACGGGTCGATAAGACTCTGGTCAAAAGCCAGGGCAAAACAGATTGCCGATTTTGCTTCAGGCAGCACATAGGTCAGGTCGGCAGAAGGGGGGCCGCCTGCAAGGGTTTCCGTGGTTACTATTCCCACTTTGAAGGCTCCAAGAGTCAGAGCCATCTCTTTGAGAGATTCGGTTAGTTCGTTCATTTTCCTATTCCTCTTCACACCAAAAAAGCTTAATTTCCAGAATAGTTTATGCAAGGTAATTCATATATACTTGATCGGCACTGGAGTGTACTTCCAAGACTCAGGTATAGTCCAATGACTTTGTTTCAGTTGTTTGGTTCAGTTATATGCTCTAACGGAACAGAGCGGAAAATGGGAATAAAATGGAGAAAAAAGGAAACGAAACTGAAAAAAGTGAATGCTGGGGTTTTTTACGCAATCACTACCCCATATTTCGCAAACACCTGTGCAAATGCCTGCCTTAGCTCTTCTGCCACCTTTCTGGTTTTCTCCTCATCTTTAAGGCTTGCGGCGTTTCCAAGTTCTGTGATTTTTAGCTCTACAGCCTGCAGGCTGGCTTCGTAGTTTTCGTCCGCACTTTCTGGAGGTTCGGCATTACTTACGCCTTCCCACTTTGCTTCAAGTTCGGGAATGAGAGCCACAACTGCAGCAGTATCGTTTTTATCTGCGTCCTCAATTGCAATTTCCATCAGGGTGTGGAAGTCTGTCATGCGGTCTCCTACCAGGTCGACCCCGTTTCTCCTGTGCAGTTCGAGGAAAAGGTCTCGCATGGGTTCGAGGGCTGTGTGTGAAGCATCGATGTTATTTTCCAGCAATTTTTCCTGTGAATCTACTGAAATTGCCAGGGCTCCATCAACGGTTTCAGGCCATTTTTCATCAGCTGCATAAATCGCAGGTGGGTTTTCCGTATAGCCTTCACTTACTGCGGTAAGGTCTTCGACAAGCCCGGAAAGAGCAGCTGAGGATGCGTTATAGTCCTTTTTGCTGGTTGAAACCAGAGCTTTAACATAATTTGAATTTGCTTTCTGCATCAAGGAGTTGAATTCAGCATCTCCGACATTTCCGGTTTCGATCTCGGTTTCAACCTCTCCTCCAGTTCCTTCTCCGGCGGTCCCTGCCTCAATTCCTGCTTCGGCTCCTTCTTCTTCTGCGGTGACGTTTTCTTTTCCGGAATCCGATGCACATCCGGCTCCGAAGATTACCAGGGCAAATGCAAGTAAAATTGATATCAATACTTTTACTTTCGTTTCTCTCACCTCATTATCAATTTAACATATTTCTTCCAGTTTCGTTTTCTTTTGTTTCTTTTTCTTTTGTTTCTTTTTCTTTTGTTTCTTTTATATTCAGGGCTTTTTGTTCTAAATCCTGAGCTCTTTTTATGCTTCCCTTCTTATTTATCTCCGGTCCCGGGGTTTGACTTCTCAGGGTTCCCCTGTTTCGAAATGCGGTCGGCATGCCTTATATATCGCAAACATTCGAAAGTTTAAATATTATCTTCTCTAATTAAGGTGCAAATATTAATGGAGGACTCTAAGATTAAAGACGAGATCTGGATTGAAAAATACAGGCCAGTCAGGCTGAATCAGGTAGCAGGGCAGAAGGAAACAATCGAGCGCCTGATGTCTTATGTGGCAACTAAAAACCTTCCCCACCTCCTCTTTTCCGGGCCTCCGGGTGTCGGGAAAACAGCTTCTGCAGTTTCAATTGCAAGGGAGCTTTTCGGGGAAGATTTATGGCGAGAAAATTTTACCGAACTCAATGCTTCCGATGAAAGGGGCATTGATGTAGTTAGAAATAAGATTAAAAACTTTGCAAAAACCGCCCCTATAGGCGGAGCTTCGTTCAAGATCATTTTCCTTGATGAAGCCGATGCCCTCACCTCGGATGCGCAGTCTGCACTCCGCAGGACCATGGAAAAATTCAGCAGCAATTGCCGTTTTATCCTCTCATGTAATTATTCCTCCAAAATCATTGAGCCTATTCAGTCCAGGTGTGCAGTTTACAGGTTCAGGCGGCTTTCCGATGAAGCCATTAAAGAACGGCTTGAATACATTGCTAAAGACCAGGGTTTGTCCATTACCGAAGGCGGGTATGAAGCTCTGATTTATGTAGCTCAGGGAGATATGCGAAAAGCTGTCAATTCTCTTCAAGCTGCTGCCTTTATTGATACGGAAAACTCCATTTCCCGGGAAACCATTTACAGGACTACTGCAACCGCAAACCCTGACGAGATTAAGAACCTGATCGAGACCGCCCTGCGCGGAAACTTCAGGATTGCCAGAAAAGAGCTTAACAGGTTACTCTATGAAGAAGGGCTTTCCGGAGAGGATATTGTGGGCCAGATCTACAGGGTGGTTTCTGAAATGGATAACCTTATGGTTCTGGATCTCGGGCTTTCGGAAAGGGATATTGTCGCCCTTGTGGATGTCATCGGAGAGACCGATTTCAGGCTAACTGAAGGAGCCAGCGAAAAAATCCAGCTGGAAGCCTTACTTGCACATTTCGCTCTTTCAAGAGAAGACTGAGGCTTCATAATTCCTTACAAACAGGTTTTGCCGCATGCTCTACATCCGGATCTCTGAAAGGCAGATGAAAAAGGCCTTAATGAAGCGAGCCTTTTTCTCTCAAAAGATTATAGTTATCACTCCTGATCATCATGTCTGTTGAAAATTTATTGGTAGAAATGCTGGGGTCTGTGCCCCACTGGCTTGCAGTAATGGTTATAGGGGCTCTTCCGATCTCTGAACTGAGGGGTGCAATCCCTGTAGCCATGGGCATCTATGGAATGGGACCTTTTGAGGCTTATTTCCTTTCGGTGCTTGGAAACATTATTCCTGTGGTTCCCCTTTTGCTTTTCCTTGAGCCAGTCTCCGGGTACCTGAGGCGCTACCATATCTTCGATGTCTTTTTCACGTGGCTCTTTTCAAGGACCCGGCGCAACCACACAAAAAACTTTGAAAAATATGGACTTCTTGCCCTGACCCTCTTCGTTGCCGTGCCTCTGCCAGTTACCGGTGCCTGGACAGGCTGTGCAGCTGCATTTGTATTCGGGATCAAGTTCAAGCATTCACTGCCAGCAATCGTTGCAGGGGTAATGATAGCAGGAGTCATTGTAACTGTAGTCACAATGACGGGCATGGGCCTGGTTGACCTTATTTTCGGAGTTTGACCTGAGGTCAGGCTCTTCGAAATCTTCATATACCTTAAAAATATCAAATATATCATATACAGAACAAATATAAATTTCTCTTTATATTTGCAGCCAGTCCTGTTTCTACAGTTTCTTACGCGGTCTATTCCCGTTGTCTGGCAATTATCTAGAATTTTTGAGGTGATTTTTAATGGCAAAGGCAGATAAGAAAAACAAAAAAATAGTTCAGTCCGAAAAGTGTATTGGGTGCGGCATCTGTTATTCCGTTTGCCCTGTGAACGCAAAACTAATGAAAAAGGATGATTTTGATCCTGAGACTGCTGAACTTGCAATCCGGATCATCGATGGGATGGCAATTATCAGTGACGAAGTCTGCATCCGCTGCGGAGCCTGCTCAAAGATCTGCCCTGTGGAATCTCTCACTATAGTTGAGCTTGAAGCCGCAACAGCATAATCAGGATACGGTAAAAATAGGAAAAATGCTGTTTTTCAGCATTTTGTCTTTTTTAGTTATTTTTACCCATTACTGCAGGGTTCTTATTATTGAACTGGTATTTCAGAAAGCTGGAAATCCAGTTTCTTATAACCAGTTTCGATAACCAGTTTCTTACACTATTTTTCTCTCATTGCCCATTTAAGCTGATTCTAAATGGGTTAAAGGCTGCGTACTTATGCCCTTGGAATCTGCATTTGCTTTTCAGGCAGATCTCTTTTTGTTTAAAGCATTTCTTTTGCCAGTTTTATATCTTCAGCTTTTACGGTTTTTCTGCCAGCGTGTTCTGCAAGTTTTATGGCTTCTTTTGAAATCTGAAGGCCATATTCTTCCAGGATTTCCGTAAGTGCCATTCCTGCACTTTCGCTCACTCTGTGAGCACCTGCTGTCCTTACTAAACGCTCAATTGGTGCGAACGGTATCACTTTTGCCATATATATTCTCCAAGATTCTTTTTATTAGTATAAATTCCTTCTAATCTCTGATTTTGTAATCAGATTCTATAAATACCTTTGCTTATATCGGAGTTTTCTTCACTTCTTATTTAGCCTTTAATGCTCTTTTTCCCCTTTATTTACTTTGTAAAGCCCATTTACATCTTTTCTTATTTTAAATTATTCTGAATCTCTTTTTCGAAATCTTGATATTATATTATTAGAATCTAGTCAAACATGCTATTACAGGAACTCCTTGGCATCGATGAAGAGCTCTACCTTGTAGAAGAAAATTATACTACTCAGAGGACTCCTGAGCGTACGCTCAAGTATCTTGATGGAGTTCAAAATTTTCCGGGCACGGGAAGCATTCGGCTTATAAGGGTCAGGGAGGGGGAACACACGTTAGGATTGCTGTTTTTCAATTCTGCAGATGAAAACGTTCCCATAGATTTCTGGTCAGTATTTACCGGAGCCATTGCGTCAGCTTCCTTTAAAGCCAGATTTGAAGCCCTTGCAGACTCCATTCTTGCCCTCAACCCTCCTGAAAAGGATATTGAGCTCCCTTCCGAAACCTGGCGGAACGCAATAAATGAATATTACTCCCTTATGCTTGTTAGCCGGAACTTCTGTCCGGGCTGCTCTGTGAAACCTGAGTCCTACAAAAATGTTTTTTCGGAAAATCGTGTAAAGAGGGTCACAGAAATTTTTGAGCTTCTCCGAAAAAAAGGCTATTACCCTGAAGGCAGGCTCCTTGAGGTTTGCTGTGGAAACGGGATGTCAACGCTTGCACTCTACAGGCTAGGGCTGGACCCTCTGGCAATAGAAATCAATAAGTGTACTGTCTGTCAGGGGCTTGAGCAGCAGGTGTTGAACCCCCAAAGGGCTGTGGTAATGGATGCAACAGCTATTTCAAAATACTTTGATCCCGGCAGTTTTGATGCCGTAATGGGCTTTATGCTGGGGCTTGTCTATGAATTTAACAAGGAGCTCTGGACCGGCATTATGAGAGAGGCGGTCTCGGTTGCAGCTGATGGGGCTGTCCTGCTCTTTACCGTAAGCAGCAAACCCGAAATTGAAATTCTCGCCGACACTCTCCTTAAGGCAGGGGCCGAGGGAGAAATTGTGGATAACACGGATTCAGAAGGCACCTATGACCAGTGGCTCTTTGTTGGCCGAAAGCAAAAAAGTGTCTTTTCCGGACAATGAGCTTTCTTTTGTTTTACTCTTTTTCTTTCTTTTTTCCATCAGATTAAGAAGCTTCCTATTATTGTATTATCAGGTTATCAAAAATGATCAAAATGTGATCAAATATCTTCAAAAGATGTTATCAAACATCTCTTTGGGTGTAACCCTACACCCTCCACTCCGTCTGCAAATGCTTTTGGAGTTGCTTTCCTGATTATATTCAGAGCTCCATTGACGTCGGCGTTGATGATTATCCCAGTTGCAGATTTGAATAAACCCCGTTTGATTCGTCTGCCGACATATTTAGCTCTGTGTTCTACAGGTTCGTTATCAAGGAAACTACATTTTGATGTATGGCTCTCTTCTTGAAGAACAACTTCTATGTTGACTTCCTGAGCTTTGTACTGGATCATCTCAATTAACCTGGCCAGGGGAAGCTGAACAAATTTCTGGTTGGTTTTTCGTCCCATGTTAATTTCTTGCTTCCAGTTTTCGTTTTTGCCAATTATGATTGATTTGACATCGTTCTGGATAGCGTAGTTAACGATTCTACGACTAAGTTTGTGGAAATAATCCTTTATCATGTTATTTCGTTTGAAGTCGAGTTTTGCTAATTTGCTACCCCATTTAATTTTAGCCAGATTGTATACATGTTGAATCCTGGCCTTTTCCATGTTATAAAACTGATTAATGTTGTTTGCAGTATTACCCTTAACAACAATTGGTTTTGCACCAAAGTTATTTGCGATAGTTGCAATATTGCAAACGCCAGGATCAATTCCTAAAACTCGACTTGAGTTAATTTCATTCTCAGAAACGATTTTGTTGTATACAATCTCACACGTATACTTATTTGCATTTGGGATTACCCGTACTTCTCTCAAGTCCACGTCTACAAGTCTTGTTTTAAGCTCAAGATTTGCAGCTTTTGGGAATTTGAGTAATCCATCTACGATTTTACACTGCTGGTTTGTGAATACCAGGATGTGTTCTCCATCTTTGTGTTTGTATTTGGGCGGTTTAGGTCGTCCCAGAAATAATTCAGGGGATTTTGCGTATACTTTTAATGCTTTGAAGAATGATTTCCAGCTATTATCCAGTAGTTTAAGCACCTGTTGAGCAGTCTGTGCTGGCAATGCTCTGTATTGTTCTGTGTTTTTTAGCATTGAGTAAAGCTGTTTATACCAGATACCTTCACCTTTTTCACCAGTTTCCTGGTAAAGCTTATCATTTTCAAAGAATCTTTGTCGTATTATGTAGTTTGCACTATTAAACAGGTTTTTGGATGCGTGAGCTAGACCTGAGATTGTTTCGGATTTAAATTGTATTTGCTCGGTTCTAGTCACTAATGCCATTTTAGTCAATCTCCAGCTTTTATAGGAATATATTAATTGATACTATCAGATGATTATATTAGTTACTGTTGTTACCATTTTTCATCACCATATTTTTCTGATCCGGGTGCTTCTTTTTGAGAAGAGTGTTCTCTAATGTTAACGGCAGCGAAAAGTATTTACTTGTTAACAATGGTATTATTAAAAATATTCTTCTCAACGCAAGACGTGTTGAGTTTTGCGGGTATATCTTTACTATTAATTTTTTCCTGCTAAATTAATGCGGTACCGGACATTCGGTTAATATTCGGTTATAATGTACCGAATTAACCCCTCTCCAGGCAAATTGCAGGCTACTTCAATCAACGATCAGAATATTAATATTCTTTGACCGAACCGAATCAAAAAACAAGCTCCTATTTATACTCAGGAAATTCCAGCTCAATCTCTCTGGAAAAGTCACGGATGAGTATATCTCAATAAATTCTGTTTTTTTGATTCGATTTAAGAGGCTCATCCATGCGTGTAAAAATTACTGAAACCGTCCTCCGGGATGCACACCAGTCCCTCCTGGCAACCAGGATGCGGACAAGGGACATGCTCGAAGTGGTTGAACAACTGGACCAGATTGGGTATCATTCCCTTGAGATGTGGGGAGGTGCCACCTTCGACACCTGTATTCGCTACCTTAATGAAGATCCCTGGCAGCGCCTCAGGGACCTCAAGAAAAAGATGGTCAACACAGATGCTCAGATGCTGCTCCGCGGCCAGAACCTTGTAGGGTACAGGCACTATTCGGACGACGTTGTTGAAAAGTTCGTCACCAAAGCCTATGATAACGGCATTGACATTTTTCGGGTTTTTGACGCGGTCAATGATGTCCGGAACATGGAACTTTCTGTTAAAGTGGCAAAAGGCCTGGGGGCCCATGTACAGGGTACGGTCTGCTACACCATAAGCCCTGTACATACAGTAGAAAAGTATGTGGAGCTTGCAAAACAGCTTGAAGAGCTGGAATGTGACTCCCTCTGCATCAAGGATATGGCAGGGCTTCTCTCTCCCCATGAGGCTACCAGTATAATCAGTGCCATGAAAAAAGAGATCTCAATTCCCATTTCTCTACACTGCCACTGCACTTCGGGAATGGCTCCGATGAGCTATATGGCAGCCTGTACTGTTGGGGTGGATGTTCTGGATACCGCACTCTCTCCTCTGGCCTGGGGGACATCCCAGCCTCCTACCGAGACCGTTGTTGCAGCTCTTAAGGGAACTCCCTATGATACAGGTCTTGACCTCGGAGCCTTTGAAGAGGTTGTCAGGTATTTCAAGGACCTGAAGGACAAGTACCGTGGGATTCTTGACCCAATTTCCGAACAAATCGACACCAATGTCCTTATCTACCAAATTCCCGGAGGCATGCTCTCTAACCTGGTTTCCCAGTTAAAAGAGCAGAATGCCCTTGACAAGTATGCAGCTGTGCTTGAAGAGATGCCAAGAGTCCGAAAAGAGCTCGGGTATCCTCCTCTTGTAACTCCTACAAGCCAGATCGTAGGCACGCAGGCTGTGCTTAATGTGCTCATGGGAGAACGTTACAAGGTCATTCCAAAAGAGGTAAAGGATTATGTGCGCGGGCTCTACGGGCGCTCTCCTGCCCCAATCAGCCCTGAGATTATCGGAAAGATTATAGGCGACGAAGAGCCGATCCATTGTCGCCCTGCAGATCTTCTCAAGCCTGAGTATGAGAAGAGGAAAAAAGAAGCTGAGGAAATGGGCATTGCAAAATCCGAAGAAGACATCCTTACATACATCCTTTACCCGGCAATTGCTCCGAAGTTCCTTAAAGGGGAAATGGAAGAAGAATCCCTGGCAGTTATTACTCCTGCCCCTGCAGCTCCTCAGGAGTACACAATGCCTACTCATTTCAGAGTTGAGGTAGATGATGAGGTTTTCGAGGTCAAGATCGAGCCTCTTGGCGGGGTTTCCATCTCTGAGGCGTCCCCTAAAAAGCCCGAATCCATTAAAGGCGGAGTTACCTGCTCAATGCAGGGTATGGTGCTTTCCATAAAGGTCAAGGTCGAAGATGCCGTGAAGGAAGGAGATGTGGTTGCTGTCATCGAAGCCATGAAGATGGAAAATGCTGTCCATGCTCCACATTCGGGAACCGTTAAGGAAATTTTTGTTTCCGAAGGAGATACGGTTACTCCCGGTAACATAATACTGTCAATCGAGTGAATTGAGCAAGGTGGAATGTATTATGTTCAAAAAAGTACTCGTTGCAAACCGTGGTGAAATAGCCATCAGAGTCATGCGTGCCTGCCGGGAGCTCGGTATTTCCACTGTAGCTGTCTGTTCGGAGGCTGACAAAAATGCCCTCTTTGCCAAGTATGCCGATGAGGCCTATCTGATAGGTCCTGCCCCTGCCAGCCAGAGTTACCTGAACATGGAAGCCATCATCGCAGTTGCAAAAAATACCGGAGCCAATGCAATCCATCCTGGCTACGGTTTTCTTTCTGAAAACCCTGTCTTTGCAAAACGCTGTGAAGAAGAGGGTATTATCTTCATAGGTCCTCCGAGCCATGTGATTGCCGAAATGGGGAGCAAAATAAGGGCAAGAAATCTGATGATGAAAGCCGGGGTCCCTGTAGTTCCGGGAACAAAAGATGCAGTTGAGGACGTTAACGAAGCCCTTGAGATGGCTGAAAAGATCGGTTATCCCGTCCTTATCAAGGCGTCTGCAGGAGGCGGCGGAATAGGGATGAAAGTCGTTCATTCCAGGGATGAGTTTGCCACAGCCCTGAATTCCACGCAGAAGATGGCAGGTTCGGCTTTCGGGGATTCGTCGGTATTTATTGAAAAGTACGTAGAAGAGCCCAGGCACATAGAGATACAGATTCTTGCCGACTCTTATGGTAATACGATTTATCTTTCGGACAGGGAATGTTCCATCCAGAGAAGGCACCAGAAGCTGATTGAAGAGGCTCCTTCCCCTATCATGACTCCCGAACTCAGGGCGCAGATGGGGGGGGCTGCCGTGAAGGTCGCAAAAGCGATTGGTTACGTAAACGCAGGCACTGTCGAGTTCCTTTACTCTAAAGGGAACTTCTATTTCCTTGAAGTCAATACCCGCCTGCAGGTGGAACATGGAATCACCGAAATGGTCACAGGGGTCGACATTGTGAGGGAACAGCTCAAGATTGCCTGGGGTGAAAAGCTCGAGCTTGAGCAGGAAGATATCGTTATTGACGGCCATGCAATCGAATGCAGGATAAATGCTGAAGACCCCTTAAACGACTTTGCCCCGTCTCCAGGAAAGATCCGGAGATACCGTTCTGCCGGAGGCCCTGGGGTAAGGGTAGATAGCGGTGTGCACACGGGGTATACAATCTCCCCTTATTACGACTCCATGATTTCCAAGCTCTGCGTCTGGTCAAGAAAAAGAGAAGATGCCATTGCCAGGATGGAAAGGGCTCTTTACGAATACGTTGTCGTGGGAGTAAAAACCAACATTCCTTTCCATAAAGCTGTCATGAGGAATCCGGCATTTCGCAGAGGTGATATGACAACCGGTTTTATCGAAGAGCAGAATATCCTTGAAGCTGTGGAAGAGGTCGTTAAGGCTGATAGTGAAAAAGGGGCTACTCTGGCTTCGGCTCTGGAGGCAAAGGATAAAAAGGTCGCAGCGATCACGGCTGCTGTACATGCCTATGTTAATATGGCCCAGAAAACACAGCGTTGACTCGTTTACTCTCCGGAAAACCGTAAAGAGAAATTCCGGTCTGTTTAATATGAAACATATGTTTGGACTAAGACAATATATACGGTGGAACGTATACATTTGTATGGGGTGCGCGGATGGGAGATAAACGATCTCGAATTATTAAGGCACTTAAAGATGCACAGAAAACCCCCGTTTCCGGAGAGGAACTGGGGGCCAAGCTTGGAATTTCCAGGACGATGGTATGGAAATACATCAAATCCCTCCAGGCTGACGGATATGAAATAGAATCGGCCCCGAAGAGGGGTTATGTTCTGAAATCAGTGCCTCAACTCCTGTACCCTGATGAGATCCAGATGGGGCTCAAAACAACTCTTCTGGGACAGAAGATTCATTATTTCGAGGAAGTTAGCTCCACTAATAGTATTGCTAAAGAAATTGCAGCTTCCGAGGAAGAAGGATCTCTTGTTATCGCTGAGATACAGAAGGGAGGAAGGGGCCGCATGGGCAGGGAATGGGTCTCACCCCACGGCGGAATATGGATGTCTGTGATCCTGAAGCCCGGGATTCCTCTCAGGCACGCCTCAAGGCTGACCCTTGTTGCCGGGCTTGCAGTTGCAAATGTAATTCGCGATATGGGGCTTGATGCCCGCATCAAGTGGCCAAACGATGTCCGTATCAATGGGAAGAAAGTCTGTGGGATCCTTACCGAAGCAAAAGCTGAAGTGGATAGGGTGGATTATGTCGTTCTCGGGATCGGAATTAATGTAAATATGGATTTAAAGGATATTCCGGAGTCTTTCCGTGCTGGTTCGACCACTCTGAAAGTCGAGCTTGGAAGACATCTAAGAAGAGTTTCGTTCCTGCAGGATTTCCTCTTTGAGCTTGAGCAGCAGTATATAAGTTTCAAGACCCAGCCCTTTTCCCATATTCTCAATGAGTGGCTTGCTCTATCGGATACGATTGGTAGGGAGGTAAAGGTCACCACACCTTCCAGAATAATAGAAGGCAAGGCTGTTGGAGTAACTCCGGACGGAGCGCTTATAATCAGAAAGGCAGATGATACCAAAGAAGAAATTATTGCAGGTAGATGCATTTATGCACGTCCCAAATAAACACGGAAGAAAATGCAGGACAGAAACAACTCTCCGACCTGCACTTTTTTTCACCCTTCTGGTCTTTTTTTTCTGTTCAGTTCTCTTCTGTTCAGTTCTCTTCTGTTCAGTCCTTCCTGTCTCTGCCAGTGCAGATGAGGGTCAACTTCCCATTATTTTAATTGACGGGGACGAGATTTATGTGCAGTCAGGCGACTACTACACTTTCTTACAGGATTATCAGATTTACGTAAAGGGTGCTGATCCTGAGGGGAGCAGGGTATGGATCGAACTTCGTAGTGACGGGGTTTTCCTTGAAGATGCTATTGTCAGTGAGGGCGGCACTTTTGTATATTCTAATAACTCTACTGAGATTTTGAACCTCACAGTGGACACTATCTACGGTGGGGCAAATGGAGTACTTGTAAGGTTCTCTCCAGTGTATCAATATCTTAATCCCAGGCTTCCCATGCCTCAGAAACCCGTGCCTACTCTTGCCAATAACTCTGATGACAACTCTTCTACCCCTACTGTGTTTGAAAACCAGGCAGAAGGTTTTGATATGCCTCTATTTCTTTTGAGCATTGGAGCCGTTTTTTTGGTAACTGGCTTTTTTGCAGGAGTATATAAAAAAAAGTGATTTAAGAAAAGTGATTTGTTGAATAGTTTTCAAACCTGTTTTAAATGTAAAAGTCAGACTCAAAAGTAAAAACTATGTATTTAAAGCAGAACCAGATTTCAAAATTGGGAACTGAAGTTTAAACTAGAGTTCCCGATGAAAAGATAAGTCTGAAATGTCTGAAACAGACTTTTTACAATCGGTTTTCAACCCTGATTTTTTGCTTTTATTTCTACCTTCTCAGTCTTTTGTAGAGAACTTTACATCTCCCTTTTCTATAAGGAGTTTAAGGTCTTCCAGGCTGAGGCGAGCATTTTTCTGCAATTTTTCGCGGGCATCACTGTGCTTCTGGCTGACTTTATGCTCATCTTTCGTCAGTTGGAGGTCTTTTAGCCTGTCAAGGTCTAAAGAGAGTTCCTTTCGGCTGCCGGAGATGCTGTTCTTTAGGGGGTCTATTTTTTCTTTAATGGCATTTATGTTTGCAATTTTATCCGTAAGCTGGGCATGGTACATATTTGCTTCTTTTCGGATTTCGTCTGCTGCCTTGAAGTTTTCGAGCATTTCCAGGTGGCATGCCTGAGATTCGTCCGAAAGTTCCTGAATTTTTTCGTGGAACTCGTCCCCTTCTTTATGAATTCCTTTGGATTCTCTATAACTCTCCTGGATCTGTGCATGCAGCTCATTTGCCTTATTTGCAGCTTCAAGGCGTTTACTCAGGTCGCTTAACTTCTGGAGTATCTTGATTTCTACTTCAAGGGGGAGTTCTTTATTATAAAAAGCATCCAGTTCAGCCTCATACGCCCTTGAGAGGGATTCTACGCTTCCATGAGAGAGTTTGTTGCATTCATCACGCTGTTCTTTGAGGTTCGCAATTCCTGAAAAAAGCTCCTGTGTTTTGGAATTTACGTCGCTCCTTTTCTCTTTATACTCTCCAATTTGCTTATTTATCTTGTCACGTTGGTCTCTAAGTGACTGTGCTTTTGCAACCCTTTCCTTAACCTGCTTGTTCAGAGAGTCTCTTTTTTCTTTCAATTCGTCTATATCGGTCCTGTTTATTTTCAGTTCCTTAAAAATCGATGCCAATTGCCTTTCACTTTTCTCTATCCTGCTCCTGAGCTCGTTTACCTTGCCCTTAAGCTCTCGTTCGTTAAGGTTTGAAAGGTCGGCCGTTGCAGTTTCTGCTGTTGAAACGTCGTTGTTCATGTCTTACCACCCAAGTGTTTTCCGAAAACTGTTATACTTTTTGTTTTTCCCAGTAACTCAGGGCTTCTTCGTGACTTTTTATTTTGCTGCTGAGCCATTTGTGCTGGGGTTTATCTTTGGAAATTTCACTGTTCTTGTTTCCATCATCCTCTTCAAGTTGTTTTTCAGACTCTGTTATCTTTTTTAATTCCAGGTTTGAGTTTCTAGCGTCCTCCAATCTGGCTCTGATTTGCAGGAGAATGCTTTCTTCAGCTCCCTTTTCCCTGATGAGTTCTTGCAGGTTTTCCATAAAAGAGTCTTCAAATGTCTGTTCCTCTTCGGGTTCGATCTGTCCTTTGAGTTTTTTAATATCTTCCTTTATTTTATCCGCAGTTACAGTATCCAGCTTTGGAAATAGCTCATTTTCGAGCAATCCCTCTGCCTGATGGTAATATTGCTGGCGTTTTTCCTTCAGGACTTCTTTTCGCTCCGCCATACGGGTTCTGGAAATTTTGGTAGTTTTTGCATCTTCTTCTAACTGGTTCAGCCTGATGTCCAGTTCTTTAAACTCCTTTCGGTATTCTTCCAGAAACCTGTTGTGTTTTTCCACAACCCCGGAAATCAGTTCCCCTTCGGTCAGCATTTTGATCCCGGCTTCTTCAATATTTCCGCTCACAGTATCACGATTTTGTAATTTTATTTTGATAGGTTTTATTTTTATCCGGCTCTGGTAGGGCCAGCCCGGAAAATTAAACCGGGAATTGCCGTATACCACTTTTTAGCCATTTACACAACCAGCGTGAGATATAAGAGTTTTAAGATTTTTTTCAAACTCTGAATATCTGAGCATGTGGTACACCTTCGATCATGATTACAGAATCAGGATCGATAAGCCCGCACTTTATGGCGCATTTGATTGTTTTTTCCCCGAAGAGATTTGCAGTCATAGCTTCTTCCAGTACTTGCTGAAGTTCTTCCTCAGAGGCAAGCTCCCCTCCATAGAAAGCACTGCTAATCTCTACTACGGCGTTGCCATGTTTCAGGGTTTTTCCGAGCACTTCCTTATCACAGGCTGCAACAAGCCTGCGCCCTTCATTTTTATAAATCTTTAGATACATATTTTCCCTTTTTAAGTAATACTTCGCCCTTTTAGTATTTACAGGTTAACCATTTCGCTCTTTTAGTATTTACAGCTTAACCACCATTATTTTGTTTATGGGTAGTTTGCTCCTGCCTGAGGGACTTATGGTACGCAGCAACTTTTTCAGGCTATATGTCCTCTGTTTTTTAACTTAATTAATTAACCTGATATGGCTCTGGTCAGGAGAAAGAATATCCCCTCTTTGTTTCATTTTCTTTATATATTCCTCTGCGTGTCCTCTGTCTATCCCGTGTTCGTTTTCAGCTTCTGCATAAACTTCTTCGAGAGGGGCTTTGGCACCGGTATGTCTCTCTGAGACCTTTTTTATTATGTCTTTAAGGAGTTTTATTTTATTTCTCTGGCTCATGCTTGTGCCTGAAGCAAGTACGTCTGCATCAAGAGCTCCAGTTTCAGGGTCAACACCCACGTTTTTAAGGCAATTCATGGTGATTCTTATAGTCCGTTTTGCATCTCCCAGAGTGACTATATTGCTCAGGCGTACTCTTGCGCTGGCTTCAGAGAGGCGAACCAGCGCCTCAAGTTGTCTTGCTGTCACGGGTACAGGCGTATTCTTGCCTTCTCCACTCTTCCGGATGTCTGTATAGAAGTTGATAAGGTACTGTCGTGCGTCTACTTCCATTACAGGGTACACATTTTTTCGTGCATATGCAACGTACTTCCGCATAATTTCCGCGTCTATCACAGGCTCGATTATTTCCAGTTCTGCATCAACAAAACTTTCTGTGATCTTAGATCCGGGAAGTTTCTGCCTCTGTTCGGAGAGTTCTCCTGCATAATGCGCTTGAAGGATGTGGTTTGCAATCCTGCTGTCCAGGGCATGGTTTGGAGTGTCGAGCAAAACAAAGATGAGGTCAAAACGGGAAAGCAGTGCTGGAGGCATATTTATCTGTTCTGCGAGTCCCTCATATCGGTCAAAACGTCCGTATTTTGGGTTTGCAGCTCCGAGGAGAGCACAGCGAGACTTAAGAGTAGCAATAATCCCGGCTTTTGCAATACTTATAGTCTGCTGTTCCATTGCCTCGTGCAAGGCGCTCTTATCCTCTGTCTTCATTTTGTCCATTTCGTCAACCGCAGCAATCCCCATGTCAGCCATGACAAGGGCACCGCCTTCGATTGTCCATCTTCCGTCGTTCATATCGTCTTTAACGGCAGCAGCAGTCAAACCGCTAGCAGATGCACTTCTCCCTGATGTAAACACGCCTCTTGGCGAGAGTTTAACCACATAACGCAGCAGCTGGCTTTTTGCAATTCCAGGGTCGCCTACAAGCATCATATGGATATCGCCTCTTATCCTCGCCCCGTCAGGAAGGTTTTTCACAACTCCTGAAAAAAGCTGAAGGGCAAGGGCTTCTTTGATGTCTTCATATCCATAGATAGAGGGCGCAATGGACGCTATGATTTTTTCATAGATTGCAGGGTCACGGGAAAGTTCTAGGATCTGTTCCTCGTCTTCGGGAGTTATTTCAAGTTCGTCATAATCTTTGTCCAGGCGCTCGATAGAATTTGCTTCCAGCACCAGGTCATAGAATGTGGATTTCCCGTCTTTGAGGGTGCGCTGCCTTGATTTCAGGACTCCGTTAATGATAACGCGGTCTCCAGGGGTAACATTACCGGTAAGGTCGTCTTCGGCGTCCACTTCCAGGCTCTGCGGCTGCGACCCTCCTTTAAGGTTTTCCGGAGATTCCTGGATCTGAAGTTTCTGGGCATCTATAAAGGTGGAATCTTCAATCGCAACCTTAAAAGGCCCTTTTTTTCCGCAGGTCTCATTTTCACAGCCTGCAAAGGGCTCCTCGAACTTGAAACTGTTCTGTTCGACAATGGTAAGGTGCCCACATCTCATACACTGAAAGGCGGCTTGAGTAATCCTTGGCCTTACCTCTGTGGCTTTCCTTATCATGCCTTCGATTGCAATAAACCGTGAGAGGTGTTTGCTTCTCAGTTCCCTTATAGGGACCCTGTTCGGGATTTTTATAATCCTTACATGAGCCTGCTCAAGGCTCTTTTCTACAGGAAGGTCAATTTCTTTCAGGGCAGCTTCAGCTGCAAATACAAGTTCTCCGGGGTGCTCAAGAAACTCTTTCGAAAGCTCCCTGTCAAACTTCTCGATATCTGTAAAGTCCACTCCAAGACTTCGCTGGTCCGGATATTCGTTTGCAAGCTGAAGGATCTCATTCCAGTAGTAATCTTTAAAAAATCTTTTTAGTTTTTCGTCCCACTTGCTTTCTGTCTCGGTCATGGCGTTCTCAAAAATACCTGGCTTTTATGTAAAATTTTTCCATCTTTATCCGGTCTCTGCTTAAAAACGGGCCTAAAAAAAGTTAAAAAACGTACAATAGATTCTGATGTAAAACAGATTTATTATCATATGAACTTTTCTATGCTTTCCGAATCTTCTGCTTTCTGCAGGTTTTCAGCCTCTGCTGCAAATCCCATCATTCTCTCTGTTTTCCTCATTATACCCCTCAGAGTCTGGACCTCTCTTGGGGTCAGCCCGGCTCTTCCGAATATCCTCCTCAGCATCAGGGAAGTTTTGTCTTTTTTGTGAGCCGGATAGTCTATCTCCTCAAGCAGTTCATCTATATGCCCGTACATAAGCTGCAAGTCAAAGCCTTCAGCAAGCGGATTGCTTCCTCCCTCCAGTTCCGAAAGCTCGTAAAGCACAATTGCAATCGCATGAGAAAGATTCATTATTGGATAGATTTCTGAGGTCGGAACCGTAATGAGCATATCAAAGCCTTTGAGCTCGTCGTTTCTGAAGCCGCTATCTTCACGCCCGAAAAGGACCGCAATGGTGCCGCTATATTCTTTAATTTTTTCTTTGAATTCCCTTATAGTATAAAGAGGAAGGCGGATATGCTCTCCTCCCTTCAGGCTTGAGACTCCTGTGGTCCCTACGAGCAGGTCTGCACCTCTTACGGCTTCTTCAAGGGTCGAGGTGATTCTGGCTCCTTCGAGTACATCCCTTGCGTGAGAAGACATTGCTCTTGCCTGCCCCTCGAGCTCACAGGGGTTTACCAGAACCATATCAGAATATCCAAAGTTTTTCATTGCTCTAGCAACCGATCCCACATTTCCCTGGTAAATGGGTTCCACAAGCACTACGCGAATTTCAAGTGACAAATTTCTCAATCCTGACTGTGTTTTTTAAAATTAGTTTTCGAGGGTAATTGCATCTGCCATACAGACAGTCACACACATTCTGCACCCCAGACAGTAAGAAGGGTCTTTCAGAACACAAATCTTTTTACCATTTTTTTCTTCTATGGAATAAATCCTCGGACCTTTAGGGCAGGCAGCCTTACATGCCCCGCAACCTGTACATTTCTCTTCATCAATATATATTTTCATATTGAATGTTTTCCAATTTTTATTATTATCATTATTATTATCATTATTATTATCATTATTATTATTATCATTATTATTATTATTTTTATTGTTATATTTTTGTAATCACTCTTTACTTCTTATTTTTCTCTTTACATGTTGTAATCTTTTTTGTCTTTATGTATATGCAGAACTCTTATTTATTCCCCTTAATATATTAGTGTTGAAGCTTGTATTCACATAAAAAAGTCGAATGTAGGGATTTAATACAGCCAGAAATTTCTATTTTCCTGATCATAAGGAATCTTTAGTTTAAAATCCTATAATACGGTTAATTTATATGTATGATTATTTTAAAGGAGAAATGGTGATTTTATGGATCTTGAAAAGATTCTGAAAGATACTTTTGAAGGAGAGACCACGGAAGTTGGATGGTATCTGGCAATGTCTAAGGTTGCTGAACAGGAAGGGTTTGCAGATGTTGCAGTTTACCTTCGCCAGATAGCAATGGACGAAGCCTGGCATGCCACAGAAGTGGCTGAAATTATGGGACTGGTAAAAAGCTCGACGATTGAAAATCTTGAAATGATGCTTGAAGGGGAAAGCAAAGCCGAGGTCGAAAAAGCCAAAGCTGCAGAAATTGCCCGAAAGGAAGGCAATACCAGAGCTGCCCTTTTCTTTGAGAGGGCGTCCCTTGACGAAGCCAGGCATAAAGCAGGTCTCAGGGGCTTTCTGGAAAGGATAAAAAAGCAGCAGTAAAAACTATAAAACGGATCTCTTGATCCGTTCTTTTCCATTGTTTTGAAACCTTATTTGATTTCTGCTCTTATAGGTCCGGTACTGCTATTTACAATCTGCCAGATTCTTTTTGATAACTCTGAATACTGGGTTTTTGAGTCCCCCGTTTTCTGGAGGAAAGAATTTGCACCATTTTCTATTGCTCGGTACATAATTTCTTCTCCGAATCCCGTAAATAGAATGAAAGGAATGTTGATTCTCTTATCACGGATAGTTCTTAGGAACGTGATACCATTCATAAAAGGCATATCATAGTCCGAGACTATTACATCATAGGAATCTTTCTCTAACATCTTGAGAGCTTCTTTTGCAGAGTCCACAGTATCTGAAGGTATATCGTGGAAAACTTCTAAGAATGTCTTAGACAGCTCTAAACACGAGGGGTTGTCATCTACAATCAATACTTTCATTGGGGGATTCTCCATGCGGTTAAAACTCAATATTCTATGTACTGACCTCAATTCTGAGATAATGTTCAAAAGTTTGTGACCGATCCTTAAATTCAATACTTTTTCACACTTATATTAAATTACTTAACCGAAAAATTGTCTCAAAGCAAAAAAGATGTTCAGATTAAAAATTTCAAAATTAGTATAGGGTTCTATGTTTATCCATTTTGTCGGATCAACCTTTAAAACTCTATTTTAGTTATTCACTTAACAAATTAAATTCCAAACTGATAGAGTCTGTTCAATAGAGTCTGTTCAACATTGTTTAACATTATGTTTTGGATTCTACCAATGTCTGTTAATGTCCCCAGGCGATCCAGCCAAGACCTGCCAAACGCCTACTAAAAGCCCCTACAGAACGAGACTACAAAAATCTGATTACAGATACTTCAAAAATCTGATTACAGATACTTCAAAAATCTGATTATCGAGACTTCGAGCTTAAAGAAAACCCTGTCCCGGACTTCTAATCTGTCTTTTAGCTGTCAGCCATGTATATACTCTCCTGCCCTGTAAGCTCAAAAGAAGAACAGGTAATAGATAAAGCTGCAAGATTGAATTAAATCCATTAGCAGATACTAAATCTGTATTGCGGTTAGTGGAATGGTTGATTGCCCCTTATATGGGTTTTTTCAGTCTCTTCTATAGGCACAGTAACTCAGTAATCACGCCGAATGTGCTTGATTTTGTATTTCAAGTGCGTAAGTCCTACTTAAAAAAAGAGCTATAGTAAGTTTGAAATTATAGTAAGCTTGAAATATTTTACTTCAAACTATTTTTTGCTTGAAAACAATTTTTTGTATAATTAATTTAATATAATTTCTTCTATTAGTATGTGCTGGAGTTGGGAAATAAAATTGGGGATACAGTAGATTCAGCGCCTTTGGGCTTCTTCTTGCATTACATGCTCTGAAGATTCGTTATCAAGTTTAAAAATAAAAATTAAAGGGGTTTTATAAATGGAACATCTAAAAACATGTCCAAAATGCAATGCTAAACTTAAATTGAGTGCAGATGGTGAGACTCAGTACTGTGTCATTTGTAAATACTGGACAAAACTAGGTACTGCAAGACTCGATTCAATAATGATTTACGCATGAGGAATCTGCAAGAAGAAGAGCGGGATTTTTTTTAATTTCCTGCCCTGCAAGCTCAAATGAAATAAAAGTGGTTTTCAGTCGAATACCCCTAGCTTGCTGCGGGGTGCGCCAGCGCAACTTTGATTTATGAACCACACTTTTCGTCCCTCTTTAATGGGTTTAAAATTAGCTCGATATCTAATAACTTACTTATCTTAACTTACTTATCTTAACTTACTTATCTTAACTTACTTATCTTAACTTACTTATCTTATTTTTCAATATCAATAGGTTTGAAACGAAAAAAAATTGTATTGAGTTATGCAATGATACAATTTATCTCCCGAAGTGGGAAGACTCCTTCCTCGGACAATCCGGTAGAACCGGATCGGACAGGTGGGAGATGAGAGCGTCAACCTCTAATCTTATCGTTTTTTAATTCTGAAAATCTATTTCAACTTTGCGGATAATATAATATTAGATTTTGCTGTCACCACTAACCTACCGCTTTCTAAGGTTCCCTTCATAACTTATGCGAAAACCAAGCGAAGGGAACTTAAGCATCAGGCAGTTGGATACCAGAGGCAAGAATCATCCTGAAGGGATCGGGATTAAGCCGTGGAAAGACGGTAGTCACAGAACATCTCAAGTATATCACACTCATGTTTTCACCGTAGGGACAACGGGTAGAGCCTGTGGACTTGGAAAAAACGGCAACCACCAAGCATGAAGCAGGAAGCTCCGTCCTCAAAAACTTGAGCTATTAAGCGAAAGTTTTAGGGAGGGGTAGTTCACATTGTTTCGAGCAATATATAATCTGGTCTGGCACTCTCTTTTACGGGTCCAGACGTTTAATCCCTCTAATCCGGAAGGGTGCCGGGTTATCGAGGTTCTGTAGTTATGGAGGGGGTCTAATTTCATGGGGCTAAAACGGGTTTACATATCCGTTTCTTTACGGGTCAAAGATATTGCTGGAAAATTTCAGCCTGTTCATTAATCTCAGTTTTTGCTCCGATGTCTGGACATTAGCTCAGGCTAACTGATAATTAGGTCCTGAAACAAACCTGAAACTATTAAATTAGGAGAATGTGAAAATATGGTAAGCAAAGAATACGACAAGGGAGACCTTCCTGAGAAAGCTGCAATCCTGCAAAGAGATGGAGAAACCTATGCAATTGCTCCACACATTCCTGGAGGGATCGTCTATCCAAAAACCCTCAGAAAGATAGCAGATATTGCAGACAAATATGGAGCTGCGGCTCTGAAACTTACCTCGGCACAGAGAATTGCGATTGTAGGGCTTAAGGAGGAAGATCTGGATGCAGCATGGGCTGAACTGAATATGAAACCCGGGGCTGCCATCGGGCTCTGTGTCAGGAGTGTTAAAATCTGCCCCGGAACTACATTTTGCAAGAGGGGCAAGCAGGATGCCGTCGGGCTTGGCTTGAAACTTGATGAAAAATATCACGGTATGCAGCTTCCTTCTAAATTCAAAATGGCTGTTTCCGGCTGTCAGAACTCCTGTTCCGAACCGATAATAAAAGATCTGGGAATCATGGGCACGGCAAAAGGCTATACTTTGACTGTCGGAGGAAGCGCAGGTCCGAGTCCGAGGCTTGGGGATGTGGTGGCGAAGGACCTTTCCGAAGATCAGGTGCTGGACCTCGTTGAAAAGATAATTAATTTTTACAAAGGTTATGGGAAGCCGAAAAGGCTCGGAAAAGTACTGGATGAGATCGGGATTGAGAAATTCAAAGAAGAGGTAGGGCTGTAAGCAGATCTCTAATTGTGAGTTAATCTCAGTCGAGCTAGTTTCAAATGGACAAGTTTCAAATGGACAAGTTTCAAATGGACAAGTTTCAAATGGACAAGTTTCAAATGGGCAAGTTTCAAATGGGCAAGTTTCAGATGAACTTATTTCAAATAAACTGATCCAGATATGCTAGTTTCAAACGGGTTAAGCTAAGGAAGAATGCTGGGTAGTTTTACTTCAGAGTAAAAAGTACTTTCAAACGTCTTATAACTATTTTAATCTAGATGTCCCTCTTTCCCCAGCTTTTTCCATACTATTATTTTTCGCTTTTTCGGAGTCAGTCTTATCTTTTTTTAGTTGTTTATCATTCTATATAGATAAGACGATTCTCAATTCAAGACTGCGTTGGTTCTTATGAGGGTATACACACAAAACAACGAAGTGCCTCTTTTTTCAGCACCTTTTTCTTATTTCCTTAAACTCAGTTTTTTTTCATTTTCAGCTAGAATGAATTTTAGTTGGGTTCTTTATAATTCACATATTATAATTTTACCCTTATTTTCCCAGTTTCTCTTTTTTTTATCTGTTAGACCCCTTTAATGTTTCCCTATTTTCGCGCCTCTTGCGAGCTTTTCGATGTATTGTATGTTAAAGATAACGTTTAAATATAATAGATACAAAGACTAACAGACTATTCAAACCTTATACAGACAGTTGCTACGGTTCTTGCTCTGTCTTTACTGTTATTGATATCCTGTAACATCAATGATATTTATAAAGCAGTATCAGTTCTCAGTTTTTACCCATATATAGGAGGAATAAACTATTAGCATTGAGATGGAATACTTCTCTGGGCTCTCGGATGCACTCAGACTTACGTTTGTCCAGATAATGATATTCAGCACAATAGCCATTGTGATTTTCTTATACGGCATGATCCTTAACTTCCAGAAATGGGGTGCTGGCGTCACAGGCTATGCCCTTGAGCCTCAGGCAGGAAGCAAGGGAAGCGCGATCAGATTTTTAAAGACCTGGTGGAAACAGGTAGTAGAAGAGTCTCACCATGGACACGGAAAACCGATTCTTGAGGTTCTGATTCTCGACATTATGTTCCAGAGGAGAATTCTCAAGAGAAGCCCATTGCGCTGGTTCATGCACTTCACGATTTTTGCAGGCTGGATGTCCCTTTTTGCTCTCTCGGGGCTCATGTTCGCGGTGGAAATGACTGAAAAGTTCGGAATCGAGCTTCCATTCACCCCCGCCGAGTTCAGAGACTTCCTCTCGCTCCCGAACTACATCTTCGGATACGTCCTGCTTCTTGGAGTCATTATTGCAGTGGTCAGAAGACTCGTTGTCTCGAATGCAAGGGAAGCTACCATCATGTATGACTGGATTCTGCTCGGAGGAGTTTTCATAGTCACGATTTCCGGTTTCATTGCCGATGGTATCAGAACCGGATTTATCTGGAGCTTTGGGCTTGACCCCGCAACTGCACCCCCTGCAGCTCTCTTCCACTCCATAATTTCCCTGCTCTTCTGTATTGCATACATCCCGTACAGCAAGTACATACACGTAATCGCCACCCCTCTTGCAATCCTTGCAAATAAGGGAGGAGAATAAAAATGGCAAAAAAAACTCCATCAATAGACACCAAGAACCTTACAGCAGTCCAGCTCATGGAGCTTGACTCCTGCACCCGCTGCGGTGAATGTGTAAAATGGTGTCCAACTTACGCCGCTTCTGGCCAGAAGCCCGGGTTAGCTCCCAGGGACAAGATCCTGCGCTGGAAGCAGTACATGGACAAGTCCTACGGGCTTAAAGCAAAGCTTTTCGGCCCTAAGGAAATCCCCCAGTCCGAACTTGAAGAATTCAAGGATGATTTACACGGCTGTAGCACCTGCGGTATCTGTGCAACCGTCTGTGAATCCGGGATCAACACCGTTGAACTCTGGGAAGCTCTGAGGACAAACCTTGTTAAGAAAGGAATTGGTCCCTTCGGAAAGCAGAGCATGTTCCCAAAACTTATTGGGCAGTACCACAATCCCTACCTGCTTGACCAGAAAGACAGGCTTGCCTGGGTGCCCCCAGACGTGAAGATCGCAGACAAGGCAAACATTGTCTACTTCACCGGCTGTACTGCCGGGTACAAGCAGCTCGCTCTGGCTTTTGCAACTTCCCGTGTGCTGAACAAGCTGGGCATCGAGTTCACAATGCTCGGGGAAGAGGAATGGTGCTGCGGCTCCGCCCTTATCAGGACCGGACAGGTTCATGTCGATGATGTGGCCCGGAATCTTGCAAAGCACAATGTGGAAGCCATTAAGGCAAAGGGTGCCACAAAGGTTCTCTACGCCTGTGCAGGCTGCTTCCGTGCCTCCAAGGTTGACTGGCCGAGGCTTCTCGGAGAAGAGCTGCCCTTTGAGGTAGTCCACATCACCGAGTTCCTTGAAGACCTGATCAAGAAAGACAAGATTAAATGGGAAAAGACCATCGACAAGACCGTTACATACCACGACCCCTGCCACCTTGGCCGCCACGTAGGAGTCTACGATGCTCCCAGGTTTGTGCTTGAACACATCCCGGGTGTTAAGTTTGTAGAAATGGACAGGGTCAGGGAATTCCAGCGCTGCTGTGGAGCCGGTGGTGGTGTGAAGGCCGGTCTTCCGGATCTCGCCCTCGGCGTTGCCGAATCCCGTGTCAAGGATGCCCTCGATACCAATGCAGATATCCTCTCAAGTGCATGTCCTTTCTGTAAGAGGAACCTCATGGACGGCCGTGACTCCCTCAAAGCCGACATCGAGGTTGAGGATATAATTGTACTGGTTGCACAGGCACTCGGTCTTAGTGTAGAAGAACCCAAAAAGGCAGAACCCAAAAAGGCTTGAAGGCTGGTTTTTTCCAGCTTTCTTTATTTCTATTTTTCTTGATCCTGTATCTTATTGTTTCATAGTAAAACTTAAATACCGATACCTACCTCCCCTTGAATATGCAGATCCCTTACGAATTTCTAGGAAGAGTATTCATATCCCTGATGCTTCTTGCTCTTGTAGGTACCGGGCTTGCCCTGCTTATAGGGGCTTATTCGTTTAAAAAGCACAGGATTATTTTTCCGGGGTTCGTATTATTCATGCTCTATCTTTTCTATTCTCCCTCCAAGTGGATATGTAAGGTCTTTCGAATCCGGGAAACCCTTGTTGACGATATTCTTATCGATGTCCGGAATGCTATGATGCTGGATGATTTCGTACATACGAAGGAGAAGCGCATCGTTCTTCTGCCGCAGTGTATGCGCCATCCTAATTGTAAGGCAAGATGTGACCCCGTTCACGGGTATGAATGCAAGCGCTGCGGGCTCTGTGATATTTCAACGATTTGTGAGGCCGGCGACAAGTACGGGTTTCAGATATTCGTGATTCCGGGGGGCAGTTTTGTCAAAAAGATCTTCAAGGAATACGGGCCCCGGGCCTGCCTAGGTGTTGCCTGCTACAATGAGCTTGCAGAAGATATGCAGGAAGTATCTTTTGTTCCTGTGCAGGGGGTTCTTCTCCTTCGTGATGGCTGCTTCAATACCGAAGCTAACGTTGAAGAAATTATTAGAAAAATGGAGATGTGCAATGTATAATCTTATAGGAAAAGTCCTGTTCTTTACAGTAATCTTTTCGGTTTTTATCGCGTCGACTGCTCTTCTGGTAAGTCGGATAAGCCTGAACAGATATGTCTGGCTGGCCGGCTTTTTTGCAAATGTGCTTGACTTTTTCTATATGCCACTCAGGCATCTCTTTGTTAAGTTTTCGGATTCCAGAATATTGGACAAATGGATGGCTTCCCTAAAAAACATGGCTCATAAATCAGCTTTTGTAAAAACCAGGAAACGGATCATTCTTGCTCCCCACTGCATGCGGGCCCTTGACTGTCCTGCCCATTCCACGAGGGAAGGCATCCAGTGCAAGTCCTGTGGAAAATGTGTGTTTGCTCAGCTAAAAAAAGATTCGGAAAAATACGGGTACAAGCTTTTTATCCTGACCGGGTCTTCTTTTGTCAAGCGCATCCTGCAGATGGAAAAAGCTGATGGAGTGCTCCTTATCGCCTGTGATTACGAGCTCAATAAGGTTATGCGTGCCATCAAAAGTAAAAAAATCGTGACCTACGGTGTTCCGATGGAAAGGGACGGTTGCTTCGGAACTGAAGTGGATTATCAAAAGGTTCTGGATGCTTTCGAAACTTTCAAATACTGAACCTGATTTCCTTCTTCCGGGTAAAAA
This sequence comes from Methanosarcina sp., assembly GCF_028693135.1. Lineage (GTDB taxonomy): Archaea > Halobacteriota > Methanosarcinia > Methanosarcinales > Methanosarcinaceae > Methanosarcina. Next base: position 68,973 of record NZ_JAQUVZ010000007.1, read on the forward strand.
GCAACTTTTTTCCCTGCAAATCTATATTTTAAATACGTGCCTCTCCAAATTAATCTGTGATTTTGAATTTATTTCAGGATACTTTTGAAGGTGTTGCTTTCATGTATGACTTAATCATCGTAGGTGGTGGCCCTTCCGGAGCCTCGGCCGGAAGAAGGGCGGGAAAGCTCGGTTTGAATACTCTGCTGCTTGAAAAAGAAGAATTTCCCAGATACAAGCCCTGCGGAGGAGGGCTTTCGGACCATGCTCTCTCTTATCTTGATTTTGAACTTCCCGAGGAGTTTATTGAGTGGGAAGTCACAGGTGCAAAAGTCTTTTTCAAAAGCCAGTTGATTGAGGCACATAAAGATTACCGTTTGTCAGTGATTGTCTCCCGGTATATGTTTGATAATCTCCTGCTTGAAAAGGCAAAGGAAACCGAAATTGAAGTTCATACAGGGGAAAAGGCTCTTTGTTGCAGGGAAATGCCCGAATGTGTCGAAGTCGAGACTAATAGGGGCACATACAGAGCAAAATTTGCAATCGTTGCCGAGGGGGCACAGGGGCTCGTCAAAACCTGTGTGAGGCCTGCGGATACTAAAGAGGAGTACGGGATCTGCATGGTCACTGAAGTTCCTGCCGATGAAAAAGAAATTGAAGAACGACTGGGAAAAACCATCGAACTGCATTTCGGGATTGCAGGCGGGGGGTACGGCTGGATTTTTCCTCACAGGACTTATTATTCAGTTGGAATCGGAGGGGTTGTTAAAGACCTTCCCCACCCAAAAGAAACAATGCTTGAGTTCCTGAAAGACAACGGTTTTACAGGCGAATACAAACTGCATGGGCATAAGATCCCGTGGGGGGGGTTTAAGCGCAGAGTTGCAGGTTCAAGGGTCCTCTTGAGCGGGGATGCCGCAGGTTTTGTTGACTCCTTTTCTGGAGAAGGGCTGGCCTATGCCATCAGTTCCGGGCAATTTGCTGCAGAAGTAATTGCCGGAATTTGCATGTGCGGTGGAAAAATCAAAGACCTGAATAAATACGAGTCTCTCTGCCAGGCTGAGTTTGGGACTCACCTTAAGTATTCCCTTCTGTTTTCAAAGGTGATGCACCGTTTCCCGGACAGGACGTTTAAGATTTTCACTTCAAGTGAAAAAATGATTGATAAATATCTTGAAGTTGTGGATTTCAAGATCAATTATAAAGATTACCTGCGCTGGGCATTTTTGAATTTCAAGCTAAGGTAATGAAATGTCTCTTTGCTCAGGATGGAACGTTTTCCCGGGTAAATACCTAAAAAAAACCAGAGAAAAGGAATAAAGAACAGATTAGAGTAATTGTATGCGAGTGAGGCATGTAAGCTCCCTTCTGTTCATGCAAAAATTCCTGCCACTTCATCAGTGGAAGAAATAGTCCCTGAGGACTCTTGCATCGACGGCATTCGGCTAAGCGTTACCAAAACCAATCGGGCGATTCCAGACTGCTCGTTATTCCCGATTTCCAACTTGCACCCACGAGGATTCGCCGTTTCATCCACTCTCCCTGCGACCTCAGCTTATGGCATCATCGCATTTGCAGGGGATGGTTATCGTTTCTGTGCCAGGGCCCGGGCTCTCGCCCGACATCCTTTACAGATGTTCGTGTGTCTGGAGCGGTGGGGAGACTTTCCTCAGACCAGAAGGTCCGGCAGCCGTCCAGCCTCTCTCGCATGTTACTGATTAACTTGCTCTATATATTTTTTGATCGTATATATATTTATGGGATAATATTTCTGCAAAAGGAGATTGGCTAAAGAAGGAGCTTGAATCAAATTGTTTTCAGCTACCACTTGCTGATTTTTCGGGCTGATTTTAACTCTTTCCCTGTCCGGATAAACAGGTGCATTCCTTACGTGTAATCTATATAACTTTTGTGTGTTAGGGAAATGCCCAAATATTAATATATATGTATTGTAATCGATAAAATAAAATGGATTTTCCATTTCATAAATCTCTTAGTAATATTCTCTTAAGATTAAAAAAATTCGTTAGCTTAATATGTGACTATAACTATCATTTTTGTGTTTAGTTTCCAGTCTTATTTTTTAGAGGTAAAACATGAGTGATTATCTATTTGATTTGCATATTGGATATGTCCGTTTTAGAAATCCCATTGCATTGGCGCCGATGGCAGGAATTGTCGACAGCGCTTTTGCCAACCAGTATGCATGTGATGCCGGACTGGTAGTGCTTGGAGCCTTCAATCTTGATGAAGGATCTATTGCAGTTGCATCAAAGCTCGTAGCCAGGGGTAGAAAAGAGTTCATTTCCGATGAACCTATGGAGCTTATAAAAACGGAAATCCGGGCAGTAAACTCGGGCAGTGCTGTTGCCGTAAACGTAAGAAGCACCACCCTTGAGCCGTTAATTGAAGCTGCAAAAATTGTAAAGGAAGAAGGGGCAATCCTTGAGTTAAACGCTCACTGCAAGCAGCCTGAAATGCTTGAAGCAGGCATAGGAGTAGCCCTTCTGCACGACCTCCCCAGGCTTTCTGCCTGGATAAAGGCAATTAAGGAAACAGGAGTCGTGCTTTCTGTAAAGGTACGGGCAAATGTAGTGAATGATGTCGAACTTGCCAGGCTTATTGATAAGGCTGGGGCGGATATCATCCATGTAGATGCCATGCTGGAAGGTTTTGGAGCCGACCTTGATGCGATCATAAGTTACAGGGATGCTACAAGGCTCTTCCTTATAGGCAACAACTCGGTTACTGACTTTGCCACGGCAAAGGAGATGTTTTCCCGAGGAGCTGACATGGTTTCTGTTGCAAGGGGAGCTATGGAAAACCCCACACTGATAAATGAACTTGTAGAGAGTGTCAGTTCGTATCAGGAGTCTATAGGCTGGTATAATGCTCCCAAACACGTTTGCAGTGAAGGGGATTTCAGGGGTTTGGCTTTCTGCTGCCTCCCGGTAAAAGCCTGTCCCGTGCACGGGAAATCCCGAAAACTGGGATACACTGCCGAAGAGTTCGCCCGGACAAAAATGGATTTTGCCAAAGGCACAATGCTGGAATTCGGGGAGGATACCTGTTTCGGCAGCCTTGTCTGGTGCTGTAAAATTACAAAACCTTGCTGGATCAGGGACGGTGTCCTGAACACACTTGACCTCTCTGATGCAGAGTATATGAAGCTTAAGGAGCAGCTGGCAAAATACATTCTTGACCATGCCAGGATTCCGGTAAATGAATCTCAATAACCCTGCTTTCTCCTGTCATATTCCCGAATGGGCAGAGGAATCCCGAACCTCGAGTCTTATTGCACGCTGTGCACAGCTTGCCATGCTGCTCGAGGTCTCAGCCTCTCCAAAGCCGGGGAACGTTGATAGGGAACATAATTATCCTGATACCTGTTTTGAGCATTTTATAGCTTCTTCAGTTGCCGTCTATCCTGTCCTGGAGCTTGCTGCAAGGAGCAGAGACGGGATAGGAACACTTCTCAGGAGTGCGGTTTACGAAAGTTCTGCCTGGCAGCAGGGAGGAAATACCCACTTTGGCGCTTTTTTACTCCTGATTCCTCTGGCAATGGCTGCAGGCGAAATCTCCAGGGAACAGGGAGAACAAACTTGCTGTGGAAAAGCAGGTTTCCGGCTTGATGCCGGGGAATTTGAGAGTCTTGCTGCCCGAGCCCATGCTTTTGTCCGCGTAACTAACTGCGAAGACGCGGTTGAGTTCTACAGGGCTTTCGGGCACGCGGGAGTCAGGGTAAATAGCGTGGAAGAATTTGATCTTGAAGACCCTGAAGCAACTGCTGATCTCAGGACACAGAATATTACCCTTTACGGCCTTATGGACATTGCCAGAGGGTATGACCTGATCGCAAATGAGTGGACCTCTGGGTTCGGGCGTTGCCTTGAGGGAGCAAAAAGCATTCTTGAGTTTATGCAGGCACGAAACTGTAAAGCAGAAGCTTTCACCGGGGGCTCGGTTTCCAGCTGTTCGGGCACAGGAATCAACGAGGCTATAGTTTATACTTTCCTTAAACTGCTTTCCAGGCACAGAGATACCTTCATCCAGACCAAGTTCGATATTGAAACTGCAGATTATGTTTCTTTCAGAGCAGGCGAGATCCTCTCAAGCTGGGAAACTTCAGGGAAAACAGCAAGGGACTTTGCATCCATCCTTCCTGCAGTACAGGATTTTGACTCCGAGCTTCTGGATAAAAGGATCAATCCGGGTTCTACGGCAGATATCATTATTGCAGGGCTTTTTATTTCTCTTCTTGGAGGCTTACGCTTTTGACCGGGCTTTCTTCTGATTGCAGGGAATCTGAAAAATTCTCTCCGGAAATCTCCCTCTCTTCTTTAGGGATCCGGGAGGGAATCTCTGAAGTAATAGTGACCACAGGCTTTGAGAGCCCGAACGCTGCTCCTATAGGTATCATTACAAAGGGTGGGAAGCCTTTTGTCCGGCTCTTCAAAGGCAGCCATACCTGGGCAAATGTCTTTAAAGAAAGGTATCTTGCTTCAAATGTAGTTTATGACCCTCTCCTTTTTGTGCGTTCCACCTTTTTCGACCTTGAACCCTCCGAGTTTGAATATGTAACGGCTGGCGGGCTTAAGTTTCCGATCCTAAAAGAAGCCGCTGCCTGGATCGTTTTCGAATGCGTTAATGTTAAGAATACAGAGCAGGCTCTTGTTGCCGATCTTGTTCCTGTGGATGCGGGCTTTAATGAAGAAAACCTGAAAGACCTTCCCGTACCTAACAGGGGATTCAATGCTGTGCTTGAGGCTACAGTCCATGCAACCCGCTATCAGCTTTCGGGGGATGAAAAATATCTTGAATGGATCCGACACTATGAAGCCCTTGCTTTCAAATGCGGGGGAGATGGTGAAAAGAAAGCTATGAAACTGCTTTATGAAGTGCTGGGGATTTGAGTTTCTTTCTAACTCCAGATTCTTTTCTGAATTTCTTTCTAACTCCAAATACTTTTCTGATTCATTCAAATTCCCTATCCTTTTCTGATTCTTTCTGGTTTCATTTCCCTATCTAAGTTACTCTTTTTTTAGAAAATTATATTATCCTCTACGGCATGACTTCTGTCCATGAATTTTCAGAGAATTGCATGGGGAATTACCGGAGCCGGACATTTTCTGGATCGCAGTTACCAGGTCTTTAAGGAACTCAAAATCAGAGACCACGGGCTTTCCGTAAACACGTATATTTCCAGGGCAGCTGAAGAGGTGCTCCGGATGTACGGGCTTGAGCAGAAGCTTGTGAAAATCTCGGGAGGAGACTACCTTGAAGAAATCTTCCGGGAAAGTGAGCAGGGTTCAAGTTCTCCCAAAGTCGGGCGCTTTCTCCTTGACAGGTACGATGCCCTCTTCGTTACGCCTGCAACCTCAAACACAGTTTCGAAAATCGCTTATGGAATTGCCGATTCCCTTGTAACCAATGCCGTTGCCCAGGCTGTTAAGGGAAGGGTCCCGGTCTATATCGTGCCCGTAGACATTGAAGGTTCGATAGTGTCGGAAATGCCCTACAACATTGACAGGAAACAGTGCCAGCACTGCGAGGACTGCCCCCCGAGGGATAACTGCCCCCACGAAGCAATAACTGTGAAAAATGGTGTTACAGACCAGATAGACCTCCTGAAATGCAAAGGCTGCGGGATTTGCAAGGAATTGTGCCCGTATAATGCCATCAAAGGCGGGCCTGTTGAAGTCCTGGTCAGGGATGTGGACATGCGCAATGTTGAGATTGTAAAAGAGCTACAGGGAATCACTGTACTTGAAAGCCCGGAAGCCATTCTGGATCTGTTCTAAGTTTGTCCACTTTTCCGGTCAAAAAACGTCCAGGCAATGAAAAATTTGAAAAAATAAAAAAGGAAATGGATTATCTGGATAATCCATTTTTCCGTGGAAATTGTGGAGATTTCCATTGGCAAAAGATTCTAATATCAACTTAAATTGTTTTGTTAATTTTTATATTCTTTACATATATATAAATATTCTGTTAACACTGTTATTCTATGTAGTCTTCCGATCTTCTTTTCTTTCTTCCTCTTCAGTGGTCACCCGGGCTCTTATTTCCAACTCAAATCTCCTTTCTGTTTGCCAATTTTTTTTGTCAGTTTTTCTCCCTTTCTCTTTGTAAGCTTACATCGGGGTGCAAATTCAAATAGGCCTTTAATTTTCCTTATTTAGTTTTTTTATTCCGTTTTTATTCAGTTTTTCCTTATAATCTGCCTGTTTCGGGACCTGCCCCCGTATCACACTTCAATCAAGTCCATCTGCCCGTTTTCAAGCTCCCCGCAGCTATCGGACATAAAACGGATCACAGCCTCATCATGGGAGATAAGGAGGTAACTTATTCCCTGCTCAGCCTGCACATTTTTCAGCAGGTGGAGGATCTGGGCCTGGACCGAAACATCAAGAGCAGAGGTCGGTTCGTCAAGGACAATGTATTCTGGGTCTAGCAGGAGAATCCGGCCCAGGGCAAGGCGCTGTAACTGGCCGCCTGAGAGCTGGGAAGGGTAGCGTAAAAGAACTTCTTCCGGGAGGCCTGTGGTCTTTAGTATTTCTTTTGTACATCGGATACGCTCGGTTCCGGAGATCTCGAGCAGGTTCAGGACTTCAAAAATCGAATGCTTGATCCGCTTTCTGGGGTTAAAGGCATCTGTCGGGTCCTGGAACATCATCTGGACCTTTCGGCGGAAAGTTGTATATTCGGCTTTTTTCATCCTGGAAAGTGGATTCCCGTTAAAAAAGACTGCACCATCTGTGGGACTCTCAAGTCCTGAAATTATTCTTCCAAGTGTGCTTTTCCCTTCTCCTGAGGGGCCCATCAGCCCGAAGGTTTTCCCGGGTTCAAGTTCAAAAGATACGTCCCGGAAAATGCATTTTCCCCTTCCCAGCAGGCCGGACCCGTACTTCCTGGAGAGGTTTTCGGCTTTCAGAGACACAAAAAACACCTCACAGCCCTTCCATTGCTTTCTTTGAGTTCGGGATGTTCCTGCATGCAGAGTTTTTCCTTAAAAGGGCATCTCGGATGGAACCTGCAGCCTTCAGGCGGGCTGCTGAGAGGTGGGGATGAACCGGGTATGGGCACAAACCCCCTTTCAGGCAGGCTGTTCAGGAGTCCCTGGGTGTAGGGGTGTAGTGGTCTTTCAAAAAGGCTTGAAGGGTCAGCAATCTCAACGATTTCTCCGGCATACATTACGGCAACCCTATCTGCAAGCCGCCGCACAAATCCGAGGTCGTGACTTATGAGAAGAATGGCAGTTTCACTTTTTTCTTTCAGTCGTTTCAGTTCTATTTCCAGTTCGGCTACGCGGTTCCTGTCGAGCCCTTTGCTGGGTTCGTCTGCTATAATAAGGACTGGGTCAAGCATTGTTGAAGCCGCAATCAAAAAGCGCTGGTTCATCCCTCCGGAACACCAGGAGGGGTAGTATCCCATATATTCATGGGGATTTGAAAAACCCATACGTTTAAGGACTCTTGCGACGTTTGAGAAATTGTTCTTCCTCATCTTCAACCCTTTCTCATTTTTCTCCTCCTTTTCTCTCCATACCTTTTCCTTTCTCTCCTCTTTTTCCTTCCATTCCTTCCCTTTTCTTTTTTCCTGTCCGTGAATTCGGAGGGGTTCTGCAAGCTGGTGCCCTATGGAATATACAGGATTTAAAGCAAGAGAAGGGTTCTGGAAAATTATAGATATTTCTTTTCCCCTGAGCTTTGTCATCTCTTTTTCGCTCAGTTCGAGGAGGTTTTTGCCTCCGAATTCTATTGTTCCTTTAACTCTGGATTCCGGGGGAAGCAGACGCATAATCGCATGTGCAACGACGGATTTCCCACAACCCGTTTCCCCTACGAGGGCCAGGGTTTCTTTTTCCCTAATCGAAAATGAAACGTAGAAAACAGCTGTCCCGCTTTCTTTTTCGTTTTCATTTCCTTTTTCGTTTTCATTTCCCTGGAAAGAAACGTTGAGGTCTTTTACTTCCAGCAGGGCATTCATTCCGAATCCACTCCCCTTTTTCCGTTTTCTTTTTCTCTTCCTTCGAACCCGAACCCCATCAGTGCGATGAACATTACACAGAGTGTGATGCATATTCCCGGGGGCAGGTACCACCACCACATGTCTCTTATAAAGCCTCCTCGAGAAAAGGCAAAGGAAAGCATGATTCCCCAACTTTTCATGCTTATGTCCCCCAGTCCCAGGAAAGAGAGTGAAGCTTCTGAAATCATTGCTGAAGCCGTTGCCAGCATGAACTTGGGCAGCAGGACGTGGATGAGGTTCGGGAAGATGTCCGAGACCATGATATGAAATGAGGAAAAACCCATGCATCGGGCACTTTTGACATAGCCTGTTTCCCTTATCTGCAGGGTTTTTGAGCGGACAACTCTGGCAATGGACTCCCAGGAAAGAAGCCCAAGAACAAGGATCAGGATCCAGATGCTCGGGTGCAGGAAAGCTCCCAGGATTATGATCAGGGGGATTTTCGGGATTATGAGGACAACGTCGGTAAAGCCCATAAGCAACTCGTCCGGCGTCCCCCTGAAGTAGCCTGAAAAGAGTCCTATCATGAGGCCTATTAAGGTTGAGATGGAGGCTGAGGCAAAGCCTACCATCAGCGAGATTCTGGCCCCGTAAACCAGTTCCGAGAGTATGTCATTTCCTATATCATTTGTCCCTAGAAGGTGAGCAGTTGATGGGGCTTCATAAGGAATGAAACGCTCGGTTGGAGAGTAAGGGGCAAAAAGGGACGGAAACAGGGCAAGGATAAGGAAAAATGTAAAGAGAAAAAGTCCTCCTCGGTTTAATTTTTTCAGGTTTCTTTTGTATTTCCGGATATCAAGGTTTAAATTATGGGCTAGAAAATCTTTCCATTTCCTGGGGCGTTCCCTTATGTACGCTTCCTCTTGCATCATGCCGGCCTCCTGACTCTCGGGTCGGCAACTGCATACAGCAGGTCTGCAAGCATGTTTGCAAGCAGGACTGCAAGGGCTATTACCAGAAACGACCCCTGGAGGACAGGGTAATCCTTTCCAATTATTGCATCATAGATGAGGGTTCCCATGCCGTTTAAGGAAAAAACGATCTCTGTAAAAAGGGCTCCGCTAAAGAGAAATCCTACATCAAGGGCCAGTAGGGTAATGATCGGAAGAGAAGCATTCTTCATTACGTGCCTGAAAAGAATGGCTGTATCGTAAAGGCCCTTTGCTCGGGCATAGAGGGCATAAAGTTGCCCTTTTTCCTGTATGACGCTTCCTCGCATTATCAGGAAGTTCCTGGAAGCGGAAAAGAGGGTCATCACAGTTACCGGTAAAAACATGTGGTACATAATATTTTCCGGGGTCGGGATGTCATAAAAGCCTTTAAAAGGAAAAAGCCCGAGCTTGAAGGCAAAGATTTCCAGGAAAAGAAGGGCAAGGAAATAGGGAGGTGTGCAGGAGAGCGCAATAAACCCGTAGCATACGAGGCGGTTTGCCTTTGTTTCAGGTTTCCAGCCTGAGTATGCCCCGAGCAGGGTTCCAAGGACTGTCCCCAGGAGTACGGAAACCCCCACAAAAAGGATGGTCCAGCCAATCCTCTCCCTCAAAACCTCGGCAACGGGGCTGTGAAGGTGATATGAGTAACCCAGGTCAAACCGGAGGAGATCTCCGATGTAAGCTGTAAACTGGTTGTAAAGCGGCATGTTCAGCCCCATCTCGGCCCTCAACTCCTCCATTACGGTCTCCGAAACGTAGACATCCTCCCCTATGAGATTCTTTACGGGGTCCCCTGGCATAAGCCTCGGAAACGCAAAGTTGAGGGTAACTATGAGGAAAAAGGAGGCCGCGTACCTGAGTGTTTTTTTAATCACTTCACTCATTGTATCACCTTGCCGTTTTCAAATCTTTTTGTCGTTTTCAACCGCCTGAGCAGTATTCACCTTCCTCGACAGGTTGGATTTATCCGATCTGGCAGGTGGGGGAGGAATGTGTAACCTCTCTCGATTTTCGTTATCATTAAACATTAAAATCAGTATTCGCTTCTGCATTCGGAGTTTCAATTCCTGAAGCTTCTTCATTTTCCGAAGGCAACATTGCTAGGGGAATCTCCCGAAAAATAGTAAAGAGAGGGCCACAACGCAGAACAGCTTGCTTTTTGTCCTCTCCATACATCGCCTTCTCCTTAAGCAGATTTTTTCTTTACATTTACAAAGGTATCCAGGTTGTAAATTCCGTAAAGGGGATCAGTGTACCAGCCTTCGAAGTGCCTGTTATACGGAGTAACCACGTTGCTCCAGTAGAGGGGAATTGCAGGCAGGTTCTCTGCATAGTAGTCCTGAAGCTCGTATGCATAATCCTGAAGTTCTGCAGGGTCTGTGGTTGCGAGGATATTGTCGCAGAGCTGAAGGAATTCGGGATCATCCAGGTTATGCATAACCCCCTGTCCTGTTCTCCTTGAATCAAAATAGCCGCTTCCCCAGCTTGCGTGCATGAGCATGCCCCAGGGGGTGGAACGGGTTACTGTCAGGTCATATTCATAACTGTCCTTAAGGGTAAACCAGGTATCTGAATCTACAGTCCTCAAGTCTGCGGCAAGGCCCACCTGTTCCAGATATTCTTTGAGAAGCTCGCCTGTGCGGGCGTACTCCGGCCGGATAAGGATTTCAAGCTTGAAATCTTTCCCGTCTTTTCCTTCCAGGACTCCGTTCCCATTGCTGTCCGAATATCCTGCTTTTTCCAGGAGTTCTCTGGCTTTTTCGGGGTTGTACTCAAGTTTTTCAGTTTCCTTGAATGCTTCCATTGAAGGCGGCACAAAACCGCGGTTTGGGACTTCCCCGTACCCCTGGGTCTCGAGTCTGGCAATTTCTTCATAATTTATAGTATAGGCCAGAGTTTCCCTGAATTCCGGATCCGAAAAAGGAGCTCTCTTCAAGTTCGGGGCAAGGAAGATAAGCCCGATGTCTGTTTTTTCAAGAAAGTCGAAATCTCCGGTTTTTTCAAGCTGCTCAATGCTGGAATAAGGGTATGACCCGGCATATTTATAATAAGTGTCAACATCCCCGTTTTTAAGGGCCAGAGTGGCAACGTCCACGTTTGAATAAAAATGGACCTCCACAGTTTCAGATTCCGGAGCCTTTCCTTTCCAGTAAGGGTTTATCTCAAAAACGAGTTTTCCGGCATTAAAGTCTATCTGCTTGAGGTAATAGGGTCCGCAGCCCACGTATGGGCCTTCGTTTAAGTATTCCATGGGGTTATCGATTGATTTCCATACATGGGCAGGAAGGATATTGTAGGTCGCAAACTCCAGGTCAATGCGGGTGTAAGGCTTGTTAAATCTGAAGGTTACGGAATTGTTTGCATCCGAAACAGCCGAACTTTCCAGTGTATCGTTTATCCATCTGGCCGAGGGCGTTTCTTTCCCATAGTAGCGGATCGAAAACTCAATATCTTCGGGGGTTACCGGCTCTCCGTCGCTCCAGTAGAGGTCGTCTTTCAGGTAGAAGGTCCAGCATGTATTATTTTCCGATACCTCATAGCTTTCAGCAAGCTGGCCTGCAAGGTGCCCCTCAGAGTCTATTTTCATGAGGGGTGGGTTTGAGAGATGGGCAAAAACTCCAAGACTTGAATCCCCGAGAAATGATGCAGATTTTATTACGCTTGGGGTTGCGATTTTCAGGGCCACTCCTTCGGTATCTGTTGACTGCTCCATATCTGAGGCTGATTCTTCGGATCTGGTTCTCGAGTCTTGCAGTTTTTCTTCTTCTCCAAGCAGGACTTTTATATATGTAATAACCCGGTCAAAAATCCCCTCTTTCGAGGGCGTAAGATTTTCTCCGGAAGCCTCATGTTCTGCCGCTCCTGCGGGATACATGTTTGCGCAAAAAATAAAAATGAGTACTGCAAAGGTCAGCCACCGTTTCAACCCTCTGTTAAATCCTGATTCCGTGAAATGTTTCCCCTGTTTCATCCTGCTGCCTCCTCCTGTTCTAAGTTCTTTTCTCCTGGATTACAGAAATGGCACCAAAGGTTCCGGTTATTTCGAAAAACTAATTATTATCCTGCTCTCCTTTGCATCAATAGAGGGCGTGGGCAGTGCTATGCGTGAATTATGAGTAAGAAGGATAATGGTAACCTTAATGTGCTCTATTTTTTAATTTTATTTGCATCTTTTATTAAGATTAAATATTTACATAATTAAAAATCATACGAATTTATTCTTTTTTATGTTCTATTATCTAAACAATTTTGTAATATAAACCTTTTGATTTTTTAATATTTCTTTGAAAAATAGATTCCTGTGCAGCCTGTCTTTTAACTCTGGGAGCGCGGAGGAACAGCGGGAAGTACCCTTTCTCGGAGGACATCAGTCCGACAGGTGGGGGTAGTTCACGTGCCAGACTTCAATTAAACTGGAAAACTTCAATCAAACTGGAAAAATAGAAAAAATGCGTTTTTATTTCCGATTTTCAATCTCAATCTTTTTTTCAATTTCTCTTGCAAAGCTTTCTTTCGAGTGAATATAGAGGGAAGCCGGAAGCCCGGTATTTGAGATCATGTAAAGCAAGCTCATGGTTGTCCGGTTCAACATGGGGGAGCAGTTTAAAAGTGCGCTCCTGGAGATCCTTACTATTGTATCCAGGGACTTTATTCCTGTAAGGTAATTTTTTATATCCCGGCTCTTCTGACTTTTTTCAAATATCAGGTCTATCCATGTATTCATTTCTTCTATCAGAATTTCCCTTGTAAGGTCTTCAGGAACAATGTAACTTTTTCCTTTCTCTATATTCTTGAAAAACTCCCTGAAACTGTCTCCTTTTGCAAGAGTATATATCTTCCCCAGCCCCCCTGAGTGGGTGTCTGTTGTTGCAGCGATACCTTTGCCAAATCTTTCCGCAAGGGCGATCGTAAGCTCATTTTTCTGCTTAAGCTCATGCATATTATATTCAAGTACGGGAAAGAGCTTTGCCAGTTTAAGTATTGCAGAGGGCTTAGGCTCCTGGTGGTCCTCAAACCAGAAGGGATGATTGTAGATAAAAGGTAGTTTATGGCGCTTGAGATATCTTATAAAACTCTTAAGGTCATGTTCGATTTCTGCAATCTCAGTAAGTGCTAGAAAGTCCTCCTGATAAAGGTCGAAAACGTTCACGTGCAGGGTGTGCCCCGCGAACTCCGGGTCATATATGGTCATTTCAACGCCAGATACCAGTTTTTCCCTATCCCATCCGAGAATATCATATGCATCGACTGTATCGTGGTCCGTAAATGTGACAAAATCCATCCCCATACCGAGGGCTTTTTCATAGAGGCTCTCGGGACGCAAATCTTTTACCGGGAGCACGTCATAAGAACAGGTTGTATGCACATGCAGGTCTGCCCGTTTCCAGCCCTCCTCCATAAGCTCAGCTGCTCGTTCCGGTGTTATCAATTTTTCCTGATAATTCTTCGACCTTCTCCCCATAGGTGTAGAATCCAGTGATTGTTATTTTTTCCTGATTATTTTAATTAAGTTTTATATTTCTCCTACTATAATATAATCCTTTTTTTAGATTAAGTTTTTCTGAGAAACTCATCTCAGAATCTATAAGTTTTTTTACTCCTAGTTTTTTTACTCCTGAAAAAACTCTTTCATGGCTTTTTTCCGGTTTCAACACTTGATACACTTTTTTTTTCAATTCATACCACCACATTTATAAAAATATACTGTAATATCCCGATATTTTCACAAAAACAATAGTGGTATAACTATGGGTCTATTTAGAAAGCTAAGGACGATTTTAAGCGTAATTTTTGAAAACGAATCCGAGCAAAAAGGGGATGATTTTGAAAGGTATGTGGTGGATCTCTTCGATGAAAAATACTTCTCCATCGTGCAGTGGACTACAGATATGGCAAGAAAACATACGCGATTCGTAGAATCCGACTGCGGTCCTGACCTTGTCTTCCGCTACAAGCCTACCAATGAAATCTTCTGTGTAGAATGCAAGTTCAGGTCAAAACTCTTTAAAGGCAAACTCCAGTGGTCAAGTCCCAGGCAGCTGGGGCGTTACAGGTGTTTTGAAGGGGACAATGAGATTCCGTTTTACGTCGTCATAGGCCTCGGTGGCAAGGCCGGAAAGCCAAAAAGAATGTTCTGTATCCCTCTTGATGAAACGAAGTCTCCTGCGCTTTCTCCGGAGCTTTTTGAAAAGTTTGAACGAAGCCCGAAGAAGAAGTTTTTCTGGAAAAACGGAATGTTGAAATAAATTTCCCAAATTAATTTTTTCTACTGCGTTAAAGGTCGAGGGTTGGAAGCAGTGATGTAGATGCAGACAACGGCACACAAGCCAGCTCACTGACCGAGGAAAGCAAGTCCCTTAATAACGATCTGCTCGTATCACAGGCTTTAGGGGAAAGAATAGAAGACCCAAGAAAGCAGATAGACTTAATGAGTGATCAACTAGGCAGGAAGGATGACCAAAGCGAAAAGTTAAATGAAAATGTGCATAACCAAGCTGTTCATATTCAAACTCTTATTCAGGAAAATAGCAAATTGAATCTGAAACTCTTACCCAAAATCACCGAGAATAAACCATGGTGGCGCTTTTGGTAATATTTGAAATATTTTGAAATATGTTGATATTTAAGCAAAATAGAAAGAGTTATTTATACTATCTCTTGATATAATTTTAAAAATTAAGGCTCTAAAGTGTGATAAATATGGATAGATTGAACTATGATCACGAAGAACTGGGATGTATTCATAAGTCACGCAAGTGAAGATAAAGAATCATTCGTGAAGCCTCTTGCAGAGACTCTAAATAGTTTTGGTATAAGAGTTTGGTATGATGATTTCACTTTAAGTATTGGAGATAGTTTATCAAGATCTATAGACAAAGGATTGATAAACTCAAATTATGGCATCGTTGTCCTTTCTCCAAGTTTTGTTCAAAAAGATTGGCCAGAGTATGAATTAAGAGGTTTGTTCGCCAAAGAAATAGGAAATAATAAGCTAATTTTACCCATATGGCATCAAATTGATAGAGAACAACTTTTAAATTATAGTGCTATTCTTGCGGATAAGTTTGCTCTTTCTTCTTCAAAATTAAATATATATGAAATTGCTATAAAAATAATAGAAGTTGTAAGGCCGGATCTATTTAAAAGAATAAATAGAAAGTTAGCATTTTATGATGCATTGAAGAAAGGCAAAAGATCTTTCGTTCCGATTGAATCAATTGTACCAGGTCCTATAAGACATAAAAATTTGAGCTCTTTGTATGTAAACAGTATAAGGTTAATCAGAATCAGTTTATGGGATGTTTATCCCAATTCAATGGAATTTTGGTTGGATGGTTTTAAGAGAGACTTAAATCCAGAAAGGGAAATAGCCATTTGGGAACGAATTGCAACTGTTTTTCTCGAGTACAGTAATTTTCAAGAATTAAGCATCGAACAAAAAAATGTTGCCTTTAACGTTATCATAAAAATATCTATGGGATTTACGGATGAAGAATTCAAAACTGACCAAAAGGAACTTCCTCCTGGTGGATTCAAGATCATTAATCATCTTATGCGTAATGACATACCTTCTATAAACTTTGATGAAGATTTTGAATAATAATATTCAGTCCTCTTAGAGTAGAGTTGATTGACTTTCTCTATTGATATTTTTTTAGTTTATATTCGACATTCTTACTCTCTTATTTTTCTCCCATGTTTCATACTATGCTTTTCTGAAATCCATTATTCTGTATCCTGTAGAAATACGTAGTAATTGACCGATTAACCCGCCATCAAATTTAAAAAAGAGGATGAGATTCCGATTTATTTTAATTGAAATATTGGGTAACTTATCGAGAACGAGCTTTTAATTTCTGTTGCGAGTTTTACACTTTGATTAATAAGCATCTTTGTGATGGGCTAATTTCACTAATGTCACGGTTTGCGCTTTTTCATCAACAGAAAAACATAGTATAAAGTTAGAATCAATGTGTACTCGCTTATATTTATGTAGAGGATAATTGAGGTTTTTGTAATGCTGAGGATTGATACAAATTTCATTAGCTTTCTTGAAAATTGCCTCAAACAGTACATGATTCTTCTTGTTTAACTTTCTCAGCTCTTTTGAAAGTTTTCCTCTGATCAACAATTTGTACAAGCTTACTCATCCTCATCAGGCAAGCTTTTGATGTATGCTTTTAATTCATCGGCATTTTTGAATGGTCCAATTACTTCATCATTCTCCGAATCAAGCATTTCCTTTATGAACTCAGGACTGTATCGAGGCTCAAGTATTTTCTCTTCATATTGAGCTACAACTAAGTCGAGCGCGGCACTCTTATCCTTTAAATTATATTTGGCTTTAACAATATTCAGAACTTGATTCGTTTTGTCTGACATTTTAACTCTAGCTTGTATCATGTGCATTCCGTATGCACATTATATGCACACACCGCATATAATACTATCTTATCAATGAGATTATGTCACCTGTAACATATTCCATGCAGCAAGTTGTTCTTTTATCATAATAATAACCATAGAAAGCCCAAAAATAAGCCGTTTGATTTCTCGAATTCATCTAATATTTTTCCAAGGGCATATATTCCACCCAATTTAACCAGAGGAACAAGAAAAAACTGGGAAAGAATAAGAGGACTTCAAACACTTTCCGTGAGTTTGGCGTTTGTAGAGTCATCATGTTGCAAAGGCATCAATACGCAATCAAAAGTCGCGTTTGGTATTCTATCCTGAAAACACCAATCCTGTATAAGTGGACGACCAGAGCACTGGTTTGCTTTGATTGTAACTGTAACAAAAAGATAAGTATTTTTATAAGAAACCGTAACCAACTGTAACAAAGTTACGAACGATTATCAAACAATCTTAGAGCCTATCCGAAAAGGCAGTAATGCATGTTCAAAAGTTACAATAAATCTATAATATCCGAGCATCCTTCCCGTTTGTGAATATTGCTTATCGTGAAAGTTACAGCAGGTCACAACACTTTTCGGATAGGCTCTTGGCCGATTTCCATTATTATACGACAAGTGGGTACAAAGGTTCTAAAGAGTTAAATTCTAAACAAATTGGGTTTCAATCAAGATGACACTTTGAAAAGTAACGTAAAACCCAAACTTAAGTTGAAAAAAGGATAATTAAGGGGTGTAGTGATTGAAGAAAAAATCAGGGATGTGTAAAGGAATATCTGGTAGAAAATGGAGAGTAACCTGGATTTTATTAATTCTTGTTTTTTCAATAATTTCAGTATCAGCTACAGGAGCAGATAACAGCACAAAAAGCCACGCAAGTGATGTAGTAGATATCTCCGAACAAAACATAAATGCAAGTAACGTAGTAGATGTAACCTACCAAAACACAAATTCAAGTGACGTAGTAGATGATCCGGAACAACACACAAATTCAAGTGACGTAGTAGATGATCCTAATCAAAAAACAGATTCAAGTGACGTAGTAGATGACTCAAAACAACACACAAATTCAAGTGACGTAGTAGATGATCCGGAACAAAACACAAATTCAGGTGCCGTAGTAGATGATCCGGAACAAAACACAAATTCAAGTGACGTAGTAGATGATCCGGAACAAAACACAAATTCAAGTGACGTAGTAGATGATCCGGAACAAAACACAAATTCAGGTGCCGTAGTAGATGATCCGGAACAAAACACAGATGCTAGTAACGGAGCAGATGATCAGAAGCCAAACACAAATTCAAGTGACGTAGTAGATGATCCGGAACAAAACACAGATGCTAGTAACGTAGTAGATGATCCGGAACAAAACACAAATTCAAGTGACGTAGTAGATGATCCGGAACAAAACACAGATGCTAGTACCGGAGCAGATGATCAGAAGCCAAACACAAATTCAAGTGACGTAGTAGATGACCAGAACCAAAACACAAATTCAAGTTCTAGAGTAGATGATCAGAAGCCAAACACAGATGCAAGTAATGTAGTAGATGATCCGGAACAAAAAACAGATGCAAGTAATGTAGTAGATGATCCGGAACAAAACACAAATTCAAGTGACGTAGTAGATGATCAGAAGCCAAACACAGATGCAAATTCCGGAGTAGATTCTAAGCAAAAAACAGATGCATGTACCTGCGTAGATGATCCGGAACAAAAAACAGACGTATGTACCTGTGTAGATGATCAGGGTCAAAAAACAGATGCAAGTCCCGGAGTAAATTGTCCGGAAAGTTCCAAAGTTAACTCTGAACAAAAAACAGATGTAAGTAATGAAATAAGTATCGGGGCGAAAACTGAATCAAAAACTGAAACATACAACGGCACAAAATCCCTCGAAAATGGGGAAGCGAATCCTGAAATAAAAGTATACAACTGGAATGACAGCGCAGGAAACGAGTCGGTAATACCTGAGATAAAATCAGAGGGTAGTAGCTGGAACAATCTGAAACTCATACAATCATATCCCTATTCTCTTCGTTCTTTTTATACTGTAAACGAGAGCGTGAAGATAATCTATAGAGGGCCTGAAACTCTCGGACAGCAGAAAATTGACATATATCTTGTCAAGGAAAAAAGCTCGAATTTTCCTGAAAATGCTATTTCAAACGGCATAAACGAAAGCACGATTCCTCTTGAAGATGTCTTCAATAATAATACAGAATCTTACATCCAGATACCTGCGACTTTGAACAAATACGGAGACTTATCTCCCCTGACTGTTGGTCCTCTTCCTGCTGGCAGTTACTGGGTCCTTATAACCCTCGCAGGAAACGAAACCAAAAAGCCTGAATCCGAAAAAGAGATTCTTTTAGCGAACTATTTCGAAGTTCTCAAATACGAACTGGTAGCCGGAGTTCCGTATACCCTCGAAGAAGGCGAAAGTTTTGAAGTCAATCTGAACCTGAAGAATGCACCTGCTCTGAAGAATTATACGTACTGGGCTGTACTGATAAGGGAAGATGCCTATACAACATCTGAAGGTACAAATCCAGGTTCGATGAATTCCGGAATCAGGCCTATTGTAAACGGAATCGATATTATCAGAAGTTTAGAAACCAGCTTGATAAAATCTGAGTCCGAAACCGGAAAAGGAGAACTTGAAAGCAATATCCAGGCCCTTATCGGAAAAGGCAACGGCATGATAAGTATAGGCGAAAAAAACCAGAGCACCCTTTCCCTAAAAAGCTTCGAACTTCCTCCCGGAGACTACCTCCTCCTTGCAGGTGCCTATGAAAATGACGAGGGCCTTGCAGGTATAAACCAGAAAAAACTGAGAATCTCCGCCGAAAACTCATACGGGTCAGGCTTGAAAGCCAGCTCAGAAAATCAGATCTTCGGCAATATCTCTCCAAGAAAATACACAGTCTCTTCCTTGTTGGGAATTAACCCCCCTCTTGAAACTCCAGAAGTATTCATATCCAAAGATATCAAACCCTACATTCAGGCAAGAGCATCAGTAGAAGTCGTAAGAAATCCTCTCAAAATCCCCTCCTTCCTGCTAGGTTTTACAGGAACCCTGATCGGGCTTGCTATACTGAGGAAATATAGATAAAACCGAAAAATCAAATCGCGGGCGGCCACCTCACCCCAATCAGGCCGTCCGACAATTACTGATAGAGTTTTTTCCAGGCAATCTGCCGCCAATTCCCCTTTTCCACTCAACAAATTTATATCACTCCTAAAGTATCTTTTATCTATGACCCTTGAGCCTGTGCATATGCATAAGATCTCGGAGCTTGCAGAGAGAATTGATCGTTCATTTGAGCTTGATGAGTCGAAAACGGCGTCAGACATTTATTCTCTGCTTGACGAATTGAAGATTGACGGGAAGGTAATCCTGAAGGCTGTGGGCAGGCTCTTTAGGGGGATTGTCAGGACCGAGCTGATGGCACAGGGCGATGACCCGTATCCGGTTACTTATGCCTGTGACAGCGGGAGCACAAACCCCAAGACCTATGATAGTGGGCTTTTTGTGGATTTTTGCCATTGCGGGCTGGGAGCAACACCTACCGATCTTGATATCCAGAGGTGCCGGACAATTGTTTGTGCTGCTTATTCTTCTTCGCAGAAGATAGCAATGCGTGCAACTTCAGGCTGGGAAACTTTTGATGAAGGGCTTGGAAGGGCAAAGCTTGTTACAATTGCTCCGGACGAGTTGAAAAGAAAGGCTCCTGATATGGTGCATAGTTTTGCCATGTACCTGGCAGAATCCGAACACATGCTTTTCATGAAGGATCTGTTAGAACCGGAGAGCTTTTTCATAATGGACGGGCCTCTTTATCCAAAACAGCTCATGTACTGGATGGTGCTGGACGACGAGGAAGTGCAAATCCGGCAGAATAATGACGCCCGAAAAATCCTCCAGAATTACATTGATATTATGGATCATTTTCTGGAAAAGCAGAAACCTGTGATAGGATTTGTAAAAAATCCGATTGATAAGCAGATCATGGACGGGGTCCGGAAGAAAAGGGAAGGTTTTGACCTGCCCTGGATGCTTGATGCTCAGTTTTTCCGAAACCTTCTCTCCCCGAACAAAGTTGATGGCACATCCGGGCAGGGACAGGATGGACGGAATTCGATAAATAACGGGAAAAACGGTAAGTATAATGGTTCCAGAAATACTTACATTACTTACACCAGCTGGTTTTTACAGCCCAACAGGTTTTACGAGAAGCTGCTCAACGGGACTTCCCCTCTTGCAGCCGGGGATGCGCTCTCGCAAAAGCTCAGGCATAAGTTTTCGCCTGAGGATTATGCCCTCTGTTTTTTCATGCTTTACGTGCCTTCCACAGATGTGGTTTTTAAGGTTGAAGCTCCTTATGGGCTTATTAAGGATGATTCCCTGCGCATGCAAATTACCAAAAAAGTGCTCTTTGACCTTTCTCTGAATGGGTTTCCCCTTACCCTCACAAAGGCAGACCACCTCGCAAAAATCAGGGCAGTGGAGAGGCAGGAAATCGATAAATTCTTTGAAAATATGAGTCCTGATACCTCTTATAATGACACTCGGTGGGGTAATATCAATGAAATATGAAGATTCCGATATTCTGGCTTTTATTTCCAAAAAGTCAAAACCGACTTCTGCTCCTGAAAAGGATGCAGGATCATACGAAAATACAGGACCAAAGGAAAGTCCCGAGAATGAGGCGAAGGGTCCCGAGGCGAAGGTTCCGGAAACGAAATACCTGGAAAAGGATCTGCTTACGGAAGCCTCCGGACAGGACTCGCTGCCGGATTTTGAAACATTTCCTGTTTCCTCATCTGAAGTTCCAATGGAAGCCGATCTACAGGACTCTTTTAATGGTGGTTCAAATACAGGTTCTACCATAGGCTCAACTACAGCCCCCCACACTCTTTCCGAAAAAGATGAACTTCCCTTTGAAGCATTTGACGGCTATGATTTCGAAACCAGCAGAGTTACTCCCTCTCTGGATGAAGCTTTCGGGATTGTCACAACTGGCATAG
The DNA here is from genome assembly GCF_028693135.1 of Methanosarcina sp. GTDB lineage: Archaea > Halobacteriota > Methanosarcinia > Methanosarcinales > Methanosarcinaceae > Methanosarcina. Next base: position 90,364 of record NZ_JAQUVZ010000007.1, read on the forward strand.
AACCTCTGGAAATAACCCACTCGGGAGCTACAATTACAGGATATATTTCTTCTGCCCGCAGGAGCGAGATAAGGCTCGGGACATATGTTGTCGTGCCTTATGAGGGCGGAGAAAAGCTCTTTGCAAGGGTCGGAAAACTTCAGTACAGGCAGGAGTTTGCAGTAGATGATGCAACTGAAATCCACTCAAGACGCATGCTGAATGCCCGGGCAAGCCCTATGAATGAGGCAGATTATAAGTTCCTTGCCTGCCTTGACCCCCTTTGCATCCTGTACCGGAAAAAAGCAGATAGTGCGCTCACGCGCAGGATGGCAGACAGAATTCCCCGCCCGAACACTCCTATACTGCCTGTTACGGACCGGCTTGAAGTCCAGACAGGGCTGAACATTCCGGAAGAGGGGGTTTTCCTGGGGCACCTCAGTGTTGGGGGAGAACTTGTAAAGACTCACTCAGAGCCCGAAACAGTTGCTTATTACCTGAGAAACGACTATTTTCTGGGCGACCCCCTCATTTTCAGGCATATGCTTATCTGCGGGAGCACGGGAACAGGAAAGACGTTTCTATCGAAAAACATCCTCCGCCAGTTCATGACTGAAACCAACAGGTATCGACTGCGGAATTCTCCCGGCAAAGCCCAGAAAAACCCCTGCCTGGTAATCATGGACCCTCAGGATGAATATTCTCAGCTTTTCGAGGATAACGAAACCCTGGCCGAAGAGGACAAATTCAGGTTTGAGTCCGAAAATGTCACTTACGGCAGGGTTCAGTCCACAAAGGCTTTTGTGGCAAAGGTCGACGGGCAGAGATATCCCGGGGATAAGTCAAGGGCAGAACAGATCGAGTTTACAATTCCTTTTTCCCTTGTGAAGCACAACTCCTGGCTGATATCGGCAACCGGGATGTCCGAACTTCAGTACATAGGGCTTGAAGTGCTCCTGGGGGACTTTTTCAAATCAAGCGTTCCCCATACATACCTGAACTTCATTAACCATGTTGAAAATGAAGGTACTCGTTCCTACTATGTTGACAGCGGAAAACTGCATGAGGCTTCTTATGATGGAATTGTAAGGAGAGTAAGTAGTCGGTTTTTCCCGAAGGTTTTTGACCAGGATGCAACTCCCATTACCGAAATCCTTGATAAAATTTTCAAGCCTGGGCAGATTTCGGTTTTCCCAACCGAGTACATAAGTTCTCCCAGAATCAGGGACCTCATAGTGCTCACAATCATGAACCTGATTGTTGACAACAAGCTCAATACTACAGGGATTGATGCCATCAAAGAAACTCCAATTATTCTGGCGCTGGATGAAGCTCACCGCTATCTTTCCCATGCTAACGGGGAACATGCCCGCCTTATCATCTCCCGTTTCGCAGATGCAGCTCGCCAGGGAAGAAAAGAAGCGTTGGGGCTCTTTTTGATCACGCAGGACCCTCAGGATATCGATGACACTGTTTTCAAGCAGGTTAACACAAAGCTGATCCTTAACCTCAATAATGATGCTGCAATCTCAGCCTTAAAAGTCCCCAAAGAGTACGAACGCAGGATTCCCTATCTCAAAAAAGGGCAGATGATAATCCACAGCCCTGACAACAGTGATATTGTGGAAATCCTCGGGCTTTCAAGCTGCGTTGTAAGGCACCGCTAAGAGAATATATACCACAAAAAAGGAAATTCAAAAATGTTTAAAACCTGATCCTGAAAGGGAATCTCCGCACATGCCCTTACTGGACAGGCATGTACTTTTTTCTCTCTGCCGGGCAATTTTTATTCCCGGCATTTCCTTTCAGGTCTTGTCTTCTTCAGGTCTATCTTTTTTTTGCCGTTTCAGAGTTTTTCGAAAAGAATCATGTTATCCAGAACAGCCTGGATATTCCAGTATACATAAGTTCTATAGGCTTCGTTGTTGACGATGTCGTAAATTGCCATGCCTCCAACATTCCAGGAAACGCTTTTGATAAGCTCACTCTCTTGCAGTTTGTCTACGAACGCTTTGAGTTTGCTGAAGTCATTGATACTTTCTCTCCAGTCCGCAGCCCTCAGTCCACTGTCCCTGTCCGCGTTTGCCATCTCCAGCTTCTGCAGGGCAAATGCATATATCTCGATCAGGTCGATGTTTGCAGGCGAGACGTTCTTGACAATCGGAGCTCCTTCTCGCATACTTTCTTTCAGCCTTTCCGTAAATGCAAAGATGTCGTCGGATGTCAGGGTTTTTTCGGCTATCTTTCCTTTTAATGTTTCAAGAGTCTGTTTCATAATATTTTACCCCTACATAAAATGGCTCACATAGTCTAATTTTTATGGGTGAGTTCCAGGGAGTAGTTTATTCACACCTAAAATAAGTAATAAGTTTTCTATATTAAAATGATTCTAAATCAGTTTTTTTCTATATTAAAATGATTCTAAATCAGTTCGTTCTGCGGAGTTATTCACTCACACCTAAAACAGGATTATCTGTTTTCTGCCTTAAAATTACCCGTCATTTATAAAGATATTACTTAAAAATTAATATTTTTTTATTGTAATTATTAAAAATAATATCTTTTACGCTGTAAACCGAAGTAATAAAACTATTAAACAGTCATTTCCTGTTCAGGATTTTATCTAAAAGATGAAAACTTTTATAAAAAAGATAAAAAATGATGGGATAGCGCGGATTTGAACCGCGGTCCAAGCGTCCCAAACGCTCGAGGATGGACCAAGCTACCCTACTATCCCAAGGGTACTTCCTCTCAAATGCGATTCTCCTTTATATAGCTTTCGTTAGAACATGCACCTGTACTCTGACTTTACTTGTGACAGGCAGAAAGCTCCAAGGCTTCAGCGTGGGGTAGTTCACTTACTCCAATTCTGGACTTTGTGCTGGGATCCTCCTGATCCTCAGCCTTTTTTCTCACTCCCAACGCTGGTAGATGTCGTTTTCTACTCCTAAAAGGTCAAGCGCCCTGCCAGCCATGGTGTCTATGAGGTCATCCAGGGTTTTCGGTCTGGAATAGAAGCCCGGACATGCCGGGAGAATGCTTGCCCCTGCTTTTTTAGCCTTCAGCATGTTCTCGAGGTGTATGAGATTAAGAGGGGTTTCGCGAGTCATCAGGATAAGTTTCCTCTCCTCTTTCAGGCAGACATCTGCAGCCCTTGTAAGAAGGGTGTCAGATATCCCATTTGCAACTGCCCCGAGAGTTTTCATACTACAGGGAGCAATAATCATTCCCGCTGTCCTGTAAGAGCCGCTGGCTATAGGCGCTGAAAAGTCTTTCTGGGAATAATTCCAGGTTGCAAGTTTTTCCACTTCAATGGGTAAGTAATCAGTTTCGATCTCGATTATCTGTTTTGCAGCTTCGGTCAGTACAAGGTGAGTCTTAATCCCGGTTTTCGCCAGTACTTCAAGAAGGCGGATCCCATACTGTACCCCTGAAGCCCCGCTGATTCCTACAATTACTTCCATTATTCGCTTCTCCTTGCTGTCATGTCACTTTTTTCGCAGGAGGCAATGAAGCTTCCAACCATCTCCTCTGCGGCTGAGACTATTTCCCCTATCTCTTCCTGGCTGATATTGTCCACATGGATTCCGGCAACAAATACCGATGTCTTTCCTGTTGCCTTGCTTATCCGCCGTGCGCTGTCCAGGGCAAGTTGCTCTTCCCTGTGTCCGGGCAGGGTGATCACAGAAGAGCTTGCTCTCCTGCTTTTTTCATCAAATAGCCCGACTGCAACTGCACCTGCATGCTCTTTTCCGCCGGTAAGGGTCAGCAGGTAGTCTTCTCCGAGCTTTTTTGCTTCGAGTACGATTTCTACACTGCCGACTTTCCTTGTGGTTTTAAACAAAAGTTTTACTCCTGTATTTTAAGTTTTTTCCAGGTCACTCAGCTTAAATTGTTTTGTGGCTTTTTTTACGTTAAAGTATTCCTTTGCAGCTTTTCCCACGGCTTCGCAGTGCTCTTTCGGGCTATATACTCCCATTCTCCAGTTATCCATATGGGCTTCCTGCAGGATTGATACGAAATGTGAAGCTTCATTAAGCGGGATCATCCTGTGATCTGCTTTTATCATTGCTTTCATTTCCAGCATTTCAGGAGTCTTTGGGATATCCACAATCACACATTGTGGGTCTACTCCTGCAAGTTCTGCAATCTCCTTCTCAGTTCTCTCAATTTTATCACGGTGCTTAAGCACACCTTTTCCTGCATCTTCAAGTCCAGTATAAAGCGCCCGCTTATAGAGTTTGCGTGTATCCAGTCGCCTGGCAAGTTCTCCTGCATATCCGCTTGCGTTTCGCATGGCTGCTGTCAGGTCTGTGTCATCCATTTGCCTGAGCCCGGAGGGGTCAAGTTCCCCATTTGTGATCATATACTCCACGGCTTTTGAGCACATTGCTTCCGAGATTCTGGTCACGTGATGATAGTAAACCGAGGTATTCATCCAGAAACGGGAAACCAGAAGAGATTCGGCAGCTTTCAACCCTCCATAGTCGACAACAAGCCTGTCTTCGTAAAAGTGCATCTGGTTGATCAGGCGGTTGTAGTCCACGATCCCGAAAGCAACGCCTGTGTAATGAGCGTCCCGGACAAGGTAGTCCATCCTGTCCACATCGATCTCACTGCTGAGAATCTGCCCTAAAGAGGTCTCGCCTTTGACATGTTTTGCAAGGTCCCCGGGGGAAATCCCGTGCTTTTTCAGTACTTCTTTTATTTCCCCTTTCCCTACAATTTCCTTTACATCGTCATGCCTGTGCCGGGTATACTTGTCGATAACATTCTCGGTTACGTGGGAAAAAGGTCCATGCCCCACATCGTGCAAAAGAGCGGCAGCCCTGATCTCCTTTTTTTTATCTTCTCCAATGGAGTCGAGATTTTTCATCAGCATGGAGGCAAGGTGCATGGCTCCGAGGGAGTGTTCAAAACGGGTGTGGTTTGCTCCCGGATATACGAGGTTTGAAAAGCCAAGCTGCTTGATCCTTCTGAGGCGCTGCATCTGTGGGGTAGCCAGAAGTTCCTGGACTATTTCATCCATTTCGATGTAACCGTGTACGGGATCAAGGACGACTTTCATTATTCTTTAGACAGATGTCATTATATATTGTTGTATCTATTACTTTGATGCTATTACTTTGATACTGCATAAGCTGCAGAAGCACCTGCCACCCGAAGGCGGAATAAATCCGGGAAAGGTTATTATCATGATCATATTATCAGGCGGTACCGGAACTCCCAAACTCCTTGACGGGCTCAAGGAAATCCTCCCGCCGGAGGAACTGACTGTTGTTGTAAACACTGCCGAAGACCTGTGGGTTTCAGGGAACCTGATCTCTCCAGACCTTGATACAGTGCTCTATCTCTTCTCAGACCAGATTGACCGAAAGAAATGGTGGGGCATAGAAAACGATACCTTCAGGACTTATGAGCGCATGCAGGAGCTTGGGGTCGAAGAAAGCATGAAGCTCGGGGACAGGGATCGGGCAACCCATATTATCCGCTCAAACCTCATCCGGGACGGGGCATCCATTACGGAAGCGACAGTAAAGCTTGCAGCCCTTTTCGGGATCGAGGCAAACATTCTTCCTATGTCCGATGACCCGGTTTCTACCTGTATCGAGACTCTGAACGGGGTTATGCATTTTCAGGACTTCTGGATCGGAAAACATGGAGAGCCCGATGTGCTTGGAGTTGACATAAGAGGCGTTTCCGAAGCTTCAGTTGCTAAAAAGGTCATGGAAGCCCTTGAGAAGGACGACAAAGTCCTCATCGGCCCGAGCAACCCCATAACCAGCATAGGTCCCATCATTTCCCTACCAGGGATGAGGGAACTGCTGAAACAGAAAAAAGTGATTGCAGTTAGCCCCATAATCGGGAATGCTCCTGTCAGTGGCCCCGCCGGGAAGCTGATGAAGGCATGCGGGCTTGAAGTCTCTTCTATGGGAGTTGCGGAGTACTATCAGGAATTCCTTGACGTCTTTGTTTTCGATGAAAGGGATAGGGCAGACGAATTTGCATTTGAGAGGCTTGGTTGCCGTGCCTGTCGTGCAGATACCTTGATGACCTCAACGGAGAAAAGCAGGGAACTGGCAGAGTTCGTAGTCGGACTTTTCGACACCATATTATGATTTTTCCCTTTTTCCTTTTCCTTTTTAATTTTTTTCCTTTTTAATTTTTTTCCTTTTCTCTTTTTCCCTTTTTCTGTTCTTTTTTCTTCATTCTCTCTTTTCTTTCCTGTAAATTTCTTTTTCCTTCTTTTTTCTCATGATATGGGTTTTTCTGCGGATCTGATTTTTTTCCCTGCTGATATGGTCTTCAACGTTAACAAAATTCGAAAGATTTATGTATTATTTTTTTCTTCTTTTGTAACATTAAAAAACATAAAATTGAAATTTTGTCTTATTTGTTAAGCTATATCTCCTTGCAAATGCTATTTTGTTGTAAGATTAAAGAAATGATTAACGGGTAGTAGAGGATAAAGCATGATTGGAATAGGTTTAATTGCTAATAGAAAAATAAAAACAAAAATCATAGATTTTGTTTTACTGACAATACTTGTTTTCTCCCTTGGTTCCATACCGGGGATGGCACATGAAGCTGATAACCAGGAGTTGATGGCTCAGGTTTTTACTGCAGCCGAAGCAAGCCTTGGAGATATTGGAGCTGAAGATACTCTCATTATCACAGACATTGGTTCTCCTGCAGAATCTTATGTTTTCCTGGACGACTTCTATTCGGAGTTTTACGGAAGGGAGTTATTGTATACAGAGAACCTGCTTGTAGTCCAGAACGCCAGGAATGCTCCTCTCTGGTTTGCTTTCTTTAACAAATCCAGTGAGAACTGTACTTATATCGAAGTTTCATACGGAGATGAGAATGAGGTCAGCTACCAGGTAACAGAAAATATAGACTTTGATACCCTTTCCGAAAGCTCGGAGTCCGTAGCAGCCTGGAATGAAAAAGTAAGCTCAAAGGTGTTTGACGGGCGTGAATTTGCCATCCTTACAATTTCCAATGCTTGGGCTACAGGAAATCTTGATTATGACCTGATGCAATGCCTGGAACTTCACAACCACTTCTGTCCAGGAGTTTCCAGCGGCTTTGTGCTTGCGAACTGGATGGAAGAAAATTACCCGCTTGAGGAAGGGGTAAGTTATACGGTTTTCTCTTGCCCTAACTGGTGCAAAGAAGACGTTTTTGTAAAGCGCTGGGATGCCACCCCTGGAAAAGGAGGGATCTGGGTTTCTGCGCTCACGGATGAAGAGATAGAAGCAATCGGGAACTCTCCTGCCGGAATCTTTGTGGTTACGGATAAGAAAGCCGGAACAATGAAGGCAGTAGTCCTCGGATTTGACTTTGATGTCGTGAATGCGAAGTGCGGGGCAAAAGAAGACGATCCTGCCTGGCTTTCGAAATACTTGATGGACCTCTGGCTTATGGACAGGGAAAACTGGGATGAGGAAGGACTTGTTACGGAAATCGCAGTCATTGACATTGATGAGGATACCCTGAGTGAAATGAAAATGTCGGGTGTTAATCCTTATGTTGTCCTTGGGCTGCTCAACCCGGCAGGAAATGGCAATCCCTCAGTTGATAACTCGGAGTTGATGGATCAGGTTTTTGCCGAGGCCGAAGAAAGCCTTGGAGACCTTAACCCTGAAAACACTCTTATTATCACGGATATCGGCTCTCCGGCAGAATCTGATTTTTTTCTGAATGACTTCTATTCGGAGTTTTACGGAAGGGAGTTACAATACACACAGAACCTGCTTGCAGTGCAGAACGCAAGAAATGCCCCTCTCTGGTTTGCCTTCTTTGACAAATCCAGCGGGAACTGTACTTATATCGAAGTTTCATACGAAGATGATACTGAGATTAGCTATCAGGTAACGGAAAATATAGACTTTGACACCCTTTCCAAAAACCAGAAGTCCATAGATGCCTGGAGTGAAAAAGTAAACTCTTCGGTTTTTGATGGGCGTGAATTTGCTATCCTTACAATTTCCAATGCCTGGGCTACCGGAGATCTTGATTATGAACTTATGCAGTGCCTGGAACTGCACAACCACTTCTGTCCTGGGGTTTCAAGTGGCTATGTACTTGCAAACTGGATGGAAGATAATTACCCGCTTGAGGATGGGGTAAGTTATACGGTCTTTTCCTCCCCTCAGTGGTGTAAAGATGATGTTTTCTTAAAGCGCTGGGATGCCACCCCAGGAACAGGAGGAATCTGGGTCTCTGAATTGACCGACGAACAAATAGAAGCAATTGATAACTCTCTTGCCGGAATTTTCGTTGTTAAGGATAAAAATGCCGGAACTCTTAAGGCAGTGGTGCTTGGATATGATTCTGATCTTGTGAGTGCACAGTGCGGGGCAAAAGAGAATGATCCTGCATGGGTCTCAAAATATCTAAAGGACCTCTGGCTTATGGACCCGGATAACTGGGAAGGTCTTGTTACGGAAATCGCAGTTATTGACATTAATGGGGATACCCTGAGCGAAATGGAACTGGCAGATACAAATCCCTATGAAGTTCTTGGACTGCTCAACTCGCCAGGGAATGTGAGTGCCTGAAAATGGATTTTCTGAAATCGGGAGCTGGATGAATATGTCTAAAACAGGGCAAAATGTCCGTTGCTGACTATTGAAGGCAAGTTCCTGACTATTGGAGGATTTTGATGGGTTTTTTAACCCCTTTTCTTTTTTACCCTGTTTTCTTTTTTATTTTTTATTTTTCACGATTTTTTACATATCCCTTTACCTTTATTATCCTTAAATTTATTAACACTGACATAACTATTTATTACAAATTCTCCTGCACCCCCGGATGCATGCACTCAAGGGTGTAAATAGAAATAGCATCTGGAAAACCAAAGTTATATCAAGTACTTCAATGTTTCCTGAACTCGATTTATCTTTCTCGGTAGCGTGTTGTATATCCGTATCCGCTTCGAGATGCAGTATTCTCGAGGGAACAGGATCTAATTTCAGGGTTTTTACTTCCCGGAATATTGAGACAGCCAAAAAAGGTTAGAACCATGCTTGAAAGACTGAAAAATTCACTAATTAATTCTCCTGTGATGAAGCGAGGGGAGTATAACTATTTTATCCATCCTATTTCTGATGGTGTACCTTCCCTTGATCCCCATATGGTAGAGGAGATTGCCGATTACATCGCAGAGATAGCAGATATGAACGTTGACACTATCCTGACTGTGGAAGCTATGGGCATTCCGGTTGCAAACGCCCTCTCCCTGAAAACCGGACTTCCTCTTACCATCGTCCGGAAGCGCCCTTACTTCCTTGAAGGAGAAGTGGAACTCTCCCAGAGCACAGGCTATTCGAAAGGTGTCCTCTATATAAACGGGCTCAAAAAGGGAGACAGAGTAATTATCGTTGACGACGTTATCAGTACGGGTGGAACGCTTCTTGCCCTTGTAAGGGCGTTAAAAAATATGGGCGTCGAGGTAACGGATGTAATTTCCGTTATAGGGCGCGGAGACGGTTATCTTAAGCTAAAGGAACTCGGATTTAAACCCAAGGTTCTCGTCACAATTGATGTGAGTGAGAAAGGTGTGGAGATTAAGGATGTCTTTGGGGATCAGTGAAGCATTCGATTTAAGGCCTGACTATATTATCAGCGTAATAAAGGATACGAAAGCAAAGCTTGTGGGCTTTCAGTTTCCTGAAGGGCTGAAACGGAAAGGCCCGAAGCTTGCGAAAGTTGTTGAGGAAGCTACCGGAGCTGAGATTCTCATCTCAGGAGATCCCTGTTTTGGGGCGTGTGACCTTGATCGGACTCTCCTTGACCATGTTGATATTCTTTTCCACTTTGGGCATGCGGAACTGGAAGACGTTAAGCTTTCAGATAAAGTGTACTTTATCGAAACCCGCTCCTCAATTGATGTCCGGCCTGTTGTTGAGAAGGCTGTCCCGGAATTGAAAGGACAGAGAATAGGGCTGATCACCACTGTCCAGCATGTCCATAAGCTTTCGGATGCATGCAGTGTGCTCGAGAAACTTGGGAAAACCTGCGTTATCGGACGTGGGGACTCCAGGATTGCTTATGCAGGGCAGGTGCTCGGCTGCAATTTCTCGGCAGCGCGGGATGAAGATTGTGATGAGTACCTTTATATCGGAAGCGGGGACTTCCATCCCCTTGGGGTATCCCTTTCCACAAAAAAACGTGTCCTTGCAGCTGATCCCTTTTCCGGGGAAGTCCGTGAGGTTAACCCTTCAAAGGTTCTCCGTCAGCGGAGTGCGGTAATTGCAAAGTCTCTGGATGCGCAGGTTTTCGGGATCATTGTCTCAAGCAAAAACGGGCAGAAAAGGATGGAACTAGCTTCTTCTCTCAAAAAACTTGCAAGAAAACATGGAAAGGAAGCACACCTGATCCTTATCGATCTCGTAACTCCTGACCAGCTCCTTCAGTTCAAGGTGGATGCTTTCGTAAACACTGCCTGTCCGCGGCTTGCTGTGGATGAAGTAGGACGTTTTCCTTCCCCTATGCTGACCCCACAGGAGTTTGAGATCGTGCTTGGAGAACGTGAATGGGAAAAGCTTGTGCTGGACGAAATTACCGAGGAACCTGTATAACCTTTTATCAGATGCCTGTATAACCTTTTACCAAATGCTTGTATAACCTTTTACCAAATGCTTGTATAACCTTTTACCAAATGCTTGTATAACCTTTTACCAAATGCTTGTATAACCTTTTGCCAGATCTAAAACAGAGAAGAAAACAAAAGATATGAAACAGAGAAAACTTGAAATTCTGCTTGAAGAAGTCGAAGGTTTTTCCAATCCCGAACTTGAGCTGGAGCAATACCAGACCCCTTCTCCCCTTGCTGCGGAAATACTCCATTTCGCTTATATGCAGGGAGACCTTAACGAATCGGTCCAGGACCTGGGCTGCGGTACCGGTATTCTTGCAATCGGAGCAAAATTTCTGGGAGCCAGGGAGGTCGTGGGTTATGATACTGACCCGAAGGCGCTTGAGGTTGCAAAAAAAAATTCAGAGAAGCTTGGAGTGGATGTGGAGTTCATTTGCTCCGATATTTCGGAAGTCTCAGGGCATGTAAAAACCACACTTATGAACCCTCCATTCGGGGCAAGAGTTAAAGGCAGGGACAGACCTTTTCTTTCATCAGCATTAAGAACAAGTGAGATAATATATTCCATCCACAACCGCGGAAGCCTTGCTTTTATCCAAAAGTTCATTAAGCCTGCGGTCATTACACACTCTTACGTTGCGAAATTCCCCCTAAAAAAGACTTTCGATTTCCATCAAAAAGAAAGAGAAATTATTGAGGTAGAGATTTACAGGGTCGCTGTTCATGAATAAAGCCTGTGTTCAGGAGCCATTTAAGGCATCATGTTTGACAGCTTTACATCTCATATTTCATTTTAAAAGGCGGAATTAATAACTCTATTGTATAGAGAACAGGTCATAGTATAGAGGATAAATACGTAACACATAGAATAAACCCATGGCGTAAACAGATACTTCGGGATAAATAATCTGAAAGAAATAAGCTGGATGGATGCTTTACAAGATATACTGTATGCATTGAAACTTACGCCATGCTGCAAGGGAAGAATTAACTTGAAGATACTAAGGAAGGAAATTTTACTCCTATTCCTTCCGAAGATGAGTTATCTATGAGTTCGATTGCCGCCAAAAACTCTATAAAGACTAATTAAAAATTATTAAAACGACTTATCTATATCCACTAATAGCGATAATTCGAATGAGGGATCATGATTAGAATCCGAAAAAATAAAACTACTAGGAAAAAATTAACAGGTCCTGGTGAAGGAAAGTCGATTGCTGATAAATCGGTCCCAGCAGCTGCAGACAGCAGGGGCTCCCAAAGGGATCCGCCACGGGATCAATCTCGGGATCAGTCGCGGGAACCAAGGCCCCAGTTTAAAAGCCAGCCCCGAACTCAGTCCAGAGATCAGTCCAGAGATCAGTCCAGAGATCAGTTCAAGGGTCCGGCAAGGGACAAGTTTAGGGCTCAACCCAGGGGTCAACCTAGAGGTCAGCCCAGAGATCAGTTCAAGGGCCCGTCTAGAGACCAGCCCACAGATCATTTCAAAGGTGATCCTAACAAAAAGAGAAGGTTCCCATATCCTAAGAAAACTTCCCGGGATGGGAAGGAAATGCCAGGTTCCAGGCCTTCTGCCGGAGAAGCCGTGAGATCTGAAGAAGACCTTGAAAAAGGAGGCTTTGTCCTTCCGGGAGAACTTGTCGGAACTACAGAGGAATTCAAATCTGGCTCCGGAACAGCAGTAATTGCTGGAGACATTTATTCTACTGCCACAGGCAATGTATTCATTGACCAAAAAGCCCGAGTGGTCCTGGTTAAGCCAAATACTCTTACTCCAAATCTTCTTAAAGTAGGGGACATAGTCTACGGCAGGATCACTGACGTCCGCGAGTCCGGGGCAATGGTGGAAGTTGCAGGAATTGAAGGAAAAGAAAACAGGGAAATTGTTAGCTTAAGGCCCGGGGATATCCACGTTTCAAATGTAAGGGACTCCTATGTTAAGAGGCTGTTAGATGAGTTCAGACCCTTTGATATTATAAGAGCCAGAGTCATTGAAGTTGACAGAATGCGCCTTACCACAGCCGAAGACTCCCTCGGAGTTGTAAAAGCTTACTGCTCAAACTGTAGAGGAGATCTTGTTCTGGAAGGGAAAAAGCTTAAATGCCCTGTCTGCAATATGACTGAAACCCGTAAGATTTCAACCGAGTACGGGAAAGGAATCCAATAAATTTCTCTTTCCCTTTCTTACCTTATACAGGCATCAGCATTTTATGACGAATTATACATTCTATGGCAGGCTTGTTGTAGCCGGCTATATTATTCACCATTTACAGGTGGTCACCAATGGAACTGAACATCATTAACAAAACAAATAATGAGCTCGAAGTCGAGTTCAGAGGCGAATCTCACACCCTTCTCAATCTTCTCAAGGACCTCCTGATTAAAGATGACAGGGTTGAAGTAGCTTTTTACGACATGAAACACGTGAGCATCAGCGAACCCATCCTTTACCTCAAAACCGATGGTACTGACCCGATTCTGATCTTAAAGGAAACGGCAGCAATCATTGTTACTCAGTGCGACGAGTTTATCGAGGTCTTCAGCAAGGCAGTAAATGCCTGAAGCCGATGCCTGCAGGACGTCTCTTAAACAGACGTTTTGCTCATTTTTCTTCGATCGGAGATTTTTTCCTGCTCTGTACTTTCAGGTAACGGCTTCTGGATAGTATTTTCTTTTCACTTTGCCTTTTTTACGTTATGCTTTTAAATAAATGAAATTCAGTTATCCCTCTTCTACGGTAGTCTTTTTCTACGGTAGTCTTCTTCTACAGTATTTTGCTGTCTTTTTTATAGCTATTTCTGGAATACATTTTTATGAATTCTTGATAATATCACTGGATACATAGAGCCTTAAGAAAGTTAATTTTCATAAGAAATGCTAAATCAATCCACAGTAAATGGTTTTTATAGCCTTATGAACAGTAGACCAGAAACTTATATCCTGGATTCATAACATTTACAACTATACCGGAAGTCTTACACAGGATATAATTGTACAGTCTAAGCCAGAAATTTATAAGTTTAAATCACAAATTTACATTTATAATGAGGTATAATTAAAATGACACTCGACGATTCATATTTACAGAAGTTTGGTTTCATAAAGAGAGAAACCCTCGGCAGCATAAATATTGACCCTCTCCAGACAGGCGGGCTTTTGACCGAGGCAGCAAGGCAGACTCTTGTGGAATGGGGAGATGGTTACTCAGTCTGCGACTTCTGTGGAGGGGTTCTGGACCAGATCAAAAAACCCCCTATACATGATTTTGTACACCAGGCACTTCCTGAATTCCTGGGTTGTGATGAGGCAAGGGTCACAAACGGGGCAAGAGAGTCCAAGTTTGCGGTTATGCACTCCATGGGAAAGCCCGGGGACTGGATTGTGCTTGATGGGCTTGCCCACTATTCCTCTTATGTTGCAGCTGAGAGATCCGGCCTGAATATCAAAGTGGTGCCTCATGCAGGCAGTCCCGAATACCGCCTGGACCCGGAAGGTTACGGAACCGCAATTGAAGAGGTCACAAAAGAAAGCGGAAAACCTCCAGTTCTTGCTCTTGTAACATATCCTGACGGGAGTTACGGAAATGTTCCGGATGCCGGTAAGATAGCGTCCATCTGCCACGAATACGATGTTCCCCTTCTCCTGAACGGGGCTTACTGTGTTGGAAGGATGCCTGTTTCCGCAAAAGAAATCGGAGCCGATTTTATCGTGGGCAGCGGGCACAAATCAATGGCTGCATCCGGGCCTGTCGGGGTGCTCGGGGTAAGTGAAGAGTATGCTCCAATCGTTTTCAGAAAATCCGTGTACAACAAGGCAAAGGAAGTCGAATTTCTGGGATGCACTGCCCGCGGGGCCACGGTTATGACTCTGATGGCTTCTTTCCCTGAAGTGGTAAAGCGCGTCAGGAATTGGGACGAGGAAATTGAAAACGCCCGCTGGTTATCTGCAAAGCTTGAGGACCTGGGCTTTATCCAGCGCGGACAGAAACCCCATTCTCATGACCTTATTTTCTTCGAAGCCCCGGGTTTCTACGAGATATCCCAGAAGGTAAAGAACGGCAGGTACTTCCTCTACAAGGAATTGAAGAGCCGCAATATTCACGGCATCAAAGCCGGGCTTACAAAGTATTTCAAGCTCAGCACCTTCGGGGTCGGCAAGGAAAAGCTCGGTGTTGTTGCGGAAGCCTTCGAGGATATCCTGAAAAAATACGAGAATGTTTAAAATCTGTCAGGAAGTCTTTTGCTCTTTCCTGAGTAAATTGTGTTTTTGAAGTCCCGGTCTACTTCTCAGTTGAAGTTTTAAATTCCGGGCGACTTTATTTTTTGATTCCAGGCTACTTTATTTCTGATTTTTGGTTTGCTTCCTGTTATTTTTGCTCATTTTATCTTTTTCCTTTCCCGCTTATCCGGTGAGGGTAGAAAGCTATTTCATTTAGAATGAGCTAATATATGTCTAAAACATCATTCTAAATGAGAGTTTCTATAAATTAGTTCTCGTTTTAAATGAGGATATCCTCAATTAAAGTTTCATTTGAAATGAAATATCTTCTAGGTTACCTCTCTAAATGAATTCTTTAGAGTTTTATCCTCACTGGAATGGAACATACCTTAAATCAGTAGTCTCTGATCAGCAGTCTCTGCAGGACTGGTTTTCCCATGGATGTACAGGTATTAAAAGAAATCATACGTGAACAAAAAGCATTTTTCGAGGCAGAAGGACCTGAAGGGCTGGTTGAGCGGGAGGCCCTCAAAAAGGTTTCTGAATTCTTGAAACTCCCTCATGCTCTTGTGATCTCGGGTTTGAGGCGTTCCGGAAAGAGCACCCTTCTGAAGCAGATCCGTAAAAATTTCTACGGGGACGAGTCGGTTTACTACTTCAATTTCGAGGATGAACGTCTGATTGGTTTTGAGGTAGGGGACTTCAATTTCCTGTATGAGACGTTTATTGAGCTGTTTGGAAAAAGCCGGGTTTTTTTCTTTGATGAAATCCAGAACGTTGAAGGCTGGGAGCATTTCGTCCGGCGGATGTACGACAGGGAGTTCAAGTTCATTATTACGGGTTCGAACTCCTCTTTGCTGAGCCGGGAACTCGGGACCAAATTAACAGGGCGTTACGTGGGGCTGGAACTTTACCCCTTTTCTTTCTTGGAGTTCCTTAAATTCAAAGGCATCCCTTCCCCGAAAGAACCTCTTACTGAAGAAAGGGGCCTTATCAAAGGCGCTTTCAATGAATTCCTGGAAAAAGGGGGTATCCCCGAGTACCTGCGTTTTGAGAGCGCAGAACTCCTGAAGACCCTTTATGAAAACATCCTTTACAAAGACATCCTTGTCCGCTATGGGCTTGGAGATGAAAAAGCCCTGAGGGAACTTTCCCTCTACCTTTTTTCAAATTACACCTCCGAGGTCAATTACAGCAAATTGCAGAAACTTCTGGGTTTGGGCAGTGCAAATACGGTCAAGAACTACATCGGCTACCTAGAAAACTCCTACATGGTCTTTACCATCCCGAAGTATGATTTTTCCCTCAAAAAACAAATTTATGCCCCTAAAAAGGTTTATGCGATCGATTCAGCCTTCATAAACCTCATATCCTTCAAGTTTTCCCGGGACCGGGGCAAACTGCTGGAAAATCTTGTTTTCCTGGAACTCAAAAGGAGAAACATGGAGCTTTACTACCACAAGGGCCGGCAGGAATGTGATTTCATCGTTACTGAAAATGAACGGCCTGTGGAAGCTATCCAGGTGACTGTGGCTCTGAATGGCAACAGGGAGCGGGAATACGGGGGGCTCCTTGAAGCCCTGGAAGCCTACGGACTTGATAGAGGTTTGATCCTTACTGAGGGAGAAGAGTTTGAAGAGACGGTTCAGGGTAAAAAGATAGTAGTCAGACCTATCTGGAAGTGGCTTCTGGAATAAATACAAAATTAGTGGAAAAAGTTACTTTACATGTAATAGCCAGAAAGCCCCAAGGTTCAGCGTGGGGATGAATGGCGTAAACTTATCTCATTTTCGCTATCTTCTAACCTTGAAATACTTTCCAGTCCCATATTATGGACTGAATTCCTAAGCGATAACCAAGCAAAGGAAACCAGAAATGTTTGTATTAAATAATTTTTCACCTCTGGGACAGAGGGTAGAGCCTGTGGACTTGTGAACGGTAGTTCGAGGTATGAAGCAGGAAGTCTCACAGCTTTAGCTTGAGGTAGTTCACTTCTTCATTTCCACGTTTTCCACATACCCTTCTCCCCGCGGCGTTGGGACATAAAATACTTTTCCTTCCTCTTCTATTTTTTCTATGTAAAGTGCATCTTCCAGCATGTTGAGGTGGAAATTTGCCATGCTGTCGTTCAGGTTGAATTTTTCCTTTATTTCCTCAAAGGATTTTCTCTCACTTCCGAGCGAGATAAGGATCTCTCTTCTCATGGTATTCTGAAGAACCTTGAGTCCGAATTTATGGTCTTCGGTCGGGTTCCTTGTCAGT
This sequence comes from Methanosarcina sp., assembly GCF_028693135.1. Classification (GTDB taxonomy): domain Archaea; phylum Halobacteriota; class Methanosarcinia; order Methanosarcinales; family Methanosarcinaceae; genus Methanosarcina. The sequence goes on from NZ_JAQUVZ010000007.1 coordinate 107,429, forward strand.
TTACCTTCACGTTTCATTCGCTCGAGCCATTCTTCTTTTCTTTTTGTAGCTTCCTCGGGGGTCATGGTAATCATTAATATACTGTCCTGAATATATAAATAAGTTGGGGGGGGGTTTGCCACCTCCCGGATTCATTTATAAATAGCATAGTTTCCAATTTCTTTTCCATGAAACTGAATCCCGAACTCGAATCCCTGGATATCCTTGCAAAAGTCATCCTCACCGCCGCCCGTACCGCCCCTAAAGGCAAGGGTATCGACGACATCGTTACCTGCCTCCTCTCCCCTGAAGAAAAAACCGAACTTGCCTTCAGGATGGAAGAGCTAAGCGAAATCAAAGACCTCAAATTCCTTATCCGGGACGCCCAGAACGTCAGGGACGCAGATGCCGTTATCCTTATCGGGCTCAAAGCTTCGGGTGTGAGCAACCTGGACTGCGGAGCCTGCGGCTTTGCGACCTGCAAAGAGATGCTCGAACACGAAAAGGTGCAGAAAGAGTTTCTCGGTCCCCAGTGCATGATCAAGTACCTGGACCTCGGAATTGCGGTGGGCTCGGCTGTTGCTAAAGCAAAAGACCTCTGCATTGATAACCGGATCATGTATTCGGCAGGGGCGGCAGCCTGTTATTTTGAGATGATTGATGCGGATGTAGCAATGGGAATTCCATTGAGCGTCACAGGGAAAAATCTCTTTTTTGACAGGGAATCTACGAGAAAAAGTTAAGCTTGTAAAAAAAGGAAAGATGAGTAAAATTCCTTTTTACCAGATTAAATGTCAGCAGGAGTTGAATATGTACTGAAATCCGAATTTTCCGGGCTCCTGCTTCAGATTGACTTTCCAATTTAATGTCATGTATTGGACATTTCATTTAAATGAAATCTTTTTTGTTATTTATTCCCACGGGAAACGGGCAGCAGAGAATTCTGGCTCTACTGCAGTTATTGGAGATATATATTTTTTCTCTCATTTAACTCCGTGGTTCTTTACCCTGTGATTCTGAGGTTTCTTCTTTCACAATCACCGGTTTCTTTCAGTACTTGCTTTTTCCGTTTGAACTTCCTTTTCCAGGAGCTACCTGTTCGTCATTCTGTCTTGCTCCTGATCCTTTTCCTTTTCCAGGTGAAATTACCGGTCCCTTATCAGCAGGTTTTTTTGACTTGTCGCTTCCTCCTTTTAACATTGTTTTGGCAAGGCAATTTGCCGTGAAGGTATTTGTTCCGACTGATCCCTCTGCTGCAAAATTCAAGCCTTTGTTATCAAGCTCTAGCTCCTTTGTGTTTAGCAAATCTGATGCCAGATAGATCAAAACAAGTTCTTGGTCGAGACCATCGCCATCCGCATCTGTTATCTCAAACCGATCATACTGCTCTGTAGCGATGAAATTCTGATTATCTTTGCTGTCCGTGATCATAAGGGTGATGGATGTAGGATCGATATTCGCCGCTGTATAGGGACACCCATCATATGCATCTTCCACATGGAAAACTACTGATGCCCATCTGGCATTAGTTCCTATCACCAGATTTTCCGGTGAAACCGAAAGACCCAGTTGTACATTCTCGGCTGCTGCAGTAGAAGCAAATGCACCCATCAAAATAAGTAAAGCCCCAAAACAAATTGCTATATTTCTTTTAGTTTTCATTTTAGTTTCCCCAATCTATTTTTTCCCACTCAATGGTGTTTCCGTTATTTTCATTTTTAAATCAGTCGCACCAATAATATACTTTTGGAATTTCTATTAAGTAAATTGCCTCCTTATAATACGTCTCTTGATGTCTTTTTTTGTGTAATTTTCAGTTTCTTATTCCAATATTATTTTTAATTTAACCGTGAGAACTTTCACTAAAGTTCAAGTTAACAGCGACATCGTTTTTCTTTTATTAAATAAGATAACGCTGCATATTCCGATGAATAAATTGAAGAAGAAGAGGGGAGTTATCCAGCTCCACATTTTCATATTATTTCACCTCAATGTAACAAATTTTTGTGAATAATGCTCAGACGATTCTGAATCTTTAAATTTTTGAGCATTAACTCTATTACCCTCCGCAGCATTCGGTTTTTGGATCATGAGGAACTTTTAAACCACAAACTAAATACAAAGGGAATTTATCGGTTACATGCGACTGATTATATCTTGCGGTATTGGGGCCTCTCCAAGCTCCGCTGCGGCAGGAAAAAATACCTCTGCATAGACATATTGGTCTAAAAAATCAAATCTGTACTTAGAAGATAGTCTTAGAAAGTTGACTTAGAAGATAGTCTCAGAAAGCTGACTTAGAAGATAGGCTTAGAAGGTAAAATTAGAGGTAAATAGGTTAAAGATCGAATTAAAAAAGGAAAAAATAGAAAGTTTTAGGCATCTGAATGGAATTATCTGGGCTGTTTTTAATCTTTTAAGCTTTCACCTGAAACCTTTCAGCTCCTCGAAATCAAGGGTTGCAAAATAGTCCTCGATGGTCTCTGCCCTGCGGATCTGCACAACGCTTCCGTCTTCTCTCAGCAGGAGTTCGGCAGAGCGGAGTTTTCCGTTGTAGTTGAATCCCATGGCATGCCCGTGGGCTCCGGTGTCGTGGATTGCCAGGACGTCACCGATTTCGATTTCGGGGAGCATCCTGTCGATTGCGAACTTGTCGTTGTTTTCGCAGAGGGAGCCGGTCACGTCGTATTTGTGGGAAGGAGCTGCCTTTTCTTTTCCGAGAACGGTTATATGGTGGTATGCCCCATAAATTCCAGGGCGCATGAGGTTTGCCATGCAGGAGTCCATGCCCACGTAGTCCTTATACGTGCTTTTGAGGTGCCTGACCTGAGATATGAGGTAGCCGTAGGGGCCTGTGATAACCCTGCCGCATTCCAGGTAGACCTTGAGCGGAGCGAGCCCGTTGGCTGTAATGGTGGCTTCGTAGGCTTCTTTTACGCCTTTTGCCACGGCTTCTAAGGAGACTGGCTCCTGTTCCGGCTTGTAGGGGATGCCTATTCCTCCTCCGAGATTTACGAACTCGAATCTTATTCCGAGTTCCTTTGAGATCTCAACTATGAGTTCGAAGAGGATCCTTGCGGTTTCCGCGAAATAATCTGGATTAAGTTCGTTCGAGGCAACCATTGTGTGCATCCCGAAGCGCTTTACGCCTTTATCTCTGAGGATCCTGTACCCTTCAAACATCTGTTCCTTCGTAAAACCGTACTTTGCCTCTTCCGGCTTTCCGATGATTTCGTTTCCTTCCTTGAGGGGGCCGGGGTTGTACCTGAAGCAGACGATTTCCGGAAGCCCGGCATACTTTTCCAGGTAGGGAATGTGGCTGATGTCATCAAGGTTGATGTAGCCTCCCATTTCCTTTGCCTTTACGAACTCCTCGGCCGGGGTGTCGTTTGAGCTGAACATGATGTCGTCCCCTATCATTCCTGCCTTTTCCGCAAGGATCAGTTCCGGCAGGGAACTGCAGTCAGCCCCAAAACCTTCCTCTTTGAGGACCTTAAGGATGAAGGGGTTAGGGAGGGCCTTTACGGCAAAAAACTCCTTGAAGCCGGGAACGTCTTTAAAGACAGATTTCATTCTTCTGGCGTTTTCCCTAATGGCTTTTTCATCGTAAATATGAAAAGGGGTGGGATATTTTTCCATTATTTTCAGGATCTGTTCTCTGGTGAAGGGGAGGTCCTTTGAAACCATTATTGTAACCTTTTGCCTGATTTTTGTTTAAATCGATTTTATACCAATTTGAACTTTTATTCCTTTATTAGTTTTTCCACGATCTCGAGTACTGAATGAAAAAGTATCGATTTACCGAAATAGAACTTTGTTTCAAAAAGATGTTCAATTTCCGTTATTTAATACCAGTTTCAAGCATTTAATGCCAGTTTCAAACTCTGCAATTTTCCTTACGGTCTTCTTGTGGGGTGTGATCTTCTCAAGCTCCTCAAAAAGCTCTGCAAGCTTTTTATACTGTGCCATTGCCCCCTCTCCGAAAAAGCGTTTGAAGTTTTCTACAATAACTATTCCCTACCCCTGCCTTTATCGCTTTGCACCTTCAAGTTTCTGACACAGATATTCATTTCCAGTAGGGGGTAAACCAGCGCTTTCCGGTATTTAATCCCTTTTACCGAAACCTTTAATATCTAAAAGATGCATGAGAAGAGTACACAGCAGTTCCTTAAGACAGTCTGCGACCGTGGTTTAGTGGCTATGACCTGAGCTTCCCAAGCTTAGAACCCGGGTTCGAATCCCGGCGGTCGCATTTCAGGCTTTTTTCAGATTCCTTCATTTACGGTGCCCATTTTTTAATTCTATCTCTCTCACATGAAGTGCTTGTAAGCTCTTGAATTACTACTTCTCTAAATAATATTACTACTTCTCCTAATTATGTTGCTACTTCTCCGAATAATTATATATTCACCTGCACAATATATTTATAATATTACTAATATAATTATTTATGGATGTTTCATATGAATAAAATTATCGTAATTGCAATGGTGCTTATGTTTGCTATCACCCTGTTTTCCGGAAATGTTTCGGCAAATGGTGATGAAAACTATAACGATCACAGCAGTGATGATTCACAACCAGGCTCCGGCGACATCGGACCCGGGGGACCATCTGACAATGAATATGCCAATCCGGCAGAAGACCGGACAAGACACAAAGACGCCTGATATAAAAAATCTGGCATTTTTTTCTTTTCAAATTTGATTTCCGTTTTCTCCATTGGATCTTTATTAACGGTAAAATCCTCTTTTTTATTCAATCCTCAGAAAAATCAAGTGAAAACTTTTTTCTGTAGACCATTCCCTGAAATATTGCCACCAGGTCTCCTTCGTCATCAGTGATATTCACAGTATATGTGGCAATTTTAGGGTTTATTGAAGTCTCCTTTGCTTCGGCTGTGAGAGTCCCTTTTGTTCCGGCTTTTACAAAGGAGATGTTTGCATTGATCCCAACTGCAGCAATCCCGTATGCGTTTGAAGCTGCTGCAAAAGCAAGGTCTGCAAGGGTAAATAATGCCCCTCCCTGCACTGCCCTTAAAGCGTTAAGATGTTTTTCTTCAATTTCCATCCTGGCTTTTGCATAGCCCGGGGAAACTTCCAGCAGTTCTATTCCTGCATGTGCAGCGAATTTGTCTTTTTTAAACAACTTTTTGAGATCTTCCATGTAGTAACTCCGGTAATTGTCAGTAATGTCGTGGTTCACTTTAACATTTTAACAATTAAAGTTATTCCTCCCAAATTGTACCTGGCAAATTTCACTTCTCTCTAATTGCTCATCGCCTTAATTGCACTACTGGAGTGCTTTCCTTCTCGCGGATTACTCCGATTTTTCAAATTCAAAGCCCTGATGCCGGCTCAATTGCGTCATAGGGGCAATTTTCATAACACCTGCCGCATTCCAGGCATATTGACCCGTCAATTTTGTAAATTTTTCCTTTGCTGATCGCTCCCGTGGGGCATAAATCTTCACATATTCCGCAGGCTGTACATTTTTCCGTAATTTTATAGCCCGGTTCTTCTACTGTCGCTCCTCCAAAGGCGAACCTCTCACGTTTCGGTGGGGCAACAGATAAGTCAAATATCTCCCCTGCCCCGGCTGATAGACAAAAAACCTCAAGAATATCTTTTGTATCTTCCGGGTATATGTCATCAAGAACAGGATTTATTTCAAATATTTTTTCCAGAAAACTGTTATCAACAAATTCTATCTTCCCTCTAACCCTGACCATAACGTAGTTTTTATTCATCCCAACGATTGCAATTTCTGGATTTTTCTTCAATTGTTTATAGTACGGTTTTCCCCTTGCAGTGAGAAAGTATAATTTCCCATTTTCATAAAGCATTATATCGCTCATTCTAACTGCCGGTTTTCCACCCTCAATTGTTGCAAAGGCTACGGATTTGATATTTCTTAACAATTCCAGTGGATCTTCCATTTTCTCCCTCTTCTTTACTTTTATGTTTTTTTCAACTTTATGATGGAGTAGATAATTAATATCAACTTTTACAAATCTCTGGTGAAGTATTGGATGCTCTCCCCGGAGGTGAAAGGTCGTCGTATATCCTTACTGCGAACAGCTTTCCGGTCTTGCTTATTTCATACACTGCCATGCCTGCCTGGGGTGGGAGTTTCGTCTTCCCCCATTCGTCACAGATGAATTCCACAATGAAGCGGGTCCCGTCAAAGGTTGTAGTGCAGTGCTTGAGTGAAATGCCCCCTTCAGCAAGGGCTGCATCATAAAACTCCTTACGTCCGGTCGGTCCGCTGTGTTTGTAGTTTGAGCCGCTGGGCTCCCGCACGTATCCTTCTTCTTCAAAAAGCTCAAGTATTGCTGCTTTGTCCGGTTTGGCAAGCCCTGTCATGTATTTCTCGATTATCAGGGGTTCGTCCAGGTGCCTGGCAGGGCTCATGAGAGGTTGTCTTAATGCATGTTTTCCGGTTAGCGGCCAGGTGCTGTGGTATACCCGGATTTCGGGTGTGGTGTTCCCGGAACGGTCTGCTACAATGGAGACCGGCAGCTCAATATTCTTGCTTTCATGCTTCAGGTAGAGCACAAACTCAACAACGATGCGCTGGTCTGTATCCGTGAGGGCGAAAAGTTCGGCTTTTGCCTCATGTTCCTGTAAAAAAGCTCGCTGGTCACTCAAATACCGTATAAAATTGGCTTTACCTCTGATTTCACCCTGAAGTGGGGTATTGATCAGCGGTTCATCGGAAAATAGGGAAAGTAATGTTTCAATTTCTCCCCCGAGAATGCCTGCATAGAAATTCTTTAATGTCTCCCGTAACAATAAAGTCCCTCCTTTATATCTCCCTTTTATATCTCCCTTTTATATCTTCCTTTTATATCTCCCTTTTATATCTCCCTTTTATATCTCCCTTTTATATCTCCCTTTTATATCTCCCTTTTATATCTCCCTTTTATATCTCCCTTTTATATCTCCCTTTTATAATAATTCCCTCTTTAATTTCGCTGTCAAAAGTGATATATATTGGTATTCTGGGGGACAGTAGGAAGTGATGTGTGAATTACTGTTTATGGAATGTCGGTAAACAATTTTGAATGAAAGGTGGTCATTTTTATGAATTAAAAAAGTTATTACTTTGGGAGTACGGAGGGCTACAAATACCCCCGCCTCAGGATCGTTCTGCCAAAATAGTTAATACTGGTTATTTTTCTTCCTGGCGCGGTGTAAAGGATAAGTGTCTGGTTAAAGTAATTTAGCTAAGATAGCTATAAATGCTCTCAAAAGGCTAATTACATTTGTCGATTATTTCTTTTAGTTATAAACCGTACCTTCAATTAATGGCGGGTCAAAAACTCACCTGTAACTCAATAATAAACTTGGGTGAAATATAAAGACATGGATAAAGAAGAATTACAAAAGGAACGAATAGATTTACTTTCCCAGATTAACGAGCTTTTAGATTTCCCTCTTATTCTGTTGTCAATCTTATGGTTGATCCTTATTGTTGTTGAGTTTGTTTACGGGCTTTCACTGCGTTTGCAAACAGCAGTTACTGTTATCTGGGGTATATTTATAGTTGATTTTTTTATTGAGCTGTATATTGCTCCGAAAAAAAAGGTTTATTTAAAGGAAAACTGGCTTGTTGCTCTGGCTCTATTTTTGCCTGCGTTGCGTATTCTAAGGTTATTCAGTGGATTCAGAGTACTTAGAGTTACGATTTTTGTTCGGTCTTTTAATCTTGCCCGGATTCTCTCTTCTTTTAACAGGAGTATAAGGACCGTTAGGCAGGCAATGAGGCAGAGAGGCCTGGAATATGTCCTGCTCCTCACGACTTTAATAACTGTTATCGGGGCAGCAGGCATGTATAGTTTTGAACGCCCGGGTCTTAGCTCCTATGGAGATGCTTTCTGGTGGACAGCTATGATTATGACGACAATAGGAAGCGACTACTGGCCAAAAACCGCCGAAGGGAGGATACTGACTTTTTTATTATCGGTTTATGCTTTTGCAATTTTCGGATACATAACTGCAGCCCTTGCAAGTCTTCTTATAGGAAAAGAAAAGGAAGCATCTTCAAAAGAAATTGCAGAACTGCGTGGGGAAGTACAGCGGCTTTCCAGTGAGATTCGCACGTTTTTGGACCGAGAAAAAAAGTAACTTTAAGTGAAGTTCCCTGAACAATTTCTTTAACTACTCCTACTCACTATCCTTATTTTCCTTCCATTATTATTTTCCTGTCCCGGATTTGAAATATTGAATTTTGCATCACTCCTTTTTATTATCATCAGGGACTTTAAACAGCCTTACCAGTCCTATAAAGGCTACGAGTGCCCATGTCCCTTCAAGAATCACGAAAGGCATGTAGTCAATAAGTACCGAGGCATAACATGAAAGCCCTGCTCCGACTACATTTAGCATTGCATAGGTCTTTGTATCCTGCATCAATATCTTGAAGAGATTCAGGAGAAAAGCTAGTAACAGCAGGAGTACTCCTATTGAGCCTAATATCACTGATAATTCAACCATATGCGGGCAATATATCTTTATTTATATATCTTTTTTCCGAGCTTAGTTTAATAGAATATACGGCTTCGCATTTTCAAATTTAACTATTTCTGTCCTGCCTAGTTTTCATAAATCTTCAGCAGGAAACCCCTGAGTCTTTAGAGGCTGTCCGACAATTCAATTTCAAGGTGAAAACATTTAATAAATAATGTATCTAGAACCAATAAATAAGGTATCTAGAACCTTTAAATCGAAAAAAAAGAAATTCTGTTATTACTGATAGTAGTTGTCGAACAGCCTGTTCAGGGTGGGGTGGCCGCACGCAGTTTGATTTCCATTAGCGCAGGCGAATCCTGACGGGTAACCAGGGTTTACGAAATAATCAAAATTATCAATCACACCATCCCTGTATTTCCCGTCATTACCGTTGGTTAGTTCTCCTTCTGTCAATTCCGTTGGCAAATCTACGGCTGCAGAATCGGAATTTTCCATACACTTTATCCAATCTATGTTTGTAGCCGGAAGTACAAGGAATAAAATGAATACGAATGGCAGCAAAGCTCTCTTAAACCTCAAATTAACTTTCCCCCACCTTTTATATTTCGATTATTCTATTTTAATTTTCCCTGTTTTTCTAAAAGTATGTTAAATAATCCTGTATTCCTCTCTATTTTTAGTTAAATTCGGGTATTGAAAACAAGAGGTTAATAACTATTGTTATGCAAAAAACAACTTCCTAACATATGAGTTAATTTTATATAACTGTACCATTTTTACATAGTAATTATATTTCAAATATTAGGTGCCCCGGATTCAAAAATTGTTCTTATATCTATGAGATAAGTGAGGCAGCCGTATTAATAAATTGGATAATAATAAATTCTAAAAGTTTTCAGTCAGTACCTGGTTTTATTTCAGGTCTTTAGCTCAAAGACCTTTCTAAAATTTGAAGTTTACAGGTAAATCAGCCTCATTATCCTGACAGGACTATTTTTCCGGTATTTTATGTCACCTGTAGCGCTTTAGATTCGATCTCTCCCGTACACCTCTGAGATCTGACTATTAATTCAGATAATTGTCCGAAAAATCGGTTTCGTTACAGAATTCAAGAATTTTGTTACGGAGTTTACTATGTGTCAAACAAAAAGAAAAAGCATAATCGTTTTCATAGCAATTCTCACGTTTAATCTCGTGATTACAGGAAATGCAGCAGCTATCGCAATTACGGTAAATAACAATACAGGGCAGGCTGCTGATTTTACATCCATCCAGGCTGCAGTAAATGCTGCAAATCCAGGTGATGAAATACTTGTCAAACCAGGCATTTATGAGGAAAATATTGAGATTACCAAAGCTCTGACTATTCTTTCCGAATCCGGCAACCCTTCGGATACAATCATTCAGGCCGCTGATAGTTCTAAAGACGTTCTCGGCATCTGGGCAAATGAAGTGAGCATTAAGGGCTTTAGTATAAGAGGGTCGGACTCCGGTGCCGGGATTCACTTTATTGGAGCTTCTGACTGCCGCATTGAGCAAAATATACTCTCGAATAATAGCTGTGGTATCGATCTTTATATGTTTAGCTCAGGTAATACTCTGATTGATAATGATGTTTCATATAGCTTTACAGGCGTCAGCCTTGGGGACAGCCAGAAAAATACTCTGAGAAACAACTCTATTTCATACTGTAGCAGTGGAATTTCACTTTTTGATTCTCCTGACAACACACTGGAAAATAACGCGGTTTCGGAAAACAATGAAGGTATTTCTCTTACTGGTGAGTCAAACGGAAATATTCTGGTTAGCAATACAATAAAATCCAACAAAAAAGTGGGCATGCACATCTACGAAACTTCCAATAACCTGATTTATAACAACTATCTCAATAATGCAGCAAACGTGGAATCTGAACTGGGCGCAGGGAAAAATATCTGGAATACAACGAGGTCCGAAGGCACTAATATTGTAGGCGGCTCTTACCTTGGTGGCAACTTCTGGGGAAAACCCGATGGGACGGTCTATCCCAGGGGTGTCAGGGATACTGACCTTGACGGCATCTTTGATTCCATGTATGATATTGAAGGCAGTGGGTTCATTGATTATCTCCCGCTCAAAGAATCGAAGTCCACGGTAATTACTGTAAGCAACAGTGAAGACCAGGCTGCCGATTTCACCTCCATCCAGGCTGCGGTATACAGTGCATATCCAGGGGATACGATTCTTGTTTATCCGAGCATCTATGTGGAAAACGTAGAAATAAATGTTAAAGATCTGGTTGTTGTTTCGGCATCCGGAAACACTTCAGATACTATCGTTCAGGCAGCCAGCAGCTTAAAGGATGTTTTTTCTGTCACAGCTGACGGAGTGGCGATTAGCGGGTTCAATGTTACAGGAAATATAAGTTCTCTCCATTCTGGAATTCACCTTTATGGTGTTGAAGATTGCCGCATTGAAAACAACGAATTATTTAACTATCAGGGTACTCTTCAGAACTCTGTCGGAAACTATACTCCAGCTTCCGGAAGCAACTCTATCTTAAATCCAGGGTTCGGGATCCGTTTTGATTTCTCAAGCAACAACACGCTTAGCAACAACACAGTCTCATATAGCAATGTCGGTATCCTTTTGCGCAGCTCAAACGAAAATATACTTCTTAATAACAGGGTATCTAACAGCACTTACGGTATCTGGGTTGATTCTTCTCTCGATAATGTACTGGACAATAATACTGCAGCAAACAATAAGATCGGTATATATCTGAAAGCTTCCAGCAGAAATACAGTTGCCAGCAGTATGGCGTTTAATAACTCCGAGTCCGGCATCAATTTGTGGGATTCCAGCGAAAACACGGTAAGTAACAATACAGCCTCAAACAGCAGCAATGTCTGTATTATTTTACATAATTCAAGCGGAAACATCCTTGGCAATAACACGGTATTTAACAGCAACTATGGTATCTGGCTGGACTCGTCAAGTAACAGTAATACTCTGAATGAGAACAGGGCATCATATAATAATAAAGTGGGTATTTACCTGAAAGCGTCAAACGAAAATATACTTGACAACAATACAGCATTAAACAACGATAAGTACGGCATCAGTCTGTGGAATTCTATTGCAAATGAACTGGAAAACAACACCGTTTCTTACAGTGAGGTCTCCATCCTTCTGCATAACGCCAGCAAAAATGTGCTTGCAAGCAATACAGCATCTGACAGCAGTTATGGTTTCTGGCTTGATTCTTTCAGCAGTGAAAACACACTGAGTGACAGCCGGGCACCAAACAATAGAATTGGCATATACCTGAAAGCCTCCAGCAAAAATGTTCTAACAGGCAACAGTGCGAATTTGAATTCTAAGTATGGCATCTGTCTGAGCTCTTCCAGCAATAACCTGCTTAACAGTAATACAGTGGATTCGAATTCAGGATATGGCATTTGTATTCTGGACTCAAATAACAATACCATCTATAACAACTATCTTAACAACACGAAAAATATCTATGCCGAAGGCAAAAGCACAGGCAATGTCTGGAATGTGAGTAAAAACTCAGGCACCAACATTGTTGGAAAATCTTTCATGGGTGGGAACTTCTGGGCTTCACCTGAAGGAAATGGTTTCAGTCAGATACATCCGGATGCGGATGGCGATGGCATTTGTGAGGCAGCTTACGATATGGGTAAAGGAAACATTGATTACCTGCCCCTTGCAGGTTCTTTTTAATGTTCCTTTTTCCTATTATCTTTTTTCCTTTTCTTTGGCATGAAAGTACTGTGATTTGAAAATTACTTTCATTTCTTTGTGCCTGTAATCTGAAGAATTTCATGTTTGTTTTCCTATTCTCTTTTTTACTCTTGATTTTACTCTTGATTTTACTCCTGATCTTCCTCAAGGAACTTATGCAGCCATACAATGTCAAAATATTTCCCAAATTTGGTTCCGACTTTCCGGAACTTTCCGCATTCAATAAAACCATGTTTCAGATGAAAGTTCAGGCTGGCTTCATTTTTTGAGGATACATTTGCAAGGAGGCTTTTCATCTTTTTCTTGCTTGCTTCCGTACAGAGTTTGTCCAGCATCCCGGATCCAAGGCCTTTTCTTGTGTGCCCGGGCAGGATAAAATAGGAAACCACACCTGTGTGCCGGAAATTCGGGAATGGAAAATATGGTCGGAGGGTTCCGATTCCTATTATTTTGCCCATTTCTTCTATAACGTAATAAGGAAAATACTTATGTTCATCCTGCTCTTTTTCACTCTGAACAGATTGAAAAAACTCGGGTCCAATCGGAGTTTCGATATAGGCTGCAAAACTATTTTCAACGTAATAGTTAAAGACCTCAAGCATTCCGGAGATGTCTTCGGCTGTAGCTTCTCTTATTAAGTACTTTTCGGAATATTTACTTCCTTGCATATACAAGAAGTCTTGAAATTAGTATTTAAATTTTTTTGATCAGTGCTACTTTTCCCTTGAATAACATACTTATATACCTGAAACTTTGCAGTAAACAGAGATTTATTTCTCCGCTTCTTTACTTTTTATTATACTCAGGGCTACTTCTGATAGTTCTCCTTTGAATCCTGCAGAGGGCAGCTTCACGTTTTTTATTCGTCTTTATTCGTTTTTATTTACAGCTGCTATTTGTCATAATTTATATTTATAATTATTTTTCAGTGCGAATATATTTATATACCTATGTTATTCTACTACTTCCTGCAGGTAAGTATACAAACCCTATCCTGTGTTTAAGGCCGGATTTTGATGTTTTTAATGGGGCATCAGAGTCCAGATTGCTGAGATAAAATTATTTTTTAACAACTCAGGCAAGATCCAGCCCTGAGAATAAAAACAAGAGAAATGGAATTTTCTCAATATATTTCTAAGAAGTGAAAAATAGATGTTCCTGAATGAAACCCAAATTGTAGAAAAGATCTGTGAATTTCCGACTAAACTTGGAGACATCTCCAAAAGCATCTTTGGAGGCATTAGTACCAAAAATGGTTTGATGCACAGGCTTTTCGTTCCCGAAGGAAGCGATTCTGACTCGCTTTATCTTTGTGAAGGTCTCTGTAAACCCGTAATTTTAGAACCTGAACTAATTTATCCCTATGTCTCAGGCACATTTTCCGAAAAATTTGCATTTAACTCCTCACCTTACCGTTTTATGCTGCCTTATGAACTGTCAGACAAAGGCAACAGGAAAGATGGCAGAATAATCCCTCCTGAAGAGCTGAAAGTCAGGTTCCCTATGGCATATGGGAGAATCCTGGAATTCAAAAATCAGTTCGGTCACGACAACTCTCCTCTTGAATCTGCAGACTACTATAGTGTAAGGGGCAAGAAACTCCTGGAGTACCTTGGCACTCCAAAAATCATTGCTACTGAAGGCTACCGTTTGCAGGCCGCATTTGATGCTTCCGGAAATCATGTCTTTGAGGGTGGCTGTGGTATTGTTCTTAATGACCCGGAAAAATACCCTTATGTAACTGCAGTCCTTAATAGCCAGATTGCCAGATTTTATCCAGCAGTCTGCGAGTCTGAGATGATGTACTCAAGCTCTGTAACCCCTGCAGCAATCAAACGCTTCCCAATTGTATTTCCCGAAGACAGGCTGACTGAGGATCTGATCACCAATATTTCCGGCTATCTTATGTTCCTTAGCCGGCAGAAGTATGTAGCAGGAAACGATGTTTCGGGGTGGCTCGAGGAGCTTACAGGCTTTTATGAGCAGATTTCAAACCTTCTCGTTATGGATGCTTACTTTGGAGAAGGTATTGACTCGAAACTTCTGTACGCCCTTGAAGATAATATCCACCCATATGCAGGAGATATGGAATCCGAAAACAGTGAAAGCCTTCTGAGTGTACTCTACTACATTAAGCAGAAGATTTTCGAAACCTCTTCCTTTAAAAATGATAGTTTTGACACGGAATTTTCTGGAATTCTCAGTCTCCTTTAAAAAGTGGAAAATCTGAATAACTTCTATTTGAGGTCTATTCAGAATCTCACTTTTTACTTTTTTCTCTCGAGCATTTCTAATATTTGACTTACTAGTTTTTAATCCAGAGGAAATCTCCGAGAATGCACATTTCGAACCCCTGCCAATATGGGCAAATAATGCGCGATTTCAGGTCGTTTTATTGACTCCATGTCAGAAAAATAATTTTTTTGTGCAGTATATTGGTACAAGAATGTTAGGGTTCGAAATGTGGGTGAGAAGGCTATTTTTGAATTATGCTAAGCTCAGATCCGGGCTTAAACTGTTCCTGACAGCAGTTGCGTGGTGACTACAACAGGAACTTAGATAAATTACTTTTGCTGTACATACAATTTTTTTTCATCACTTCTTTTTACTACAAAACAAACATTTTTATAGACATCATTATCTATATTAAACCACAGTTTGTTAGTTCCTGGCCTGGCAGCTACTTAATATAAAAACTAATGTGTATTTGGGGCACACACGACTGCACATGTGGGGAGCTTGAACGCAAATCTCAATAATCATTAGGAAGAGTGGGGCAAATGGAGATGTCATATAAAATAAAAATATTTTTGTTTATGTTCTTGATATTAAATTACTCATGTGCCGGAGAACTCGGAGTTTCCCGGGACACAAACAGTTCAAAAACCATCACCAATATTAATCAAGGTAATATTCTTCTTTTCGCGGGCAACTATTCTGAGAACAACGGTGTTCCGGAAAATGCCTTTGTCGCAAAGCTTCAGAAGAATGGGACTTCTGACATACTGTATTCAACAATTTACGGGACCCATGAATCAAAAGTCATTTTTGATGATTCTTCGATGGGGTTAAAATATACAACTACAAGAGACTGTTCTCCCGTTTCTTACTTCATACTTCCGGTTGTGGATCCCATCACTAATTTTGGAATAGATACATATTTAGGATATTTCAAGAAATCTTCAAAGACATACAATTTCTGTAAATGTGCTTCCATTCCTCTGATTCACTATCTTGAACAATCTAAACAGGCAGGGTCACTTTATATCTGTGGTTTTACTCCGATGGCCAAATGCACTTATCAAATTTCAATGGATATAAATACGGACGACCCTGAAAGTTTCGTTGAACTCAATAGTCCGGGTTCAAGGATGATTATTACAGAAACAGGTGACAAATCAATCTTAAAAAGCTATTATAAAGGCCCTTCCGGCGAACTTAAACATGAAACCATATCCCTGGAAAATGCCGGTGAAATATCTTATTTCAAAATAATATTTGACGGATTCAACAAAACAAATACTATTGCTGTAAATGATGGCACATGCATAGTTACTCCATTTTATGATCTTGAAAGGCAAAAATTGCCTTATGTGGATTTCTCAAACGGGTACATCAAGTTCACGGGTTTTGTCATCGGAAAAGGAACATTTCTTGATGTGAATATATATAGCATAGACCAGTATGCGGACCGAAAGTTCATAACAGCAATTGGAGATAGCAGAATGCTTGCCTTCGGGCTTGATGGGCCGCATCCGAAAAATACGACGGAACAGGGCATCAACTACCTTAAAAGCAAAGGGGATAAAGGCACAATATGGTTCGATGTAGGACATCTCAAGACGTGCAATGAAACGGATCTTGAATACCTGCGGGGTCTGGTGGAAAATGACTCATGGGATACGGGCATACACTATTCAAAAGAATTGACCCTCCTTCCCCTCGAAGAAGCATACAGATTAATGGATGAGGAGTATTGGTATGTTTATGAGACAATAGGGGAGAAGCCGACAAACTGGTGTTCTCTTAGAAATAGTGATAACATTACACACGCAATTTATGCATATGAAAACCTGGGCATGGTCTGGAGGAATGGAAACTCGGGGGTTCATGCTGAACAAAGTGTCGGAAACCTGGACGACGATACCTGGGGATGGTGGGAAACAGCGTCGTCGGCAGGGATGGCATATCCGGTTTTTACCCACCAAACCGATAAAGATCCCTCTATAGAGTACTCTATAAGCTACCCAAAATTCCAGACATGGGCTGACAACTACGATTCAAAGAATGTATCCATAGTGTCGTTTTACGAATATTACATGGTAAATAGCAATACATACGATGCATTTTTTGATTCCCTGGAATATAAGGATGATTATTTCACTTTCAAGGCAAACACAAATGGTGTCGATGCACTAATAAATGTAAATATAATTGCCGGGAACAATACGCAGGTTTACGACAATACCTCGGGTGAATTCCTCGGTTACAGGGTTGAAGGGGATAGATCAATCGCATTCCAGGTTGAAAACAACCACACTTACAACATATATCCAGGGGGCACGGAACAGTGATCATTCCACTAAATATAGAAATGCCGATATATGTTGTTTTTTTACAATAAGGCGGGAAGTCCCCTTCCTTAAATATCTGAGTTTACGAAGATTTTTGGGGGGAGTAATTGACAACATAATATTGTGATTTATCCCACAATTATTTCCCTTTTTTAATTATTTTTTTGCGGTTGTATATTGGATATAGTTGTATATTGGATATAGTTGTATATCGGGTACATAAGACTCACTATTTCCCCGGATCATTTCGTAGTATCATGAAGGAATTGCAATTTCTTCAACTCTTAACCATTTACGTCTCATGCCATTGTGTCCATGCCATTGTGTCATGCACTGAACTGTATATTTATTTTACATATATTGACTCATTTTTCGATACAACACATTTAGATTTTTGTGAAATATTTATATATATTGACCTTTTCTAACCCCTGGGGTAAAAGTGCTCTCAGGGCATAATGCTAAGTTTTCCACCTGGAATCATTGATACCGTAAAAGGTTCAGATCTTTGCTGTGCAAAAGGATTTATTTCTATGGCTCCGAATGCTGCGGGAGCCCGGGGGTCAATCCAGGCAGTTTATTCCCCTCCTTAATGCTCGAAAATTTTAACGAAAAACGATAGCTTTGAGAGAATTTTTAGCCTTTATAGAGCCGGATTAAAGGGGCTGTTTATTAGAAATTAATACGTAAGGTCCAGTTCCTTTCAGATTTTTTCTCTATGGGAACTGCATTTCCGTTTCCCTTTTTGTTTCTGGGAGCGGTTTTTAATGCTTTAAACTGGCCGGAATAAATACGTTGATGAAAAATGAAAAAGTCCGTTCATATCTAAATCCCGGACTTATAAAGAAGTGAAACCGATCATGTTCTGGAGTAAAAACAGTATTATAGATAAAGTAAGCAAGATTTTGAACACATTGGATGATATTTCAGCAGATATTTTTTGCGGGATAAATACTGATAGCGAATATCTACACAAGTTAAGCCTTTCTGATGAAAATTCTCCTGAAACCCCTTATAAATGTATGGGCCTGAACAGGGAGATAAATCTCGAACGAGAACTTGTATATCCATTTATAGACAGTGCCTTTTCTAATGAATATGCGGTCCATCCCTCCTCTTATTGTTTCATGCTACCTTACGAAATTAAAGCCGATGGCCTGAGGAAAGAATGTAGGCTCCTCGAACCTGAAGAATTGAAGGCAAGGTACCCTCTAACATATTCCAGGATTACAGATTTTAAAAACAATTTTAAACACGATTCCACTCCTCTTTCATCTACAGATTACAGTGTTGGAGGCTGCAAACTGCTGCAGTACATCAATACCCCGAAAATTGTCGTTTCGGATCATTACAGTTTGCAGGCTTCTTTTGATGCAGCAGGAAACAGTATCTTTGAAAAAGGCTGTGGAATCGTGCTTCAAGACCCTTCCAGATCTTTTTACGTTCTTGCTGCACTTAATAGTTCAATTTCAAGGGTCTTTTCCGAGATCTGCCAGAAGGACCGGCTTTGCAATGGGAGCCTTACTCCGGGAGTTTTAAGGCGTTTCCCTATTGTTTTTCCTGAAGAAAAAAACCTTGAATCTCTGATAAGCACACTTTCCAGCTATTTGACCTATATTCATGGACAGATTTACCGGACTGCTCCTCCTTACACTCCCGGAAGTGAAGACTACGAGCTTCTAAAATTCTATGAAAGACTCGTAAATCTCCTTGTGCTGGACACTTATTTTACAAAAGATCTTGATCCAAGATTCCTGGAAATTCTGGAGGGAAATATCGTGCCTTTCGGAGAGTATTCAGGGTGTGAAAACTTTGAAGTCTCCGGTTTTGAAGATTCCAGATGTTTTATGAATGAGCTGCAGGCTGTAAAGCAGAAAATCCTGGACACGCCAGATTTTGGAAAGTGCAGGTTTAACAGTGAATTTACCAATATCCTTGCAACTCTTAAAAACAATGGGGTCTGGTAAGCAAATAAATCTCAATTCCTGGAGCTTTCCTTCCAGGACTTCCACCTTTTCGGCCAGGGGGCGGGCAATGCAAAGTTTGCATTGAATCCCCTAAATATTTGTATGATAGATAAAGGGGGGATTGATTTCCGAGGTTACTGTTGTCAAACCCAAGCAACAGCCTGTGTCTTTTATCTGTAGAACGGAGCCTGCAGGTAAATAGCAGGTTAAAATGTTTAGCCTCGTATTTTTTCTTCTTTTTTCAAATCTTCATTTAGAACCAACTTTATGCGGGTTAACTCTCAGGAAAGCACATAATATAATAAGAAGAAAGATTATAATGTATGTCTAATAAGAAGAAAGGTTCTAATGTATGGAGAAATCTCACACAAAATTTAAAGATTGGGACTCCGTTAAAAGGAATGTTCGCAGGTGATGGAAAGTAAGAATACTCTGGGAAACTTAAGGATTTTCAATGTTCAGTTAATCTCTCGGTAATAAATGCTCTGAATATGCCTCTAAATAATCTGAGTACATGATCTGAAAACTCTCTAAATTATATGGATACTTAATCTGAGTGAAAACATTGTTTATTTTTGGCAGAGCAAATTTTCTGGCTCTTTATTTGGTTTTTTATTTTTATGTTTAGGATATCTATATCGTGGAAAGTATGATCTGAAACTTATTTTCGATATGCATTTCTCTCTGCATTTAATACATAAATTTATATGATAGTATTTGTTTAACTATTAAAACATCTGGTGTTTTTTTACTTCTATTTCCTGATTTCCCCCTCACATAATAATAATAATAATAATAATAATAATTGAATAAAGGAAGGTCGTAATTGAATAAAGGAAGGTCGTAATTGAATAAAGGAAGGTCGTAATTGAATAAAGGAAGGTCGTCTTATTAGCCTGCAAATCGAAACCGCTGCGTTACCCTATATGGGGGTATTAATTCTTTCAGGGCTTATATCCACCTTGCTTGCAATCAAAGCATATAATTCCTTTAATTCCCGCAGTTCGCCTTTTGCAAAGCATTTTATATTAATTATGCTCTGCATGGCTCTCTGGTCTGTGAATTATGCTTTTGAAATCGGGTTCGTGGATATTGAATATAAGTATATATTTGCCCGTCTCCAGTACCTGGGGATTGCTTTCGTTCCTGTAGCGTGGTTTTTATTTGCAGCCGAATACTCTGGAGTATGCAGGCAGTTTGCACGAAAGTATGAGAAACTGCTTTTTCTTTTTCCCTGCCTTACAATTCTGATGATGCTTACAAACAGCATCCACGGACTGTACTTTGAAGGTTTTGTTCTTGATTACTCAGGGGAATTTCCTCTCCTTGTAATTGATCATGGGCCATTTTTCTGGACTTTTTATATCTACTCCTTTGTTTTGCTAATGCTGGGAATCATTTCATTTTTCAAGCAGTTTGTCAACCTTACCGCACCTCACGGTACCCACGCAGCCATTGCCCTTACTGCAGCCTGCTTTCCAGTGCTTGCAAATATACTTCACATAGCAGATATCGGGCCCTTTGAATTTATTGATCCGACTCCCTTTTCCTTTACAATAACTGGTTTTATTCTCTTCTGGGGCACAATCCAGCATAAGTTCCTTAACATTATCCCAGTTGCCAGAGAAAGTGTGATAGAATCCATGAATGATGGGTACATTGTTGTGGACCTTTCAAACTCTATAGTGGATATTAATAAGGCCGCACTTGAACTCGCCGGAAAAGTAAGAAAAGAGGCTCTAGGGAAAAACTTAAATGGTCTTTTCGGAGAGGGAGTAGAGATTTTAGGTGATTCGTCTGAAGGAGGTTTTGGCAGGGAAATCTCACTCAAGAGCGGTTTGGAAACAAAGTTCTTCACTGTCAGTGTCAGTTCCCTTACGGCAAGGGACGATGAAGAGGGCAAGCTGGTAATGCTTCACGATATCACAGAAATATATCGGTATCAGGAAGCTTTGAAACAGGCAAACACGAAGATAAACCTCATGAGCAATATTACCAGGCACGATATTCTCAATCAGGTGAATGTAATTTCAGGGTATACCGAGTTGATCTCGGAAGTGCTTCCTCCGGATGTAAAAGAAGACCGCAGAATTTCAAAATACCTCCGAAATCTTAACAAAGGGATTGAAATAATCCATAGCCAGATCATTTTCACAAAGGATTACCAGGAACTCGGAGTTGTTTTCCCTACCTGGCAGTCTATAAGCAATATTGCAAAAGAAGCGGCATTTGCCTTTTCCGGGCAGGGATTGAAGTTTTCCATAGAGGATAACGGCCTTGAAATATATGGCGACCCCCTGCTCAAAAAAGTTTTCTACAACCTGTTTGACAATGCAAGAAACCATGGAGAGCACGTCAGCGAGATTGATGTAAGCTCTCATATAGAAGGAGAATGTGTTGTAATCGAAGTAAAGGATAACGGCATAGGGGTTCCTCCTGTCATGAAAGAGCATATTTTTGAGAAATCCGTTGGTAGAAATACCGGGCTTGGTCTTTTCCTCGTAAGAGGTATACTTTCCATTACAGGCATGGAAATTACTGAAACAGGAATCGAAGGGGAAGGCGCAAGATTTGAAATTCGCGTACCGCCGGAAAACTGGCGCAGAGCCTCTTCTCAATAATGGGTCTTGAACCTTAAACGAGAGTTTTTCAGACTGAAAACTAAAATTAAAAAAAGTTTTTGCTGCAAATGCAATGCCTATAGCTGTCCCTTCCATTATACTATCCAGTGCAGGCCCAAGAATAAAAGTCCCATAAAGGCTTCCAAGGGCGGCACCTATGGAAAAAGTAAGTGCCAGCCACTATTTCTCCTGCTTATGTTCATCGTGTTTTCCCAGTTAATTTTTTCTTCAGTTAATCTTTTCTCCCAGCCAATTTTTTTCTTCAGTTAATCTTTTCTTCCAGCTAATTTTTTTTCTTCAGTTAATTTCTACTCACCTTCTGTGAGGGTTTTTAATTTATATCTTTTTATATTCACGTTTTGTATATTATACAATAACAAATATCCTCTGAATCATTCTTTGAGTTGACATCTGAATTTCAACAATCATAACATCTCTGCATTATATCTGGTGAACAAAATGAGTGAATTTACTCTGAATACAAGATTTGGAAAGGCACTGAATGGCGAATCCCTGGATATGGTCCCTGTTTGTTCGGTAACCCAGACCGGTACTGTAGAACTTATGGAAATGACAGGAGCTTACTGGCCCCAGGCTAACTACGACTCCCACAAGATGGCGGCACTTGCCCTGGCAGGCCATGAGATTGCAGGGTTTGAGAACGTACGCTGCCCTTTTTGCACTACAGTGCTTGCAGAAACTCTGGGCTGTACGGTAGACGAAGGTAGTGTAGATATACAGCCTTATGTGACTGATTTCCCCTGTAAGAAAAAAAGTGATGTTAAGGAGATTTCAGTCCCCGGTTCGCTTCTTGAAAGCAGGCGAATAGCGACAGTTCTGGATGTGGTTGAAATTATGAAGACTAAAGTCGGGAAAGATGTTCCTGTTGTTGCGGGGCTCGTGGGTCCCGCTGGACTTGCCTCTATGCTTGCGGGCATGAAAAATTACCTTATGTGGTTTGTGACAAATCCGGAAGTTGTTGAGGAACTGATGGGAACTCTGACCGAAGTCTGCATTGAATATGCAAATGGTTTGCTGGAGAGGGGTGCAGATGCAATAGTGCTTATAGACTCAGAAGCCGGGCCGGATATTATTGCTCCTCAGATGTTTGAAACGTCTGTTTTTTCACTCCATAAGAAATTCTGCAGAGAGGTCCCAGGTTTAAAAATCCTCCATATGTGTGGGGACGCCACAGCCGTTCTTGACCCTGTGGCAAACGCCGGGTTTGAAGGAATCAGTATTGAAGAAAAGGTGGATGTAAGTTTTGCAAAGAGAATTGTGGGCAACCGGGTACGCCTGATCGGAAATGTATCTCCCTCTGATACCCTGCTGACAAAAGGGCCTGAAGAGGTTATAATTGAAGCCCGGGCATGCCTTGAAGACGGAATCGATATTCTTGCTCCGGGCTGTGGGCTTGCTCCCCATACTCCACTCGAGAATCTAAAAGCGCTTTTCAGGGCAAGAGATGAGTTTCACTCATTGTGAATCTTCCGGAGGGACTCGCGGAAAGGGACTGGGTTTTTGTTCTTTTAGAAGGCTCGGGGGAGTTCCTCCATTTCTTTTTCTGGAAGTTTCTCCGAGTCATTAAGACTTATTATCACTGCAGAGCCCATAATTAAAGCACAACCTGCAAGAGTTTTCAAAGACAGTGCAATTCCAAGCACAGCTATATCAAAAAATACTCCGCTGACAGGTTCTATCAGGGAAAGAAGGCTTCCTGTCTGGGCTTTAAGACTAGCGAGCCCGAGAACTGTAAAGATCTCCCCGAAACCGATGGATACTATCCCGAAAGCAGCAAGCACTTTCAGGTTGCTGTACAGGACAGCCGGAGATACTTCGAATGCGAAGGGGCTTAGCAGCAAAAAAGCAATTCCCATGGGCCAGAAGACGATTGCAATTTCCGGGTATTCTGTTTTTAAAACTTTTACGTTCAGGATCAGAGCCGCAAAGACAACTCCCGAAAGCAGTCCCGCTATTATGCCCAGCATATAGGAGCCGGTAAGTTCGATGCCTGAAAGCCCACCTTCGGGCCTGACTATAAGAAATACTCCTGTGATTGCGATGAAGAGGGCAGCTATACTTTCCTTTCCTATTTTCTCATTCAGGAGAAAAGGGGAAGCCAGCATTACATATATTGGGGCTGTATACTGGAGTAGAATTGCAATGGATACGCAGGTAATCTTCAGGCAGGCAAAATAGAGCAGCATGCACATAACCACGAGTACTCCCTGCAAGAACAGGCTTCCTTTCTTTTTCTTTAACCTGAGGTCCGAGGTTTTCCCTCTCACAATTATATATATAGAAAGAAACAGAAGCCCGAAGAACAATCTGTAAAAGATTACTGGAGAAATAGCCATATCATGGATACGGGAAAGAAAAAGCCCGTTCATGCTGTAGAACACACAGCCTAAAATCACGGCCATATGCGCTTTTTTGCTCTCCAGAAACATTCTGCATCATATACTTATAGAATTTATATATCTATTGGATATGCATCTGTTGAAAAATATGCATAAGAAGTTAAGACCGGGTAAAGGTGGCTAATTCAAATGACGTCTTCCTCCGAAAATGGTCCTAAAGTGGTCAGGGATAGAATCCCGGAAATTATCCGGAATTCAGGCAGAGAATGTGCCGTAAAAGAGCTTTCAGATCCTGAATTTCTTGTTGAGCTGGAAAGTAAGCTTGGAGAAGAACTGACTGAGTATCTTGAGAGCAAAGAGCTTGAGGAGCTTGCCGACCTGCTTGAAATTATCTCTCGAATAGCAGAACTCCGGGGTTCTTCAAAAGAGAACCTTGAGGCTCTCAGGCTGCAGAAAAAACTGGAAAAGGGAGGGTTTGAAAAGAACCTGCTCCTGCTCAACCCGCCTGAATAAAAATGCCTTCCTCCTGAGTTCCCTGCTGCTTCAGGAGAATTTTCTCGTGTGGTTTTCAGACCTGAAAGTGCCGAAGTAATTGAGAAACACGGTGTCCAGATGCTTTCTTCCTGCATCTTTTTTTCTGCTTTTTTTCTTTCGCGTTATCCGAGTTCGAAACTCGTTACCCCATAAACCCCGTCAAGCTCTATATCAGGTTCTTTTCGGCTGTACATGCGGATAGTTTTGAACATCACATTCATGTGGTATCTTTTTGCTATTTCCATTGCTTTTTTATTAGGTTCGGGGACATCAAGATAAATGGTTTCCTCAGGAACTGAAGCTCTAAGAGCCCTGAATATTTTCTCTGCCGCAGCCTGGTCGTCTGCGAAAAGAGGGCCTATCTTATATCCTGTCCTGCACTTCCTGATAACGCCGTACCCTTTCAGGTCACCTTTTTCCAGGGCCGCAAAGGCGGAAGAGTCGGGTTGATTTACCCATTTCTCAAGAAAGCCGGGCCTTGGGGCAGGAAACATCTTCCTGTCGTAGGCAAGCAGTTTTTCAAAGGGGACTTTCGAGATCTTTACAAGTCCATCCGGGACTTTTCCTCCTCCCCTGCCTTCAAAACGCAGGTTGCTGTAAGAAGATCTGAATTTCATAACCTGCTGGTATTTCTTTTCGTTTTCCACAACCCCATCTAGCCCGATGTTCCTGTCTTCCAGATATTCCAGGCATTTTTCGGTCAGTTTCATTCCGATGCCTTTTTTCCTGAATTCGGGTTTGACTACATAGAGCCCGAAAAACCCGAAAGAATCATCATAAGCGACAGCAGAAGCACAGCCTATGGGCTTGCCTTCCACCTCTGCAATAAAAAAGCCTTCGTGATCTGCTTCGTAAAAAAGTTCTCCGTCATGGATGCCAGGGTTCCAGCCTTCCGCATTTGCCATCCTAATTGCGAATTCGGCTTCTCCCCGGCTCATTTTTCGGATTTCAAGTTCTTTTTCTTTTTCCGAATCTTTATCCATGACAGTTTATATTCTCACTTTCTATTTATTTTTTAAGTATCTACCATTTATCTATTTTTCTGCCGAATATCAGAGTTTGCAGAGGTTAAAGTTTTCTTCTCCTGTTCTTCCCTGAAGTTGCTATAAGGTAAGCCGCTATAACCGCACCTGATGCGGGATAGATGCCCAGAGGGGATTCTTTTGCTCCGGCGTCGCCTCCCGTTTCTGCTCCGCCGGTCTCGGAAGCGTCTTCTGTGAACATGAAGATGTCCATGGTGCCTTTGCGCTTGTCCTGCCAGACTATCCGGTTGCCATCTATTGCAGGGTTGCTCTCATATTCAGATACAGTGGAAACTGTCTTTTCCTTCCCCGTGGCTATGTCGTATATAATGATGTTTGTTCCCTTAATCCTCCCGTCAGCCCATACTATTCTTCCGTCTGCGATAGCAGGGGTTTTCTGTGGGGAGGGGTCAATACAAACAGGTATTTCTTTTTTGTTTGAAAGGTCATACATGTAGATATCAAGGTTTCCGGCGCGCCTGTCCTCCCAGACAATGTAGTTTCCTTCAATGACAGGGTTTGCCTGATCTGCGGATTCCGTAACCACGGGGCTTTCTTTGCCTGTACTGATATCGTACATGTAGATATTGTCATAATCGTTGCGTGTATCTTTCCAGACAATGATATTCCCCGAGATCGCAGGCTGGCTCTGATCTGCCTTATCTGTTGTTATCCGGGTTTCCTTTTTGGTGGTGATGTCATACATGTAAATGTCAGTATCCTGATTCCTGCGGTCTGTCCAGACAATTATGTCACCTGAAATTGCCGGCTCTTTCTGGTCTGTCCTGTCCGAAGTAATCTGGGTTTTGGTCTTGGAGTCAATATCGTACAGATAAATATCATAGTTGCCCCTATTCTCGTCTGAGAACACAATGCGGTTGCCTGAGATTGCCGGTTCGATTTCGTCTTTTGATCCCGCGAACAGGGCAGATTCGGTCCTTCCTACGGACATGTCGTACATATAAATATCCCAGTTTCCGTCCCGTTCATCCTGCCAGATAATGTAATCCCCTGAGATCACAGGGCTGATCTGGTGACTAATAGCCGAGTTTACTTCCTGCTCGGTCCCTTTCAAAGCCTCGCTGGCAGCTGAACCTACGAATGCGCTCAGTACTATGAATAAAACAACCGAAATAAGTATAATTGAAAATTTTTTGTGCTTCAATATCTCACTTCCAATATTCCCGCTTGAGTTTCAGTATGGGTTTTTTGAGTATAGATACTTTCAACTTTGAATTAAATTTCTGTTTAACTCTCTTATTTTTTCCAGCTAAAGTATTTTCCAGCATAGAATATTTCCAATAGCTGGGTAATCTCTAAAGAATATATATCTCCCATAGTTTTTAGTGGTTTCCTGTAATTTAGTGTTTTCTTTATTTGAGGGGGAACTTCTTTAAAGTTCAATTCAAGATCTTGCGCTAATTTCAAAATCTTGCGCTAATTTCAAAATCTTGCGCTCAATTCAAGGTTCAGTCCTACTTCTTAAAGTTAAATCTTCTCAAGCTCAACTTTATTTCTTGTCAGTTTTGCCAGGTTTTCAATAAATTTATCTTCAAAAATCTTTCTTATGTTAAAAATAAATTCGACGGTATCAGAATATTTTTCGTCCTCTACTTTTCCGTGTTCCTCAATGAGATTCTTAATCTTTTGAATCTCCGGATATCCGAAACGTATCCTGAACCTTACCTCTTCAAAGACCTCTACAGTACCTGCCTCTTCAATAGCTGAAATTGCTGTTTCCCTGTACGCTCTGGAAAGCCCCCCAAAGCCCAGCTTTATTCCCCCAAAGTACCGGGTCACAACCACAGCTGTATTATAGAGCCCTTTTGATTCGATAACCTTAAAAACGGGCTTTCCGGAGCTGCCTGCAGGTTCTCCGTCGTCATCGTATTTGAGGGCAAAGGAACCCTCTTTTTTTATAAAATAGGCTGAAACATTATGATTTGCATCTCTATGCATCTCTTTTATTTCATTTATGAAAGCTTTTGCTTCGGTTTCATCTTTTACATGCCTGGCATATCCTATAAATCTGGAGTTTTTGAATTCTCTTTGAGCCCTGCCAGAGCTTCTCAGGGTTTTATAGTTATTCAGGGTCTTATCCTCAGCACTTCTTTTTTAACTAGTTTTACACTTGAGGCTTTTAAGTTTTGCATCTGCGCGCCGGATGAACATTGTGATGTCTTTAAATTATTTTGTGCTGCTAGCTGGCTCGTTTTTTATCCCACACTGCACATATTTCATCACATCACATTATCTGTATACATACATTCATAATCATTCTAAAACAACACCTGTGTAAATTCATTGTTTATAATAAATTGTCAATATGGGCGATAAATTTCTGAACCTCGTATACTTTTGCTCTCTTATTTTTTCACCAAATAGAAAAGTTTTAATGCCATTGGTGTTTCAAACATAAATATCTCATATAAAGTCTCATCAATTATTATGAGATGGGTGTAAAAAAGGAAGAGAACTATTAGAGGTAATATTAATGAAAAAAATGTTTAAGATTATTGCAATGCTCCTTGTAATTACTACTGTTGTCTTTGCAGCCGGCTGTGCTGACAAGACTGCAGAAGAAGGAGCTTCAGAAGAAGTGACCGATGAAACCGTAGTAGCAGACGATGGTGGGAATGTAGAAGAAGGGGCAGCTGACGTCCTTGCTGACGAAAATGTCACTGTTGACGAAAACGTTACTGATGACGAAAATGTCACTGTTGACGAAAATGTCACCTTTGACGAAAATGTCACTGTTGACGAGAATGTCACTGTTGACGAAAACGTCACTGATGACGAAAACGTCACTGATGACGAACCTGTAGTTGAATAAGCTACAGGAAACTAAATAAATATTACAAATTACAATCCGCCAATGTAGCCTTTGGGGCTACACATTTCTTTTTTTGAAATACCGGTATTATCAGTTTATAGCCGTGTAAAATTACAATAAGGTATTTTTATAAAATCCCCGCACCAGAGCTTTTCTTCTGTTTTTCGGTCTCAAACCCGGAAGTACCAGATATAATCATGCAAAAACTGGGATTACGTGGTAAATATTGAGCTCATTGAAATCTTTTGAAGATATCAGTTTTTCAGATGAAATACAGTTTTTCAGATGAAATATCTACTAATAGTTCTCTGGGCAAATCCAAATCAATATCAACATCTGTCTTATTCGAACCCAGGCGATTATTATAAATTTCTTTTACTTGTTTCCGGCGTGCGCTCAAACTTTTTTGCCCTTTCCTGAATTTATACCTGAACTTTCCACTCATATGGAGGATTCACACAGAGTTTTTCAAGAGCATTAAGCAGGATTCCCCCTACTTCAGTGGGTGGATGAATGCGTAATCTCTCTTTATTTTCTTTTTCAGTAATCATTATTATGCCCCCGCTGCGTATATTGTATCAGATAGCCTCAACACTTCCATAGCGGAGTAGGGCACTGCAATAAGTAGATAACAGCTTAAGTTGAGTCTACTGTCATTGGAAACGGTTCTATCTGGTAGAGGTTGGCAACAACCCCGCCGAAAGTAACCTTTGAAGCGTCTCGATAGAACTGGGCTGCTATTCTGGCAAGAGAATCCAGGAGTGGTTCTTTCCCGGTCAACCAGCCATACGTATAAATGATCCATAACAGCGGGGATATACAAGCCCGTTACTTTAGTGATGGGTAGTTAACTGGCGAACTCAGTTTTATTAACTTTCAGGCTTTTCTATTTAAGTTCTTTTTTCATTTTATAAGACTCCTCTTTACGATCTGAAGAAATTAATTTAAACTCCAAAACTATTAATCTTTTGTTTTACTATTTATAAAAGTTTAATTATTTTACATACTCAATATTAAGGAAGAGTTCTCAGAGGTACTGATATGCAGAAACTGTTAAAGACCATTGCACTGCTCCTTGTTATTACGACTGTTGTCTTTGCAGCCGGTTGTGCCGGGCAGAGTAAAGAAAATGCAACAGAAGGGGCCGTCGAAGAAGCCACCGAAGAAAGTGTTTCAGCTGAAAACGGATCTGATGCTGTTTTCCGCTCTTCTGACGGAGAAATGCCCACCTACGTTGTAGGCACTGAAGCCCAGTTCCCACCCTTTGAAATCGTGGATTCTAAGGGAAAGGTGATCGGTTTTGACGTTGATCTCATGAACGCGATTGCTGAAGACCAGGGCTTTAAAGTTGAGTATCTTGACCAGGACTTTGCCGGCCTGATCCCGGCTCTCCAGACCGGAAATGTTGACATTATTGCCTCAGGCATGACAATCACCGAGGAACGTGAAGAAGAGGTTGACTTCAGTGAACCTTATATCAACGCAGGCCTGGCTCTTGCCGTGCTCACTGGCAATGAAGACATTCAGAGTGTTGACGACCTGAAGGGCAAGACGGTTTCTGTCCAGACCGGATCCACCGGGTTCCTGAAGGCAGAAGAGCTCCAGAAAGCCGGAATCATTGCTGAGATCAAGGACTTCCCCCATGTAAATGAAGCCATTGAAGAACTCAAGATCGGTGGTGCCGATGTAATGATAAATGACCTGCCTGTCACCGACGCTTTCATCGCAGCCCAGCCCGGTGTAATCAAGATTGTTGGCGAGCCCCTTAACAGTGAAGACTATGGCTTTGCCGTCCGCACTGGCAACACTGAACTTCTGACCAAAATCAATGCCGGCCTTGAGAACGTCAAAGCCAGTGGCAAGTACGATGAACTTCTGGCAGACCTGCCCAACTACATGGAAGAATAAATCTAAGAGTAAATCTAACTGTAACTCGAGAGCCTGGCACATTTTGTGCTGCTCTCCTATCTTTTTTCTTTTTACTTCTACTCTTTTTATCTTATTTCTTCAATAATCGTTCAAATCTTTTGATTTTCGGTTTGCTTGAATTATCTGGGCTCTCAGTTCCAAAATATGCCCACTGATATCTTTGTTGCAAATGATTGGTTTTATATAATGGAAAAGTGTTTTCAATTATATATTTCTGTAAAACGCGTATTTGCACTGGATGCAGCTTTATATACCCATGCTCTAAAGGTATTGCTGCAGTCCATTTGCAGAGATATTTGTTGAAGAGGAACCCCCATTCCGGTTGCATCTGGATGGTTGTATACTGAGATCCAAAGTCTGAGCTAACCATCTTCCACAGATTAATTATTTAAATTAAGTAATCTGCCTTATATATCATAAATAATTGAGGTTATAGTTTGTCTCTTTTAGCGTCCTACCTTGAACACGCTATTAATGTGTTTCCGAGTTTGTTGCGGGGTGCGGTAATCACCATAGAGGTCACTACCTTTGCGATATTTTTCGGGTTAATTTTGGGGACAATTGCAGCTTTCGGAAAGCTCTCTAAAAGATCGGTATTCAAAATTCCGAGTACAATGTATGTCGATTTTATCCGGGGCACCCCTCTTTTCGTACAGATCCTGCTTTTTTACTACGGAATCCCGGGCCTTATTATCGGGATTACAGGAGATCCTTTCAGGATCGACCCGATTATCGCGGGTATTGCCGTATGCAGTATCAACAGTGGGGCTTACAATGCTGAGATTGTACGCGCAGGCATCAAATCCGTTGACAGAGGTCAGATGGAAGCCGCCCGTTCTCTGGGTATGACCGAAGGGCAGGCAATGAGGGAAGTTATTATGCCGCAGGCTGTAAGGCTGATTATCCCTCCCCTCGGAAACGAGTTTATCGCCCTTTTGAAAGATTCGTCCCTGCTTGCAGTCATCAGCGTTCACGAGCTTTCCAAGAACGGAATGCTTTATGTCTCAAAGACCTTTGCTGCTTTCCCGACATACATTTCAGTTGCCCTTGTGTACTTTGCCCTGACCATGGGAATTTCCCGCGTGCTTAATTACATTGAGAGGAGGCTTGGCGTAAGTGATAGAAGTGAATAACCTCCACAAAAGTTTCGGAAGCCTGAAAGTCCTTAAAGGAATTACAGAAAAAGTTGAAGAGAGCGAAGTGGTCTGCGTGATAGGCCCCTCAGGTTCCGGAAAAAGTACCTTCCTCCGCTGCCTGAATCTTCTTGAAACCCCTACCTCGGGAGACATCTGGATCGAGGGGAAAAAGGTCACTGACCCTAAAGTGGACATCAATAAGATCCGCGAAGAAGTTGGAATGGTCTTCCAGCGCTTCAACCTCTTCCCCCACATGACGGCTCTTAAAAACGTAGCCATTGCCCCTATGAAGGTCCGTGGCCTTCCGGAAAAAGAAGCTTACGACCGCGCCCATGACCTTCTGAAAAAAGTAGGGCTCGAAGACAAGGCAAATGTGTACCCTAGTTCCCTTTCCGGAGGCCAGCAGCAGAGGGTTGCAATCGCACGGGCCCTTGCCATGCGCCCTAAGGTAATGCTCTTTGACGAGCCCACCTCCGCGCTTGACCCCGAGATGGTCGGAGAAGTCTTAAACGTCATGAAAGACCTGGCAAAAGAAGGCATGACAATGATAGTTGTGACCCACGAAATGGGCTTTGCCAGAGAAGTTGGGGACCGCGTTCTCTTTATGGATGACGGCATCATAGTCGAAAAAGGCACACCCGAAGAAATCTTCCATAATGCCCGGAACGAGAGGACAAAGTCATTTTTGAGTAAGATTCTGTAATGAAATTTTGTAATAAGATTTTGTATCTCATTAATTTCCTGAGTGGGTTTTGATTAATTGATTTCTTGATCTATCAGGGATTCAGGAGTGCGTTTTTCCGTTTTTTCTCTCCGCCGCGCGGGCTCTTTGCCAACCTGCCAGCCAGATAAATAATAAATTAAAATCCAGTGCCGCAATTAAGAGAGATAAAAGGAGATACGAGATAAAGCAGAAAGGAAGTAAAAAAGAAGCAGAAAGTTATTTGTTTCCCGGGTAACTATTATGTATTAGTTTCTTGCAGGTGTAATCAAGTTTCTTGCAGGTGTCGTCATTCGTTTTTGCTTTAGGGTTTTTTCTCATCTTTTCTCTTTTCTGTCTTTTTGGGAAAGACCAGTTGAGGCTAATAAGGTTTCATTGGGACAAAGATCTATACTTTCACCCTTTAAACAATGGTTTTAGCTTATACTCATTATTTTTATGGAATGGTTTCCCTTATTCAGCATTATTGTTACTGAGGCCAAAAAATGAAAGAAACCCTGAAAGCCTACCTCGATCTCACCCGTGCTCATTTCCTTCCTGCCTGGCCCCTTATTTTCTGCTCCGGGCTTGTGCTTGCTTTTGCTAATTACGGTGGCTTTTCCTGGACGCTAATTATCAAGGCTGCCCTGATCGGTCTGCTGGGGTTCGAAGCCGGTTTTGTGCTCAACGATTATGTGGACCGGAACCGGGATAAGCTGGATGTGGAAAATACCATGACAAGGTACTGGAGACCTTTTAAAGAGAGGCCTCTTCCTTCAGGCAAGATCTCTTCAAAAAATGCCTTCTGGCTGTTTATCCTGCTTGCAGGGATTACTTCTGCCCTTA
>NZ_JAQUVZ010000082.1 GCF_028693135.1 Methanosarcina sp.
GCAACCGGTTCAGAGAACCTTTCGAGGCATGCGGGCACGGCAGCTTCGGATATAAAAGCTTCTGAAGAAATTTTCAAAAAGCTCAGCGAATCTTCCACTAAATCTTCCAGCTATGCTTCCCAGGCAGGTAAAACCAGTGAAGAAGCCCAGGATCTCAACAACATGGCTCTTGAAGGAGTGGAGCAGTTTGTTGCAGAAATCTCGAAACTTGGAACCATTGTTCACTCTCTGGATGACGCTGTCAATAATATCGGTGCCGTTACAGGGAAAATCAAATCGATTGCTGACCAGACCAATCTCCTTGCTTTGAATGCCGCCATTGAAGCTGCACGAGCCGGTGAATACGGCAGGGGATTTGCTGTTGTTGCCGATGAGGTCCGAAAACTTGCTGCCGATTCGAGGAAGAGCACTGATGAGATAAATGAGATTGTTACGAGCGTTCAGAAAGAGACTAAAAAAGTGACAGAAGCTATTAACACTGCAGATGTCCAGGCTAAAACCGGAAGCAAAAATATTAAACAGGCTTTAAATAAGAGCCACGAAATTGCCACTGCAGTTGCCACTATCAACTCCATGCTTTCCGAACTGGACCGGCTTTCCGAAGACGGCCTGGGTAAAATTGAAAATATTGAGAAAAGCATCAGTGAAACCGCATCTACTGCTGAAGAGAATGCCGCAAGCAGTGAAGAAACTTCTGCCGCTATTGAGGAACAGACAGCTGCCATGCAGCAGGTAAGTACCTCGGTACAGAATGTCAGCGGGCTCGCCCAGAAAACAGTCGATACTCTCTTAGAAAACTTCAATGTGTCGGGGGAACCGAAAAACAATCAACCTTCTTTTGGAAAACCACAGCATTTCAACAGGAATAAAAATTCAAAAATGTACTGAATGTCAAATCAAGAGCTGTTTGAATTTGGGGCTGATGGAACGCTGCAGTTCGTATTCTGCAATTCCTATAAGCCTCCCTTTCAGGGGATATAAAATGAGTTATCATAATCAAATTGTAAATGTGGATAATACGATTCAAGTGATTGTTTTCAGTCTTGGAGAAGAGCGATATGGAGTTGAAATTTCCCAGGTAAAGGAGATTATCCTGCCAACTCAAATTACCAGAATTCCAAATGTACCTGGCTTTGTAGAAGGAGTCCTGAACCTCAGAGGCCAGATCGCAGCCATTATCAATCTCAGAAAAAGACTGGGTAAAGAACCGAAGAAAAACGATGAAAATACCAGGATTATTGTTATTGAATACAATAATGCCACCATAGGAATGATGGTTGACAGTGTCAGCGAGGTCAAATACCTATCTTCCCAGAATATCGAAGAAATACCCAGGTTTTTAGCTTTGAGGGACGATTCAAGGTTTTTGAAAGGAGTGGGAAAACTTGAGGACGGGCTTCTCACATTAATGGACCTTAAAGAATTATTCAGCGAAGAAGAGCTGAAGGAGATGAAGGGATGACCGATAAAGTCCACCTTCGAGCTCCTATTAAAACTTATGATGACGGATGGGTGGATGTAGTACTTGTAGTGACCGACAACAGTCTTATTATAGGCAAGAGAAGCATCCCTCTTGGGGAAATAGAAGACCTGGAAGATGTTGATGTAGAGGGTGTTAAATGCATCCAGATTAAAAAAGAGGGTAAATTTGTACTTAACCTTCCTCAAAATATTCATCAACAGGTTTTCAAATACATTGCATTTAACCTCAAAGCAGATAAGTTTGCAGTGTTTTTTTTGTCATCTGATACTGTTGGCGGTGTTGTTTCATCGAATGCACAGTGGGAAAAAGGGTATTTCAGCGTAACAGATGAAGGATTCTGGTTTTTGTCTTCCAAAAACCAGAAGAGAATTCCTATTGAAAATCTCGGATCTGTTAACACCGATCTTAGAACCGTGGGTGGGAAACAGAGAAAAGTTCTCATCCTTTCTCATGTTGAAAAAAGTAATGTAGTAACAAGCCTGGTTCTCTGCCCGGAAAGTACGCTGGAAATGCTTGAAAGCTATCTTCAGCGGCTCTTTGAAAAACATAAACCTTCAATTAAATTGTCTGAAGATGAAACGCAAATACTCACTTTAGTATATTCTGGATTAGATTTTGCATCAATTGAAAATATAATTGGAATATCAACGGACGAACTAAATAATTATTATGATCGGCTTGTCGGTTCTGGATTAGCTAAAGTTGTAAAAATTAGAAAAGAAATAGAATTGACCCCTCATGGGGTAAATATGGTTGATAAAATATCTAAAAGATAATTTTAAGGGGGATACATATGTCAAAAGTATTGATTGTTGATGACACAGCTTTTATGAGGAAACTTCTTAAAAACATTCTTTTCGGTGCTGGATTTGATATAGCAGGGGAAGCCGAAAATGGAAAGCAAGCAGTAGAAATGTATCGAGAGCTCAAACCGGATGTCGTTACAATGGACGTTGTCATGCCTGAAATGACAGGAATTGACGCATTAAAGCACATAAAGTCCATTGATAAAGACGCTAAAGTTGTGATGTGTACTGCCATAGGGCAGGAGAATATAGTAAAGACAGCTATAAAACTGGGGGCAAGGGGCTACATAATAAAACCTTTCCAGGCTCCTAAAGTCATCGAAGAAATTAAGAAAGTAATTGGTGGATGAATTTGGGGGTAGCATGATACGTACTCTTATTGTTGACGATTCTGCCTTCATGCGGATGGCAATAAGAAGCATGCTTGCCAGCAGCCTGGACATAAAGATCGTCGGAGATGCGTGTAATGGAAAAGAAGCTGTAGAAAAGGCAAGAACATTACACCCTGACATAATTATAATGGACGTTAACATGCCAGTCATGGATGGGCTGACGGCTGTTAAAACCATTATGAATACTGATCCGGTTCCCATCATCATGTTTAGCACCCTGACTACCGAGGGCTCAAAAGAGGCATTAGAAGCTTTGCATCTTGGAGCAATAGATTTTGTTACAAAATCCGAGTCTCACCATGATGTGAATAAGGCCGAAAGAGAGCTTGTTGATAAAATAAAAAATATCCACAGTTCAAACCCTAACATATTAAGATTAATTAATATGAGGAAGTTCAAAGGGGAGGTGGTCAGGGGGAAATGGAAATGGAAATGTGCCGGAGACTTTGGTATTCTCATAGGTTCATCTACAGGCGGCCCTTCATCTCTTGAACAGGTGATCCCAAGGCTACCTGGAGATTTGCCTGCTCCGGTTTTTGTTGTCCAGCATATGCCTGAAGGTAGTTTTTGCAGACAACTGGCAGAAAGGCTGAATTTTCTGTCAGAGCTGGAAATAAAAGAAGCCAGAAATAATGAAAAAGTATCAGTAGGTGTTGTTTATATCGCGCCAGGCGGCTACCACATGACCGTTAGAAAGGCTCTGGATGTCACCAGAATCAAACTCATAAAAGGCAAGCCGGTTCATGCTGTAATGCCCGCAGTTGATGTAACAGCTGAAAGTATGTTAGATGTGTATGGAAAGAACATTGTTGCCTCTATTCTTACGGGTATGGGGTGTGATGGGGCTTCCGGGTTTAAAAAGATGCGAGATGCCGGCGGTTCCACAATTGCGTGCAGTGAAGATACCTGTGTTATTTTCGGGATGCCAAGAGCTGCAATAGAAGCTGGAGCTATTGATGTTGTGAAACCCATTTTTGAGATTCCTGAAGAAATTGTGAATAAACTGGAGGCGAAATGCAATGGAAAGTGATATGGCAGCTTATAAAAGCGATTTCCTTCAGGAAATATACGAGTGTCTCGATGTATTTAATCAATCTTTTGTGGACTTAGAAAATGGAGAAGCTGCCGCAATTGATGAAATCTTTAGAATAACCCATACAATAAAAGGAATGGCTGGATTTCTTGGATATGCATCACTTGAACATCTGTGCCATAGTATGGAAGAAGTCCTGTGCGGCATAAAAAATGGAGACATAGAAATAGATGGTGATCTGGTTGACATTCTGCTTTTAACAGTTGACCGGATCATGGACATTGTTAAACAAATAGAAAGCGCCGATAATGATAATGTAAAAATAGAAGATCTTCTGAACTCATTTGAAAATTACGAAAAAATGATGACTGGTAAACAAGGGCCTCTTTGTATACAACCAGTGGAAAATAAGGTATTATCTCCTAAAAAAATGTCCATCCAGCAATCAGATGACAATAACCCTTCAAACTCTGAATGCTATGACAAAAAGGAAAATGAAGTTACCTGCAATCCGGATGACTACAATCTTGTTCTGGATATAACCCTTGATAAAAACTGTGTTATGAAGGGTTTGAGAGCAACATTGATCATAGAATCTCTTAAAGATATAAGTAAATTAGCTAAAATAGATCCTGATGAAAATGAGATGGATAACAGCTTTGCCGGTCACTTTAAAGTGTTCCTTTCAGGGGAAAGCGATGAGGTTGAAGAGTTAATGGATAGAATTTCAGAAATTGAACAATTTAATATTTCTGAAATTAAACCGTTTAATATTGCCTGTAATGAAGAAATTAAATGTAATGTTTCTGTCTCAGACGATAAATGTAATATTTCTGTCTCAGATGATAAATGTAATATTTCTGTCTCAGATGATAAATGTAATATTTCTGTCTCAGATGATAAATGTAATATTTCTGTCACAGAAGAATCTCAACCAGATTCCCCCTCAACTCCAGTTATAGTGCCTGAAGCAACAGCTGTTTCAGCCACAAACAAATCAAATATGCTTCACTCTTGTATATCCAGTTTGGCAGCAAGATTACGTTGCATTTTAAACAGAATAAGTAAATCAATATACTGTTTTAAAATAACCGACTCCGCTGGAATACTTCCTGGGAAAAAATGCAAAGACTCCTCCACTGACGGTCCAAAGGCACAGGAAGTCCGGGTCTTTGAAAAAGATCCCAAAATAAATCCTGCAATTCCTGATCAAGAGTTGCAACTGGACGAAGCCCGGATTTTAGAGCAAAGTTCTGGAAAAACTTTTGATAAGATTATTTCTGATAAGATTATTCCTGATAAGATTATTCCTGATAAAATTATTCCTGATAAGATTATTCCTGATAAGATTATTCCTGATAAAATTATTCCTGATAAGATTATTCCTGATAAGATTATTCCTGATAAAATTATTCCTGATAAAATTATTCCTGATCAAGAGCTGCGATTAGATAAAGCCCAATCTCCGGCAGAAGACTCTGAAAATGTCCCTATTCAGGTATTACAGTCACAGGAGATCCAGGAAACCGGAGAATCGGGTCCAGACTCAAACAATCCTGAATCGGGAACATCCACAAAAGCGCCTCTGGAAACAAAAAGACAGGAAACTATCCGGGTCAGGACCTCCAATCTTGATAATATAATGAATCTTGTTGGTGAGCTTGTTATTAACAAAGGACGTCTGCTTCAGATATCTCAGGAATACAACTTACCTGAACTGGAGGAAGCAACCGGGACGCTGGATAAATCAATTTCAAGCCTGCAAGATGAAGTGATGAGAATCAGGATGGTAAAAATTGAGAGGGTATTCAGTAAGTTTCCGCGCATGGTAAGGGATCTAAGTAGAAAATTCAATAAAAATGTCGAGTTTGAAATCGAAGGGCAGGATACGGAATTAGACCGTACTATTTTAGATGAAATTAGTGATCCTCTGGTCCACCTTGTGAGAAATGCCGTTGACCACGGTATAGAATATCCTGAAGAGCGGGAAAAAGCCGGGAAACATGAAGTCGGACACATAAAACTCTCAGCTAGAAGAGAAAAAAATAACGTAATAATTGAGATCGAAGATAACGGCAAAGGTATAGATGTTGAAATATTAAAAAAGAAAGCTGTTGAGAAGGGAATATTCTCGTCATTTGAGGTAGAAAATCTCAGTGAAGAAGAAATCAGAATGATCATTTTTTCCCCGGGTTTTTCGACAAAGGATACTCCAACAGAGATATCCGGCCGGGGTGTGGGCATGGATGTAGTAAAAACTGCTGTTGAAAAACTGGGAGGAAAGGTCAGGGTATATTCAAAGAAGGGAGAGTTTTCCAGAATCAGAATTGATCTGCCTCCCACAGTCGCTATAATAAAATCTCTTTTAGTGGAGATCGGGTCCGAGACATACGCGATCCCGATTTCTAACGTTGTGAAAGCTTTGAGTGTTGATAGCAGTGATTATAAGCTCGTTAAAGAAACTCCTGTGCTTTATATAAGGGATAAGCTAATACCAACGGTTGATTTGAAAAAAATGTTCAATGTGTCATGTGAAAAATTGGATAAAGAAATCGCCATAATTGTTGAAAAAGAAAATGAGGAAATTGGCCTTATGGTTGATTCAATTATAGACCAGCAGGAAATTGTTATTAAACCACTGGGAAACATTTTCTCAAATTCAAAAGGATTTATTGGTGCCACAATACTGGGAGATGGGCGTGTAATACCGATTATAGATGTTTCAATGCTTATAAAAGGTGATATTGATGACTGATCTAACAAATCTTAGTGAAGTGGAACTGGATATTCTAAAGGAACTTGGGAATATTGGGGCCGGGCATGCTGCGACCTCTCTCTCCAAACTACTTAATAAAGACGTCTTCTTCTCAGTTCCGAAGGTCAAGATCGGAGAAATTAAAAATCTCTCCAGTGAATTCATTGACGAGGTTGTTGCAGGGGTAATTATCGCACTTCAGGACCTCGAAGAACACAGGTCAGGATATCTATACATTATGTTCCCTGAAAAGTCGGCAAGAAAAATTGCAGGCGAGTTATTTGGTATGGAAGAGCTGGATGAGGAAATGTATGCGTCCACAATTATGGAGGTAGGGAATATACTCTCCTCTTCTTTTTGTGATGCATTAGCTGATTTTATGGACATCATATTACTCCCGTCTCCCCCAAATTTCGCAGTGGATGTACCTACGGCAGTCATTGATTCAGTAGTTTCGCAAATGGCTGAGAAGAATGACCATATAATTTTATTTGAGACCTCTCTCAGCTCTGATCCAGATATAGAGATTTATTTAGCCATGCTTCCGGAACCCGATATGCTTGATAATATGATGAAAATTCTGGGACAATTATGAGCAGCGACATTTTATTCGTCTCGAATGAAAGTGGGAAAGCGATTTTTTTAACCAGTAGGGATGTACTGCTAAAATCTTTTTGTTCACTTTCAAATACCTGCTCATCTCAGGATTCTTGCCGATCGTGTGACCTGATTAATGCTGCAAAAAGTTATCTGGTGGGCACTAGATCAAATTTGAACATTAAAAGCCTGGATGGGGAACTGTCTGCCGGGATAGGGGAATATAAGATTGGGAAAAATGTCCTCTTAAAAGTAATGGGCCTGGGGTCCTGTATTGGCGTTATTCTTTCTGACGTTTCAACAGGTATATGCGGAATAGCACATGTGCTGCTTCCCGGGGCTTCAGATAACGGCGAAACCAAGTATGCCGAAACAGCCATTGAAAAAATGTTTGAAGATATGGTGAAAATGGGGGCAAGAAAAAACAGGATTACTGCAAAGTTTGCAGGAGGGGCCCAGGTTTTTAAGCATATGAGCCTGGATATCCTCAAAGTTGGTAATAGAAACGCAATCTCCGTTGAAGAAACTCTGATTAAAAAAAATATCCCGATTTTGGCAAAAGATGTGGGAGGGGAAGTCGGTAGAAGTGTTATTTTTAATCCTGTGGATGGAAGCATGATCGTTAAACCTACTAAAGGGGAAGTACTGTGGTTGTAAATATTGATGACGACTTTAATTTTCTTGTACGAAAAATTTCAAAATCATCGGGTATTATTCTGGCCGGGTACAGGGACAGTTATCTTAGAAGAAGAATTGACCTGAGAATGAAGGCCGTTGGCGCAGATAACTATACAACGTATACGGGGCTCCTGGAAAAAAATCAAACCGAGATGAAGGAGATTATAAACGCACTTACGGTAAACGTTACCGAGTTTATGCGGGACAAAACGCCATTTATGTTTTTCCGGGAAGAAATCTTGCCCGATATAATGGAAAGGAAAAAAAAATCTAAAAGCAACCTCGTCAGGTTTTGGAGTGCAGCCTGTTCTAATGGAGAGGAACCGTATTCAATTGGCATTTGCTCAAAAGATGTTTTGCCGGAAGACTGGAGCATCTCTATCTATGCAACGGATATTGATGAAAAATGCCTGAAGCATGCTTCACAGGGAATATACAGTAAAGATCAAATAAAAAATCTGGATTCTTCCCTTATACGAAAGTATTTTGAGCCTGCAGGGGAAGGCTTCAAAATAAAAAGCATCCAGAAACTATTGATCAGATTTCAGAAACATGACCTGACCAGTGAGCCTCCAATTTCAAAACATTTTGATGCCGTATTTTGCAGAAATGTCATGATCTATTTTAATGAAAATCAAAAAATAAAAATGTTGAATGATTTTTATAATTCTCTTTCAGATGACGGCTATCTGATTATTGGCAAGTCTGAAACTTTACCAGGTGAAATAAGAGGACTGTTTACTCCTGTCAGTGCGAAAGAGAAAGTTTTCAAAAAAGTATAAGTGGTTGCTTATATTTTTACGGCTGTAGAAATCTCGATTTAGCCAGATTACTTCTACATTTATTTTTCTCTAATGGAAAAGGAAATTGTTTGGCATAATTTTCTTTACCTAATGTCATTTTCTTTTTATTTGGCATGAAAGTACCTCTGATTTCGCACTCCGGACCCTCATTCTGAATTTATGATTATGTTGGAAGCAAATATAGCATTTTTGTCCTGTTAAATTGAAGTCAGGGTCCGGAATGTGGACGT
>NZ_JAQUVZ010000033.1 GCF_028693135.1 Methanosarcina sp.
TGACTGAAGGTGCAGGCGGAGGTACGATTTCTACAACTGCACTTTATTAC
Organism: Methanosarcina sp.; assembly: GCF_028693135.1. Lineage (GTDB taxonomy): Archaea > Halobacteriota > Methanosarcinia > Methanosarcinales > Methanosarcinaceae > Methanosarcina. Next base: position 51 of record NZ_JAQUVZ010000033.1, read on the forward strand.
GGGATGCATGATGTAGTTGAAGAGACCATTAACATCCGTTTTCTTGAAGCCTGCGAAGCTCTCCTGCAGTCCGGGTTATACAAAAAGGTCCATGCCATGACCGACGTCACCAATGGCGGGATACGTGGAGACGCACGGGAAATCTCAAAGACTGCAAAAGTAAAAATGGTCTTTGAAGAAGAAAAAATGAGAGCCCTTGTTAATCCAAAAGTGCTTTCTATGCTTGAACTCCTTAAAATCGATTATCGCGGAGTATCTCTTGATGCCCTGCTGGTTATTGTCCCCCCGGAATATGCCGGCGAGATTCTTGAAACCGTCCGGGCTGCAGGTGTCGAGATTGACATCATAGGGCGTGTGGAAGAAGGAAACGGAGCTGAAGTTATCGTCAATGGAGAAACCCGGGACTTTTCCCCCAGGTTCAGAGAATCTGCATATACTCCTGTCAAAAAAGTTCACGGGGAAGAGAACCCGCGAGATTTCGAGGAGATGAGAAATGCAATTGACAGGGCAGCAGAAGAAGCTATCAATAAAAAGCAGAGAGTTCTTGAAAAAATAAGGGACAAAAAGAAAAGGTGAACTCTGGAATAGAAATAAGTAAAAAGAAACCGGGAATAGAAATCAATAAAAAGAAACCGGGAATAGAAATCAATAAAAAGAAACCGGGAATAGAAATCAATAAAAAGAAATCGGGGAACTAAACCTGGAAAAATAAAACGGTTAAGCTTAACGATTAAGCTTAATAGTGTCCAAAAGACAAAAAGGAAAAGTAGAGAAGGAAGGAAAGATTAAATTTTTCTTTTTACCAAAAGCACTTCCATCTCTTTTCCTATAATATCAACTTCTTCTTCAGTTCCTATTTCTTCTTCGGACCTGGCTTTCCAGTATTCCCCTTTATAGCGGACATAACCTTGGCTTTTCGGTCCTATAGGGTCTATTGTCCGGGCAGTATCTCCGACAATGGCTCCAATAACGGGCCTTTTCGCCCTTGTTTCGGCGACTTTATAAATTGCAAAGACCAGAAAAAGCCCGAAAACGATTGTGGGAGTGATAACTGTGAGTGTCAGCAGTCTCCTGAATTCCGGAGTGTAAATGTTCTCCCCTCCAAGCGGTACAAGGAAGATGCTCCCTATTACCAGGCTGATAAACCCGGCAAGCCCGAAAACCCCATATCCGGGGGAATTAAGTTCAAGGACAAGAAGCCCTATTCCGACAATGATAAGGAAAAATGCTGCTATATTAATGTCGAATCCTGTGCCTATCAGCCCGAGCACAATTGCAATAATGCCAAAAATTTCTGCTCCGGCCCCGGGGTTTGAAATCCCGAAGATGATCCCATAAAGCCCTATTGTCAGGAGAAGGGAGGAAAGGACCGGGTTTGAAATGAGGGTCAGGAAGGAAATGGGAAAGGGAGGTTCATAGGTCTCTATTCCTGCATTTGCGGTTTGCAGTTTTCTACCTTTTACAACCTGCCCGTCAACCTGATCCAGCAGGTCCGAAACGGAAGGAGCTCTATATTCGATTACTCCTTCTTCCAGAGCTTCTTCGTCGTTCAGGTTTCGGTTTTTGGTAATTACTTCTTCTGCAAAAGTCTCATTTCGCCCGTGTTTTCTTGCCGTCTCAGTTGAGAATTTAACGAGGGCATTTATAATTTTTTCATCCTCTATAGGTTTTGTCCCTTCTGCAGATATCTGCACCGGCTGAGCTGATCCTATCACTGTAAAGGGAGCCATTGCAGCAATATCAGTTCCCATAAGGATGAGGGTCCCCGCAGACCAGGCTTTCCCGCTCTCAGGCACATACCCGATCACAGGAACGGTTGTGTTCTCAACTGCCTTTATGATTATTTGAGTCTCTTCCAGCCCTCCCCCTGGGGTATCCAGGGTAATTAAGAGAGCCTCAAAGTTCCCGGTCTCAGCTTTGTCTATTGCGTCAGCTATCAAATTGTCGGAAGCCGGGGTAATAGCTCCAGCTATTTCAAGTACAAGCACCTTCTCCTCTGGCCCTGCACTTGCAGGAAGCGTAAAGGCAGCTATGAGGATGAAGCACAGGAAAAAAATAGAAAGGAAATGGGATGCCCTTTCCATATGCATGTTTATCGATCCGTTCTCCTTTTTTATGTTTCTTCTGACCATTCGCGCCTTTATTCCACTTTCTTTCCGGCAATGGCCTGTGAAAGAGCCGCGATATTCCCGGTTTGCATATCCTGGGACTGCTGTGTAACAACTATCAGGTTCTTTTCCTTGGCAATTTCGGCAAGGGTCTGGAGTTCCCTGAGTTTGATGGCTACCGGAAGTCCCTGATAGAGAGTAGCAGCTTCCTTCATTTTCTGAGCAGCCTGGAATTCTCCGTCCGCAAGGATGATCCTGGCCCGCTTTTCCCTTTCAGCCTCCGCCTGTTTTGCAATTGCCCTCTTCATGCTTTCAGGCAGGGCTACATCCCGGATAGTTACTCCTGTAACCTTGATTCCCCAGGGATCAGTATAGGCATCCAGAAGTTCCTGAATCTTCTTATTAATGTTTTCCCTTTCCGAAAGCAGCTCATCAAGTTCCATCTGACCCAGCACATCTCTAAGCGTAGTCTGGGAAAGGGTTGAAGTTGCAAACATATAATTCTCAACCTGTGTAATTGCAGCTCCAGGTTCTACTACCTTGTAGTAGACAACAGCATCCACTTCAACTGTGACGTTATCTTTGGTGATAATTGCCTGTTTAGGAACGTCAATGGCAACAATTCTCAGGTCTATTTTCAGAGCTTTATCAATAAAAGGGATAATAAGGAAAATCCCTGGCCCCTTTACGCCACTCAGTCTACCAAGCCTGAATATAACTACACGTTCGTATTCATTAACCATTTTTATAGACTGTGAGAGTATTAATATTACAACTATTAATACAGGAAACAATAATTCACTGATGAAATCTACCATACTTTTATTCCCTCCTATCAATTAATATTAAAATTGGGCTTAATAATAATTAAGTGTTCTTTATCGGAAATTGTACAAAATAATTCCTGTGAAGTAAACAATCAGGATTTAAAAGTTTTGTATGATGTTGCCTATTTAAAAGATCCGTGAATCTATATAAGTCCTCACTCTGGATTTTTCATGGATCACGGTTGACCTGGCTTTAAGATAACAAATCTGAAAGGTGACAGACACCACCTAAAAAGCCTGAAGGTTCTATATATCTTTAGACGTTGTGCAAAATGGCATGCTGACAAATACTTATATCTTGCATACCGAAGATATTGAACTGAAAAACAGGGGATATGCAGGAAGATAACGAGTTCAGTATGCGCTGATTTTTCGGGCCAGGTGAAGGTCCTACAGTTACCAGTAGACTGAAACCCTACAGTTACCAGTAGACTGAAATCCTACAGTTACCAGTATAGACTGAAAGGCCGACAAAGAACATAATAAACGTTGGAGTTCAAAGCGAGATTTAGAACTCTAAATAACTGTGAAAGTAAAAAACGCAGGTTCGTAAGAACCACTGGTGTTGATATTTATGAGTAAGGAATGTCCAGATTGCCACGGGCGTGGCTATGAGGTTATTTCAACTGAAGTCTGCCCTTTATGTAAGGGAAAAGGCAAGTCAAAATCAGTTGATTTCATGAAAATTTCGGAAACCGAAATTGACAGTTTATTGAAAAATGGTGCAGTATGTGAGAAATGCAAAGGAAAGGGGACAATCGAAGTTACCAGATCCTGTGAAACCTGCGAGGGACTTGGAAAGATCTATACCTGCAAGGTTTGTGGAGCAAGAATTAATGAATTACAGGATGCAGATGAAGAAATCTGCAGTTCCTGTTCACGTTCCCAGTATGTTTACGCTCTGGACGAATCCTGTGACCTCAAGGATGTGGAAGCAGGAAAACTTTATCACGGCATAGTAAGCAGCATCGCTTCCTTTGGAGTCTTTGTGGATCTGAACTCTCATGTAAGAGGGCTTATGCATTCCAGCAATGTTGGGGTCCAGCCGGAAGTTAGGGCTGCTGTGATCGTCCTGGTAAAAAGTATTAAAGCCGGAGGAAAGCTGGATCTTATCCCACAAACTCTTACAAAGTACGAAACCATTGAGGTTGAAAAAGAGCTCCTACTTAAGAGTTCATCCGAAATAGATACCAGCATGAAAGGCAGGCTCGTCCGGATAGAAGGAGAAGTCATCCAGGTAAAACAGACCAGCGGGCCTACTATTTTCACCATAGGTGATGAAGGGGGCTTTATTCCCTGTGCGGCTTTTGAGAGCGCAGGAAAGCGGTCTTACCCTCATATCGATGCAGGAATGATCGTATCGATTACCGGAGAAGTGACCCCGAGGGATGAGCAGGTCCAGATCGAAGTCATGAGCATGAAACTGCTGACCGGAGAAAAGGAAACTGCTGTCAAGTCCAGGGTCGAGAGGGTAATTGAGGAAAAAGCAACGCCTGCTGATATTCCTTTCCTGATCGAAAGCGAGGTTATGGAAAAGCTCAAGCCCAGAATGCTTCATGTCGCCAAAGAGATAAAAAAGGCAATCTTACATTCAACACCTATTATCCTCAGGCATCATGCCGATGCTGACGGAATAACTTCCGCAATCGCTATTGAGAGGGCAATTCTCCCCCTTATTACGGAAATCGGGGGAGCGGATGCGGAATACTATTTTTACAAACGGGCTCCTTCAAAGGCTCCTTTTTACGAGCTTGCCGACATTACAAGGGATATTTCCTTTGCACTTGAAGATTGTGCCAGGCACGGGCAGAAAATGCCTCTTGTGATCCTTGTAGACAATGGGTCAACAGAAGAGGATGTTCCCGCTATGCGGCAGGCACAGGTCTATGGCATCAATATGCTTGTCGTTGACCACCATCATCCGGATGACATTGTTGATCAGTATCTTATAGGCCATGCAAACCCTGCTCATGTAGGAGGAGACTTTGGGGTTACTGCAGGAATGCTCTGTGCTGAAGTCGCACGTATGATCAATCCCAGTATCAGTGACACGATAAAGCACCTTCCTGCTGTTTCGGCATTAGGAGATCGTTCTGAGGCTCCCGAAGCTGGAAGGTATATCTCCCTTGTCTCAGACCGCTATACTCGTGAGGAATTAAAAGATATGGCTCTGGCACTGGATTACGAGCAATTCTGGCTTAGATTCAGCAGTGGAAAAGGGATTGTTGACGATATCCTGGATCTGGGCGACCACAAAATCCATCAAAATCTGGTATCCCTGCTTTGCGAGCAGGCAAACACCATGATACAGGAACAGCTTGAGATATGTCTCTTTAACGTCAAGTCCCAGAACCTGTCGAATGGCACTATCATGAATGTGATAGATGTCGAAAACTATGCCCAGAAGTTTACCTTCCCGCCACCGGGCAAGACCTCTGGGGAAGTGCATGATGTACTCACCAAAAGGAACCCGGGAAAGCCTGTGGTCACCCTCGGCTACGGTCCGGATTTTGCGGTTATCCGCTCAAAAGGTCTGCTCCTGAACATCCCCCGGATTGTGAGGGAACTCAGGGAAGAGGTGAAAGGGGCCGGAGTCAACGGTGGTGGGCACCTTGTTGTAGGCAGCATAAAGTTCGTGGAAGGGATGAGAACTGAAGTGCTCTCAAAGCTTGCAGAAAAGATTGCAGCTACTGAAGTTGAGAATTAACAGGCTTTTTCAATAAGCCTTTAATCCTTCTCTTTCTCGGCGTCGGGGTAAAAAACTGGTTATAAGCAGCAATAGTTCAAAAGTGCCAGAAAAAAGTGCCAGTAAAAAGTGCCAGAAAAAAGTAAAACAAAACTAAAAAAAGAAATCTAAAAAGAATAAATTTTTGGAAACCCCCCATTATGAGAGGCTTTCCATATCAAAGAAAGTTATTCCTGTTTTATCTTTTATTGTTATTTTTAGTCAACACGAACGATCCTTACCAGGGACTGGATCGGGACATTGGCGATTGTATCTGCACCTTTTTTGTCCACAAGAACAACTACGACTCTGGGTTTTGCATCCATTTCCCGCAGCTGCTCAATTACCTCCATGGTTGTCGAGCCTGTCGTGATGACGTCATCCACGATCACACAGTTCTTGCCTACAACACTTCCAAAGTTCCTGCTGATGGTACCTTTCTGGCCTGGCTGGACAACATCCTGTCCTTTACGGGAATGATACAGAGCAAAGTCTACTCCCAGCTCATTTGCCATCATGCTTGCCAGAGGGACGCCACTTGCTGCAACACCAACTACCACGTCCACCTCAGCGTTTGTCTTTTCCAGGGTCTCAAGCACCATGTCGCAGAGTGCAAGTGAGATATAGTGAAGCCGTGTAGCACTCTTTCCTATGCTGCTCCAGTTTACGGATATGTCTTTTGGAGCGGGGACTGCTCCTTCTTTTTTTGAGCGGGTTAAAAGCCATGTAACTGTTTCTCTTGAAACGTTAAGTTCATCGGCAATCTGGCCGGTCACAAGCCCATTGTTCTGCAGTTCCACAGCTTTCTGAATCAGGTCTTCTATGTTCTTCATGCCTCCATTCCCACCTAATATTTTTTTGTATGGCGGTATTTCCGGCCGATTTTTGCAGCTCTTCTTATGGATGCTGCCTGGAATTACTGCCTGAAAAACTATAATTCAAATATATCTTTTCTCAGTTAAAGACATTATTACACTATCAAGCGTTATATCTTTTTCTTCAGTTTTCCTGAGATCCTTTTCTTTTAAGTCTTGTTTTTCTCTTTTTCTTCATGGGTGAACCGCAAATCGGGCATTCATCCCCTTTATCAAAAGTTTTTTTGCAACCAGTACACTGCTTTTGCCAGATAATGATATCCCGGATCTTTTTCTGGGCTATTGGTTTAACCTGAATCCCGAGCTGCACGGCAACGTTCTGAACTGCATAATCATCTGTTAGCAGTATTGCCCTATCCCTGTGTTCAAGAGCTTTTGCAAGAATTTCCAGGTCAGTTTTTGAAAGCTCTTCTGAGTCCCGGGTCTGTTCAGCTTTTTTCCGAACTTCTTTTACCATTTCCGGTTCTGGCCATTCAACCCTTAGCCCTCCCTCTTTTGCAAGGTCAAAACGGAGCACGGAATCTCTGCTTTTTAATTCGTCCACAACCGAAGGGACGGTGATCAGCAGCGAACTGTCCACGCTGCAGTTCCCCATTATAAAAACTGCTGAGTCTGCTATGTAAGAGGTCATTTTATTTCTCTTGGCATGAAAGTACTACGATTTGAAAAGTACTTTTATTTCTTTGTGCCTGTAATCTGAAGAATTTTATGTTTGTTTTCTCTTTTAGTATATAATCCATTGTCTCCCCGAATCCATCATCTCCCCGAGTTGATCCAGCAGAGTTGCGCCACCCGAATTGCGCCTCGGGAGTACGCGGTCCGTTTCGCTTCGCTCAAGCGGACTAACTTATGGACAAGTAATATTATATTTCGATCCGCTCAAGAGGGCTTAATATGGTTTTTAATTGATTTTATAGTTCATAAAAAGCGTTTTGGCACAGTTATCTCGTGTATTTTCAATGATGACAGCACCTTGAGTGATCAGAAGTAATATTACGTTCTAAACTAAAATAGGTTGGTTCGATCAGCAGATAAAATTTATATATTCTCTTGATAATAGGATCGGCGACTGAAAGTAGAAGCAGAAGCAGAAGACTGAGTTTCAAATATGACATAATGAACAGATTGTGTCTGTTATGTCATATTTGATCAATGTCTTGCCCACTATCGGGCTTGAACATGGAGGAATTTATATCTGAAATATGCAGGTTTTTGTTTTATTCTGCACAGATTTTCTTGAGATCGGCAATTACTTCTGGAAGACGTTCAACAGGGATTCCCATGATCATTTCTTCATCTGCGATCTCAGTATAAGCTCTGCTACCGCTGCATCCCACAGTAATTCCAATCTTTCCGTCCCTGTAAGCCTGTACTACACCATCGGAGCAGATGCTCTGTTTGCCTGCGAAACTTACTTCAAGCCTGCCTCCACTTTTGTACATGAAAGCTTGTGTGAGTAACATTATCTGCTTTGGGTTGCAGATTACCACCACAACATCGGGTTCGAAAGAAGTTTTTTCAAGGGGAGAGTACAAGATTGCTCTGGTACTGTTTGAAGGAAGCATGGGGGCATTTTCCACGGTACGCCGTGCAGAGTTTATATTGCTGAAATGCTTCAGCCCCTTGTAGTAGAATTCCCCGCTGCCTACTTTTGCTGGCATTGTGCCAAGGCCCATGGACGCAGATCCACCTTTGCACATCTGGTCTTCTCCAAGGGAATAGAACTCTTCGCCTGTCTTCCTTACATGATCAATCATCTGGCAGTGTCTCATGGTTTCGCCTACCTGTTTGATTCCTTCGGGAATTTCTCCTCCAGTCGGGATCAGTTTTACTGCAACTGGGGAAGTCTTGAGTTTAAGGCATTCAACCATTTCCTGTCCATAATTGTTGATTTCTTTTAAATCCATTTTCATAACTCCGTGTTTAATTTTTGAAAATCTAACTGAAAAAAAAATAGATCCATAAATAGATCCGTAAGATCTCTCTTTTATATATTTACGTTTGTTGAGTTTTGACTAAACAATACTCAACCTTATTTAATATAAATATTATTAAGTTTTGACCTATCAAGATGGTTTATCGCAGTACTGTCGATTTTTTAATGAGTTTTGTTAGTTTCAACTCCTGCCTAAGACATAAAATTAAGCTCTAATTAAGGAAAACGTAATTAAGGAAAATACAATTAAAGAAAATCAAAATAAGGAAGATCCAATTAAAGAAAATACAAAAAGGAAGATCCAAATAAGGAAAATCAAAATAAGGAAAATCCAATTAAAGAAAATACAAAAAGGAAGATCCAAATAAGGAATCTTCACTCAAGTTTGTCAAAAATTATCTCCATTTTTCCCATTTCCCGGGCAAGGTTTTTAGAAATCAGGCCATTTTCGAGCCAGCAGGCATTCATTACAGTAGCCGGGACGAAGCAGGTAGGAGTGAGAGGAGCTTCAGCCATTTTCTGGGCAAGCATGGTCTCAGGGCCGCCCATAAGGTCTTTCATGTCCATATCGAATTGTGTGCCCCATTTCCTTAGTTTTTCACAGGTGGTTTTGATATGCACGTGTGTGTTTTTGCCTTCTTTTGTAGCAATAACTTTTGTTGTATGTCCACATATGGTATTGAGCGAAATTTCAGTAACCATTTTTATTCTCCTGTAAGCTGTATAATCGGCGGGGGGGGTCTGAAGGGCTTTCAATGCCCTATTATCTAAGATTTCCCTTTTGGCCTGTACCTGAATATTTTTTTCTATTTCGTTTTTATTTAATTCAACATATATATGTTTCCGTGGCCAGCTTTTTAGGCCTCATTTTATACCGGTAACTTTATGGTCTTGTGATGCTATTTTTTCAGTTACAGTTACCCTTATGCAGGTGCTGTCCAGAAGGCAAAGTTTTTCTGGCGGCATGATCGCAAAGTTCTTATACGATTCTATTCGTATTGCTAAGTCCATAGCAAATCTGCTAATTAAAGTATTCCTGTTAATACATTAATATATTAGCAGGGCAATTAAGCTACTGATAGGTATGCTTATGCCCTGGAAAAGGATCACCAGATCAGGATTACAGGATATTTACTATCCGGACCGTTAAATTCACTACCCGGACCATTTAAAGTTCATATAAAAACCAGCTTAAGTAGCTAAATATAATCTAAATCTTGGCTTAAATTTCAATACAATAACGAGGTTTTAATAATGAGATGGCAAGGCAGCTCCAGAAGAAAAGTTACCGGTGGGAAGGTTATTGCCGCCCGCGGGAAGCGCAAGTTTGAAATGGGCCGCGAATCTGCGGATACCCGTATCAGTGAAGTAAAAAGAAAGAACGTTCAAACCATGGGCGGCAACAGGAAAGTCAGGCTTCTCCAGTCAAACGTTGCAAACGTGACCAATCCTAAAGACGGAAAGACAGTTACTGCACCTATTGAGACCGTAATTGACAACGCTGCAAATAAGCACTACATCAGGCGTAACATACTGACAAAAGGTTCCGTTATAAGAACTCCAATGGGCACTGCTAAAGTTACAAGCAGACCCGGACAGGATGGAGTTGTAAACGCTGTATTAATTGAATAATTGAAGAGAGCCCTGACCCCAACCCGGGGTTCTGTGCCAATTTCCCTAAACTTTGTGCCGGTGATCAACATGGACGAAATTATTCGACATATACTGGAAATTCTTGAAAATGATGCCCGAACAAGTCCGGAAGAAATTGCAACCCTGACAGGAACGTCTGCACAGGAAATTTCCCAGACGATCGCAAAGCTTGAAGAAACAGGAGTTATTCGGCATTATAAGACTATAGTTGATTGGGACCTTGTTGGGGAAAACTATGTTTACGCCGTAATTGAGTTGAAGGTCACTCTCGAGCGTAACCAGGGCTATCAGGCAATTGCAGAAAGGATCTATAAGTTTCCGGAAGTCAGATCTGTCAGGCTTCTGTCCGGAAACTATGACATCTCCCTTACCGTCCGGGGAAAGTCAATGAAAGATGTAGCTTTTTTTGTGGCAGAAAAAATCGCCACCCTTGACCAGATCCAGAGTACGTCCACGCATTTCGTGCTGAAGACCTATAAGGAAGATGGGGTAATCCTCCACGAACCCGAGTCAATTACAAGGCTCCCGATCTCGTTTTAAAGGGATGAACGTTTAAGACCTGATCCATCTTATTCCATGTTACATTTGATCATACATATAAATTTTTTTATAGAGGTGTTTGCTTGAGACCTCCATGCGATCCTTCAAAATTCATTGCGGAAGCTGTAAAGAGTATCCCGCCATCAGGAATAAGACGTTTTTTTGATCTGGTTTCCGGGCTTGAGGATATAATCTCCCTTGGGGTAGGGGAACCTGATTTCATCACCCCCTGGCATATTCGTGAAATGTGCATCCATTCTCTTGAAAAAGGGCAGACATCATATACCTCAAACTCCGGACTTCCGGAACTCAGAGACGAACTTGCAAAAACCTATTACAGGCGCTACGGCCTGGACTATAATCCTGCATCCGAAGTCCTGATTACCACAGGAGTAAGCGAAGCTCTTGATATAGCAGTCAGGGCTGTGGTCAATCCCGGTGATGAGGTAATTGTGGTTCAGCCCTCCTACGTGGCATATGTCCCTTCAGTAGTTCTGGCAGGAGGCAAACCTGTTATTGTTTCTACTCACAGGAACGATGAGTTCAGCCTTACTGCAGAAGCTCTGAAACCTGCAATCACCAGCAAAACAAAGGCAATCATCCTCAATTTCCCTAACAACCCTACAGGTGCAATTATGGAACAGGAGGGAATGGAGGATATCGCTGATCTTGTTGTTGAGAACGATTTATTTGTGATCTCAGACGAAGTTTATGAATGCCTGACTTATGAAGGCCGCCATGTTCCGTTCTCTTCTCTTGAAGGTATGAAGGACCGAACTGTCATGCTCAACGGCTTTTCCAAAGCTTATGCAATGACAGGACTCAGACTCGGCTTTGCAATGGGAGCTCCGGACATTATCCATTCAATGATGATGATCCACCAGTACTCCATGTTATGTGCTCCTATAACTGCTCAGATAGGGGCAATCGAAGCTCTCCGCAATGGTAAAGGGGAAATGGAGCGGATGGTCCGGGAATATGACCGGCGCAGGCACTTTGTCGTAAAAGGCTTTAATAGCATAGGGCTTGAGTGCTTCAACCCTAAAGGCGCTTTTTATGCATTCCCTTATATCGGAGATACAGGCCTTTCCTCCTCGGATTTTGCAGAACGTCTCCTGAATGAAAAGAAGGTTGTTACAATTCCCGGAGATGTGTTTGGAGAAGCAGGTGAAGGTTTCCTGAGGTGCGCTTATGCAGCATCTCTGGATGACCTTAAAAAAGCAATCGATAGAATGGGAGATTTTGTAGACGGATTAAAACAATGAATTAGGCCGAATCTTTATTCGGTCTACTTGTATCACTTTTTTACATTCAACTTTCCTCATCGTCCATCCGCATGACGAGGGCACTTACTTTATCATCCATTTTTTCAATCAGTTCGTTCATCTGGTTGTACCATTCATCAACGTTTTTCTTTACCATCTGTTTCATTTCCTGGGGCTCGATAGCTACATATTCGTAGTAGTACCCCCCACTCTCGATGGATCGTGTTTCCCTGTAAACAATTCCACAAGCTATAAGGTTCTGCAGGGAACGATATGCAGTGCTCCTTTCCCTGTTGAGGATATCTCCCAATTTTTCTGCTGTCAGGGGACCATGCATAAGCAGAGCCTTGTATGTATCCATGTCAAGGGCCTTAAGACCGAGTACACATTTTACCATGTCCTCACATCTGAAGCTTGCTCTGATCATCTCATGAATAGAATTAACCATAAAACCACTATTTGAGGACAGTTTGCCCTATTGTTTTTAAAATTTATTTTGAGCTCTTTGAGAATACCGGCAAGCACCTTCAATTATAGAAGGTTGATTGAGGATGCTTATAAAATAGAAAACCTTGTACCGGTCTCCAAATTTACATTTTAAAAGCATACTCCCCAATTGTGTTAAGTATCGTAAACCTTCAGCAGGAAACCCATTAAATCTTTAGATTTAGCGGGTAGTTAACTATGTAGGTAGTTAACTATGTAGTATTTAACTACCAATATTGTGAGTATGTATATAAACGTATTAATCTCACTTAAACTTTATTATTTTTATCCGGTAATATATAATGGGTATTCCATTATATCTTTTCTGGCTGTTTTCAAAAAATAATAAATCCAGAGTGATTCTGGTTTAGTTAATTATATATATAATTTCCTGACTCAATAAGCTCTGAGGTCTTATGAAGCCCATTATCCCTGAAGATGAACGTTCCGAAGAACCTCTTGATACAGAGAGAATAATTTACCATCCTGACATGATAAAAGCCAATGAATGGGTTCTCAATGAGTATGAAGCTCCTTTCAGGGAAGTCTGTATTTTTGTTCCCTGCGCCAAGAGAAAACCTTACCATGAAAGCCCATCCCATAAAAAATTTGACAGGATAATTTTTGGGATTGCAAAGCCCGAGGATGTACACATAGTGACCTTCGGCACCTGCGGAATTGCCCCAAGGGAACTTGATACTCAGTACCCTTTTATGAACTACACTTTCATGATGGGCAAATGCAATGTGACAAAGATCAAGAGAGACTTTATAAAAATAGAAAGTGAGAGGATTGCCGCTTATCTTGAAAAGACAAGGGCAAACCACAGGCACAGGATAGCATACTGTATAGGGGATTTTCGAACTGCAATGGAAAAAGCCCTGGAAATGGTTGACATCAAAGTGGATATTGTCCCGAGAGAATCCACAATTCAGAGGATGATCCAGCCCGATAAAGCCTTCATTTACAATAGCCTCTCATCTAAAGAGTACCTTCAAGACTTTTCCGATGCGATAACGACAGCCTTAAAACTCCCCGCAAGGGAAGTTGGCCTCCGGGAAGACATGTCTGTTGACGATACAGACTGGTACGTCCTGTGAACCAACCCCGCCTGTCGGGCTGATACCCTCCGAGTAGGAGGACTTTCCGTTGTGCCTCCGCGTTCCCGGAGTTAAAGCTGTCCTCTAGCCAATACGCCTGCAGGATAGATCTCTATTTAGAATCCTTAATGAAGTATAAGCTCCGCTCCGAAAGGAACTAAGTCCTTTTTCGTATCAGGTCTTCCCTGTGTTTTATGCTTGACAGACAGACCGAAGGGTATCCCCCCTGCTCCCACTGAAAGCTCAGAACTTCGATACGAAGGTCCTTGCCTGCCAGAGGGCAATAACTGCCAGGATAAGGATCAGGACCATCCACATGGTGTTCGCTCCCGGGATAACGGAATTTACCCAGTAAGCATTGTAAGCTTCCATAGCAGCTGCCGTTTGTACCATATTTTGTTCCTCCGTACCTTTAGACATACCTGATACAGGCATCCGAGCCCCGGACCTTTCCGAAGTCGGTGATCACGTATTTGTGCAGCAGGAAATCTTTTTTGTAAATTCCCTTCTCATCGACTTTCTGTTCCACGTCTTTCAGCATCCCCCCGGATGCCAGTTCGATGATATCAAAGTTGATGCTGTCCCTGCCGTAGGCGCTTTTCATATCATATTCCTCCTGGATTTTTGAAACGATTTCGTAGTTCCAGTGTCCTTCCCCATCAAGGAATAGCTCCAGGATCCTGAACTTTATCGGACGGTTTTTGCCCACTTTCACTCACCTCTCAGGGTTTCAAGTGCGCTTGTTTCTTCCGTAAACATGACGAAGCTACCAATAACACAGAGGGTACCTCCGACAAGGATGGTCCACTGCGGGACATCTCCGAAGAAGAGGAAAATGAAGATAATAGCAAACAAGCCGTAGAGGTTTCCAATACCCTGGCCTCTTCCGACCCCAATAAGCGGGAAGGACTTGTACCAGCAGACATAACAGAAACCAAAAGTAATCCCTGCGAAAATCAGGACCAGCATGGTAAAGGGTTCAAATGCCTGGAGTGCAAAGGAATACATCGGATAGCCAACTATTGCCAGGATTGGCACGATAATGATCCACCAGATAATGTTTTCTCCCAGGAACCTGAGAGTCAGCCCAACGTCAGGCTCGGAAATATCGAGACCTTTGCCTGCGATTGCACCTTCAATGCCCCAGCCAGCAGCAGCCATCAAACCTCCAAGGTATCCGATCCACTGGACATTGCCTGAGGAAAGCTCAGTCAGAAGCCCGCCTCCGAAGATCGTGACACCTCCTACAATGATGACTCCTATACCGATTGCCGCTCTCCTGGAGATCTTTTCTCCGTACCAGTAGTAAGCAAGCACCGAGCCAACCACAGGGTAAAGAAGAGCTGCAACAGCTGCAAATGCTCCGCCTATAAAGCCCATAGCAATGAATGAACCGAGAATAGCCATCGGGCCTCCGAAAATCGAGGCCAGGAAGAACCACTTGGAACACGGATGGAATTCCTTAAGGGTCCTACCGAGTTCCCCGTATTTACCAAGCACCCCATTCCAGAGCATAAGCGCTAGCATGACCGTAAGTGCATTAAAGGCCGTAATCAGCACGGCAGTTATAATAAGAGCTGTGCCGTCCCCTCCGGTTTCGGCAATGGCGCTGTACATCTCATCGAACGGATTAAGCACCCACACAACAGTTCCCGGCAGGTACCAGATGCCCCAGAACACAGCACAAAAAAGTGCCCACATATACCCTTTGCTGATTTTTCGTTTGCTTTCCTGCGCTTTCAAAGCTTTCAGATCCATACCAACTCCCCCTTTGTTAGAGTTATTGGGCAGGTGTGCCGGGAGCCGGGCCTGTATAGCCTGCCCGGGACTCCCGGAAATGCCTGCTCTTCTGATTATCAGCGCTTCAGGGCTGCCTTTACCTTGGTGACGGCATCTGTTGCACTTTCTCCGTAGATGTTTGCCCCTATCTTGTCAGCCCAGTCCTGGGTAACCGGAGCTCCTCCTACCATGGTCTTGATCTTATCGCGAATACCTGCTTCTTTGAGCTGTTCTTCGATCTGGATCTGGTTTATCATGGTGGTGGTCATAAGGGCGGAAGATGCAACAATGTCGGGTTTGAGTTCCTTTGCCTTTTCAACGAAGACCTTGACGGCCACGTCTCTTCCGAGGTCCACCACTTCAAAGCCCGCAATGTTGAGCATGGAGGCAACTATGTCCTTTCCGATGGAGTGGATGTCTCCTTCGATGGTCCCGATGACGACTGTTCCAAGCTTTGCGGTTTTGGATTTTCGCCTCTCCATCTCGGGGGTCAGAACGGCAACTCCTGCTTTCATTGCTTCTGCGGCTGCAAGCACGTGGGGCAGGAAAAGGGTCCCCTGCTCGAACTGTTCTCCGACTTCCAGCATGCCTGCAGTATAGCCGTGTTCGATGATTTCTACCGGGTCGATCTTGGCAGCAAGGGATTCATTTGCTGCTTCAGCTGCCATATCTTCATCAAACTCGGTGATCGAAGCTTTTGCTTTTGCTATAATCTCTTCTTTGCTTGCCATTTTTATCCCTCCCTGAAGGTCCTGTCAGCCCTGTCAACAACTGCCTTCATGTCCTTGAGGATGTCTGCATCAATTGGTGGGACTTCGTGGTGCTTGAGGACATCCATCACCTTTTCGTTTGCTGCGGCCGCAAGGTCCTTTGAACCGGCTGCTGCCCAGTCACCGAACATGCGCCTGTCGATGAGCATGGGGTCGGACGGGTAGTTCACAAGCAGTCTCGTCTGCTTAAGGGCCAGGAAGTTGTTTCCGATTCCTACCTTCTGGATCGATTCGACTGCCAGGGTTTCGGTAGAAACCGGAATTCCCTGCATCGCTTTCTTGGTCATTTTGATGATATCGTTGTCAATAACGAGCTGTTCCATGGAGAAGGTCATACCAAGCTCAAGCATCCCGGCGCCGTAGAGGGTGTTTGCCCCTGCGAGGGCGGGAAGGAGGCAGGTCATGGTCTTCTCGTGTCCAGCCTGGTTGTCAGGGATCTTTGCATCAGACTAGGTGCCTGCCACGAATGCGGGGAGGCCATAGAACTGGGCGAGCTTTGCGACAGCAGCGCTTATCAGGCCGAGTTCGGGAGATCCGACAGGAGCAGTACCCTTCTTCAGGTCGAAGGTGGTGGTGGAACTTCCGTACCATACTTTGGTTCCGGGAACTGTGAGTTGAGCGAGAGTAATACCGGAGAGGACTTCGGCATTGTGGGTCACAAGGGTCCCTGCAAGGTATACAGGAGAAGAACCCCCGGACATTGCCATACTCAAGACATTTACGGGGATGCCGAGGCGGGCACCCTTAATGATGACCTGACAGGCGTTGACACTCAGCTCAAGAGGGCTGGTCGGGCAGAGCAGCATGGAGAAGATCGGTTTTTTCCTTGCTTCTTCTTCATTGCCGCCGTAATAGGCTTTTGCGATGTCCCAGTAGTGTTCGACGTTTTCACCGACAGGGTCAATGTGGTGGAAGTGTTTTGCGGTGTTGGTAAGAGGGGTGAAGGTCTCATGGACGTCCTGGGCGCCTTTTCCGGCCCAGTCCCTGGCAGACACCGGGAGGGAGAAGTAGTCAATATTTTCGGCCCAGTCACAGAGCTTTGCAATGTCTGCAATGTCCTGCTCTACTGAGTCCACTGTGACGTACTTCCCGTCCTTGTACCTGCACATCTTGACCCCTGTCCCGAAACAGGTCCAGTGCACCTTACCCCCTGACTCCTGTACGGTATTGTACTTCTTGTCGCGTCCCCAGAGCACGAACCTTGATGGTGCGAGCTGAAGGGCTCTTCTTACAAGATATTCGGGGATTTTCACGATCTGAGTCTTTTCGTCAACTTCACAGCCATTTTCCTTGAAGATCTTCCTTGCCTCAGGATCCGAAACCTGGATTCCGGGGTTCATCAGGACTTCCATTGTGGCGTAGTGGATGGCCTTTAGCTCATCACGGGTAAAAAGGTTCAGTTCCACGCCCTCAAGAGAATTAAATCCTGCAAATGCATTACATTGTGCCATTTTCAGTCTCCTTATTCTCGAATTTCTTCACTTTGTTTCTATTCGCTTTTCATCTGCATAGGGGAAAATCCACGTTTTTCCCGAAGGTCGGACTTCAACGGACTGTGAAGAGGGAATAACTTTTGTTTTACAGGGGAAGGGTTGAAAACCTGCTACAAAAGCCCCGTTTGACAAAACCTGTTAGCTTCCAGCTACAGGCCTAAAAGAAGGAAAACTCGGTGTCCCTCCACTCCCTTCTTTGAAACCCCTAGCTATAGTCTCCACTATCCGCTTTTCCGTAACTTTTCAAAAAGACAGCCGTTTTTTCCCAACGTGGTTGCAGGGAAAAAGCTGCTCCACTTTTCGGCAAAGTACTCCATACTTCCCGGATTAAGCCCCCCTTTGCTTCAATTTTTCCGGATTATTTGATATTACTCTGTCAATTTTATTTTATAAATCCATATATATAATTTATATATAACTTATTATCTGATTTTTCGATAGATCTCCTCTTTCGTGCTTACCTCCCGGTCTGTTTTCTAAAGAGATCGCAGGAGTTTATCTTGACGCCGAGCAGCTTTTCGATGTTCATCTTTGCAGCAATGCCTTTGGCTGCGCCGGGCACGGAGGTGATGACGCCAATATCAAGCTCTTCACGCAGTTCTCTCATGACATGTTCGTCTGAGAGATCCATTGTGCCAACGTTAAGCTTCTTTGCCACGTAATCTTTTGCGTCTTTTATCCTCATGTTCTTTGAGAACTGCATCCTTGCTACAAGGTCGCCAGCTGCTCTTATCCCAGTCATCCCGGAAGCCATTATGTGTGCGATCGGCATACCCAGAGGGTCGCCGACCCCGACCTATATGCCATCGACTCTGGCAATCTCAACCATTGCCTTGCTGGCCCTGGTAACGGCATCTACCGGAGGAGTTTCAAGCATCGGGATTCCGCCGACTCCCATACCCATGTCAACGTGACAGGGCAGGGTTGAGACCTTTACGGCTTCTTTAATGAAGGTCACGGAGCGAGCCAGATTCCAGGCTGAGGTCTTGCTGGTGTTGGTGTTGACCACGGGCCCGAAAACATTTGCCCCGGCTTTTGCAATCAGGGGTGCCTGCTGGTGCGGCCAGAGCCCTGCAAGGGTCACACCGTCGTACTGCAGGTTACCATGCATCCCGAGCACCATTTCCCCTGCCATCCCGGCTTCTATGTACATGTTCGGGAACTCTTTCCTGAGGGCTTCAATTGCATGGAGGGTCCCATAGAAGTCTGCATCCCCGGCTGCAGCTGTGGTGTCGAAGTTGACCCCATCCGCCCCCGAGGCAAAGAGCTTCTGCATGATCCAGACCGTATCCCTGGTAAGGTGTTCAGCTGCGTGCTCCATGGCGTCCCAGGCTTCCTGAATCTTGAAAGCCTTCATGAGATCTCCAGGGTTTTCGAAGGGTCCGTCCGGTGTATAATACAGGCCCATGTTTGGCATTGCCCCGTAGAAGAGCGGGATAATCATGTTCTGCTGGCAGACTTCCATTGCCTGGCACTCATTTGAAACCACGGGTTTTACAGGTTTGTAGCTGTAGTCAATGTGCCCGAGCTCCATAGTGTCGGCCCCAAAAGCCCTTTCGTGCACCATGCAGCCCACAAGCCTGCTGGAGGGAATCCCAACACCGCTGTTGCCCTGGTCCCCATCAAGCCTGATTGTACCAATGTCGTGGGTTACGGGCACTTCCATGCCATGTTCCACGCTGACAGCTTTTCCGGGCATCATAAGGATTTCTGCAAGTTTCTCAAGCTCGTTTCCGTCCAGGGCAGAAATCTCCCCGAGATCTGCAGCATGTGCAGTTCCGGCTTCGATCTCGCTTAGAATTTTTTCTTTGGTAAGGAAGATCCTCTTTCCGTCTCCCATCCTCAGAGCGTATTCTGTTGCCATTTATTCTCACTTCCCAAGGAGCAGTTCCTTTGCCTTTGCCACGGCTTCACTGGCGTTTTCTGCGTAGCAGTCTGCCCCTATCTTGTCAGCCCAGGCCTGGGTTGCAGGAGCTCCTCCAACCATAACCTTTACTCTCTCCCTCATACCTTCTTCTTTGAGGAGTTCGATTACCCCTTTTTGACCGGGAAGAGTTGTGGTCATAAGAGCTGAAAGCCCTATCATATTTGCATTGACTTCTTTTGCCTTCTCGACAAAGTTCTTGATCGGGACATCCCTGCCGATGTCATGAACTTCAAATCCTGCAGACTGGAGCATGGTGGAGACTATGGACTTGCCTATGTCGTGCACATCCCCCTCTACAGTCCCGTTAACAATGACTCCCATTGTCTTTTTTTGGGCGCCTGCAGGCATGTCCGCCTCAAGGATCTTGACCCCTGCAGTCATTGCATCGGCGGCCATCATCACGTGGGGCAGGAAAAGTTTTCCCCTCTCAAAGAGGACCCCTACCTGGTTCATCCCGGCAGCAAGCCCCTTTTCAATGATCTCAGCCGGTTCCATCACTCCTTTTGCCTTTTCTACAGCAGCAAGTACTGCATCCTTCTTACAGGAAATGATCGCATCCGAAAGTTCCTGAATTAATTCTTCTTTGCTTGCCATTTATAACCCCCTTTTTCCAGATTTGTTTTGTACGAACAGTTAGGTTCTTCGTGCCGGAAGAATCCCAGTCTATACATTTGAAAAAAAACCTCTCCTCCAGAAAACGAGTTTCATTTTTTCGTTTTTTCTGAGGGATCGAGATCTATTTTTATTACAGTTTCTGCCTTTTTCTGGATCCTGCTTTAACTTCCAGGTTTCTCCATCTACAGTTTCCACTATACAGCTGTACTCTTAAGCCCCTCCCCTGATTTATTTATCCTGTCTTTTAAATATGGTAGTGACTGTAGTTGTTTTCTGAATCTGGATTTTGTCTCTACACTAGTCTCTTACACTGATCTCTATTTTTTCCTTCCAGACGTTATTGCGGAAAGCTATTGAAAAATCCCGTTTTTCCGGGCTATACCCCTTATTTAATATCGTTTGAATCTATATATTTATATCTTGTTAGATTTATTAAATAGTCCGTATTTTTAATTTATAGGAGGAAACCTGGTTTTCTTCTCTTTGGTGTGAATATATGCCGGGGATCAGGAACACTGCGGATAAAAAAGTGAGAGAAAGTGATTCTCTCTGCTGGTTCTCAATGGCAAAGGAAACTCTTGCCCAGGAGCAAAAGGCTGGATAAATAGAACGTTTTGGAGAAATCGAAAGTTTTAATCAAAAGTGCGGACGTCTATAAAAAAGGAGTTTTGGAAAACTTATTACTGCTTCAAGTTCCTGAATTTGGAGAATGGAGAAAATGGTAAAGTCAGGAAAAAACTCTTTTAAGGCAGAGCCCTCAGTCCTCTTCAAGGCTCGTATTATCCCCCACTGAAAGCATAAGTTCCCCGTATAGCAGTTTCTCAAGGGTTTCAGCTACGTATCTTCTCTGCTGGTATCTCTGGATGTCTTCATGCATCCTTATATCCGAATCTACCTGGACTCTGAGCAGAGCAAAATGAAAGGCTTTTTCATTCTTTATCTGTGCAGTATAAAAGGTTTCCAGCAGGTAAGGAAGTCTTCGGGGGTCTTCGATTGCTTCACTTAAAAGCAACATTTCTTCGGGAATATCCATCGTATGCGAACTTATGTCCTTTTTTCCTGTAATGAGTTGCAGGTTTCTTTCCGAATACTTTTTTTCAAGAATGATTACTTCACCATTCATACTTTCCACCTCCGTCCTTGTTGAGAGCTCTAAATTTTCCTGACAAATTGTTCTTGATTAGCTGAACTCAGTTCACAGGATGCCGGATTCTGAGAAATAAGGGATGAAGGCAGATTTTAAGCCAGCATTCCCTTTACTATAATGTCTATTGCATCGTCTTCTTCAAGGCCGCGGGCCATGAGGGTTTCGACTTCCTTTTTGTCCACACAGCCGATAGCAGCCTCGTGAGTAACCTTTGCAAGGGGGTTGTCGACCCGGACAATTGGCACAGCTTCAGCCTTTGCGTTGCCCTGGATGACTTCCATGCAGTCCACGTGTCCGCGGGCTCTCGGGGCGTGGCCTTCGGTGATTCCCCTGAATATGGATTCTGCGTTGTCGGTTATGGCAAGCCGGCTTTTGATCACACTGCGGGCGTTTTCTCCATTAAGAGAGATCCTTTCAAATATCTTTATTATATCATCTGCTTTTCCGTAGACCTTGGTGACCATCTCGCAGATCGAATCTTTCCCGGCGTCCACACTGTAATCGAATTCCAGATACCCTACCCTTCCGGAGAGAAGGGAAAAGTTCGTGTAATAGCTGCCTCCTTCCTCTATCGTTACATGGGCTTTCGGAAGTACCTGAATTCCTCCATAGGGTCCGTGGAAATGGGTCTCGGTGTATTTCAGGGACGCGTTCTTCCCGATAAGCATCTCAGCCTCCATTTTGTGGATAACCTTTTCAGCGTTTGGGAAGGTGCAGTGGGCGATAAGTTCTACAGCCGAATCTTCTTCGGCTACGAAGTCCATTTTGATTTCCTGAAGCCCATCTTTAGGGACCATCCCGAAGCAGAGGTGGACAGGCAGGGGGATTTTATATCCTTTTTTGATGGTCAGTTTAATGTCCACGCCATGCTCGGTTTCGTTCTTCTCAAGCACTATTCCTTCTGTCCCATTTGCACTGAGCACTTTATTCCCGCTTACCACAAGGCTTGCAAGCCCATGGTCATGCAGGACTGCAGCGTCTCCTCCGGCTGCTGTATAAGCTGCGGTTATGTCTTCAGTTTCTCTGGAAAGCGCATTCAATTTAATCTGAGTCATTTCAGACCACCTGTGGGGGCGATACCCTATTATCACAGGGTATGCATCTGTTTTTGAAAAACTCGCTGATTTCCAGGGGGTCCCCGCTCCTGAGGATTGCCCCTTCGCACATCAGGGATGCTTTATCCGAGGCGGCTGCAATTTCTTCCCGGTGCGTAATTACAAGCACGGACGAGCCGTTTTCCTTGAGTGCCCGGATCAGAGAGACAATTTCTTTTAAGGAAACCACGTCAATTCCGGAGTCCGGTTCATCAAGGATTGCAAGTTTCGGCTTCATGGTAATGATAGAGGCAAGCTCAATTCGCTTTCTTTCGCCCCCACTCAACGCCTCGCCTACTTCTCTGTCAAGGTATTTTTCAGGTTTCAGGTCGACTTTCCTGAGGGCTTCCTTTATCTCCTCTTCCGTGATGCCTCCATTACCTTTTGCCCCTATCGCAAGGTAATCCCTGACCTTTAACCCCTCAAAACGGGCGGGTTCCTGCCAGGCAAGGGTTATGCCTTTTTTTGCACGTTCGGTTATCGAAAGCGCCGCAATATCTTCCCCGTTAAAAATGATGCTGCCTTCTTCATATTCATAACCCTGGAGCCCCATAAGGGTGTAGGCAAGTGTACTTTTCCCTGCGCCGTTTGCGCCGATGATGCTGTGGATTTCCCGGTCCCCTACTTCAAGGTTGACCCCACGCAGAAGTTTTTTCCCATCCCGGCTCAATATCAGGTTTTTTAAGGATAAAATATATGACACCTCTAGCAAATTTTTGTTTGAACACTGCAGAATTTAGTTTGAGCACTGCAGCAAATCCTTGCAGCGCTGCAGGTCTTTAACGGTATTTACGTTTATTGCTAGTTTGGGATTATCAAGTATCAGATTAAAGTCTTCCTGTTCGCTTCGGATTTGAGAACTGTCAAGGATATTTACTCCCGCAGGCACGATGAGTTTTCCATCCTTGTTAAATACGGTATCCGGCCTGGTTCCTGCTCCCTTACATACATTGATAGGGACATATACGGAAAGTGCCGGCTTTCCTTCTTCCATGTATTTCCGGATTACCGAATCAATAAGCTCGGTATCTATCAGGGGAAGGTCGGACATAATAATCATTACTGGTCCCGTCGTTTCTGCAGTTTCCACTGCATGGATCATGTCCCCGACATAGTTTCCTCCAAAGGTCCTGATTACCTTAACCTCGCCTTTATAGCGTTCCTGGATCATGATTTCAGTCTTTGGGGTAACAGGCGAGACTGCTACGAACACTCTATCTATACTTTTTGTGGATCTAAGGGTATCTATCACATAGGTAATGAGTGGCTTTCCGAGTAATTCAACACAGGGCTTTTCCCCCATTCCAAGCCTCTGCCCGAACCCTCCTGCCATTACAATAGCGTCCATTCCAGACCTCCGGTGTTTAATGAAAGATTGAGGATAACCGCAATAATAATCAGGGCAGTTAACCTGCCAATTTCGTTAGCAGTACCTATTCCGTCGCCGTTTAAGCCTCCAAAGTGTGAATAACTTCGGTTCAGGAGCACCAGGGACGAGATACATGCTGCAAGGTAGGGAAGCAGCCCTATCAATCCAAATGGCAGGGAACATACAACTGCTCCAAAGACAAATCCTATGAGGAAATTTTTTAGGGTTGCCCCGTTTATGGTCATTTCCCCCAGGCCAGGATATGCCTGTTTTTCCGGCCGTGGGAGCGGTTTTCCAAAAGCTGCAATTGTTAACATTGACTGTTTGGCGCTGACTTCCGCTATAAACATGGACCCGAACATAAGAAGCGGAAGATTAGAACCAAAAGCAGTAATGCCTTCGTCCTGAACCGATCTTATGGAACCGTAAAAGGTGAGCAGTACAAGCATGCCGAAAGCAACTCCTCCTGTCCCAAGGGTCGTGTCTTTCAATGCCTTGATTTTTTTCTCACGGGACCCGTGGGCCATAAAGCCGTCTCCCATGTCAGTGACCCCGTCAAGGTGGTTAAAGCCTGTAAAGTAATATACAGATCCCATAATAAGAGCTGCCAGAACGGGACCCGGGAAAATCAACTGCCCTACGTATGCAACTGCCCCTATGAGAAGCCCAAGTACGGCTCCCACGACAGGGTAGAAGTAGATCTTTTTCATGAGTTCATCGATCCCTTCCATACTGATTCCTACAGGGATCGTGGATAGGAAGCCAAAACCCGACTTAAATGCAAGTAAATATGAATTCATAATGTATCGCCTGTTTTTTAGTCGTTTGTTTCAAACTCTGCCATACCTCTTGAATACATATTGGAGGAAACCCCTCCGATAAGCCCTCCTATCACGTCGTCCATGAAAGGCCCCAGATTTGCAAGGATTCCGGGTTTTAGTTTGTCATACCTGACAAACTCGAATGTCCCTTTAGAGCCGCTTATATAGTTTGCGATGCTGTTGCCCAGAACTTCATCAGCGATTATGAAACTCAGGTCTTTTTCATAAGAACTTTTGCTGAGGTTTGGAAGGTTTCCGGCTCTGCCTTCTCTCTCCAGCAGGACCCCGGAATAAATCAAAAGGCAGAGGTTCGGGTCCGAAAGAGCGAATTTTAGTTCCCTTTTAAACAGAGCTTCAGCTTTTTCCCTGGTCTCAAGTCCGGGGTGAGGGACATACATTTCGAGAGCTGTGTTCGAAAGGTCCTGGATACTTATTCCTTCTTCAGCCAGGACATCAAGGATATCGACGGTAGCTTTTCCCTCTATTTTTTCAGGCTGCCCTTTTTTCAGGTCCCTTTCCTCAATATCGGATAACTTCATACTGATCACTCCGGGGTTGTTAAAACGGTTATTTTAGGATTTATTAAATTCTTAAAATTGTTGATCTTGAAATTAATTCTCTTAAGAAGATAAATATATTTTAAGCCTTTATATCGGTTACCTTAATGGATCTATAATGGATTTTACTGCTAATTAAGGGGTTCAGATTAATGGTGGTACATTTATAGGTCACAGATACAGGTAAATTCCCGTTATCTGGATCACTGCCACAAACGCAACAAGTGAAAACCCTGAAGCAATTGCTATTAATTGGGATGCCCTTTTTATATCTTTTACTTCGGTAGGTGGGTATGAAGCTCCCAGCACATAAGTGTCGGGTTTTTCAAGTTTAACTCCCAGAGCCCCGGCAGTAGCAGCCATTGGATAGCCGGAATTGGGGGACGGAGTCTTCATTCCATCTTCGATAGCTGTCTTTATGCTGTCAAGGGGATTGATTTTTCTTCCGTTTTTAGGGAATAAGGATACTGTAAAGGCTGCAGCAAGGATAAAGATAACTGAAAGCCGCGCAGGAATCCAGTTCAACACGTCATCGGACTTCGCTGAGAAGTATCCCAGTTCCCTGTAAGGCTCGGTTTTATACCCTACCATCGAGTCAAGGGTGCTTATGGCTTTAAAGGCGTATGCGGCCACAAGCCCGATTTCTCCGAAAAGTGCGTAATAGAAAATCGGGCTCAGGATGCCGTCCACATAATTCTCGGAAACTGATTCAATAACTGCAGAAGACATCTGAGTTTTTGTCAGTTTGGAGGTGTTCCGGCTTACGTAGATAGGGAGCAGTTCCCTTACTTTTTCCAGCTGGTTTTCTTCAAGGTGTTTGTAAATCTTCCTGGCAGGGCTCAGCAAGCAGTTGATTGCAAAGGTGGCTTTCAGGAAATAGGCTTCTATAAAGAGTGCTAAAATGCCCGGAATTCCTGGAAAGGCTGCAAGAAGGGCTGCAATGTAGAGGACGAAATAGCCCAGTAAAGATGCGAAGAAAACACAGCAAAGAGCCATTGCCATACCATAGATTTTTCGATGGGTTTTTGGGGCTGCGTTTTTCAAAAAACTGATTAATTTTCCTATCCAGACAACGGGATGAACTGCAGCAGGAGGTTCACCTAAAACAATGTCTATGACTGCAGCGAGCAGAAGTACCAGAGCAAGGTGCCCGCTGTCAGGGATAATCATAAAATAGGCTCCATTACTTGTTTCCAGGCTACTTTTATAAGTTCGTCGGTGTCTCCTTCCTGCATAAGGCAGTCAAGGATCTTCTGGGCGATTTCGGTCTTATGGACAAGGTGGCAGTCAACGCAGCTCCAGACTCTGCCGCCTCTTGAGCTCTTGATCCATTTTCCTCCGGTTTTCTCGTTTTCACAGGGATAAAACGGGCAGAAGCAGAAGGTGCAGTTCTGGCCTTCAAAATGGCAGGGGTAATATTCACATGTCTTCCTGCCTCCAATGCCTTCTTCACTGGCTTTTTCGATTACGTGCTGCAATTCGTTCTTTGCCTGTTCTCTGCCCCACTCGACGATAATGTCCCCGATTACAGCAATGAGCCTGTCGTTTTCTTCTCCGGTCCTGACTGCAACTCTTATGTAATCTTTTCCAAGACCATGGAAAGAGACGCAGTCCCTGATAAGGACTCCACGGGCTGCAAGACGTGCAGCCAGTTCACTTGAGTTAAGCATGAATTTGCTGATGTTGACACAGATAAAGTTAACATTTACTTCCCCGGCTTCAAAGCCCCTTATCCTGTCAAGTTTGGCTTTGAGCTTTTCCCCTTCTTCCAGGATCATTTCCCTTGCTTTTTTCAGGTATGGGCTGTCAATCCCACCTTCTATATTGAGAAGTGCGGTTCCTGTGGTGTTTGCAATAGCTCCGAGGTTCCAGGACAGCCTTGCTGTGTTCAGGATCTCAGCCATATCCGGAGAAGCTATCCCGAATCCCATCCTGATCCCGGGGATCGCAAAGTCTTTTGTAAGGGAGCGCATGACAAAAACATAGTCGTTGTCTGCAGGAAGGTCTGCAACGCTCTTTGAAGGATCGGATAGCTCAATGAAAGCTTCGTCTACGTAAAGAAGCGTTTTATGCTCCCTGCAACGTTCTGCAAGAGCTTTAAGTTCTTCTCTGCTACGGAGTTTTCCCGTCGGGTTGTTCGGGTTACAGATAAAAAGGATCTTTGCTTTATCCAGCATCTCATCCGAGAGTGTATGTACCTCTTCCTGTGCAGGATGTACCGGCTCTGCTCCCATGATCCGGCACTGCATCTCATATTCTCCGAAAGTCGGCCATGGTAAAAGGACCTTGTCTCCTTTTTCTACCACAGATTCAACTACAAGCCTGACAATTTCCGTTGAACCATTGCCAGGAATGATATTATGTGGAGCTACCCCGAGTCCTACAAATCTGGCAGCAGCTTCCCTGAACGCCATATATCTATTGTCAGGATACTCTATGAACTTTTCAAGGCTGTTTTTAAGAATCTCGCCAAAGTTTAATTCATTTTCCGGATAGTCAAAAGGGCTTCCCAGCGGGTTAAAGTTCGCACTGAAATCAAGAATTTCGCTTTCAGGAATCCCGTAAGTCTCAGACGTTTCTTGAATTAGCCCTCCATGAAGGCAGGGCTTTAGGGCCAGCAGATGCTTCCTCAGAGGTACATTTCTTTGCTCGGACACGGTGATCGCAAATATTTAGTGTAATCATGTATATTAAGTTGTTTATTATATTAACCAGTGCAAACTTGCCTTTATTTGCTTTATGGTTATTTGATTGCGAAAACTCTACCTTTTGGAATCCATTCTACTTTATTTTACATAATAATTATATTATAATTGTCTTTATCCCTTTATATAATATGCTTTTCTAACTCAGATATGTACCCATATTTTTTAACTTTGAAAGGCAAATAACGAAAAAGTAAAATAGCTTGTTTTTGACTACTCCATCCAGAATAGCTGAGAGGAACAGAGCAGCTTCCGTGCAACCGCAGAATATGTTGTAAATCTACAGATTAAGAATGGATATGGGCTATTTACAAGAGCTTTATATGCTGCTTATTAAATGTATATGAGTTATTTATCCGAATCAGCGATTATGTCTCAGCATAAATTCTCTAAATTCGATATATACCAGGTGTATTAAAAAATGACAGTCAACAGGCCAAGAGGGACCCGGGACTTTTTACCCACAGATACTGCCCGGAGAAGGTACGTGGAAAGCGTTATGCGAAATGTTGTCCGTAACTGGGGCTACAGTGAGATCATTACGCCCACGTTTGAACATCTGGACCTTTTCACCCTTAAGTCCGGAGAAGGTATTATAGGGGAGCTCTACAACTTCACGGACAAAGGAGGCAGGGATCTGACCCTCAGACCGGAACTTACGGCTCCTGTCATGCGGATGTATGTAAATGAACTTCAGCCTTTCCCCAAGCCGTTGAAGTTATTCTACTTTGAAAACTGTTTCCGCTACGAACGTCCCCAGAAAGGTCGTTTCAGGGAATTCTGGCAGTTCGGGGTCGAACTCATCGGAAGCGGAAGACCCGACTCTGATGCTGAAGTTATTGCCCTTGCTGATGCCCTGTTAAAAGCTGCGGGCATTCAGGGCGACATGAAGATCGGAAACCTTGCAGTGATCCGTACCCTTTTAAAAGGGCTTGAACCTGAGATCGTAAGTAAGGTCATGAGGCTTGTGGATAAGAAAGAGTATGCAGGCCTTGAAGCCCTGCTTGAGGAAATTGGAGCAGAAGAACAGTTGAAGTCCGACATCTTCCGCCTGATACACCTTGAAGGCAAGTACACCCTCCCGCAGGCAAAAGAAATAGTAGGGAACATCCCTGAGCTTGTAAGCTTTGAAAAGACCCTTAAACTTCTTGATGCATACGGCGTCAATTACTCGCTTGATTTCGGGATTGCCCGCGGGCTTGACTATTACACAGGTATGGTTTTTGAGGTTTATGCCGAAGGTCTTGGCGCCCAGAAACAGGTCTGCGGGGGAGGCTCTTACCAGCTTATAAAGCTTTTCGGAGGTGGAGATGTGCCTTCTACGGGCTTTGGGATAGGTTTTGACAGGATAATGGAGATCTGTCCGCTCGTACCTCCTGCACTCAAAAATCTTGTGCTGGTCTCAAAACCCGAAACTCATCTGGAAGCTGCAAAACTTGCAACTACCCTGAGGAATTACCTGCCTGTCCACATAGACCTCATGGAGCGTAATTTCAAAGCCCAGCTCACCTATGCAAATACCATCAATGCCGACTACGTGGTCATAGTCGGGGAAAAAGAACTCGAGGCAGGAAAACTGACCCTCAAGGATATGGTATCCGGAGAACAGGAGTTTTTGACACTGGAAGAAGTTATTGAAAAGGTTTCACGTAACTAAAGTTGAAAGCTTTTTCTTTTTATTATCTTTTTACCCTGAAATTGAATTGTTGGACAGCCTGTTTAGAGTGGGATGGCCCCCGCAATTTGATTTCATAAGGTTCTCTTTTTTAATTTTAGTTTGGTTTAGTTTTGTTATATTCCAATCTTACGTTTTTTAGGTAGTGGATATAAAAGGATACATGGGACTACTTAAAAGGATACATGGGACTACTGATAAAAAATAATCACCATCTTTAAATGTAAGTAATTACTTACTTACATTCTTAATGAGTACAGAACAAAGAATCCTTGAAGCGGCTTTGAGGATATTCGCCAGCGAAGGATACACGGGTGCAACTACTCGCAGAATCGCGGAAGAGGCCAATGTTGCCGAAGTGACTCTGTTCCGAAAATTTAAATCAAAAGAGAATTTGCTGAGAGAGGTCCTGCTCAAGAATAGGGCTGCATTTTCATCACTGGACCATTTATTTCAGCCAGAAAAAGATGCAGACATCGAGACAGACCTTCGTACGCTGGGCAAAAATGTTTCAAAAGTCATGAGGGAAAATAAGGAGGATGGTAGACGCCGTATGTTAATGTTCATGTTGTTTGAAGAAGGACGAAGGAGACCCGAAGTCGCTGAGATTCTGTCGTCTGTGTTTCAAATGAACATAACTCGCCTGAGCGAATACTTTGAGTTGCAAATAAAAAATGGAAAAATGCGAAACATCAATCCTCGATCAGCATCAATAACTTTTATCAGTTATTTTGTCTACACTTCCTTAGTAAGAGGAGTATTCGGTGACAGTTTTGTGGGTGAAAACGATGAGGAGATTGAAAGGTTTATAGACATATTTACTAAAGGCATCCTGAAGGTCGATGATGTGAAGACCAGGTGAGCAAATGGAACCAATTATTGAGGTAAGGAATCTTGTAAAGAGATTTCATTCAAGAGGAAGGGAAATAACCGCAGTGAATGATGTCAGCTTCGATGTATTCAAAGGAGAAATTTTTGGAATGATAGGCCCAAATGGAGCTGGCAAATCCACCACATTTTCAGTGCTGACAACATTATTAAAACCTACAAAAGGCAGTGTAAAAGTTGCAGGCTTTGATGTTGAAAAAGAGGATGACAGGATAAGACCAATCATTGGTATAGTCCCGCAGAAGCTCAGCCTTTACCCGCTTCTTACCGCCAGAGAGAACCTGGAACTCATGGGCAATCTGTACAATGTTCCAAAAAAGATCATGGAAGAGAGAATCGATTACTATCTGAAACTTGTGGGTCTGGAAGCCAGTGCCGACCGTTTTACGGGAGGCTTTTCGGGTGGCATGAAGCAGCGCCTCTCAGTAATCTCCGCAGTAATACACGACCCCGAAATTTTATTCTGGGACGAGCCTTCAACCGGTCTTGACCCCCAGACCAGAAATGTCATCTGGAAACTCGCTAAAAAATTCAACGGGGAAGGAAAAACCCTGATTTTTACAACCCATTACATGGAGGAGGCGGATAATCTCTGTGACAGGGTTGCTGTAATGGACTTAGGCAAAATGGTAGCTCTTGATGACCCAGAACGTTTGAAGGAAAATACTGGAAGTACAAATCTTGAGGAAGTGTTTGTACACTTTACAGGAGCAGAGGTACGTGATTAAATGACAATCGTGACTGAGCTAACGGATTCATTGATAATAGCGAAAAAGGAATTCAAAATACTTTCCAGAAAAAAAGCTCTTTTAATTCCTTTGATTTTATTCCCTATTATCATGATAGTCTTTTTTGGCTACGGTATGGGTGGCACAGTCAAAGAAGCTCCCATTCTCATAATCAATGACGATACGGGCAGAGCCTCAAGTTCCCTTGTTCAGGAAATCGGAAGCTATACCGCCAAATACGATGGAAGTCCAATGTTCTCGGTAACCTACACAAAGGACATGTCTCAGTCGGAAGCCGAGAGTAAAATAGATGCCGGAATGTACAAAGGCGTTCTGATAATTCCACCGGATTATAGCGATAATGTAGCGAAAAATGAGAACATGACTTTGACACTTCTGACTGATTCATCAGACGTTACAACAAGCAGCGTAATAATAAATTTTATGAGGCAGTTGTTGGCAAAAGCAGGATCAATCACCTTAAACGTGCCCAATATTTACGGAAATCTTGAATACCTGGACTTTCTCATACCAGGCGTTATAGCCCTTACTGTGTTTATGGGTTCTGTAGCAACCACGGGTTCTGCTATTGCAGGAGAAAAAGAAGATGGTACACTTGTCCGTATGTTAATGACGCCTGTCAGCAAGAGATCTGTGATTCTCGGGAAAACGATATACCAGCTAATATTGCAATTAGGCAGAGCTGTTATCCTGATACTTGCAGCATATTTTTTGCTGGGATTCAATATGAATGGTAGCTGGCTCCTAGTTTCTCTGGTGCTTGTTATTTTCACTCTTGGTGGCGTAGGGATGGGAATTGTCATGTCGACAATGGTAGAAGATATGGAATCTTTTTTTCAATTAAACATGCTTGTTACTATGCCAGCAATGTTTGTTACAGGTGTATTTTTTCCCCTGAGTTCGGTCCCTGACTGGATGCGTTATATAGCTTATTGCTTGCCTCTGACTTATGCAATTGATGCTATGCGTACTATTATGATAAAGGGTCAGGGGTTGAACGCCGTATCTACTGATTTAATAATACTTTCACTGTTTGCAATTATTACTTTCACTGCAGGTGTCCATCTTTTTAGGAGGGAAGCATAAAATGAAAAAAATGATAATAATCTCTCTGCTATTAATTTCTATGATATCATGCGTAGCAGGCGCTTCTAATACGCCGGATAATTATAATATCCCTCAAAGCTTTGATCTTGGGAAAAACTATTATGATGTTTACGGTAGTCCTGATCTTAATGCTACCATTATTGGCAGTAATGAATTCGAGAGGGATCAAACAGCTACTTTGAATATTGATTTAATGAACAAAGGCAAATTATTAGGATTTAAGAATGACAGGACTCCTTATGATTCAGATGAAATCTATGCTGCCAGGACAGAAATGAAGCTGGAGAGCAATATAGTGGATGCCCTAAGTGTAGTCGCTTCTCTCTCAGTCGACCCGGGCAGTCCGGTTGAGGTAAAATCACTTAGCCAGCAAATAGGTACTATAAAAAGTGGAGAAAATGCACTGACGCCAGCAAAATTCGATATAAAAATAGATAAAAAGGCAAAGGCAGGAGAATACAACCTCTACTTGAATCTCTCTTATGACTACCAGAAGAATGCGCAAATAACAAATGCGGATTCTGTTGCTCAGACCTATGATGTGAATCACTGGTATGGAATCATGAACCAGAACCAGATATTAAAGATTAAAGTAAAAAATCAGGCTGATTTTGAGATCGTAAACACTACAGGAAGTATTTATGCCGGGGGGGAGGGCGTGGTCCAGATAGAGATTAAAAATACAGGTGAGGAAGAGGCAAGAAATGTTAAAGCTATAATTAATCCGTCTGACCCTCTAAGCACAACTGATAGTATGGCATTCTTATCTACTATAGCACCCGGAAGCACGGCTGTTGCAAAGATTAAAATTAAGGCAGATAGCGCAGCTGTACCTAAAATGTATGGAATAGATACTGTAGTGAGATATGAAACCCCAGAAGGTGACATTAAATATTCCGATCCCCTCCAGGCTCCGGTAGAGGTGAAAGAATCAGGACTGTTCCAGAGATTCTTCGGATGGATTTAACGAAAAATAGCCCTCTGGTTTGCTCGTAAAATCTGAGTGAATAGATTTAAACTTCGGTTAAGGAGTTTTCTTGCCTTTATAGCTCACTTAACCGAAAACCTGCGAACTCCAATTTGATTTATAGTTCATATTGTGATTTTATATTTTTAAATTAATTTTTCTATTTACTGAAAGGACTTTTCATTATCTTATTTGTCATTTTTCCAAAAGAACAAGTTTTTTATAGGAAAACAGACGAAATTTTATTACAAATGCTTTCCAAAATTTTTCATAGTTTGAGGGGGAGGGGAGGTAGTTACGTCTAATAAGGCTCCAATTTTAGTCGGGTCGATTGAAACTGACGAGTCTGCTGTATGCGGGCTTCCTTTCAGGCTTACATTTACGGGTATTCTCTTTGCGGTACTTCTGCTTCTCTCTGCAGTCCATCTTTCTGGTTTTCTGGAGGAGGTAAAGGAACAGGAGACCCTGGATGAGGTTTCAAAACTAACAGCTTCTGCCGAACAGCTCTCCATACGCGGAGAAGGGAGTGAAATTGCCTTTGAGATAAGGATACCTCAAGGGGCATCTGTAGACTTCGGGACTTTGCCTGGTCGGGAGGGGAACTGGCCTGAAGATGCGGATAATTATTGTATCACCACAGGAGGAAAGTCAACCTTTTATCCCGCAGTTGCTTCCTTTTCGAATCAGGAGCTTAACGGACCCTTCTCACTTAGACCGGGCAGGCACAGAGTACTCCTTTCAACAAAGATCGAGCCTGAGTCCGGAAGGCTTTTCGTACTGATCTCTGAAACCGAAACTGTGGATAAAACATGAGGCCAGGAGAACTCCGTATGGTAAAGGATTTTTTAGGGGATGATTCGGCATGGGCTGATTTTTTAATCTCAAAAGCGGCACTTATTCTTGCCAGCGTAATCCTCTTTGCAGCCCTTTTTCAACTGGCTGCCGGCTTTAAAGGTCTTGAGGCACAGGAACAGCTCGATTTCCTTGCAAGGGATTTCAAAACCGTAGTAGATCAAGCTGGAGCAGAAAGTTTTCAGGAGGGGTATAAGGTGGGGAATCAGGTAGGGAATCAGGAGGAGCTTTCCTTTCGTTTTGATGAGAATGAAGTCTTTCTGGCGTCTCCCTTCGGGGAAAATATAGAGGTCTGCGTTTCAGGAGAGTATGTCCATTTGAAGGCAAAATACGACGAAAAAAGTTTCAGTGCTGTAAGGCCCTTTGCCTTCAGGGTCCTGCCTTTCAACGAGTCCGTACTCCGGGAAAAGCTGAATACAAAATTCGGGGCTAAGGGGAGTGAAGGCTCTCCCCTAACAGCTGATCTTCTGGAAATCAAGGCTTTTCTTCAAGTCTCCGGGACTGAGGAAGCGGTTTTAAACGCAGGTGAAAGCATCTCCATAAAGAAAGAACTTATTTATGTGAAGGACAGTGAGGGGGTTTCTGCTTTTGGTTGTGTCCTTGTCTACCAATAAGGTTGGGTCTTTGTTTATCAATAATTTACTGGCAGCTGGAAGAAAATTTTGGGAAAAGTCTGACACTTCAATCCTCAGGGATGAAAGGGGAACCCTTGAACCCCACTCCGACCTTCTTGCCACTGCTCTTGCTGTCATAGGCTTCGTGGTCTTTGCAGCTCTTCTCTCCAGGGCATACATGGGATATGAGGACAGCTCTTTTGCCCTTGAGAACTATGAAAGCGCTTCCCTTCTTGCAGGCACACTGACAGAAGCGCCTGCCTTTAGAGCCGAAAGTCCTGGGATACTTTCGGCCTCAGCTCTTGATAAGCTTTCAGGCCCCGACGGACAGGATGAAAGAATGAAATTTTTTGCAGCCTTTTCCGGAAACTACCCATTTCTGGTTGAAATTAGGACAGGAGATGGGCGCTGGCAGTGGCTCATCGATCCTGAAATTGTCGAACCCGGGTATCTCATGGGAAAACAGGAAAAGGTTGCGGCTTCAGTACCGGTTGTTATCGAGTTGAATCCCGCAGAATCGGTCCCCGGAACTCTTACTGTAGTGATGTATAAAACTCCGTGGATGTGACAGGGGCAAACACAGGATCAAGCACAGAATCAAGCACAGGATCAAGCACAGGATCAAGCACAGGATCAAGCACAGAATCAAGCAGGAGTAAACCTCGAAAGCAGGAATTGACCGACCCTTGACAGGAAATCCAATTCAGGACAGAAATAGGTGAAATATATGAAACCTTTGAGAATTTTTCAAAATTCCGGAGTGTCACAAAGTGTAAATAATTTAGAAGTAAAGGGAGAAGCTGTTAAGGAGTATTCTGTTTATATTAGGGAATCTTCAGCTTATTCTACAGTTTTTGATGCCCTATTTTTGCTTGTGTTAATTTCACTTTCCGGGATCCTTCTTATGCCCTCCCTGCAGGCTGATGAACAGTATATTGCAGCCGGATATGTGACTTCTTCAGAACTGGACTCTTATCTGCTCGAATCCTTTCTTTCCTGCAAACTTGAGGACTTCGAGTACGAAATCTCTCCTCTTTCGGCACTTAACATTTCAGTCCCCGAAAACTCGGTTGTGGAAAGTCCTGCTCACACCCTTTTCGGAAAGGAACAGAAACACAGGACTTTGGCTGACCTGACAGCCGAATACCTGGCAATATCCCTTACCCTGTCAAACAACGGCTCAGCCGTTTCGCTCAATCCACTGGCTGAGGACTATTCCGACCAGGCTTCTGAAACTATAGCTGCTTATCTGGACAGAAAGGTTGCAGGGAGGTTTTCTTATCGCTTTGAAGCTTACTGGCATCCCGTGGAAGCCTTCCCTCTTGAGAGTGAACTTATAATCGGAGAAGAACCTCCTAAGGATGCTATCCGACAGAGTACAAAACTATCCATGCCTCTTTATGCAAGTGCGCCTTCTAAGGATGCCCTTCTCGCCTGTGTGAATGATTCCGTGCTTGAAGCTTCACATAACGCTTCTGAAGAAGAGGCTTCAACAGCCCTTTTCCAGGCTTTTAATGCTTCTCTTGATGCTGCAGCTCTTGAAGGAGAAGAGACAGCTATTGAGTTGCTTTTCCCGTCAGATTATTTGGGGTCGGTTTTCGGAGAGGAAGCAGATGAGTCTTTTGAGACCTTGCTTTACGGGGTTTCTGAAAACGCGGGCGAGGAAAATTCCCCCTCAACAGAAGACGAATTTAATGCCTATCTTTCGGAACTGCTTGAAACAGGGTTTGCACCCAATTCCGAAACTTATTCTGAAAATGCATCCACTACAGAAATCTCTCTACTTGAAGCCCTGCTGGCGGACCATATCAAAGAAGAGATAAGGGCAGAACTCGAAGCTGAATTTTCAGGTGAGATTAACGAGACTGTTTGTGCCATACTCGAGGCTGAAGACCTCTCTGAGGCTCAGGCTCTAAGAGATACAGAGATAGAATCAATTTACAGGCAGATAAATCCCGGAGGGGCAAGAATAGTCCTTTACCTCTGGAAACCATTTTAAGAGGAGAGTTAAGAGGGAGAGTTAAGAGGGAGAGTTAAGAGGAGAGTTAAAGGGTAGAAGAGCCTGTTTCAGAAAATCTTTTCGCCGGAAAAGGCTCTGATCCTATTTTTATGTTTTTAATTTATTTCCTGGATTTCCCGACACAAAGTATATATTATATGGTGCAATCTCTAGTGATGTTTTTACCGAAACAATTACGCTTTTGCAGGAGTTCCTGGAAAAAGCCACGCAGCAGTTTGATGTGGCGGATTTAAAATCTCCCGATCGATGTGTTGGTCCGTTATAATCGGTAAAGATATAACCTCAGCCCGAAGAGCTTTTCTTTCGGGTATCGATCAATTAATATCAGGAGAATCAGATATGGCAAAAATGCATACCAAAAGAAAAGGTAATTCAGGTTCCACCAGGCCTAACAGAACCGAGGCACCTGAGTGGTGCAAGATTGGAGCAGACGAAGTCACTTCAATTACACTGGACCTCTGGAAACAGGGTGTCTCCACATCCGAAATCGGAATGATTTTAAGAGACCGCTATGGAGTCCCTGACGCCAAGCTTGTCACAGGCAAGAAGATCACAACAATCCTCAAGGAAAACAACGTTTATTCTAACATTCCTGAAGACCTTACCAACCTCATCGTGAAGGCTCTGAAACTGAGGAAACACCTTTCGATTAACAAGAAAGACGTCCACAACAAGCGTTCCCTCAACCTTACAGAATCCAAGGTCAGAAGGCTTGTTAAGTACTATAAACAGGAAAAGGTACTTCCGAGAGATTGGTTCTACAAGCCTGAAACCGCAGAAATGATGATTACCAGATAAACCTGGAAATTTCCACTCAAGGGATTTTTCCATTTAAGGATTGAGTTTGCCTTTCCGGCAAACCTCCTTCTTTTCTTTTTAAGAAGTTAAATCCTTCCTGTGCCTCTGATACGAGGCGTCAGAAAGCGCAACCCAGTGTTTTTTTGCCCACAGTTGTGCCGTTGTGCCGCTTTTTTATTACTGCATCTTTGCATCATTATTTGCTTGCAGCGTAGCTTATTTTGCAGTCCCATACCGGGCTCCCCGGAACCACACACCGCATACCTGAAATTTCCCCGATAACGACTGGCAGGCCATATACCTCTTCGATTACCTGAGGGGTAATTACTTCTGCTCCTCCATAGGCGTGAACTTTCCCTCCCTTCAAGAGAATAAACCGGTCTGCATATCTGAAAGCCTGGTTGAGGTCATGCATTGTCATCACAGCCGCAATCTTGTGCTGAAGGACTATCTGCCTGATAACTGCCAGGATCTCCACCTGGTTCCTCAGGTCGAGACTGCTTGTCGGTTCGTCAAGGAGAAGGACTTTGGGCTCCTGGACAAGGGAACGTGCTATTGCTACCTTCTGGAGTTCACCTCCGCTCATCTCGTCGATATAGGACAGGCGCAGGTTTTCCATAGAGAGTAACTTGAAGACCGAATCAACGATCTTGAGATCCTTTTCTGCGATATCCCATTTGATATGGGGCCGCCGCCCCAGCAGGACTGCATCAAAAGCCGTCAGCCTTCCTGTTTCTACGCGCTGCGGGACATATCCGATAAGGCGTGCAATTTCCATTGTCCCTAGGTCGGAAAGGTTTTCCCCGTCTATATGGACTGTTCCCCCTCTCGGGTTGAGGATCCTGTTCAGGCATTTTAACAAGGTAGTCTTGCCAACCCCATTGGGACCCAGGATTGCGACAACTTCGCCTTCATCGATTGAAAAGGCGATTTCATGCAGGATCTTACGGTTACGATATAAAAACTGGAGTTCATCTACAGAAAGAATCATCGTTTATACCCCCTAATAAGCAGGTAAATGAAAGTCGGTGCTCCCATGAAAGCAGTAAGGATAGAGACGGGAAGCACATATGGTGACACTATAAGCCTGGCTGCGGTGTCCGATACCAGAAGGAGAATTGCTCCAAGGAGGGTTGAGCCCGGGATCAGGAATCTCTGGTCATCCCCTATGATCCGTCTTACCATGTGCGGGCAGATCAACCCCACGAACCCTATAACACCAAGGAAAGAAACAATTACAGCCGAGACCAGTGCAGCAATAATCATGCCTATAAGCCTGATCTTTTCCACATTGACACCGAGGCTTTTTGCAGTCTCATCCCCTGCGTCGATTGCGTTGTAATTCCAGCGGTTGGCAATGAAGAATATGACTGACAACAGGACAACCCCGGTCATGATCCCCAGTTCCATCCAGTTCTTCACTCTTCCAACATCGCCAAAGGTCCAGAAGACAACTGCTGCAAGCTGGGTATCGTCAGCAAAGTACTGCAAGAACATCGTCCCTGCGGTAAAGAGGGAAGACAGCGAAACGCCTGCAAGCACCATTACTTCGGGTGAGGATCCGCGGATCCGGGAGATGAGCAGGATCACTCCTGTGGCGAGAAGACAGAAAATGAAAGCTACCATTGTGGTCAGGTAAGGGTTGTTGATGATGACGGCGTTTGCAACGCTCGATTGCATCTTTCCTGTCCCGAGAACAATTACCGAAAAGGCAGCTCCGAAAGCTCCGGCGTTTGAGATGCCGAGAGTAAACGGAGACCCCAGCGGGTTGCGCAGGATAGACTGCATTACCACCCCTGCAACTGAGAGCCCGGCTCCTGCTACTATTGCAGCCAGGGCTTGAGGGAGGCGGATGTTCCAGATAATCGAATCCCATGCATCAGAGACACTCTGCCCCATCAGGGTTTGTAATACCTCACGAGGAGGTATTGTCACCGCTCCTACCGAGATTGAATAGATAAACATAATGAAGAGGAGCAGGAACCCCCCCATAATCCAGAAGTACTTCCTCCGTACGTATACGAGGTAATCTTCGGGTACTGCTCCATCGGCAAAATGCACTTATTTATACCCTCCATCTTACTGCAGAATCTGCTTGAAACCCGTATCATTGTACTGTCCGTTCAGGTCAGAGAACACAGGTTTGCCGACGAAGAATGTATAAATTTCGTCTGCTTTGGTTTCAGGATCGATATCCTCAAATCGGTCCGGATAGAGTACCTTTCCTACAAAATAAGCGTTTGCAAGCACTGACTCATAGTTGGTGCTGTAGAAGTTGTAGGGGATTACTCCGTAAACATTGCCATTCTTCACGGCTGAAAGCCCTTTGAGTGACGGATCGGTCTTGAGTTCTCCGATAGCTCCTTCGTTGCCCGCCTGGAGGGTACCAATGTCGATAAAGATATACTCGGGGTCCCAATTTACCAGGGCTTCTTTGGCAATA
The DNA here is from genome assembly GCF_028693135.1 of Methanosarcina sp. Taxonomy (GTDB): domain Archaea; phylum Halobacteriota; class Methanosarcinia; order Methanosarcinales; family Methanosarcinaceae; genus Methanosarcina. The sequence continues at coordinate 39,956 of NZ_JAQUVZ010000033.1, forward strand.
TCCGCATGGTCTGCACCCATTCCGGCTGCAACGTTATTTGCATTCACCCAGAGGAATGGCGAATAAGCCGGCTCTGTGGAAATTATCCCGTGAGCTCCTGCACTGCTTATTCCTCCGACATAGACTGTCTTTCTTTCGGATTCCGGAATGTCGGCAGTCCTGTTTTCGAGGTCTTCCATCGCAGCTTCGATATAAGCAATGACCTCTTCTGCTCTTTCCTGTTTACCCACTACCTCACCCATTATCCGGAATGAACTGTACATTTCGGCTTTCTTCTCCTCATTATTCAAAGACCCGTAAGGGAATGAGATTACCGGAATGTTGGTTTTATCCTGAAGAGTGTCGGCTTCAGCGGCGCTTGTTGCCGGGGACTGGCCAGTTGTGCCGGCTCTCAAGATAACCTGAGGATTGATCACAATTATCTTTTCGGGGTCATCATTGCCCCTAAACTCGCCGATAAGGGGATAGTCCTTAAGCTGCGGGTTTGCAAGGGCATAAGGTCGGCCTTCTATCTCCGACTCCTTCGTTTCCAGGCTGTCAACTCCGACTACTCGGTCCTGAGCCTGCAGGTATACAAGGTATCGCAGGGATCCTGCCCCCGAGCAGACGACCTCTTCGACTTTCTCAGGTATGGTTACACTCCTGCCGAATCCATCTGTGATAACGGTCCCGGCAGACTCTGCTAATTCATCGGTTCCTGTGGTGATTCCTGCAGACTCTGCTGGAGTCACGCTTTCTTCGTCCTCAACGGGAGTGGATTTGCTAGTGCACCCTGAGCTTACAATCAGGGCAGCAATAAGCACTCCAATAAAAATAATTTTAGTTAATTTAATACAGGGGGAGATTTTCATGTTACTTTCCTCTAGTTTACTAGAGAAAGAGTATTAC
>NZ_JAQUVZ010000083.1 GCF_028693135.1 Methanosarcina sp.
GAGCCAAATAAAAAACAACCTTCCTGTCCCAAGGTAATGATGGAGTTAATATCAAAAAAAGGTAAGTGAAAAGGACTTTCATTGTTTGGGCATGTTATTCGAAGAATTTCATGTGCGTTTTTCTAAAATTCCTGCCATTGAAAGCAATCTCGAAGTGTTTTTTTGAGATCCGATTGGCATAATGTGGACCCCTCGAGAGAGTTTTGTCAGTTCTTTTATAGTATCAGAAGCTATCGAAAGACCTTCTTCTATAGGGGAAGATGCATCCTTCATCCGCAGCATGATTTCATCAGGCACATGAATTCCTGAGATGTTTTTATTCATATATTCAGCCATACTCAGGGATTTGAGAGGAATCAAACCGGCAATTACAGGTACCTCAAGATGGTTTACTGCCTCCATAAACTCCTCGAATATGCTTGCGTCATACACAGCCTGCGTCTGGATAAAATCGGCTCCGCTTCGGACCTTTTTTTCAAGCTTTATTAGCTGCATTATATTTTTAGGGTCTATGCCTGAGACCGCACCCGCGCAAAAAGAAGTGCCTCCATCCAGCCTTTTTCCTGCAAAATCAGTGTCTGAATCAAGCTTCCTGACGAGTTCAATGAGCTGTACGGAGTCAAGGTCATAAACGGGTTTTGAGCCGGGATGATCTCCACAGATAGGATGATCTCCGGTCATCAAGCAGATGTTTCTGATTCCCAGAGCGTATGCTCCCAGAAGATCGGATTGAAGCCCGATTCTATTCCTGTCCCTGCAGGTAAGCTGCATGATAGGTTCATGACCCTGATCGAGCAAAAGCTTGCTGAAAGCCAGTGAGCTCATGTGCATAATTGAACACTGATTATCAGTAACGTTCAGAGCGTCTGCAACACCTTTTAACTGGTAGGCATCCTCCAGGGGAGCTGAAAACCTGGTCCCTTTGGGGGGAGAGACTTCAACGGTAACCAGAAATTTCCTCGAGTTCAGTTTTTCACGAAAATTAAAAAGCATTAAATAAGAATATTAGGAATGAAATTATTTAAAACCATGCTCCTTGGGAGCATGGGTAACATAAAGAAGGTCAAGCCGATTGATCTTTTTCAAACGTTCATAGATAAGAGCCCATACACACTCCATCTCCCTGTTGACCTCGCACATTCCGTCCACAGCCCCTCCACAGGGCCCATTGAGAAGGGCTTTAGGGCATTGGGATTTCGGACAGAGCCCACCATATTCACTTATGGTACAGTCCCCACACATAACGCACTGGTTGGAAAGGAGCTTGCCTCCACTGGTGCCGCCAAGTGAAAGAGTGTTGTTCGAACCGTATATAGGCAAATCAACAACACTGGCAACAGCAGAAACTCCACTGCCACAACCCATAACAAGAATGCAACGCGCTTCGTTTATTTTCTTGTTTTTCTCAGCCAGAGATTCAAAGGACCGGATACTGCAGGCTGCAGTTGGAAGAGCCCAGCCTACCACGTGCTTTCCACTCTCTTCAAGCTGCCTGCACATCTCAAGGACTTCAGGTTCTCCTCCAGTCTTCAGTTTTGCAGCACATACGTTGCATCCGACAACAAAAATATCGTCTTCATCTTTTAACAGGGAAAGGATTTCTTCAAAGGGTTTTGCTGAAGTTATGATCATAATTACCTCAGATATCGGTATTCCAGATTGGTCCGATTTAAAATACATTCGCGGATCATTTCCGCAATAACTGGGAGGGAACGAGCCTGTCCATCCAGTTTACGAGCAAGGCGCCCAAATTGCAGCAGGGTACCCATCACAAGCACGTCAGTAGTTTCCGTTTCATGGGAAACTGCGTCTCTCGCAAGGGCTGCATCTCCTCCCCTTGCAAGCATCTCCTGTTTTATGATCAGAGCCTCTGTGGTTGTAAGGTTCCTGATCTTTAACATAAGATGGATGCTTTTTCCCTGCATTACCTGCGAACCGATTCGTGTAGCTCCAATATTCCTCATTGCAATACCTGCGTCCTGAGGGGTTTTCACGTCAAGTACTGAAACTTCATACCTGCCTTCCTTCACAACACTTGTCCGGCTTCTCAAGGCTCCCGAAAGCTTAATAACATCAGAAGTCTCGGGCACATCATGTGTACGGATAATATGTGCACCCTTGTAAACCGCAATTGCTGCTGCAGCCAGGCTGCCGTAAAGCCTTTCAGTTGCAGGTTTTCCCAGCACGTCTCCTATGAAGGACTTCCTTGAAAGGGCTGCAAGCAAAGGTTTTTCAAAAATTTTCAGGCGCTCGAAATCATCCAGGGTTTCAAAATCATACATGGGCAGCTTTTCTTCGGTCCACCTGCCTATTGCAGGGTCAAGGATGAGGCTGTCAGGCACTATACCTCCAGCCTCAGCGGCCTGTATAATGGAGTCAAGTGCTTCAATAATGGAATCCATACCCAGAGGATCCCCGGGGATTTTATTAGAAGCCATAACCACAGCCGGACAACCGTGGTCTGCCACTACTTTTATCATTCGAGGGTCTGCTGTAAAACCGGAAACATCATTTATGACATCTGCCCCTCTTTTGAGAGCCTCTTCTGCAATTTCAGAAAACATCGTATCAACGGAAATTACCGCATCCACATTGCCTTCCAGCGTATCAAGCACAGGCAATAAGCGCTCAATCTCTTCTTTTCTGCTTATGGGCTCGGAAAAACGCCAGGTTGACCGGGCACCCAGATCCAGGAAAGTTGCTCCGCCGTCAACCATTTTCCGGGCAACATCCAGTACAGACTCCGGGCTTGCGATCGAACCTTCGTAAAAAGATTCCGGGCTCAGGTTAATAACGCCCATAACATGTGCAGGATATTGATCTCCCACTTTTAGACCACAGATATCAGTATTAACTACCATTTTTGACAACCAGGCTATATAGCTTTTAACTCAGTTGGCGCAACAGCGCTTGATAAATATAGTGAGCAAACTGTTCTTAAACGACAATTATAGCATTGCAGTATTTCAGTATATTTAAACAATAATGAAATTTGAAGCAGGATCTGCAGATGCCTTTTTTTCCGTGATGAAACACTCACCATGGCATTTCGTTGACTCGTAACTGTAGAAGCTGTTTATTCAGTCATCTGCTAACATTCCCTGAAAAAGCTTTTTCGGTCCCATCCCCTGAAAGGCCTCTTGCAGGCAAGAAAAAACAAAACAATTTTTCCGACTGCGAAGCTGAACGCTGGAGGACTTGAAAGGGAACTGGGGGATGCACATTCGATTAAGTTTAGGATCTTCAAGATCTTCAGGAGTTCAGGACCTCTGAGACCTTATATATGGAAGTGGATAGAGTTTAAGGTTATGGGAAATACGTTTCTAACCGGGGGAAGAATAACTGGAACTCAATGCTATTAACATATATCAGGTAGATTTGTTTAAAGTTTACAAATAACTCATTTTAGCGCCTGAACATTTTATGAGAGCCTGAACATTTAAATAAGACTTCATAAACCATTTGTATTATTTAATGATGGCAGGCAGAATTATAGTGAAATAGGCTTCAATGATACATAAAAATATTGATGTTTAAAATTAGGTTATCACAATCAGGAAAACTTCACCACAAATAAATAAAAAATATACATAAAACTCAAATGCAATAACCTGAAATGGCAGGTCCGGAAAACACAGAGTAAAATTTTCAAATATAATGTAATTAAAAAACAAATTTACTTGTCTTTGTACTAAAAGATTGAGAAGATAATAGATTATTTTTGTGATTTAACCCACAATCAAAGATACCTCAGAATAAAAGCCCGGCAAAAGTCTTAAAAAATTCGAGTAAAAAATATAGTCTTCCCCTGCTATATGATTGATATTTTGGTATTAAAGTTCCAGTACGGCTATTGAGTTCGTTTTTATCTCCTATACGCTGGGTGGGCTCAAGCCTTGCGCGGCGCGTGAAATGAAAGAACGTAAGATGCAATTTGAAGTCATTTCGAAATAATACCCAACCAATTAATCAGGAAGCACCAATAAAAAACAAAAGGAGAAAAAGCCTTAAAATAGATATTTAAAGGTTTTTCTCTGCACACATAAGCACATGCTTCATAAGCATGGCAATTGTCATGGGACCCACACCACCGGGGACAGGAGTTACAAGAGAAGCTTTTTTGATTACGTTTTCAAAGTCAACATCTCCGTACACACCGCCTTCTTCTTTGGTTATTCCCACGTCAAAGATTACAGCCCCTTCTTTAACCATGTCGGCTTTGATAAGGTGCTTAACCCCTGCAGCAACCACTATGATATCGGCACCAAGGGTGTACTTCTTCAGGTCATCGGTGAAGATATGACAGACCGAAACGGTTGCGTTTCTATTCAGAAGCATTGCTGCCATGGGTTTCCCTACAACATTGCTGTGCCCGATAATAACCGCATTTTTGCCCTTGACAGGCACATTGTACTCCTCAAGTGCCCTGATTACCCCGTGTGGAGTGCAGGGGACAAGGCCTTCGTCCCCAATCATGAGTTTTCCCATATTATAAGGGTGAAAACCGTCAGCATCCTTTGCAGGAGATATGGCTTCCATTGCTTCCTGCGGAGAGAAGTGCTTCGGCAGCGGAAGTTGAAGCAGGATTGCGTGCACATCCCGAGTTTTATTAAGGGTATCAATCAGAGACAGAAGTTCTTCCTGGGTGGCTTCTGCCGGAAGAAGGTAGTCTTCTGCTCTGATGCCCACACGCTCGCATGCCCTATGCTTCAGGCGGACATACATCTTTGATGCAGGGTCGTCACCTACAAGGATTGTAGCAAGCCCCGGGATAACACCCCGGTTGCTTTCGAGGTCCTCAACTCCTGACCTCACCTCTTCTTCAACCTGCTGTGCAAGAACTTTTCCATCTATGATCCGTAACTCATAGCTTTCATCTGACAACTGGTAAAACCCCCTGTCTCCTCAATTAACTGTAAATCGGGAACCTTGAACAGAGATCCCTTACCTTCCCATTGACTTCCGACAGCAGAGCATCGTTTCCTGCATTCTTGATTGCTGTCTCAATGTAGTCGGCAACCAGTTCCATTTCTTTTTCTTTCATACCCCTTGTAGTACAGGCAGGGGTTCCAAGCCTGACCCCACTGGTTACAAAGGGGCTGCGAGTCTCGAAAGGAACTGTGTTTTTGTTGGCAATGATTCCGGCTTTGCTCATTGCAGCTTCTGCGTCCTTTCCTGTAATATTCATATTATTAAGATTTACGAGCATAAGGTGATTGTCGGTGCCGCCAGAAACAATATCAAAACCCTTCTGTCTCAAACAGGAACAAAGAACCTTTGCGTTCTTAACGGTCTGAGCCTGGTCCTGCCTGAACTGCTCGCTCATTGCTTCCTTAAAGGCAACTGCCTTTGCAGCTATGACGTGCATGAGGGGACCGCCCTGAATGCCCGGGAAAACGGCCTTGTTTACCTTCATTGCAAGCTCTTCGGTCCTGGTGATAATCATTCCACCCCTGGGCCCCCGAAGGGTCTTGTGGGTTGTGGTGGTGACAAAGTCTGCATAAGGCACAGGGCTTGGATGTACGCCTGCAACTACAAGTCCTGCAATGTGGGCGATATCGGCAAGAAGATAAGCTCCGACTTCATCGGCAATTTCCCTGAACTTCTTGAAATCGATCTCACGGGGATAGGCTGAAGCTCCGCATACGATCATTTTCGGGTTGCATTCTTTTGCAATTTTCATTAGTTCGTCATAGTCCAGGGTTTCTGTCTCTTTGCTAACCCCGTAGGGCACGATGTTATAGAGCTTCCCGGAAAAACTTACAGGACTGCCATGAGAAAGGTGTCCGCCGTGAGAGAGATCCATGGACATGATCGTGTCCCCAGGCTGCAGTACAGAGAAGTAGACAGCCATGTTGGAGCCTGAACCTGAGTGGGGCTGGACATTCACGTACTTTGCCCCGAATAGTTCCTTTGCCCTGACAATCGCGAGGTTTTCGGCAACATCAACAAAATCACAGCCACCGTAATAGCGCTTGCCGGAATATCCTTCGGCATACTTATTTGTCATGATTGAGCCCTGGGCTTCCATAACAGCCCTGCTCGCGTAGTTTTCTGATGCAATCAGGTTCAGTTTGTATTCCTGACGTTCGGCTTCCTTTTCGATAGCCTCGAACAATTCCGGATCAATTGTTTCAATATAAGACATTACTGTCACCTCGTAATCCATGCATTTAAAACTTATTCGAAATCAAGGGTTTCTCGTTAGCGTGAATTGATTAACTGTTAGTATGCTTACGGTGCTGGCATTTACTTAAATTAATGTGTTATGTATTGAAACCTGTAAGATGTGTTGAAACCTGTAAGAACTGCCTGACAGACTGGAAAGCCAGAAGGGCTGTAAGTATTCAACAATCTGGGGAGTTTCTCGATAAATGGAAATAGAGCTCCAAGGGAAAACCAGGGGAAAATATCCCAAGCATTTTAAGGACTCGGGGGATTCTGGAATATGGAAGGTCTTCAGTTGGCCAGTATATTTCGTGTGAGTAATATAATTCAAGTACTTATAATCGTCAGAGTATTAATGAGTATACTAATGAGTAAAATCTATTCCGGTTTGGAACTACTTCCTACTTTTTGAGTAAGTTCCCAAAATCTATTCCACCGGAAGTTACCCAATATTCTGTCTCTTTTGATCTGGATTTCTGCCTTATCGGCTCAGATCTGCCTGATGAAACTAATGCGATCCCGGAGTAATGCAATCCTAGAGTAATGCAATCCCAGAGTAATGCAATCCCGGAGTAATGCAATCCCGGAGTAATGCGAGCTCGGAGATTCTGCAAAGTTTCTGCTCATTTAAGGGCCATTAAGTAAGAGCTATTACATTTCGACCCTCAACTTTAAGCTTACCCTCGACAAAGAGCCTGACAGCTTCGGGATAAATAATATGCTCCTGTTCGAGAATCCTGGCAGTGAGGATCTCTTCGGTATCTCCTGGAAGCACAGGCACACACTTCTGGAGGATGATAGGTCCGGAATCGAGTCCTTCATCGACAAAATGTACGGTGCAGCCTGCAACTTTTACTCCGTACTCAAAAGCCTGTTTCTGGGCATGAAGCCCTTTGAAAGCCGGAAGAAGAGAAGGGTGTATGTTCAGGACCCTGTGCCTGTACGCCTCAATGATCTCGCTTCCCAGGATCCTGAAATAGCCTGCAAGCAGAAGAAGGTCCGTATCATACTGTTTGAGGACATTCAGGATTTCCCTATCATATCCGGCTCTATCATGCCCTTTGGGATCAAGATAAACAGCACTGATACCGTGTTTTCCTGCACGTTCGAGCGCATAAGCATCGGCTTTGTTGGAAATAACAACATTAACTGCCGCGTTTTTTATGTAGCCCTTTTCAATGCTGTCGATGATCGCCTGGAGATTTGAGCCCCTTCCGGAAACCAGCACTGCAATCTTTACCGTCATTGAAGCGTTTAGATTGAAACAGTGATATATTAGGTTTTTGCATCTTTGTGGCATCCGTGACAAACTGAGAGTCGGAGCTCTAAATATAGTTAAAGAGTTAAAGAGGAAGAAAATTCAAGAAGAGGGCATCGTTAGCTAGAAGAAGAAGAAGAAGAAGAGGCTCAGAGGAAAAAAGAAAACGTTTTTTTTCAGTATGCCGGTTAACCAGGAGGAAAGAGAAGAGCAGTTTACGCGCCGCTCTGAGTTTCCTTGCGCTCCTCTATGAACTCAAGGAGTTCCTGAGAATCACTTATCCTGTCAAGTTCTTTCTTTTCTATCAGCACTGTATTTTCGACGGATTTCAGTTTGGAATGCCCATTAATGATGAACACGGACTGAGTTTCCGTAATGCAGGAAATGCTGCTCATCAGATGAGCCCGTTTGATTACTGTTGTGTTGAACTCACTGACACCTGTAAGGATAACTGAAGACTTGTCCCGTGAGATAGCCTTGAAAGGTGCCTGCGCAGTATGAAGGACATCATATCCGAGCATTGAAATCGTATTTAGGATCAGATCTTCCGGCAAAAGCACATTAGGTTTTACCTGTGGTTCTTCCTTTTCAGGTTCTGTCTTTTCAGGTTCTGCCTTCTTCCTTGACCTTCTGCTCCCGCAGGATTTCAGGATATCTATGGGCCTTGCCAGTTCGAGCCCGAAAATGTCCTCAAGCTGGAGCACGACATCAATGGACGCGTCCATGCCTTCTTCTTCATATTTGCTGATAGTTCTTCTTGAAACCCCTACCATAGAAGCCAGGGTCCCGAGAGACATGGATTGATCCGTCCTTGATTTCCTCAGGAGGTCTCCTTCTATTGCGACATAAAGCCCTCCGGGTGCTGCTGAAACCAGAGGCGGGATATTTTCTACAAAGTAGTCATGGAGAGTCTGGACATTCAGGGCAAGGATATCATAGCGCATGTAGACAACGCTGTCTTCAAGCATCTGGTCCCTTGTCTTTGCCCCAACAACGATAGCGGAACCTCCGAGGTACTCAGCAAGATATTTCATCTCCCTGGCTGTTTCTTCGTTCAGGCCGTCAATGTTAAATAAAACCTTGCAAAGTAATAGTGTTTCATATTTCCGTGCGG